>CAWUSX010000001.1:0-23774 GCA_963924875.1 uncultured Gammaproteobacteria bacterium
ACTAGCTTTTCATTGAGTAATTATTCATTAAGAAGAGGGATTCTTCTCTAATAACACTCAAAGGCAATGGGGTTTCCAGCTTTAGGCCTGCATAATCTTCGTGAATACGTACGACTTCACCACTTAAATCAAATTCCTTACCATCGGGAAAAGCTATAGTGGCGATAATGCTGTCAGCTACCATAAAGGCAGGATCACTATCTATCTTAACTTTCATACCATATTCAGAGACATCTGCAATTTCGTAATTATCTACGTCGATCACTAATGAGGGGCGATGTGAGTCTGGATATGAGAGCCTGTAGTACTCTCGTTGATTTTCTTCTTTCATTTATACAACCTAAAGCGTGTTTTCATTTATTATTTTAATCGTTTAACGTAAGTATCTTTCAGCAACATCCCAGACCTGGATGCTAATGAAATTTTTGTTACGAAACACTGTCGGTATTATCATCAAATTTAAGGCTATTGACCATTACCCAAATAGGTTAGTTTTGTCTGTTAATAATATCAATCATTTATATATAGCAATGATTATTGATATTTACCAGCAATAGCTAATAAATCCCTTTAAGTTATCCGTTGATTACCTAAGTATTTGAATCAAATGTAAATAACTTTACATCAAGCAGCTTAATCTTATCTTTAAAGCCTTTAATCTGTAGCATTCACCTTCCCGCGCAGCTGCTTAGATAGTCCGCGCCTGGTTTTACTATCTACCCTGCGCGTTTTGGCAGAGCGAGATGGCTTAGTCGCTATGCGTGCTCTTTGTACCCTGCTAACACCTTGTATCATTTCCTGCAGGCGGGCTAGCGCATCATCCCTGTTTTTTTCCTGAGTTCTATATTTTTGGGCCTTTATAACGATGATGCCATCTTTTGTTATGCGCTTATCATTTAGGCTGAGTAAGCGCTGTTTATAATACTCGGGTAACGATGAAGCCTTAATATCAAAGCGTAAATGTATGGCACTGGAAACTTTGTTTACGTTTTGCCCACCCGCACCTTGTGCACGAATGGCACTTAGATCTATTTCTTTATCTGCGATACTGACATTATTAGATATGATTAACATGGCGATATGTTACATCAATGCGCGTAAACTTCCTGATATAGGAGTAAATTATCGTTAAATATATATAATTTAGAGCCCCATTTAGAGGCTAAAAAAACATCCGTGCAATGCGTACGGGGTTATATTATGATCTTAGAAAGGCAAATGAAGCGTAAAGGTGAATGATGCATTACAACAGCAAGCAAATGGCCGAACTCAACATATTAGTCCAATACAGTCTGGATACAACGAATCAGGGTCTTAAGGTACATTCAACAGCCAGCGAAAAGAAAATCGAAGCGGTAGAACGCTTATTCGAGAAAGGGCTGGTTACTCAGGTAGACGGCGGTTACCTAACCGATATAGGCAAAAAAGCAGCTGAACATGCACAAGCACTTATTCTTATGCTATCGGCCCACGACCAGAACATTGCCAGCTAGAAATCCACAATCCTTAATAAAAAGCTAGCGATCGTCAGTTGGCTTTTTATTTTTCTATTAGTATTTGCTCTTTATCAGCTTAACAATCAACACAGCAGCACTCAATAACAGCAAACTAATCGAGATTACCATTAACGCCTGCGCCATTGTTATGCCTAAAAAAAGCTCTGGCGTGTAGCCACAGGACGCTTCCACTTTGTACAACCACGGCATCCAGTTTTCTACCGCAAACCAGGCTGGCAACCCCGTACTAAACCCACAGTCACCAAATACAAAACCACGTTCGGTACCTAGCAACATATAACTACGTTCGGTTAAACCTGCAGCCACTAATACACTTGCCAGATGTGTAAATAAACTTAATATTTTATATTTACGTAATAGCAGGCCCGCAATAGCCACAAGAACAAACAAGCTAAACCACAGGCGTATATGTATACACAATACACAGGGCCATTCATCAAAGGCATATTGATATAATAATGCAACTAGCAGGGCTGAAATACCCAAAACGATATAGGCTAACCAGTATTTTGAAGTATCTGCAAATCGATCCAGTTGGCGAATTATTTTTATCAACATAAAAATCTCAAATGTATAATATATTGGTACTGCAGGTTATAAAAAAGAAACCCTGTTTCTGCCTGCTTCCTTAGACATATAAAGTGCACGATCAGCTCTTTCTATCAATGCCTCTACTGAATTATCATTATCGCGAATAGAAGTGCAACCAATGCTTATTTTTATATCTACCATTTCACCCGATGGTAATTCGATAGGCTTTTTCTCTATTGAGCGTCTAATTTTTTCACTGAGGAATTGACCATTACTATTATCTGACTCTGGAATAAGCAAAATAAATTCTTCCCCTCCCCAGCGACAAAAAATATCATTTTTTCTTAATTGCAATGCGATCTCAACTGAAATTTTTTGCAGCACCATATCCCCTGCCAAATGCCCATATCGATCATTTACCAATTTAAAAAAATCAATATCGATCATCATTAACGACAGCGGCCTGTTATAACGAATTGAACGCTCAAATTCTTCATTGGATTTTTCAATAAAAGACCGCCGATTAAGCAGGCCGGTTAGTGCATCTGTATTTGATAGCCGGGATAATTTTTTCTGCGTTATTTTATTAAGTTGCAGCCATTTGAAGACGCCTATAAATATTAAAATATAGGCTATTGCCTGCATCAGGTTTTTACCCATATTTTTAAACAGGCCGGAAATTACAAAAATTTCATCCAGGGAATTAATTAATAAGGAGAAATAAAGACAGCTAAAACCAATAAGAAAAATATTGATAACAGAGTGTGACTTACCCTGTTTCAATATAAGGCAGGTTATGCCCAGTGTCATTAAGGCAATTAATGATTCGCTGGCCAGGGCAATATAATCAACGCTTTGATTTTGGGCTGTATATTTTATGCAATACAATACCATACCTATGGTAATTAATATCAATAGGTAGATTAGCGAACGCTTAAAAAGCATAGATAATACTAATCTTTTATTAGCCAATGTTGCTGCCTTTTTATCAATTAAAAAACTGAGTATCTAAATTATAACCATCCACTATGCAGCGGCAGCATCCGTATTATCTTTAGATATAATTCTCATTTATTAATAATCGCATATAATATGGACATTAAAAGGACATAGAATATATTAATAAATCTATAACCGAACTATTACAGATGCAGCCGGAATAATAAACACCAGCTATAAGAACATATGATAAAGATCATAAATCTGTACATATTAGCTATGGCTGCGACTAACACTTATCACGTTTTGCAACTGATTAACTTTGTCCATAACCCGACCCAACTGACTCAGGTCACCAATTTCTGCGGTAATGGTCATCTCCGCTGTTTGATCATTTTTATTGGATAAGGTATTCACGCCAATAACATCAACTTTTTCATCGCTTAACACTTTACTCACATCACGTAACAGGCCTTGTCGGTCAAAGGCTTCAATATAAATTGAAACGGTATAGGCCTTATCCAGATTCTGCCCCCAGTCGGCCTCAATCAATCGCCCACGATTCCCTTCTTCCATATTAATTATATTAACGCAGTCCCTACGATGCACCGTTACGCCCTGACCTCGGGTAATAAACCCAATGATTTGATCGCCCGGCACTGGTTTACAGCAATTACCTATAGTGGTTAATAAATTGGCGACGCCTCTAATACGAACATCATCACCTTTGGTAAACTTTTTATTAACCGGTGTTTTTCTGGCATTGACAGGAATGGAGTCATTTTGCCTGGCAAAAAGATCATGGATGGTATTCGACAATTGTCCCGGCGTAATATCACCCCGTCCTATAGAGGCGTAAAAATCATCAACGGATTCTAGTTGGTAATGCTTGAGGAGTATTTTCTGTGAGACATTATGTAATGCCTGACGGTTTAACTCTCGCTCGTAACTCGCTTTTCCATCTACCTTATTGATTTCATAATCTTGCTGCTTAAACCATGTTTTTACTTTTGCGCGCGCACGTTTAGTTTTTAAATAACCCAAATTTGGGTTCATCCAGTCTCGACTGGGTGCCGCTGTATTACTTGTTAAAATATCAACCTGTTCGCCATTCTTTAGTTCATAACTTAATGGCGCAATACGCCCATTAATTTTTGCGCCTCGACATTTATGGCCAATTTCTGTGTGCACTATGTAAGCAAAATCCAGCGGCGTTGCACCATGCGGCAAATCCATTATTTTGCCTTTCGGCGTTAATACAAATACACGATCTTGAAATAACTCGGTATGAAAGCTATCAATTAATTCATCATCTTTCGTTTCATTGGGATCAAGTAATTTGCGTAGTGATGCAATACCTTTTTCAAGACTACGGTCGCCTACACCACCTTCTTTATATCGCCAGTGTGCAGCCACACCATACTCTGCAAATTCATGCATTTCTTGTGTACGAATTTGAATTTCGAGAGGCTTTCCACCCGGCCCATAAACCGCTGTATGCAAGGATTTGTATCCATTCTCTTTTGGATTTGCAATATAATCATCAAATTCCTGAGCGATGTGTCTCCACCGGCCATGCACTAAGCCCAATGCGGTGTAACAATCTGCAACCGTTTTTACGGTTATACGAATAGCGCGGACATCAAAAAGTTCTTCAAATTCTTTTTTCTTAGCCGTCATCTTTTTCCAAATACTGTAAATGTGTTTGGGACGACCATAGGTTTCTGCATCAACACCCGATTCTTTGAGCATTGATTTAATATCACTTACGGCATCAGCAATATAGGCCTCACGCTCTTCTCTGCGTTCTTCTAATAATTTTGCAATGCGTTTATAGGTTAGTGGCTCGAGGAATCTGAAAGAAAGATCTTCCATTTCCCATTTGAGTTGACCAATACCTAAACGATTGGCAAGCGGTGTAAATATTTCTAATGTTTCGCGGGCGATCAGGCGACGTCGTTCTGTGTCATGTCCTGCCATCATTCTTAAACGTTGCACTCTGTAGGCAAGTTTAATTAACATCACCCGAACATCATCTATCATTGATAACAGCATGCGCCTTAGGCGCTCTGTCTGTTCTGGTGAATCTTCTGTTAAGTCTTCAAAATGAAAATCGTGCAGCCAGCGTACTTTTTTAACCAGGTGATAAACCTCATCACCAAAATCAGCTGACAGATTTTCAATAAACTCAGATTGGTTGAGACGAAAGTCACCCAGAAGTGTAACGATTAAAGTCGTTTTATCTACACTCAACTCGGCGAGAATTAAGGCTACCTCTAAACCACTCGGCAACTCGGCATCTTCTACAGGTAAATTCCATATTAACTGACAGGCACGCTGTAGTTTTTCATCAGAACCACAATAGGCGGTTATCTTTTGCATGTATTCATCAAATGAATATTGCTTGGTGATATCTGATCTATTTTTTGTTTTTTGCATTTACTCTATTAACACTAAGTAGATTAAGTGAAAATTGCATACCAGGCTTAGCTGAGCAGACCATAAGATTCAGACGATTTAAGCGCTTTGATAATAAGCGAATTTATTATTGGCAGCTCTTGCAGTGGCCATAAATAATTAAACTATGCTCGGTGATCTTAAAGTCATTTTTTTGTGCAATTTCATTTTGATGCCGTTCAATCACGTCATCGACAAACTCAATGACTTTTCCACAGCTCACACAAACTAAATGATCGTGATGTTCACCCTCATTTAATTCGAACACGGCCTGTCCACCTTCAAAGTGATGCCGCGTAACCAGACCGGCACCTTCAAATTGAGTTAGAACACGGTATACCGTGGCCAGGCCGATTTCTTCGCCCTGATCGAGTAAGGCCTTATAGATGTCTTCTGCGCTTTGGTGGCGCAGCTTGCAGGATTCAAGCAACTCCAGTATTTTCATACGGGGTAAGGTTACTTTTAGGCCTGCTTTCTTAATATCAGAGGTCGTCAAGTGAAACTCCTGCTGTTTTTGAGGGGGATATGAGTTATTATTTGCGCCCCATTATACTCGAATATAAGTCGTATCATTAAGCTATGTATAAGAAACTTATCTTTATTACCTGTTTAGTATTCAGCCTGGGCTTAAGCCTTAGCGCCTGTTCACCTCACCGCATTGATATTCAACAGGGCAATAAAATAAAGCCCGAGACATTGGCGACGTTAAAAGTCGGCATGACCCGCAAGCAGGTTATATTTTTACTCGGTACACCGCTGCTTAAAGATCCCTTCCATGAAGATCGCTGGGATTATATTTTTTACTTAAAACCCGGTAATAAAGCGGTAAAGCAATCACGTATTACCCTGTACTTTGACCGTACACAGCTTGTGAGAATTGATGACTCGGCTTATGCACCAGGTATGCATGGCGATGATATAAATAGTGATGAAATGAACGCGAATGACCCGCCACCTACGATAAATACACAAAAAAACATAGAGGCTATACCTTTTTAGCCTCTGCTGCTGCGTCTTTAGCCTCAACCGCTGCGTCGCCACCACCTTTTTTCATCCGCTTGCCCTCAGCCTCACGCTTGCGCCGCACCTCTTTAGGGTCGGCAATGAGGGGGCGGTATATTTCAATTCGATCATCGGCTTTTAACTCCTGGGTACCCTTTGATAGCTTGCCAAATATGCCGACTTTATTCACCGATATGTCTATTTCGGGAAAGCTTTCCAATATGCCCGACTGCTGAATTGCCTGCTCGATTGTGCAGCCAGGGCTTACCATAACCTCCAATATAACCTGCCGTTGAGGTGTCGCATAAGCGACTTCAACTTTTATCTCGTCGTTAGGTTTTATTTCTAATGAATTAGAATCGTTCACCGTAGACCTCTACTGCTCGCTTACAAAAGGCATCAACCATTGAGTTTCCTATTTGATTAAACACAGAGCCTGCAGCAAACGCGATAATTTTACTTTCGAACTCAAACTCTAAATCGAGTGATATTTTACTCGCTGATGGATCTTTTAAAGCATCGAAGCGCCAAAAGCCTTCCAGCTGTTTAAACGGCCCTTTCACCAGACACATTTCTATTATTTTATTACGTTGCATACGATTTAACGTGGTGAACGACTTATTCAGCGCGCCACGGGCTATTTCTATACTCGCCTTTACTTCGTTGTCATCTCTGGAGATGACATTGGTGGATTTGCACCAGGGCAAAAATTCTGCATAAGACTCTATGTCATCTACTAACTGGTACATTTCCTCTACGGAGTATGGAACCAGCGCATTACGGGATATAAGGGTCACTCTTTAACCTATTGTTTGTTTAAATACATGCCTGAATCAACCCAGATTGATAACGCCAATTGCGCTCAAAAACACAAGCATCACCGCGGCGGGAGCTACAAAGCGGGACAAAATAAGCCAAATAGTATATCCGCTTTTAGTGGTATTAAGTTCATTTTTAGAGGCCTGTGTTTTCATTAACCAGCCAGAAAAGATCACGATGAATAAGCCACCCAACGGCAACATGATATTTGCGGTTAAATAATCCAGAAAGTCGAAAAAGTTGAGCCCAAATAGCCTGTGTTCAGACCACACATTAAACGATAACATCGAACCAATACCCACAAACCAGGTAACAGCCCCAACAGATACCGAGGCGTAAATACGGTTCATACCGTGATTTTCAACCAACCAGGCCACTGCTGGCTCTATAAGTGAAATAGATGATGTCCAGGCCGCAAACACCAACAATACAAAAAACAGCGTACCAATTAGGACACCCGCTTCCATTTGGCCAAAGGCAATCGGTAATGTCTGAAAAATCAGCCCTGGCCCTGCACCCGGCTCTAAACCATTGGCAAACACAATAGGAAAAATCACCAGCCCGGCAAGCAGGGCAACGGCGGTGTCCGCAAGGGCAATTATTATAGACACCTTAGCAATGGAGGTATCCTGGGGCAAGTATGAGCCGTAAACCATAATCGCCCCCACGCCCAGGCTCAACGTGAAAAAGGCGTGGCCCATTGCGGTTAAAACACTCTGCGCTGTTATTTTGCTGAAGTCCGGGCTAAACATAAAGTTCACCCCTTGCATAAAGTACCCAGTGGTCATTGCATAAAAAACCAATATGATTAATAACGCGAACAACATAGGCATTAAAAAACCAATGGTTTTTTCCAGGCCATTTTTCACACCACGCGCCACTACTACGGTGGTTGCGACCATAAATATGGTGTGCCAGGCGAGTAGCTTTTCAGGATCTGATACCAGGGCCGTGAAAATACTGTTTGCCCCATCAGCCGTTACGCCCTGAAACATGCCGCTGGCCGTACGGAACACATAAGATAGTGCCCAACCCGCGATGACACTGTAATAAGACAAAATAAGAAAACCCGCAATCACGCCAAACCAGCCTAGTAGAGACCAGGCTTTTGGCTTGCCTGCCTCGAAGGCCAATGTTTTCATGGTATTAATCGGGCTCTGTCGACCGCGGCGCCCCAACATAATTTCGGACATCATAATGGGTACGCCTATTGCCGCAATGCACAGCAAATAAACCAGCACAAATGCACCGCCACCATTTTCTCCCGTGATATAGGGAAACTTCCAAATATTACCCAGGCCCACGGCAGATCCCGTAGCCGCCATAATAAACATCATTCGGCTAGACCATTGACCGTGAATTGAGGTACGTGTTTCACTCGACATGTAATATCGCCCTTAATATTATTACTGATAGATCGCTTTAACTAGCAAACCTATCTTATTGTTTTAATTATATTTACAGATTTAATGTTAATGATTTATTCATTTAAAAGCAGACAGACTAACATCCTAACCCAGCACATTCATAATACCGAGTTACATTCTGATAAAAATCAAAAAATTAAACAAGTAGCGATTTTCTAAAGCACAATGTACGGTGTATAGACACGCTGTATAAAATAGCTGAAAACATGAATTCATATTCAAACTACATCAAGTATAATCAGCACGCACAACAACCCTAGCTACCCATGATGACATTATAGAAAATGGCCAATAAAAGTAAGAAAGCACCGAAAAAGCCTGGCAGCATGATTGCGCAAAATAAAAAGGCACGCCACGATTACGCCATTGAAACCGTCTATGAAGCGGGCATTGTGTTAGATGGCTGGGAGGTTAAAAGCGTACGCGATGGCCGCGTACAAATGACCGACACTTATGTGATGGTTAAAAATAATGAAATCTACTGGGTAGGCGGACAAATCACGCCTCTACTCTCTGCCTCTACCCACGTTAATCCAGAACCTCACCGTGCCCGCAAGCTATTGCTGCACCGTCGTGAAATCGACAAGTTGATTGGTGCGGTAGATCGTAAAGGCTACACCATCGTGCCGTTAAAAATGTTCTGGAGTAAGGGCTTTGCCAAAATGCAGATAGGCCTGGCAAAAGGTAAGCAGGAACATGACAAACGTGCCGACGATAAAGACCGCGACTGGGGCCGTGAAAAGGCCCGCATAATGAAGTCCGCGAGCCGCTAAAAAATCGTATCTATTAATATTGCGTAGGCCGGAAAAGCAAAGCGCCTTCCGGCAAAACGAAGTATCACAGGTAACACCACACTCTGGTGGATCCACTGCGTTTGATCCACCCTACCAATTCAATCTATATTTAGCATTACACAAATGCCCTGCAAATTTATCCACTAGCCGCTAAAGTAATTGAGCCAGAATAGCAGATCACAAAATAGTATTGTGTAGGCCGGATCAAGCAAAGCGCCTTCCGGCAAAACGAAGTATCACAGGTAACACCCCTCAGGTGGATCCACTGCGTTTGATCCACCCCACCAATTCAACCTATGTTTAACATTACACAAATGCCCGGCTAACTAACAGACTCTAACAATTTCGTTAAACCCTGTTTCAAATCTATCTCCGCGACCACACCAATCTGCCTGTTCATTTTTGCCGGGTTGGCCAATGAATGCACAATATCGCCCTCACGCTCCGGGCCATAGGTTACATCTGCCGTATTGCCGGTAATATCCGCCAATACATTCACCAGGTCATTGAGCGATGTTTTTTCACCAGTGGCGACATTACATGCACCCTGTACATCCACACCTAATGCCGCGACATTGGTACGCGCCACATCACGCACGTAAATAAAGTCACGTGTGTGTTCACCATCGCCATTCATGGTGAGGGGCAGATTATCTTTTATGCGATCCATAAACAGGGCAATGACACCGGCATAGGGTGATTTAGGGTCCTGCCGTGGGCCATACACATTAAAGAAACGCATGCCTAATGCAGAGAAGCCATGCAGTCGATAATATAAATCGGCATATTCTTCGTTAACCTGCTTTTCCAGGCCATAAGGCGATAACTGTTTAACATCCATTTCTTCATCTAATGGCAAACTGGGTGGCTCACCATAAATCGCCGCAGATGATGCGTAGACCATGCGCTTAACGCCGGCATTTTTTGCCGCATCTAAAACATTTAAATAACCAATAATATTTTGTTGCGCAGAAAACTCGGGGTCTTCAAGTGAGGCAACAACGGAAACCTGCGCCGCCAAATGCACAACATGTGAAATGCCCAGCATGGCTTCTTTAACCGTCGAAGCATTTCGCATATCACCCTCAATAAATTCCAGTAAAGGATTTGAGGCCGGTAAATTTGTTCGGTGCCCGGAACTCAGGTTATCTAATACGCGAACTTTTATGCCCTGTTCCATCAAAATATCTGCGGTGTGTGAACCAATAAAACCAGCTCCGCCTACGATAAGTACTTTTTCCATGTTGCCTCTTTTATTTTTTATAACTTAAAATTTCTGCTTAAATTTATTCTTTAAATAATTAAAATAATTATTTAACCCAGGCACGTGCATTTCTAAACATACGCATCCACGGGCTATCTTCTTCCCAGTTATCCGGGTGCCATGAATGTTGCACGGTTCTAAACACACGTTCCGGATGTGGCATCATAATGGTTACGCGGCCATCATCCGTTGTAAAACCCGTTAAACCCTGCGGCGAACCATTCGGGTTTAATGGATAGGTTTCTGTCGCATCGCCGTAATGATTTACATAACGCAAGGCCTGCTTGCTTGCTGCAATTGACGATGTGTTTTTAAATTCTGCACGGCCTTCACCATGTGCAACGGCAATTGGCATTTGCGAACCGGCCATGCCCTGTAAAAATATGGAAGGTGAATCCATTATTTCTACGCTACTAAAACGTGCCTCAAACTGATCGGACACATTGCGTACAAAGTGTGGCCAGTGTTCTGCACCGGGAATAAGTTCCTTAATGTTTGAGAGCATCTGGCAACCATTACACACACCCAATGCAAAACTATCTTCGCGCTGAAAGAACGCGCTAAATTCATTGCGTGCCTTTTCATTGAATAAAATCGTTTTTGCCCAGCCCTCACCGGCACCTAAAACATCACCGTAAGAGAAGCCACCACAGGCAACTAATCCCTTAAAATCTTTTAGTGAAACGCGGCCGCTTAAAATATCACTCATGTGAACATCAAGCGCATTAAAACCGGCGTGATCAAATGCCGCGGCCATTTCAATTTGACCATTCACACCCTGCTCGCGGAGGATTGCGATTTTCGGTTTAACACCGCTTGCAATAAAAGGTGCTGCAACATTGTCGTTTAAATCAAACGTTAGCCTGGGTGAAATACCGGGATCTTTTTCATCCAGAAGTGAATCGAATTCCTCTTGTGCACATTGTGGATTGTCGCGCAGTGTTTGCATCTGGTGCGTTGTTTCCGACCAGGCACGTTGCAGGTTAACGCGGGTATCTTCAAACACCGGATCCACATCATTATAAATAGCAATTTTGCCAGACTGATTAACCGTACCGATTACATGACTGTAATCACCTAAACCGGCGGCACGTAAATTATTCATAACAAATTCAATATCGTTTGAGCTTATTTGAATAACCGCACCCAACTCTTCATTAAATAAAGCCGCGGCTACATCACCACTTTCACCACCGCCCATAGTATTAACCAGGCCGGCAATATCAACACTCATACCACAATGGCCCGCAAATGACATTTCACATAGCGTTGTAAACAGGCCACCATCGGAACGATCGTGATAAGACATTATTTTGCCCTGCTGATTTAAATCCTGAATTACCGTAAAGAAATTTTTGAGTAATTTAGGATCATCTAAATCCGCGGGTGTATCACCAATCTGTTTGTAAACCTGTGCAAGTGCCGAGCCGCCCATGCGATTTTTTCCACAACCTAAATCAATCGCAATTAATAACGTACCTTGCTGATAACTTAACTGCGGGGTCATTGTACTGCGCACATCACTCACCGGCGCAAACGCGGTAATCACTAATGATAAGGGCGCGGTTACGGCACGCTCTTCACCGTCTTGCGTCCACACGGTTTTCATCGACATGGAATCCTTACCCACGGGAATCGCAATATCCAGCTGCGGGCACAGTTCCATACCCACGGCTTTAACGGTATCGAATAACACCGCATCTTCACCGGGGTGACCGGCGGGTGCCATCCAGTTAGCCGACAACTTAATGTCGCCCAGTTTATTAATCGCACTCGCGGCAATATTGGTAATCGCCTCACCCACCGCCATACGACCCGATGCCGCACCGTCCAATAATGCAATTGGGGTACGTTCACCCATCGCCATGGCTTCGCCGGTGTGCACATTAAATGAGGTTGCGGTAACGGCGACATCGGCAACCGGTACCTGCCAGGGGCCGACCATCTGGTCACGGGTAATTTGCCCAGTAACGGTTCTGTCACCAATGCTAATTAAAAATGTTTTATTCGCCACCGATGGCAAACGCAAAACACGCGCCGCGGCATCTTTAATGTCGATAGATGAGGTGTCGAATGGTTTGTGCTTAATCTCTTCGTGTTTTACATCACGGGTCATTTTTGGTGGCTTACCCAGCAATACATCAAGCGGCATATCCACCGGGTAATCATCAAAATGATTATCGTGAACCTTTAATTCCTTTACCTCGGTTGTGTAACCCAGCACCGCATACGGGCAACGCTCACGTTCACACAGGGCCTTAAAATCTTCCAGCTGATCAATCGCAATCGCCATTACATAACGCTCCTGCGATTCATTACTCCAGATTTCCATGGGCGTCATGCCCGGCTCATCAATATGTACCTCGCGCAATTCAAATTCCGCGCCACAACCACCGTCGTTAACCAGCTCGGGTAATGCATTTGAAATTCCGCCAGCACCCACATCGTGTATCCAGATGATCGGGTTATTGTCTTTATCTTCCTTACGCATCGCCCAGCAACGGTCGATCACTTCCTGACAACGCCGCTCCATTTCTGGATTGCCACGTTGCACCGAGGCAAAGTCCAAATTTTCTGCGCTTTCACCAGATGCCATGGAAGATGCCGCACCGCCGCCCAAACCAATCAGCATCGCCGGGCCACCGAGTAACACAACCGGTGTGCCGGCGGGCATATCGATCATATCGATATGCTCTTTGCGCATATTGCCGTAACCACCCGCCAGCATAATGGGCTTGTGGTAGCCACGGACTTCATCACCGGGCTTTCCATCACTGGTCACGCCGGGCACGGTTTCTTCAAAGGTGCGGAAGTAGCCATTGATATTCGGGCGGCCAAATTCATTATTAAAGGCCGCAGCACCCAGCGGGCCTTCAAGCATAATATCCAGCGCGGAAACAATACGATCTGGCTTGCCATAGTCGGTTTCCCAGGGCTGAGCAAAGCCGGGGATTTTTAAATTAGAAACAGAAAACCCGCTCAAACCCGCCTTAGGTTTAGAGCCACGACCGGTCGCACCCTCATCACGAATTTCACCACCAGAGCCCGTTGCCGCACCGGAAAAAGGCGAAATAGCGGTTGGGTGATTGTGTGTTTCCACCTTCATCAGAATAGGCATAGCCTCTTGATGCAACGAGTATTCTGCTGTATCTGCATCGGCAAAAAAGCGCCCTGCAACATGCCCTTCCATTACCGCCGAATTATCGTGATAAGCACTTAACACACCAGCAGGTGATTTATTATAGGTATTACGAATCATGCCAAATAGCGAGATATCCTGCTGCTTGCCATCAATCACCCAGTC
Organism: uncultured Gammaproteobacteria bacterium; assembly: GCA_963924875.1. GTDB lineage: Bacteria > Pseudomonadota > Gammaproteobacteria > SZUA-229 > SZUA-229 > SZUA-229. The sequence continues at coordinate 14,055 of CAWUSX010000001.1, forward strand.
GGCATTGAATATTTTGTGCCTGCAATGCTCAGAGTTTGCCTGCGCAAACATCATCAGCTCGGCTTCACCGGGGTTGCGCTTATCCGATTCGAAATACTCCATCAGGTAATCGATTTCGTCCGCCGATAAGGCTAGGCCTAGCTCGGTATTCGCGGCAACCAGCGCCTCACGGCCACCGCCCAGAATATCTACATGGCTACCCACCTGAGGCTCCGCATGAACAAACAATGCCGCTGCGGCATTAAAATCGCTCAGCACCATCTCAATCATGCGGTCATGAATTTGCGCCTTAAGCAATGCCATATGCGCATCGCTCAATGCCCCCGATGCCCGAATATAGTAAGCCACGCCACGCTCTAAACGCTGTACAGACTGCAGGCCACAGTTATGTGCAATATCCGTGGCCTTTGAGGCCCATGGTGAAATCGTGCCAAATCGAGGAATCACCACCAGTAGCTCACCGGCAGGCTCTTCTACAGAATACGCCGGGCCATAGGTTAATAGCTTTTGTAAGGTGGCCGTTTGCTCGGCGGATAACTCACCCTCAACATCGGCAAAGTGCACATACTCTGCATAAACATGGCTAATAGACGGTACAGAAGACTGTAATTGACTCAGTAATTTCTCTGAACGGAAGCTAGATAGCGCGGGTGAGCCACGAAAAATTTGCATTGATTGCCTCAAATGATGAAGGATTTGCGATAAGGGCGTGATTTTAAAGCAATGCGCAGCCTACTGCTACCAATGTAAGGCATTGATCTGTACAATTGTTTGCAGGCTTAACCACCTAACCTGAGTAGATAGTAATTTTTTTACTATCTGCCCTTTAAATCGCTTATAGAGTCTCCATATATTCTATAAGTGAATGCTGTTTAGTTTTTAACTAAATAGCACGACTTAGCGAGAACTTTAATCGTTTAAAGTGTCTAATGTTAAGACCACTACCGGGGATGATTCTGGTTTCGACGTGGGTAACAAAACTTTACGGTGCATGCCGAGGATTGCAGTACCCTCGTAAATACTTCTGCAAAATTATAGTTGCTAACGATAACAACTACGCAATCGCTGCCTAAACACCAGTAGATTGCCTTCCGGCCGGTGCTTGCTTGTAGGCGTTGGATTTCGGGAGTCATCTTATACAAGATCGTGTTCTAGTCGGACTGAGGCTAAAACACTAAAACCTAAACAGACTCGTTGCTTAAAATCCTGATCTGCCGGAGCTTAAGCGATTAAATTAAAAGGCGAAACTAAGCATGTAGAGCCTAAAGCGGAGTACTTGCGGACGCGGGTTCGAGTCCCGCCATCTCCACCAAAAACGAAGGCCACCCTAACAGGTGGCTTTTTTTTGCCTGTGATATTTGATATGGCTTTAGATATTTGATGTGGCTTTATCTGGTGAGGATATTTAATTTCTGATTGTCGGATGGCGCTTTGCTTATCCGACCTACTGATTGGCAGCTGCCGGTTACTGATCGGTTGTGTGCCAATCATTCGCATATAAATTCATTTTCACTGCCCTATGGAATGACGAGTAAGGCCAGTCTCTTACTCGCTTTACTAACCCGTGTTTCAATGGGTTCAAATGAATATAATCTATATGATGACGATAATCCTCATCAGATAAAATGGTATGTACCCAAAATCGTCGCTGCCATATCCCTCGCTCACCTTTTTTTAATCTTACCGGTGATAAATATTCACCAGGCGGAATATTTTTAGAAAATGATTTTTTAATTTCTCGCCAACGAGACGAATAATCAGCATCACCTTCAGGCAAAGTCCAAACGGCATGCAAGTGATCCGGTAACACAACCCATGCATCAATATAAAATGGACGTTTACGCTTAACTGAAGCAACCGACTCTCGCAGCGCATCAATATAATCAATCAATAATGTTTTATGTCGCTCCAATAAATTAAGCGTAAAAAAATACGTACCACCTTCCACATAATTCCGTTTATAACGAGACATCCCTTTCTCCCAAAAATATAACGTAAGCCGGAAAAGCAAAGCGCCATCCGGCAAAAACCAACATCAGCATGCAACAAAAACAAAAATTACATTCAAATTAACCAATTGCGTATTCGCTTCCATATATAAAGGCTTATAAATATATAGACATATTTATAATATGTCATATAAATCTTAACGATACATTGGTAACGCTTTTTATATTTTTTGGCGGTTGCCAGGGTGTTTTGTCGGATGGCGATTTGCTTATCCGACCTACGTATTACTCGTTCAATAGTGACTGGCTATTTTTATTTCTGATGCAATTATTTATTACCCATAACCGGCCCAAATGTTTCAACCAGTGTTACAAGCTCATCAGTTATATCGATTAATTCTTTTAACAACGGTACTGATATTTCTAAAGTCCTTCATATTCAGCAAGGTTACGTACCTTGTGACATTATCGAGAATGCTCCATTTTACATCGACTAACTCTAGCGTTTGTTTTAAACATTGAAATACTAAATAGCGATTATCAGAACGACCCCCAATATGGGGACTATAGACCCCATATTGGGGGTAAACGAGTGTGATGCATTTGAATTACGACCATGTAGTCATAATTTTCAGATGGCTCTCCACCACTCCGGCCGATTCCGAATTATTCACTAGTCCGGGCAACACATTTAAAAAATCATCATTAAGTAGTAGCGCCGCCTGTTTTGAGAAATACTGTTTTAATTCGGGAGAACTATTCATAAGCTCCATAATTAGCTCTGATCTATTCTCCATCACGAAAACAATATCCTCTAAATCATGGCTAAAATAATCACCTTTTCCGCGGCCTGCAAAAGCCTCAAACTTTGTTGCTATAAAATAAACTGGGCTAACAACTTGAATAACTATGCCGGCAGGTAGGCTAATGTTCAGCGGCTCTGCTATCGCTTCTTTATACCAGCGATTTGAAAAACCTAATATGGATTCATCAATCGGCATTACATCTAACTTTACCGTCCCCATATCCGTATTGAATAGCCAGCGACATATAGGCCCGTCACTATCTTCTCGAAATCCAAGCTCACGCAAGCGCTGCGAAAAATGATGATATTTAACCAGTGTTGCCACATCGATAATGACATCCACATCATCTGTTTTACGCACACCCGAGTGCCCCGCCTCATCTATCAGCAGTACAGTTGTACTTCCGCCAACAAAGGTCACCTGAGGCAACAGCTCGCCCAGTGCAGTTGCCACAGCCTCTAGCTGCATTACATTAATATCTTTAGCACTCATAAATTCCCTTTAACAACACTGGCCAACAAATCCCTGGCAATCGCTAATTCTCTGGGTTTACCACCCCGAATCGCTTCAACTATCGACATGATCCGATACAATCCCTCATCACGACTAGCAGCCAGGGGAACGGAATTATGGATGGGTTTAATGATTGCACCCTCTACCTCACCCGCTGGCACAGCCCACACTAACGGAGGTATCGGCGCAGACACCTCACTAACCAGCACTGGGCAGTTCCACGAAGTAGCCATACCCCGGCCATAGCCAGTGTTCTCCTGCGGATATGCATAGCGCACGCCATAATTCAACCACTCTACTAGCGCGCCCTTTTCAGCAAACATCCGCCCAGACCTTTCTACAACCAGATGAGACGATATTAGGCGTTTGCTACCCTTGCTTACCTCACTGGCACTAATACCAATAGCTTCAGAAATACTGCGCACACTACTGCCCATCTCGCTCTGGTTTAAAGACCAGTATTTGAGCACTAATAAAGTATCTTGCGGCTTTAACTCCATAATGATTCCTGTTTCGAAACAAGAAACACTTTAGATCAAGCTACTTGCCTATGTCAAGAATAATTTGAAATACACCTCGTTACTAAACTAAAGCACCAGCCGTGCAACATCCGTATGCTTCTGAGTATATTCAGCATCTCGATAGAGCAGCAAAGTTGGTAGTTTGGAGTATTAATTGCCGAATGGCCTGTGATTTTACAATTGAAAAATAACAGAGGGTGCAGCCACTTGCCTGTCCTCTGCCTGATGCTCTAAAACATGCTCAGCCTGATTGATGGCAATGGTTTTAGGTTTCATGGCTTCTGGAATCTCTTTCTTAAGATTAATACTTAACAATCCATTAGAAAAATCAGCATCGGTCACTTCAACATAATCAGACAAATTAAACTTACGTTCAAAGGTACGCTTAGCAACGCTCTGATACAGGTATTTACGCTAATAAGCATACTGTCTAGTAAATAATAGTTAAGTCGTGTTTCAGTGAAAATCCAATTTAGATGAAAAAATTGGGCTCTTGTGATTTTAGAGTTTTTCAATAGTATCCACTAAATGCAGACCTTCAACGACTAATTAAAAAGCGCAGCGCGTTTGATGCTCAGCGTCCGACTTTTTTATTTCAATCATGATGTATTAATTCCGCATTCATGCTGTAACCCAAATTAATTTTTACCTATCCTTTATTCGGTAACAGTTTATTCTGCATAACTTGCCGGTCGTTCTTAACAAAGTAATCTTTAAGGAAATCGATTAAAAGCCGCAGTTTTTTTGAACCGGCACTGCCTGGAGGAAAAACACCATAAATGTCTATATTATCCAGCTGATAATCATCGAGTACTGTTTCTAATAACCCTGCCTGTATTTTGGGCCAGGCATCATAAAGTGGAATTCGCCCTATGCCATTTCCTCCTTCCACAAAGGCCGTACGGGCCGCGGCATTATTCGTGCTAATACTGCCTTTCACTGCAACACTATATGAACGGCCTCCTTTAGTTAACTTAATGGCACCAGAAGTCAGCTTATAAATAACCCAGGCATGTTGCTCTAAATCAGTTGGAATAGTTGGCCGACCGTGTTTTATAAAATACTCGGGCGAGGCACATAAACAGGTAGGTAAGATCGATAGCTTACTCGCCTGTAAGCCAGAATCGGGTAAAGGCGCACCACGTATCGCGAGGTCGATGCCCTCTTGCATGATATTAACCACCTCATCGGTGAGCATCACGTCTAATTCAATTTTAGGATAGAGGCGACGAAAGTCATTGAGTGCTGGCACCACCATCTGTAAGCCGACGTTCACCGGGCAGGTAATTTTTAATAAGCCTTCTGGTTCATTTTTAAGGTTTTCTATTTGCTGATTGGCCACAGCGGCCTGTTCGGCAATGATACGACAGGACTGGTAATACTCCAGACCCGCATCCGTTAACGCGATGGCACGGGTAGAACGATTGAGTAGCTTTACCCCAATCTGTGATTCCAGCTTTTTTATGTGATAACTAACGACCGCACGTGATAAGCCAATGTGCCTGGCGGCTGCGGTCAGGTTGCCCTGCTCAACGACCTGAGCAAAAACCACCATGCTTTTAAGCTGTTCGAAAGATAAGTTCATCGCTCATTGTATCAATTTTTCTAACAGTGTTGTCAATTCTATTCATATTGTTCAATTCATTTTGTAGGCATACACTGCAGTCCATGCCTAAACAACTAGATAACAGGCGACCCTGTACAGCACCGACAATGGAGATAACAGCATGACTAATGTAAACGCTAAAAAAGTATTAATGGTAATCACCTCGCACGCAGAACTTGGAAACACCGGTGAAAAAACCGGCTTTTGGGTAGAAGAGTTTGCCGCACCTTATTACGCCTTTGTTGACGCGGGTGTTCAGGTAACACTTGCCTCGCCAGCTGGCGGCCAACCTCCGATAGACCCAAAGAGTGAGCTGGAAGATTTCCAGACCGATTCGACTCGACGCTTTGATGCAGATACGCAAGCACAGGCCCTGGTGGCAAATACCGCGAAGCTGGCTGAGATGAATGCGGCGGATTATGACGGCGTATTTTATCCAGGCGGCCATGGCCCATTATGGGATTTAACCGACAATAGCGAATCCATTGCCTTAATTGAAAGCTTTCTGGCAAGCAATAAACCGGTTGCTGCGGTGTGCCATGCACCCGCTGTGCTGTTGAATATTAAAGATGCTAATGGCGAATATGCGATTAAAGGTAAAGCGGTAACGGGCTTTACCAACGGTGAAGAAGCGGCGGTGCAACTAACCGACATTGTACCTTTCTTATTAGAAGATGAACTCATTAAGCGTGGCGCCGACTTCCAAAAAGTCGCCGACTGGAATGCCTTTGCAGTTCAGGATGGTTTATTAATCAGTGGTCAAAACCCTCAAAGTTCAGAACTTGCTGCAGAAAAATTATTAGCTGCACTTAACTCATAAATTGGAAAGAACCTGATGTTAAATTTTAGTTTTCAAAATACGACCAAAATCCAGTTTGGTGAAGGTCAAATTAAAACCCTAAGCGAATTAATTCCAAAGACCGCAAAAGTTCTGGTGACATACGGCGGTGGTTCGATTAAAAAAAATGGCGTTTATGATCAGGTTGCTGAGGCATTAAGCGAGCATACCTGGTTTGAGTTTTTCGGTATTGAGCCTAACCCAACGTATGATACCTTGATGAAGGCACAGGATTTAATCCGCCAGCATGATATCGATTTTTTACTCGCCGTGGGTGGTGGCTCGGTGGTGGATGGCACTAAATTTATCGCCGCCGCAGCACTGTATGAAGGAGACGATCCATGGGACTTTATCGCTAAAGGACAAGCGATTAAACAGGCATTACCGATGGCTTGTGTATTAACCCTGCCCGCCACCGGCTCTGAATCGAATGCAAATTCGGTAGTCACCCGTGATGGCAACAAACTGCCTTTTAATAGTCCACTCGTGCAGCCTTTATTTGCAGTACTTGATCCGACGGTAACACTGTCGTTATCGGATCGACAAATCAGTAATGGTGTGGTTGATGCGTTTGTTCATACCATCGAGCAATACCTCACTTACAGTGTAAATGGCAAGGTGCAGGATCGTTTTGCTGAAGGCTTATTGCTTACCCTCATCGAAGAAGGCCCGAAGGCGTTAGCCGCCGAAACAAAAAATGATTTAGATGTTCGTGCCAACATTATGTGGGCAGCAACCATGGCCCTGAATGGTTTAATTGGCGCGGGTGTACCGCAGGATTGGGCAACTCACATGATTGGACATGAGCTAACCGGTGCATATGCAATTGATCACGCACGGACTTTGTCGATTGTATTACCGGCGGTGATGAAGGTATGCGCCAAAGCAAAACGAGAAAAGTTACTACAGTATGCAGAACGTATCTGGAATTTAACTGAAGGTGACGACGATTCACGCATTAGTCGCGCAATAGAATTAACCGAACAATTCTTTCAAACCATGCAGGTACCAACGCGTTTATCTGATATTGATTTAGGTAAAACCGAGATTGATGGTTTAATCGAAAAGCTAACGCAACATGGCATGCTTAAATTGGGTGAGCACAGTGACATTACGCCTGAAATAAGCCGTAAAATATTGAACACTGCGCTATAGCGAACGGAGAATTATTATGCCAATTTCCAGTCAGCAACATATTCTACAACAGAATGTTGAAACCAATCGCCAATGGACATTAGCCTCTCGCCCTGTCGGTGCACCAACCTTGAGTAATTTTAATTTTATACACAGCGATAAACCAACACCAAAGCAGGGTGAACTTTTACTGCGCACCATTTATTTATCATTAGACCCATACATGCGTGGTCGAATGAGTGATGCCAAATCATACGCCGAACCGATTGCTATCGATGAGGTAATGGTCGGTGGAACCGTTAGCCGTGTCGAACAATCCAGGCATGCGGATTTTGAAGTCGGTGAATGGGTAGTTGCATATTCCGGCTGGCAAGATTATTCAATTTCTGATGGCGTTGGTTTGTTAAAACTAGGCAAGCAGCCGGCACATCCTTCACAGGCTTTAGGCGTTATGGGCATGCCTGGCCTAACAGCCTATATGGGCCTGTTAGATATAGGCCAGCCTAAAGCAGGTGAAACGGTTGTGGTCGCAGCAGCAACCGGTGCCGTTGGTAGTCTGGTTGGTCAAATTGCCAAATTAAAAGGCTGTAAAGTCGTTGGTATTGCCGGTGGCGAAGAAAAATGTCGCTCAGCAGTCGATGACTTAGGCTTTGATGTTTGCCTCGATCATTATGCAGCAGATATGGCCGAGCAATTAACCAACGTTTGCGATACTGGTATCGATGTGTATTTCGAAAGTGTCGGTGGAAAAGTATTTGATGCCGTATTACCGTTATTAAACCCCTGTGCGCGAATACCATTATGTGGGCTGATTTCACAATACAATGCAACCAGTCTGCCTGAAGGCCCAGATCGTATGTTCATGCTAATGGGCACCTTGCTGGTGAAGCGCATTAAGATGCAAGGCTTTATTGTATTTGATGATTATGGTCATCGTTACGCTGAATTTAGCCAGGCCATGGGGCAATGGTTGCAAGAAGGAAAAATAAACTATCGTGAACATTTAGTCGATGGTTTAGAAAATACTGCGGAGTCATTTATTGGTTTATTAGAAGGCAAAAACTTCGGAAAACTAGTAATGCAGGTAGGCCCACACAAAATTTAATATCCGTTTCCATAACAGTTTATTTAAAAGAGGCAATGACAAATACTAATGATCCACATTTGTTAGTGCCCCTTTTATTGTTATGTGTTTTTAAACCAAAATTAGAAAGATCCGCGCCAGTCACTTCAAGGTAATCAGCCAAATTAAAATTACCTTCAAAGGTACGATTAGCAATGCCCTGTCGATAAGCGATGCCAGGCGATCAAAGCCAACACTGCTGCGATAAAGTGGGGTTAAATCAATTGAGTTCATAGTAAGTTCTCCATAAGAAGCAAAATAAAATAAAAACAATAGGTTATTAAAATTTTTACAAGCGGGCAAAATCTTCACATAAATAAGTAGGCCGGAAAAGCAAATCGCCTTCCGGCAAAATCAAAACCAGTTGGCAAGTTTTGGTAGGTTGGGATAAATGCTTTTTATGAACCCCAACATTTTACGCGCAACAATTCATTGAGGTAAAAAGTTGCCGGTGATTAAATTAAATCCCTCCGAGACTTTTAATTATTTAACAGCCATGCCTCAGCTTTCATAATTTCACTTCTTACCTCAGGTAAATCAGGCATAGCTTTTAACTTTTCAATCCAGACAAGAATTTCTTCTTTGGGTGAATATGCAGTTACCGGTGCATCGATCAATATATACGCGACATCATCATTTTTCGTCATCTTGCATTTTATCCAACAACTTTAATTTGACATAAACGGATGTAGGGTTGGTGTGTATTTTTCAAGCAGTTTTTTTAAATTTTTAAAAAATTACCTGCGTAGGTTGGGGTGAATGGTTTTTGTGAACCCCAACGTTTTACGTGCAACAATTCGTTGGGGTTCGTGACTTACCGCAACATACGTGCTTCAATCTCCTTTGCAATTTCCGGTTCTTGAATCAGAATATCTGCGGGAATACCCAGGCCTTTATTAAGCTTACGAATCATATTAATGCTCAATGGCCTTTTACCATTAAGCACCTCAGATACTTTTGAAGCCGAGCCGAAATACTCAAGCATATCTTTTTTAGTCAGGCCCTGTTGATCCATGCGAAACTTAATGGCTTCTATAGGTTCAGGCTTATCCATTGGAAAGTTCTCGTGTTCATACTGCTCAATCAGAACAGATAGCACTTCGAGTTCATTTTCTTCATCAGAGTCAAACGCAGGATTCATATCCATTAACGTCATTAAACAAGCCACTGCCTGTTCATGCTCTAAATCAGATTTAATCACTTTTAGAGTTGTCATATCTTTTCCCTTAA
>CAWUSX010000002.1:0-14869 GCA_963924875.1 uncultured Gammaproteobacteria bacterium
GTGATGCGTCAACATGTCATTAAGCTGGCAGAAAAAAACAATGTATCGGTTAATGTTATCGATATTAGTGAACAAAATTTTTTACATATGGATTCAATTTTTATAACCAATAGTCTAATTGGTATTTGGCCTGTGACTAAAATACTCGTGGCAGATCAGCAATATGATTTTTCAATCGCAGAGCAGATCAAAACAATACAGTCACGTTTAAACGATTCGATAAGCAATTAAGCCGAATAGAATCCATTAAGAAAGTTTATGATGAAAAAAATCTTAGGTTTAATTTTTATAATATCTAGCGCACTGGCGGTTGATTTTTATTTTTTTCTTAATCAACCGTTGGGTGTTGATGAAGAGCAATATTATAACTTTTCACCGGGCACCAGTGTTTCTTCACTGGCTCGCGACCTTGAGAAAAAACAGATTATATCTAATCGCATGTACTTTTCAGTTTGGGCAAGAGTCACCGGTAATGCGCGTTTTCTTAAAGCCGGTGAGTATCAGCTGAATAAAGATATGACGGTGTTAGATCTATTTGGTTTGATGAAGGAGGGAAAAGTTCGTTTATACAGTTTAACCCTTGTTGAAGGCATTACCTTTAAGCAAATGATGCAGCAAGTAAATGCATCGCCTAACCTGAAGCATAATTTGAAGCTATTAAATAATGAACAAATTATGCAGGCAATAGGCCATGCCGGAGAGCATCCAGAAGGTCGTTTTTTTCCGGATACCTACCTTTTTCATAAGGACATGAGTGATGTAGATTTATTGCGCCAGGCTTACCAGCAGCAAAAAAAACGCCTGCAGAGTTCATGGGAATTTCGTGACACTGGCTTGCCACTAAATTCGGCATACGAAGCGCTGACGCTTGCATCCATTGTGGAAAAAGAAAGTGCGATTGCGCAGGAGCGTAAACAAATTGCCGGTGTATTTATTAATCGTTTAAGAAAAGGTATGCGCCTACAAACAGACCCAACGGTTATATATGGCATAGGCGACGATTACAACGGTGATATTCGCTTTAAAGATTTACGCAAAGATACGCCATACAATACATACACAAGAAAAGGCTTGCCACCGACACCAATAGCGATGCCTGGCCAGGGTTCGCTTGATGCGGTTAGTCATCCAGATTCAACGGAATATATTTATTTTGTCGCTATGTCAGACAGGTCGGGCAGACATATCTTTTCAAAGACTTTAAAAGAACATGAGCATGCCGTTGATGTTCATCAACGCAAATAAAAAAAGAAATAATATAATGACTAAACCACTGTTTATAACACTGGAAGGTAGTGAAGGTGTTGGTAAAACATCTAATATGGAATTCATCAAATCCATGCTAAATGAGCAGGGGGTTGCATTTATAGAAACCCGAGAGCCAGGTGGAACCCCTTTGGGTGAAGCATTGCGCGGCATGCTTTTGGGTGAAGATTTCAAAGGGATGTCTGACGATACAGAGCTAATGCTGATGTTTGCCGCACGTGCCGAACATGTGGCGAAAGTTATAAAGCCAGCACTGGAAAGTGGCAAGTGGGTATTATGTGATCGTTTTACCGATGCAACCTATGCCTATCAGGGTGGTGGAAGACAGTTAGATATAAAACGTATTGAAGGCCTGGAAAATTGGGTGCTGGGTGATTTGCGACCAGACTTAACTATTCTATTAGATGCGCCAATTGAAGTAGGGCGAGAAAGAGCCGGTAAACGCAGTACGCCGGATCGCTTTGAGCAGGAGCGTGATGGCTTTTTTAATCGAGTAAGAGAAACGTATCTTGCCCGAGCCAAAGCTGACTCATCACGCATGAAAATAGTTGATGCCGCTGGTGATCTGGCATCGGTACAGACACAGATTAAAACGATTTTTGAAAATTTATAATGAATGGTTTTATACGATGTTTGAGGAGTTAAATCCGTGAAAAAAATAATAGGTATTACATTGCTGTGTTTAGCGCCCCTCAGTGTAAACTTTGCAAGTGACAATGTTCAGGGTCGAGTAGAACAGAGTAAGTCGGCGGTTCAGGAATTTGCAGGAAAGCTAATGAAGGAAATGAAAACAGCTATGCAGGCAGGTGGCCCGGTGCAAGCTATAAAGGCCTGTAATGAAAGTGCGCCATTGATTGCCAGTGAAATTTCAGAAAAATATAATTGGCAAGTTGGGCGTACCAGTTTGAAACCACGTAACCCTGCTAATGCGCCTGATGCCTGGGAAGAGGCGGTACTGAAAAAATTTGCAGAGCGTCGTGCTGCAGGTGAGTCCCCGGAAAAAATGGCTTACTTTGAAGTAGTTGAAGAGAAAGGCCAAAAGAATTTCCGCTTCATGAAGGCTATTGGTATGCCACCATTAGCAAAAATGCCTTGTCTTATAAGTCACGGTGAAAATATTGACTCGACTATTTCTACTAAGCTGAATGAGCTTTACCCAAATGATAAAGCCGTTGGTTATAAAGCAGGTGAAATCCGTGGTGCCTTTACTATTACTCAGCCGATGTAGCTTATAGAGGCTGGCATTGCTCTGGCAATGTCAGCTTGATAAGTAGGTGTTGTTCGAATTAACTCTGATTATCAGCAAATCCTTGTTTCACGCTGCCTTTAACGGGGCGCGAAAAAAATGTCCGCATTAATAAACTAGTGGTAAATGATTCCTCGCGATTCCAGGGAAATAATGAGACGAGTCTTGCCATAGTGCAGTAGCCAAAGATTATTTGTGCCCAGGTACCAATAGTAGGAACCCAGTATAGCCATTGCAGTGGATCAATCCACGCGACTATTAACAACATCAAATACCAGAAGCGTACCTGTACGGGGAAACTGGCGATGCTAGCTTCTCGTATAGTGAAATGCAGCAACTGAAAAATTGTTAAGCCTATAGCCAGCATAAATCCCAGTTCATTTCCGCTTATGCCAATAGTTAATAATATTGCCGTTACTAACCAGTACCACCAACCAATATCTTTATATTCAATCATAAACATAGTTATGTCTCATTGTTGTAGATGTAAAAATTAATTAACTGCTTTTTAAAAAACAGGAACCGGATGATAGCCCTGTGCCTGATAACCAATTAAGGAAATAAATCCATCTGCAACTAGAGTTGGCTCAGGGAATAGCGTTTTGTTATCAGTATCAAAAACACGGCTAGCAACAGTGAAAATGTCCTGTCTTTGTGTATTCCCTGAAGATTAGAATTAAGTTTTTTTGGTTATTTATGTCTAGCAGAAATACGCCTTTAGCTGTTTTAAGTTTCCCAGTGCAGCGCTATTATCAATAGTACTTGTTGAGGCTAGTGTGACGCCGCAAAACATCGGTGCAGTAATTAAAGTAAAAATTTTATATTTCTGTATTTTCATAATGTTTTCTCCAGGTGTCATTAATCAAAATTATTTAGGCAGGTTCTGCATGTCTACAATGGAACAGCTTGTTTTCCTGCTTAGTTTGCAGTTTTCGTCGTCAGGTGAAAAATCAAACGAACAGCTTTTTGCCTGTAATTGTTTCCAGTCTTCTGCTGGATATGCGTGCTCAGGTAAATTAGGTGGGTAATAAACGCAGCCTAAACACAATTCATTCGAGTTTTGTGCAATTTTTATCATCGTTCTTTCCGTTCTTTACTTAATATAAAACTCATCAGACATGGCGTTATGCCGCAACAGATTTCCATGAAGATAGCCAAATCGCTTCGAGGTATTCTGGCAATGGCTTGTCGACCAGCCCGTCTAAGCGCGAGGTGATCATGCGTATGGATGCACCATACAAACAGCTCGAGGCGACCATAAGATCCATAAGCTGAATCTCGCCAGACAGCATGCCGTCTTTAACCAGTTTTCTCATCATCTCAAAGGGCATGGAAGAGCAGATGGGCTTTTCATTGGGGAGAAAATCTCTGTGTTTAGATGACAGCATAAACTCCATTGCTGCGGGCTCTTCTTCGGTCATTTCGAATAAAAAAGTAATCACCGCTCGACAGCGATCATGAGCATTATTATGACTGGTTTTAATTTGTGTTAGCTGCGTAACCATTTGATCAATCAGGTTGTTGTACATAGCGCTTGCTATGCCTTCCTTGTCTTTAAAGTGGTGATATATCGAGCCGATGCTGACATCTGACTCACGCGCAATGTCACGTACAGAGGTGTTGAAATAGCCTTTATTACTGAAAAGATTAAGCGTTGTAGACAGAATCTGCTGGCGAGTATGTATTTGTGTTTGTTTGAGGTTTTTTGAGGTCATGGCGAATACTAGAACGAACGTTCGTTCTAGTCAATCTTTTGTGTTCCTCGGTGTCCCTGTCTTTGCTATGCCTGATTTAAGGATGACTGTGATTTATCAATAAATACTAGGCTTGCCTGTACAATTTAAAGTGAAAAAAAGCACCCTATTTAGGTGCTTTTCTTAGCTATGACAGATAACAATGAAAAAACTAATCATCTGGTTGAGGCATGGGCAGGCCTGCTAATTTACATACTTCATGGGCTGGGTCGCGTGGGAATAGTTTATAAATATGCTTCTCATATGCTTTTTGATCATGAAAATGTATATTCTTCTTTCCGAGTTCACGCACCACTTTATGCATCGTGGGAGACACCTGGTTTTCATCGTAGTACTCTCTGAAATAAAGAATTAATTCCCAATGGTCATTGTACAATTCGACACCATCATTTTTTGCCATGGTTTCGGTGAAGTCTTCGTTCCATTCGGCTAGATTACTGATAAAACCTTGTTCATTTGTTTCAACACTTTTGCCGGCTACATTCAACATCATAATTATGTTCTCCTGACGGTTAATAAAAACAGATGCTTATCGATGGGGGGAGGTTTGGTATCCTTTACCGAAGCACCACATCAAGTATAGTTATCGTGTTGATTATTTTATGAATCCAGGTCTAATTTCAGATTAACGGAGTAAGCTATTTAAAATCCTTTGCTTATGGTGGTTTGGTCATGCAAATAGTAACATTCACCTATTAACAAACCTTATTACAATACGGCATAAAAAGTATTACTCAATGAATTATCCCTGGCAACAAACACAGTGGCAAAATGTACAGCTTCAGCAACAGGCGGGCAAGTTACCTCATGCACTGCTTTTAGTCGGCGCAGAAGGTTTGGGCAAACTCGATTTTGCCCTGCAACTGGCCAATAGCCTGCTGTGTCAAAATCAATCAACAGATGGCCTGGCCTGCGGAGTTTGTTCTGCTTGCCAATTATTGGCGGCTAAAACACACCCAGATATGTTTATTTTGCAGGCAGAAGATAAAGGTAAAGCCATTAAGGTTGATGAGATTCGACAATTGTCTGCGCGTTTCACGCTAACCAGTCAGTTTGGTGGCTATAAGGTGGTGGTGATAGCGGATGCACATGATATGAATATCAATGCAGCGAATAGTTTGCTGAAGACCTTAGAAGAGCCCGCAAGTGATTCTGTTTTGATACTGGTGAGCTCCAGTCCGCAAAAATTACCTATTACGGTACGCTCTCGTTGTCAGCTAATTAACTTTACCATTCCAGAACCGCAGCAGGCAACTCAGTGGTTAAAAGAGCAGGGTGTTGATCAAGCTCAGGATTTGCTCAATCTGGCTCATGGAGCGCCTTTATTGGCGATGCAGCTTAAAGAGTCTGAATTGTTGGATAATCACCGGCAATTAATTCAGGCACTGCTTTCTGTAGCGAAAAATCAGCCCCTGGTTGAACAGGCAGAGCAGTTACATAAACTGCCATTAAGCTATATGCTTAACTGGTTGTATGACTGGGTTGAGGATTTACTTAAATTACACCAATGTGGTGAGCAGGCGAGCGTGGTGCATGAATCATATAAGTCTGAATTGGTGAAGTTGGTTGACAGGTCCAGTGTGAAAAGTCTATATGAGTACCTGGATCAGCTAATTAAACAAAAACAATTGCAATCTATCCCGTTGAATACTCAACTGTTATGGGAAGATTTGCTATTATCATGGCACAAACAATTAAAACGGGTATAAAACATGGCTGCAGGCGGCGCACCAAGACAGGGGATTCTTTCACTCACCATCAAAGACAAGGCGGCGCTATATGCGGCGTATATGCCATTTATTAATAATGGTGGCCTGTTTATTCCCACGAATAAAACCTATGGCTTAGGTGAAGAGGTATTTATGCTGTTAACCCTGATGGAAGATAAAGAGCGCTTACCGGTTGCCGGCAAAATTATCTGGATTACACCCCCTGGTGCACAAGGTAATAAGGCATCCGGTATTGGTGTGCAGTTTGGGCCGCAGGATAATGGCACTACGCGCACCAAAATTGAGACCTACCTTGCCGGTGCACTAAAGTCAGATCGTACAACACACACTATGTAAGCTTCTATGCAGGTGGCTAAATACTCATTAGCCACCTGTCACTTGTTTATCAAAATTTCCCCAAAGTTAATTTCATGTTTATTGATTCACATTGCCACCTTGATCGCATTGATCTAAAAGACTTCGACAATAGTTTTAGCCAACTGCTTGCCAGCATTCAGCAGGGGCAGGTTGAGCGCATGCTTTGCGTGTCGATTAATCTTGAAGATTATCCGGCAATGAAAGCATTGGTAGAGGCACACCCGCATATTGATATTTCAGTAGGGGTACATCCCTGTGATGCACAGCACGATATTATCAAGCTACAGAAATTAATTGAGTTGGGCAGTGATCCTAAAGTAGTGGCAATTGGTGAAACGGGCCTGGATTATTACTATTCAAAAGAATCCCGTGAACAGCAGCTTTGCAGTTTTAAAGTACACATGCAGGCGGCGAACGAAGTTAATAAACCAGTGATAATTCACACCAGAGATGCACAGCAGGATACCCTGGATATTTTGCGCGAGGGCAACATTGAACATTGCGGAGGGGTGTTGCATTGTTTTACTGAAAGCTGGGATATGGCAAAACAGGCCATAGATTTGGGTATGTATATCTCCTTTTCGGGCATAGTGACTTTCAAAAATGCAGCGGCCTTAAGAGAGGTCGCACGACAGGTTCCCGATGATCACTTTTTGATTGAAACAGACTCACCTTATCTGGCTCCGGTTCCCCATCGTGGCAAACAAAACCACCCAGGTTGGGTGGGGCATGTAGCCGAATGTTTAGCAGAGGTGCGTGGCTGCAGTGTGGAAACCATCGCCGAGTTGAGCAAGATCAATTATCACCGCCTGTTTACACGTTGATTTACGGCTTTATAGAGGGGGTAATTAAGCGTTTATTAATGTTACAATGCAGAGGATTTGCAACACCACAGGCATTACCTGATGACATATGATATTTCTCCGCAAGACCTTAAAAAAGCACGCGTTCCACATGAGGTTTTTCTTACCAACTTAATTTTTAATCATGTATTAGTCTTTGTCGCCCTTTTGAGTGCTGGCTCGCCGCTTATCCAGTACATTATGATTGTGCCTATTTTCTCTTTTGTGAGTATGGCGTACTTATTTTGGGGTGCGCGTCGCGCTAAAAATAATGCCCCATGGTATGTCAGCGGGCATTGGCAGATAGCGGCTCGCCGGAGTGGTTTTTTCGTACTGATGTTGAGCGCAATGTGTGTGGCACTTGGGATTATTTATTGGGTGTCTGGTGGTGAGATGAAGCCACAACACTGGGCATTTAGTGGCGTCGCATTTCTGCCAATTATGGTCACTGTACTCGGATTGATTGTATTTGAATCTGAATCATTGCATCAGGCAAAAACATCGATGTTACCCAATTGGATTGTCGAACGTTTTCCAGAAAATGCACTAACGCCCATTGAAGATGATCTACCAGAAATGAGTGATGCTAAACCGGGGCAGGTGCTTTAATGCTAACCAGACACGTTTTTTTAAAAGTTCTGGGCTTTACAGTATTGGCATTATTGATTGGTGTATATCTTAGTTCACTTAAAAATCCCGATGAAGCGCACGCAGGATTTCCCTGGCAAGTAAATGTTCTGCCATCAGGGCATACACAGGTATTTAGTGTAATTATTGGTCAAACCTCTTTAGGCGAAGCCGAAAAGCAGTTTAAAGAAATGGCTGAACTGACACTGTTTAGTGCTGAAAATACTCCCCCGGTTATTGAAGCCTTTTTTGCCGAAGTAAAAATTGGTGGTCTTAAGTCTAAAATGGTGATGTTGATAAATTTGCCACTGGCAGAGCTCGAAAGTATGTTTAATCGTGGTGCACGCATTGCCACAATGGGCAGTGGTACGCGTAAGGTGACGCTGTCATCTGAGGATGCACGACGTGTACGTGGCGCCGCTATTTCATCTATTACCTACTTACCCTCTATTAACTTAAGTGCAGAAGTAATAGAAAAGCGCTTTGGTATACCCGCTGAAAAGTTAGCAGATTCAAGCAGCGATGCTATTCATTGGCTATACCCGGACAAGGGTATAGATATCGCGCTAAGTGAAAATAACAAAGAAGTGATTCAGTATGTAATGCCGCAGAATTTTGATACATTAGTCGTTCAGCCATTGAAAATACCCCCGCTGAGTGAATAATATATGGCGCATATTTATTGAGCCGACAATAGCACTTTAGTATAAAACCGAAACCAACAGGAACACCTCAAGTGAGCGAAGCCAGTACAATTCCAGATATCGAAGCGGTAAAAACCTTCCTGCTGCAACTCCAACAAAATATTTGCGATGCATTAGCTGAGGAAGATGGTGCGAAGACATTTGAAGTTGATGAATGGCAACGTGAGCAGGGCGGTGGTGGCAAAAGCTGTGTAATGGCCGACGGCGCTGTGTTTGAAAGTGCGGGTATAAATTATTCCCATGTATATGGTGATAATTTACCTGCTTCGGCGACTGCGCATCGCCCTGAGCTTGCCGGGCGTTCATTTCAGGCAATGGGGGTGTCTTTAGTTATTCACCCTCATAATCCTTATGTACCCACATCACATGCAAATGTACGTTTTTTTGTCGCCGAAAAAGACGGTGAAGATCCCGTTTGGTGGTTTGGCGGTGGCTTCGATTTAACGCCGTATTATGGCAATGATGATGATGTAAAACACTGGCATCAAACCGCTAAAGATGCCTGCCTGCCATTCGGTGAAGATGTATATCCCAGGTATAAAAAATGCTGTGATGAATATTTTTATTTAAAACACCGCGATGAACCCCGCGGAGTTGGCGGGCTGTTTTTTGATGACCTAAACGAATGGGGGTTTGAAAAAAGCTTTGCCTTTATGCAGAGCGTAGCCGAGAGTTATGTTAAAGCGTATCGCCCGATTGTAGCAAAACGTAAATCGATGGAATTTACCGAGCGTGAACGTGATTTTCAGCTTTACCGTCGCGGCCGATATGTAGAATTTAATCTGGTATACGATAGAGGTACGTTGTTTGGTTTGCAGTCAGGTGGGCGTACAGAGTCAATTTTAATGTCAATGCCGCCTAATGTCCGCTGGCGATACAACTGGCAGCCTGAAGCAGGTAGTGCAGAAGCTGAGCTGTATGAAAAATACTTAATACCTCAGGATTGGGTGTGATTTTTTTATTTAAACAGCTTCATTTGGTCTGTGTTTTAAGTTTCATTTGTAGCCCGTTTTAGTCAATAAAAGTACTCACATAAACACCCATAAAAACCAACATAGATAAGTAAATTTTAAGCAAAATTTAAACTAAAATAAATTGTATGATTTTTAATCAAAAAAGAAGTATGATACCGACTTTCAATCAATACTTGGTGTAAGAGATGGCCGTAAAGAAAAAAGCTAAGAAAAAAACAACTGCAGTAAAAAATCCGTTAGCAGTGCTAAAAGCAACGCTAGCTGATGTTAAAGCTAAAACAGCTACAGTTAAGGCAGAAACAAAAGAAGTTACTAAGCGCACAGATGCGTTATTAAAGTCTTTACAGGTGACTTCTGCACCAGCAGCTAAAAAACCTGCTGCTAAAAAGAAAACAAAGAAGAAAGCTAAGAAAAGCGCTGCTAAAAAGAAGTAATAATTAGTAAGTTGCTATAAAAAAAGGGGCTATAAGCCCCTTTTTTTATGTCTGTAGATTAAGTTAAAAAGCCATTCAGCTAAGACTAAATTGCTTAACCATCGTTTGTAGGCGATTAATCTCATCCGTTAGTGTTTGGGTTGCCGCAGTGGATTCACGTGTCATGTTTAATGTATGTTCAGTCGTTGTGTTGATGTTAACAATATTCTGATTAATTTCATCAGATACCGCGCTTTGTTCTTCCGCAGCCGTTGCTATCTGGTTCGTCATATCAGAAATGGTATCGACAGTCGTGGTGATGGAGTTAAGTGAATCACCGGCTCTGGCGGCTTGGTCAACGCCACTAAGTGCAACTTCCTGACCTTGTTCCATCACCATTTCGGCATTTTTAGCCGCATTTTGTAAGTCTTGCATCATTTGTTGTATTTCATCGGTTGATGTTTGGGTGCGATTAGCTAAAGAACGTACTTCATCAGCGACAACGGCAAAACCTCGACCCTGTTCGCCAGCACGTGCTGCTTCTATTGCGGCATTTAATGCGAGTAAGTTAGTTTGATCGGCAATACCTCTAATAACATCAACCACGCTACCAATCTGTTCACTGTCTTTTGCCAGTTTCTGTATCACGCTAACGGCATCTTCTACTTTAGTGGCCAAATTATTGATTTCTACAATGGTCCTATCGACAACCTGTTTGCCATTTTTTACTTCACCATCTGCAGTAGCTGTTGCTTCTGCAGTAAATGCTGTATTACGTGCAACTTCCTGGACCGTAGCGGTCATTTCATTCATGGCAGTCGCGACCTGTTCAACTTCCATTTTTTGTCTATGCATATCTGTTTCTGTTTGCAGTGTCGCCTGGGTTGCCTTGGCCGCTGCCTTCTCTAGTAAATTAGTTGCATCACTAATTCGCCAAACCACGGTTTCTAACTGCGCCCGTTGCATTTGTATTACCATTTGCAGTTGGCCTAGTTCATCATGTCGACCACTGTATACGTGTTGAGTGACGGGGTTATCAATAATTGATTTTGATTCCTCGGCCACTTTCTGCCAGGGGCGGGCAATGAGTTTGCTGAATATTGCACCGGTAATTAACATTCCAGCAACAGCCGATAAATTGGCGATAGAGAGGGATGTACCTAAAACAGCAGCAATAATAGCTCCAATACTAATGCTCGCGATATTAGCGGCAATGATTTTTCCCATTAAAGACAGGCGTGTTTTACTAACTAATTTACGCCATAAAGGCATAGGCTTCCATAAGCGCTGATAAAATTGCTCAGCAGCTTTGATATATTCTTCCTTTGGTTTTAGGCGTACAGATTGATAACCGCTTATATTATTACCATTCATAATGGGTGTTACAAATGCATTTACCCAGTAATAATCTCCATTTTTGCAGCGATTTTTAACTATGCCCATCCACGATTTGCCTTTCTTTAAATCATCCCAAAGATTTTGAAAAGCAGCGGGTGGCATGTCAGGGTGGCGAACTATATTGTGGTTTTTACCAATCAACTCATCTTCATTAAAACCACTGATTTGTATGAAATCATCGTTGGCATAGGTGAGAGCACCTTTTAAATTGGTAGTAGAAACGATGCGTGTCGTTTCATTCAGTTTATATTCTATGTTACTTATGTGGGCGTTATTTTTCATGGGATTACTATGTACCAGATTGTTTATATGGAGTTTTGAATCCCTTCAAAAACACTACTCAAAAAGTTCATTTATAGTCTGTCGACTAATGGGTTTTCTTAGACACTGCTCTGCACCCGCTTGAAGTATCCGCTGCACATTTTCCACATCAGGGTAGCCGGTCATTGCTATGACGCGCATATATGTTGTTTTAGGATCATCTTTGATGCGTCGGCATACAGAAAAGCCATCTATTCCAGGCATCATTAAATCGAGCAGTACACAATCAGGATTTATCTGATTAATAAGCTGTCCAGCCTCAAAACCGTCGTGTGCAATATAGGTGCTTGTTTCTAACGGCATATACTTAAAATACTCGGATAAAAGTTCGGCATGTTGTTCATCATCATCGACTATTAAGATAGAAAGTGACGCCGATTTTCGACCGCCATGCTGCTCTGCAAACTCGTTGACCTGCTCTTGTCTAAAGCGTCTATGGCCCCCCGGCGTTGTGACAAAGGGTAGTTTATTTTCCTGGGCCCACACGCGCACAGTGACCGGGGAAACCCCCAGTTGATTGGCAACATCTTTGGGTGATAATAGTGCCTTTTTCTTCTCGCTATGTTCAGTTTTGTTCATTACCCTATGAATCCATTTATAGTCCGTTACGAGCGTATTGATTTTACGCGTATATATCGATTTTAGCGAAAAATTATAGGCTTTATTTGATAAATATCAATATACTATAAGCTGTTGTTTGGGCTGCGAACCCATATGCTGAGCTTAAAAAATACCTGTAGATGAAGTGCATATTTATATAATGTGCTTTAATTAACTCATATAACCTATTGTATTTAATAATTAAATTGTTTTGATTTTGTTGCGTGTGAAGCCCGTTCATATAGGTTTGCTCTTCATGTATTTCAAAGTTCAGCTTCCAATGTACAATACGCGTTTGAGCATCATTGCTTAATATAAATAGCTGTGACGAGTAGCTACAGCTCGATTCGGCTATTACTTGCTTACCTCAATCCTTACTGATTTAAAGAATTTATAGTGTTATGACAAATCAAGAAAATACAGTAGAAACCCAGCATGAAATGATTAAAAAGGGTGGTCAAATAGAAAAGTTTGCCGAGGCGATGGCACTTTTTTGTAAAGTAGAAGGCTGGAAAAAATTAAATGATGAAAGCGGAGCTGCCTTTAAATCATTACGTCATTATATAGAGGCTAAGCCGCCTTTTGGTGCAGGTTATCCCGGGAAAAGTGGCATGGAGAAAATTGAAGCCTACTTATCACTAACCCCTGTGATTAAAGATTATTTTCAGCATTGCCATGCGAATTGTCTTTTTGAAATGGCTAAAGATGAAGGCGTCTCTCCCTCTGTTGTTGCCAAGCGTGAGTGGGATGATGTAAAGGGTGCCAGCCTGGCGCGAGCGATACAGGAAAATCCGGAAGAGATCTATATTGAAAAAGCCGCCGCCTATGTAGAGGGTAAAGAAAGAGCAAAACCTAAGCCGCGTTCTGTTGCCGCAGAAGCGCCTATACGCCTGAGTGCAACGCCGGGGCAGCCCTATGCGTTAGCTAAAAAAATATTGGACGGCTTCGATCGAGAGTTTATTAAAAAGCTGCTCAATGGATTTAATGCAGACAATCTGCAGGAGATGATTGAGCTCGAAGCTAAATTTAGCCTGGCAGTTGGTGCATTTAATAAAACCAAAAAACCGGATGGCTGGGGTACGAAAAATGTAAAGGCCCCAGAGTCTCTATTAAAGCGTGAACCAACGATGGAAAACTCTGAGTTTATCGGTGATGACAGCGAAGAGGGTAAAGTGCTGTCATTAAAAGATGATGCAGGGAAAATAGCCATAGTAAGATTTCGAGGTAATGGTGTAGGGGCTATTTCATTTGCGGAGAAGGACTAGATTTACACAGTAAAGTGGTGATGAGACCTCAAAATAAGTGCCTGGTTAACCGTGTAGAGATAAAAATATAAGTAGCATCTTTCTATTTTTTTGATTTCTTAGCCGTAGCTCTTAAGGCCGCCGCATAAGATGCTTTGGCCCAGTTGTGCATAATCTCGGCATCTTCGAGTGCATCTTCAGGCGATTGAAAATACGAGAGATTGCACACCTTTGCCTTTTTTACATAACTGAATGCACTTAGATTATTTTTAATGAAGTTATCTTTGTTTTCAGTATCGGCCTTTAAATACAATAAACTATCACTTACCAGTGCAAACATTAAACCATCTAAAAAAAGCCCATAACCACCAAACATGCGCTTGGCATATACCGGCCCAATACTCTGCATTAAGTCTACTACGTAGTTGGTGAATTCTTTGTCGTTGCTTGATAGGGAGATTTTTGGCCTAACAATGGTTGAGTAAGAATAATTGTTTTGCTTTACATAATAAAAAGCCCTGTACGTGATGTACAGGGCTTAAGGATAAACATTTACAACTTCTTTATCTATTTTTCCTATATGGCTATGCAATAGCCTACTGGAGTAAGCCCAGTAATGCGTTTGCGGTAGCTGCGGATGAAGCCGGATTTTGCCCGGTAATTAATAGACCATCCTTAATTGCATAAGGCTGCCAGTCATCACCTTTTGAGTAGGTCGCGCCTTTAGCTTTTAAACTATCTTCTAATAAAAATGGCACTATCTGCGAAAGTTGCACGGCATCTTCTTCGGTGTTGCTGAAACCAGTTACTGACTTGCCTTTTAATAACGGCGAGCCATCGGTTATTTTAGTGTGCAGCAATACGGCGGGTGCATGGCAAACGGCGGCAACCGGTTTGCCCGCAGAAAACATCGTTTCAATTAGCGCGATGGAGTGTGAATTATTGCTTAAATCCCATAATGGGCCATGCCCACCCGGGTAAAATATTGCATCGTAATCATCTGCGGAAATATCGCACAGTTTGTGTGTGCTAGCGAGTACAGCCTGTGCGTCCTTATCCGCTTTAAAACGATGCGTTGCCTGTGTTTGAAAATCGGCAGCGTCGCTTTTTGGGTCTAGTGGCGGTTGCCCACCCTTGGGTGAGGCCAGGGTTATATCTACAGCGGCATCTTTAAAAATATAATAAGGAGTGGCAAATTCTTCTAGCCAGAAGCCGGTTTTAAGTTCGGTTTCACCTAATTGGTCGTGTGATGTTAATACCATTAATATTTTCATTTGTTTTTGCCTTAGGTGTTTAAACTATAAAGATTAAATGTACACGCTATCTACAGCAACGTAAAACTCGGAATTACATCGATGCCTATAAAATTTACACTAGTAGTGATATTACATTA
>CAWUSX010000003.1:0-60288 GCA_963924875.1 uncultured Gammaproteobacteria bacterium
AGCAAGCACTGGAGGTGGAGGAGCTGTGGGAAAATTCAGTTAAGGATATGGGCGTAGTTGGTGGCTTGCATCCAGCGCTTGTGCTGGAAGTTGCAGAACAATCCGCAAGAGTGTACTTAAAAGGCGGCCGACTAATTAACTTAGATTGGCAGGCATTAAAGTGGGCAAAGCCTTTTATTGACAGAAATATTCAAGGTAAAGACCCAAAGCTGGCGACAGAGGTTTTGCAGCGTGGTGACATAGTACGCATTTATCAACATAAAGGGACCTGGTTGCTGGGGCAAATACCTGAAATACAAGGCGCGCTGACTAGCATTCGTTCAAATGATGGTGCATTGCAAGCGCTGGTTGGTGGTTTTGATTATTATCAAAGTAAGTTTAATCGTGCTGTGCAGGCGAGGAGGCAGGCTGGGTCTAGCTTTAAACCCTTTATATATAGCGCGGCTTTAAATAAAGGCTATACAGTTGCAACGTTAATAAATGATGCGCCGGTGGTGTTTCATGATCCCGCGCTTGAGGGTATGTGGAGACCAGAAAATTATAGTGGTAAATTTTTTGGGCCGACTCGATTACGTGTTGCCCTGGTTAAGTCGAGAAACCTGGTTTCAATTCGTATATTGCGCTCGATTGGTGTGGGTTATGCGACACGCTTTGCAGAACGCTTTGGTTTTAAGGCGAATGAATTACCGCACGATTTATCTTTAGCCCTGGGTACGGTTGAATTGAGCCCGCTGCAATTATCGACTGGATTTGCAACATTCTCGAATGGCGGCTTCAGAATTGAGCCTTATTTTATAGCTCGAATAGAGGATTTGGATGGTAATGTGCTGTTTGAGGCTGATCCAGAAGTTGCTTGTGTCGCCTGTGAATTGAAGAAAAGAGGCATTGTGATGCCAGCACAGAAACAGGTGGGTATGGTCGATGAAAAGGCCAACATTATGAGAGAAGAGGCATTGCTGAGTCAGTCTTTACAAGCTCAGCAGAATGCAATTGAGGCAGAACCAGTAGATGTGCATGATTCAGGTTTAGGTTTGAGTTACAGGTTGCCTAAACAGGCAGAGAAAGTACTCGATGAGCGTATTGTTTATATTATGAACTCCATTCTGCAGGATGTCATAACCCAGGGAACAGGACGCCGAGCAAGGGTATTGAGACGTAATGATTTGCACGGTAAAACCGGTACTACCAATGACCAAAGAGATGCCTGGTTTACCGGTTTTAACCAAAATATAGTCACAACGGCGTGGGTTGGTTTTGATCAGCAGCAGTTATCATTGGGCAATTATGAAACGGGTTCGAAAGCCGCGTTGCCAATGTGGATTGATTATATGCGGAGTGCACTAAAAGATATGCCAGAATCAGAAATGCAGCGTCCTGAAGGAATAGTCAATGTGAAAATAAATGCCGCAACGGGTGAGCTGGCAAATGCGACGGATACCAATGTTGTGTTTGAGATGTTCCGTGCAGAGTTGGCGCCGCAGTCAGTTGCCGCTGAAACATTGCCTGAAAATTCAAGCAATCGAAATTCGATACCAGAGCAGTTGTTTTAAAAAACAACGCGTTTAAGCGTATTTAAATAAATAAGTTGGGTTAGTTATGTGTGGTATTTGCGGTGAGTTTCGATTTGATGGGCAGTCTCCAGACCTTGCGCTGACGCATAAAATGATGACGCGGCTGGAGCGTCGCGGGCCTGATCACGGTGGCTCATATTCCGATGGGCCAATCGCATTAGGTCATCGACGTTTGGCGATTATTGATTTGTCGGAACATGCGAATCAACCACTAATCGATCAGCAGTTAGGTCTGGCATTGGTGTTTAATGGCACTATTTATAATTTCCCCCAGTTACGTTCTGAGTTACAGGACAAGGGCTATCATTTTTTCTCCACCGGTGATTCCGAGGTTATTCTTAAAGCCTATGCTGAATGGGGTGAAGCCTGTGTCGAGCGATTGCATGGCATGTTTGCTTTTGCAATTTGGGATATGCGCAAGCAGCGATTGTTTCTGGGGCGCGATCGTTTAGGTATTAAACCCTTATATTATAGTTTTAATGGCAAGCGACTCATCTTTGCATCTAATGCTCAGGCGCTGTTGGCAACCGGTGATATTGATACATCAATCGATCCAGTAGGCCTGCATCATCAACTTACACTGCACGCGGTTATTCCTGCGCCACATACCATTCTTAATGGTGTTCATAAAATGCGCCCAGCTCATTGCATGTGTTTTAAAACAGATGGAAGCTGTAGTGAACGTGAATATTGGACCCTGGATGCGGTGCGCCCAGAAGAAAAAATGGATGAAGAGGATTGGGTAGAGGCGATTCATGAGTCACTTAAATCCGCAGTTGAAAAGCGCAAAACCATTGCCGATGTACCGGTTGGTGTGTTGCTTTCCGGTGGTCTGGATTCCTGCCTGTTAGTTGGCTTATTGGCGGAATCAGGTGTTGGTAACCTGAAAACATTTACCGTGGGTTTTGAAGATCAGCCAGAAGAAAAAGGTAATGAATTTGAATTTTCAGATCTGGTAGTGGATAAATTTGGAACAGAGCATCACAAGTTTTTTATTCGCAATGACAAGGTTTTAGATTATTTACCAAATGCCGTTGATGTGATGGCGGAGCCGATGGTTGGCCAGGATGCGGTGGCCTTTTATATGCTGTCTGAGCAGGTATCCAAAGAAGTAAAAGTGGTGCAAAGCGGACAGGGTGCCGATGAGGTGTTTGGAGGATACTTTTGGTATCCGCAAATGCATGAGGCGCAAGGAGAGGATGATTTAGAACGCTTTTCTTCTCGATACTTCGACAGGGATCACGATGAGTACCTGCAAACAGTTAGTGCGCAATATCGAGGTGAAGACCATACCAGTAAATTGATAGGCCAGTTATTGGCTAAAGGCAAAACGGATGAGTATCTGGATAAAGTACTTAAGTTAGATGTAACCACGCTGATCGTGGATGACCCCGTTAAGCGAGTCGACAATATGACGATGGCCTGGGGGCTGGAGGCAAGGGTGCCGTTTCTTGATCATCAGTTAGTGGAATTAGCGGCGAGTATGCCACCTGAAATGAAGCTGCAATCTGGCGGTAAGCATGTGTTGAAAAAAATTGCACGAGGCTTAATACCCGATCCCATTATTGATCGACCTAAGGCATATTTTCCAGTGCCGGCATTGAAGTATGTGCGTGGTGATTTTTTAGGTTTTATGCGTGAAATATTGCATAGCGATGCCGCTCAACAGCGTGGATTGTTTGATGCAGCCTATGTTGAGAAGCTTCTGGCTAAGCCAGAGGATTACCATACCCGCTTGCAAGGCAGCAAACTTTGGCATTTGGCCTTACTGGAAATGTGGTTGCAGCGTAATGTGGATGGTGCGTGTTAAACCCTTGAGGTGAAGGGTGTTATAGAGGGCTTGAAAGCACTACAATCAACCCAATATAGCGTTATTATATTTTGATTATTTAATTTTGAGGTGAACTATGGACGTATTAGAGCGCATTGATGAAGCCGTTAAAAAGCATTCCGTGTTTCTTTTTATGAAGGGTACACCACAGTTTCCTTCGTGTGGTTTTTCGAGTCGTACAGCAGAAGCACTAAAACAGTGCGGTAAAGAATTTGGTTACTGCAATGTGTTGGCTGATGCAGAGATTTTTCAAAATCTACCTCGATATGCTGACTGGCCAACATTTCCACAGGTTTACATTAATGGTGAACTGATTGGTGGTTGTGACATCACGATGGAAATGTCTGAAAATGGCGAGCTGAAAAAGATGATTGACGAAGCGACCAGCTAATTCTATTTAGCTATTTGCTTAAATAAAAAGGCACACCATTGGGTGTGCCTTTTTATTGTCTGTAGATTAAGTTGTTTAAAAAACTATCTGGTCTCGACCATTGGCCTTGGCTTCATATAGCTTTTCATCTGCGCACTTAATTAGATTTTGTACCGAGGGTTGTTCGTCTACACCCCGATAGCAGCAAACGCCAATTGAAGCAGTAATTGGGATATCGCCCACCGTTGTTTTAAACGGGCGTTTGTTTATGCTACTGAGCAGGCGCTGTAATGTGGAATGACGAAAATTCTCCGCACGCGTGTAATGCATAATAATGCCAAACTCTTCACCGCCCATGCGGCAGACTAGATCAGTTGGGCGTACCGTACGGCGAATACGCCGGGTAAAACCAACTAAAACTTCGTCACCAATATCATGACCATAGGTGTCATTAATACGCTTGAAATGATCGATATCCAGCATCACAAAGCACACGCCACCTTGCCGTGCGGAGGCATCTAACAAGTGGCGTTCCAACTGTCGAGACAATAAACGGCGGTTGCCAACACCCGTCAGGGGGTCCGTTAATGCCATTTCTTCCAGGTGTTTTATGGTGTCTTCAAGTTGCTGAGATGTTTCCAGTAAATCGTTTTGCAGTGCCGCAATACGTGCAGCAGCATTAACACGTGCAGCAAGCTCCTGTGGATTGGGTGGCTTTTTAATGTAGTCATCAATGCCACGGTCGAAGGCCTCAACTAATGGCTCAATGCCTTCCTGTGCCGTAAAAAGTATAACCGCGGTATACAGGCACAGCTCTTCATCCCGTTGGCGTATGTAGTCGGTGAGCTCCAGCCCATCCATTTCGGGCATAACCCAATCGGCTAGTACAACATCGGCATGTTGTTCTTCCATCATACTGAGGGCAAGCCGTGCACTATCTGCGACACGAATATTGCTAAAGCCCGCTTTTTTCAGTGATGCTTGAATAACAACGCGGCTGAATTGCATGTCATCGACGATGATTATGGAGACATCTTTATTGGACATAAGTGGTTTCTGTCGAACCTTATTTTTATTCTGTTGGCTTAGCAGGGCTAAGCGTGCATAAGCTAATCCCATGAATTACCCCGATAAATTATAGCTGTTATTTTTAACTGTGGGTTATCCATTATGCTTTTTATGCATATAGCTACCCGCAGTGTCCCTGTTTGTCGATATTTATTCGACCTGCTTCCCAATAAAAAATTAGCGAGTTATTTAAATTTTCCGAGTAAATTTCATTGCTCTATGGTGTTTGTATCTTATCATTAACCATCTATTTGCGCAGTCCACACCATGCCATTAGATTTGCGCCAGCGGTTTACAACTTTACAGAATAGTTCGGCCGTTTTAAGTGTGTCATAACTGGCTGAATGAGCCTGATCATTGTCCCATTCAATTTCCGCGGCCTGTACTGCCCTGGATAGTACAGTTTGACCGTAAGCCAGGCCTGCGAAGGACACTGTATCAAAGGTGCTAAAGGGGTGAAAAGGGTTGCGGCCTATCTTGCAGCGTTCAGCTGCGGCATTAACAAAGGTTAAATCCAATACGGTGTTGTGACCTACCATAATGGCTTTCTTGCACTGGTTTTTTTTCAGGCTTTCGCGAATAAATTTAAAAATTTCGTTGAGGGCCTGAGGTTCGGCAACGGCCATACGGAAAGGGTTATATGGGTCAATACCATTTACTTCCATCGATTTTGGATCCATATTTGAACCTTCATAAGGCACGATATGGCGGCATATCTGCTCGTCAATTTCTATAATGCCATTGTCATCCATTTTTAAAGTAGCCGCAGCAACTTCTAGTAGCGCGTCTTTTTGGGCATTAAAACCACCTGTTTCAACATCAACGACTACAGGCATAAAGCCTCTGAAACGACGTGACATAGGTGTTCGTTTATCTGTGTTTGTGCTCATACGATAAGGGTTCTTTTGCTTATATTTGTAATAAATATGGATGTGATAAAAATATTAAGATGTTTTTTATATTTTTAATGGCTACTGGTGGTCAGCTTAATGGGTAAATAAGCCAGACATTCTACACTTCACAGGCTTTTTACGGAACCAGCTTAGTTAATGGCATTGAATTGCCTGCTTGTAGTATTGGGCAAATTGTCTTGTTTTTATTAAACCATTAGCCAGGTTTCATTCTCACCAGCGTGCAAGGGCACTATTTTTCCTTTGCCTAGCGGGTAGTCATTAGGCACCGTCCAGTTCTTTTTTTCTAATGTAATGCTGTCCGTGTTTCTGGGTAAGGCATAAAAATCGGCACCAAAAAAACTCGCAAAACCTTCTAGTTTATCCAATGCGTTATTTTCTTCAAAAGCACGAGCATATAACTCGATAGCAAGTGGTGCAGAAAAAATACCTGCGCAGCCACAGCTGTTTTCTTTTTTGTCTTGTGCATGTGGAGCGCTGTCTGTGCCCAGGAAAAACTTTTCGCTGCCAGAGATGGCCGCTGCTGCCAATGCTTGTCGGTGCTCTTCTCTCTTTAATACCGGCAGGCAGTAATAGTGCGGACGAATACCGCCACTAAAAATTGCATTCCGATTATAAAGTAAGTGTTGAGGGGTAATAGTGGCCGCCGTGTGTTCGTCTTCACTGAGCACAAACTCTGTCGCCTGCCGGGTAGTGATATGCTCAAAAACTATTTTTAGTTGAGGGAATGCCTGCCGAGTTGGGATTAATACTTTATCAATAAAGGCCTTTTCTCTATCAAAGATATCAATATCTGAATCCGTAACCTCGCCGTGTACTAATAGCGGCATATTGTTTTTCTGTAGTGCTTCAAGTACTTTGTAGCATTTTTTAATGTCGGTAACGCCTGCGTCGGAATTGGTGGTCGCACCAGCAGGATAGAGTTTCACTGCATGTACATGGCCACTTTGTTTGGCCAGGGTAATTTCCTGCGGATCGGTGTTATCCGTTAAGTATAATGTCATTAACGGGTTGAATTTAGTATTTGCCGGTAAGGCCGCTAAAATGCGTTCACGGTAGGACAGTGCCTGCGTGGTAGTGATATTAGGTGGTGCCAGGTTAGGCATAATAATAGCGCGTGAAAATTGTTGCGCAGTGAAGGGGACAATGTCTTTTAGCAGGTCGCCATCGCGAACGTGTAAATGCCAATCATCAGGGCGTGTTATGGTGAGTTTCATAATTATCAGAATGTCTAAGCGGCTTGAGGTTATAATTATCGTCGATTCACGTTTAACATGCCATTAACATAATTTAAAGAATAATTAGACCTTACTATGAATACGTTTATCAAGCTGCTGTTCGGTAATCTCGTTTTAAAAAAAGGCCCGCAGGATCTACCGGCCTCTACAACGCTTATGAAGTTAAGTCTGCTCGCGTATTTAGTGAGCGGCTTGCCCGGTTTGTTGGTAAGTGTTGATTCTGTACAAGCGGTGTTGGCACAAGCGTTAGATGTGCTGGTGCTGCTGTTGTTTGTATACCTGTGTTTGCAGCTGTTTGTGAAGCTTGAGCGATACACTCAAACCATCATTGCATTGGCAAGTATTGGAAGCCTTTTTCAGTTGGCCGTGCTGCCCATCTTGTTTCAATTTAAAGGGGTAGAAGAGGCATCGCAGGTAATGCTGGGAATGTCCTTGCTGTTGCTCGCCCTTGTTAGTTGGAATTTAACCGTAATAGCGCATATTTTTAGAGAGTCTTTTAGTGTGCGTTTGCCAGCGGCAATCGCGCTCACCATTTGTTATATGTTTATTACCTTATCAGCGAGAAAATTCTTTTTTCCTGAGCTGGCCTAATTAAAACCGGAGTATAGATTTGCATATTCATATATTGGGTATTTGTGGCACTTTTATGGGTGGTGTTGCCGTGTTGGCGCGACAGGCCGGGCATAAAGTGACTGGTTCAGATGCCAATGTGTATCCACCAATGAGTACACAGCTAGAGGAGCAGGGCATTGAGTTAATGCAGGGCTTCGAGGCAAGTCATTTAGGTGAGCAGGATCAGGTTGTGGTGGGTAATGTAATGTCTCGCGGCAACCCTGCGGTTGAACATGTACTGAATAAAAATATACCGTATAACTCTGGCCCGCAGTGGTTGGCTGAGAATGTATTAAAAGATAAGTGGGTGCTAGCGGTAGCCGGCACACACGGTAAAACTACAACCAGCTCCATCCTTGCATGGATACTTGAATATGCGGGTTTGCAACCAGGCTTTTTAATTGGTGGAGTACCGGCAAATTTTGGTATTTCTGCGCGTCTTGGTGAGGGTAGTTTTTTTGTTGTTGAGGCAGATGAATACGATACGGCCTTTTTTGATAAGCGTTCTAAATTCATTCACTACCACCCACGTACCTTAGTTTTAAATAACCTTGAATTTGATCATGCGGATATTTTTGAAAATTTAGATGCGATTAAAAAACAATTCCATCATTTGGTGAGAACAGTGCCCGGTGAGGGCCTGATTATACAAAATGCAGATGAAGAAAATTTAGATGATGTGATTGAAAAAGGTTGCTGGAGTAAGCGGTCTGGGTTTTCTGCAGACCCGGGAAAAGGATCAAATGATTTATGGATTATAGATAACGTATCGAATGATGGTCGCCAGTTTGATGTGCTGTACCAGGGGAAAAATCAGGGTACAGTAAAAGGTCACTTATTAGGCCCGCACAATCGCATGAATGCATTGTCGGCCATTATTGCTGCTCAGCATGTAGGTGTTCCCGTCGAGCAATCAATAGAGGCGTTAAAACATTTTAAAGGCGTGAAACGCCGCATGGAAATTAGCGGGGAAGTGAATGACATTACGGTTTACGATGACTTTGCTCACCACCCTACGGCTATTATCGATACGCTTAAAGGATTAAGAGATGCGATAGGTGATTTGCCACGCATATGGGCAGTGCTTGAACCGCGTTCTAACACCATGCGTATGGGTGTGCATAGGCAACAATTAGCGGCGTCGCTGCAGCAGGCGGATAAAATATTAATGTTTCAGCCAGCAGAAGTGGATTGGGATATGCAATCTGTCGTGAATGAAATGGGTGAATCTGCAGAGTTGCATAGATCAGTGAGTGATATTGTTAATCTATTGGCAGAGCAGGCACGGCCAGGCGACCATATACTCGTAATGAGTAATGGCGCTTTTGGCGGTATTCATCAAAAAATACTCGATGCATTGGTTTAGCACTGGTTGAGTATTAAGGTGTAAATAAGGCGGTTCGTGATGACATTAGATACAGAGAAAAAAACAATCATCGTTGCTATTAGCGGCGCGTCTGGCGTGCAGTATGGAGTGCGTCTGCTTGAGCAGTTGTTAACGCATGGACATAAAGTCTATTTGCTAGTAACGCGAGCGGCACATGTGGTGATTAGTATGGAAACGGAATTGTCGTGGCCTGCAAACACGCACGAATTGGCGAAGCAGTTGCGTCTGCGTTATGGGGTTGATGAACAGCAATTAAGTGTGTGTGGGGAGTCTGAATGGGCCTCACCCATTGCTAGTGGATCGTCATCGGTCGATGCAATGGTGGTATGTCCGTGTTCGATGGGAAGTTTGTCTTCAATCGCGGTGGGTGCGAGTGGTAATTTGTTAGAACGCGCCGCAGATGTAATATTGAAAGAGCGGAAGTTGCTGATTTTAGTGCCAAGAGAGGCGCCGTTTTCAGATATACATCTGGAAAATATGCTTAAACTTTCGCGCATGAATGCGGTGATTTTACCGGCCAATCCAGGTTTTTATAATAAACCTCAGTCGGTAGAAGATATTATAGATTTTATGGTGGCGCGCGTACTCGACCATTTGGGCATAAAGCAGGAGTTGCAGCCTAAATGGGGTGCGGAATAAATTGCTAATGAGGTAAAAAAGCTGCGTCGTTGCAGTTTTTAATCCAATAAAGAATAAAAAAGGCCGGTTAATAATAACCGGCCTTTTTTATTTATATCTCTGTATTGGAAACGTCTTCAGCCTGTAAACCCTTCTGGCTATCAATCAGTTTGAAATCAACCTTCTGGCCATCTTTCAGTGTTTTAAATCCATCGCCTCTGATTGCTCTAAAATGAACGAATACATCGTCACCCGTGTCGCGCTCAATGAAGCCATATCCTTTTGAATTGTTAAACCACTTAACGGTTCCTGTTTCACGATCAGACATTTACATATACCTTTATTCATTTTTTATTTAACGGCTCATCCTTAAGCTCGCTAAAGTCACAACGTTATGAGGCGATAGCAACATCCTCTGCCTGTAGCCCCTTATCACCTTCGGTGATACTGAATTCAACGCGCTGCCCTTCAAACAGGGTTCTATGGCCCTGGCCGCGAATTGAGCGGAAGTGGACAAAGACGTCATCGCCATTATCTCGCGTAATGAAGCCAAATCCCTTGCTCGTATTAAACCACTTAACGGTTCCTGATTCACGAGAATTGTCAGAATTTTCGTTTATTTCTTGATTATTTGTTGTTTTTACGGTAGCGGCATTAGGCTTTGCTAATGCAGATGCGATGGTAGAGATAAAAATGAGGGCTGCTAAAGTGATTAAACCATTTGTTGTGGCAATATTTTCAGCGTTTAAAAGTTGTGTTGCAATGGCTGTAGATATAGCAGAAATAACTATGCTTATAGCAATAAGACGAATCATAAATGTTCCTAAAAAGAAAAGTAAATTTAAAGTAAATATAGACACAGCTAATAGTTTGCTGCGAGTTAATAATTGACCGAAAGTTAAGCTTAGTCAATTATTAACGGTTTTATTATAATCATGTTTTTAGCGTGGCGACCAGAAGTAACTCTATAGCTTATTTTCGCCCTGAGATTGATTGATTGATTCGGGCCATTAATTCTTCAATGGGTGTTTCTGAGGGCAGTTGTAAGTGAAACCCCTGTGCTTTTAGGTTGTCGATGATTTTTTGTGGGTCTTCTTTGGCCAGTTTGGTATCTTCCCTGATTTCCAGAGTCATCGCAAAATCCAATGTGCCGAGCTTCTTTTTAATGCTGCTATCGATGCAGTCAAAGTTATTTTCTTCGGCCAGATAAATATACATATCAAGCTTTGCAGAGCATCGATATATATAGCAAGTTGTAGACATTACAGTGTCTCCAAAACTTTGCCTGCAGCATCAATAGTGGCCTGTATGTCTTCATCGCTGTGCATTGAGCTTACAAAGCCAGCCTCATAAGCCGATGGTGCCAGGTAGATGCCATGCTCGAGCATGCCGTGATAAAACTTTTTAAAGCGCTCTAAATTACATTGTGTAGCTTGTTCAAAATTGCTTACTTTATCGGCATCAGAGAAAAACAGGCCAAACATGCCACCAACAATATTTTGTGTCATTGGAATATTGTTCTCAACGGCCTTTTGCATAATGCCATCAACCAATGTGGTCACTTTTTTGTTGAGGTCTGCAAAAAAATCATCTGCTGAAATCAGTTCGAGCGTTTAAAGGCCCGCCGCCATGGCAACAGGATTGCCTGATAATGTGCCTGCCTGATATACCGGACCAGTGGGTGCGATGAACTCCATTATATCTTTGCGGCCGCCAAAGGCACCTACTGGCATGCCGCCGCCAATAACCTTTCCCAGCGTTGTAAGGTCAGGTTTAATGTTATAAATCGATTGCACGCCACCGAGGGCAGTGCGGAAGCCGGTCATTACCTCATCAAATATAAGTACGGCACCATGTTCGGTGCATATTTCACGTAGCCCTTCAAGGAATCCTTCAAGCGGTGGAATGCAGTTCATATTTCCGGCAACGGGCTCAACGATAATGCAGGCTATTTTATCGCCCGATGCTGCAAAGGTTTCGCGTACTTGATCCAGGTCGTTATAGGCTAGCGTTAATGTGTGTTCAGCCAGGCATGCAGGAACGCCTGGAGAGCTGGGCACGCCCAGTGTAAGTGCACCGGAGCCGGCTTTTACTAGTAAAGAATCGGAGTGGCCGTGATAGCAGCCCTCAAACTTAACAATGCTGTCTCGGCCAGTAAATCCACGCGCTAAACGAATGGCGCTCATAGTGGCTTCTGTGCCTGAGCTAACCATGCGCACAGATTCAATTGAAGGCATGAGTTGGCAAATGCGCTCCGCCATTTCTGTTTCTATAGCAGTAGGTGCGCCAAAGCTTAGACCTTTTTCAGCGGCATCTTTTACGGCTTTAATAACCTCAGGGTGTGCATGACCAAGAATCATTGGGCCCCACGAGCCGACATAATCTATATAGCGTTTATTGTCGGTATCCCAGATATAAGCCCCACTTGCGTGGTCTATGAAAACCGGATCACCACCCACACCTTTAAAGGCTCTGACCGGAGAATTGACTCCACCGGGGATAACCGATTGTGCTTGACTGAAAAGTTCGGCCTGAGATCTTTTTTGGGACATAGAAGGTTCCTGATAAACGCAGATTTATACGCAAATTTATAAATGGCCGGCTATTTTACATCAAAAATTGGCTGTATATTAGCCTCACAATGAAAAACATCGGCCCATTCATTAATTAGGTTTGGCGGGCATGAAGCTAGAAATTTGGGGTGTAGAGGCGTTGTGATGACAAAACAGATAATTCGTTGTGCCTGGGTGGGTGATAATGTCCTGTATCAGCAATACCATGATACAGAATGGGGCGTGCCCAGTTTTGATGACAGGCATTTATTTGAAATGTTAATCCTGGAAGGTGCGCAGGCGGGATTAAGCTGGCTGACAATTTTAAAAAAACGAGAAGGATACCGCAAGGCATTCGACAATTTTTCAGCAGCGAAAATAGTAAATTATTCACCTAAAAAAATTGAAACATTATTACTGAATCCTCAGATTGTACGGAATCGACTAAAGGTAAATGCTGCGGTTGTTAATGCGCGGGCGTACTTAAATGTATTGCAGGAATATAAAACGTTTTCTGACTACATTTGGCAGTTTGTAAATCACCAGCCGATGGTGAATAAATGGGAATCGCTGTCTGAAGTTCCGGTCACAACAAATGAATCCGATGCAATGAGCAAAGATTTAAAAAAACGAGGGTTTAAATTTATCGGCTCAACTATTTGTTATGCCTATATGCAGGCAGTTGGCATGGTGAATGATCATACCCTGGATTGTTGCTGTTATAAAACACCCAGAAAGCATTAGTCCTTAGTGTTAAATTCGTTTAAAAATTGTGCGCATTTGTTTTTAATGTCGGGGATGTTCTGTGATGAAAATAGCTCGCTGATAACCGCTAACATATCTGCTTTTTCACGCAGTAGTTCTCGGCAGTTTTGTGTGGTAATGCCGCCAATACAACAAACTGGGATATCATAATTGTTTTTTATGGAACTGATTAATTCCACTTCTGCTTTTGCTGCCTCCGGTTTTATCGTTGAACCAAAAAAACTTCCAAATGCAATATAATCTGCGCCATCCTCAATCGCCTGTTTCGCAAGATCGATACTGTTATAGCAGCTTACGCCAATGATTTTATTGTGACCCAGGTGTTTTCGGGTTTCTCTAATTGAAGTATCGTCTTTTCCAATGTGAATGCCATCGGCATTCGATAGTATGGTGAGGTCTATATCGTCATTGATGATTAGAAGTGCATTGTACCGATCGCACAAAATCCTTAGTTCATGAGCCTGTTTAATCCTTTTTTCAGTGTCATGGCTTTTGTCGCGATATTGAATAATGCGTACACCAGAGGAAAGAGCGGCTTCAGCCATAGAACTAAAGTCATTAATGGGCATTAATGACTCGTCGGTGATGGCATATAGACCAGACAGTATTGTTTTCCTTTGCGATTTAAAATTTTAAGTGAAATGGTTAGTGACGATTTGGAATGAGTTGTCCGTTACCAAGTGCCTGTGCTTTTAGTAATGATTTGTAAGTGAAGTCAAGGGCGTTTTGGCAGGCATTAATGGGCTCTATTTCCTGTGCAACTAATGCGGAAAGGCTGGCCGCTAATGTACAGCCTGATCCGTGATATTCATTGTTTAGACGTTTGTATTTATATGAATTAATGCATTTCATTTTGTGATAGAGCTTGTGAACCACATTAATTGATTTTGCATGTGTTCCGGTAATTAAAACGTGTTGTGCACCCATGTTGTTTAAATGCTGCGCGGCATTTTCTGGTGATAATTTTGGGCTCGTCAAATGCAGGGCTTCAAAAATATTTGGCGTGAGTATATATGTGTTAGGAATAATCAGCGTGTTGACGGCATCAATAAGATTCTTTTTTGCCAGGCTGGAACCACCGCCGGCAAATAGTACAGGATCATAAATAACGGGGATATCCGGATATTGTCTAATTAATGTATAAATAGCTTCTGCGACGGCTCCTGAGCCTATCATACCAATTTTAATTACTTTCACCGGCATGTCTTTTAAAATGCTTCGTGCCTGCTTTAGTATCAGCTCTGCATTTACTGGCTCAAAACTTTTAACGTTTTTGGTGTCCTGAATAGTATTTGCTGTGATGATGGGTGCGGCGTGACAGCCGTGCTGGCCAATGGATTCAATATCAGCCTGAATGCCGGCACCACCTGTGGGATCAAGCCCGGAAAAGCAGAGAACGCTGGGAGAGTTTATTCCTTTCATTTTGGATCAAGCCCAGAAAAGCAGAGAACTATAGGAGAGTTTGCTCTTTTCATTTTGGATCAAGTCCAGAAAAACTGAGAACGCTGGGTGGGGTCTTCTTTCTCATTGTGGGCTAAGCCTCAATGCGCTAAATAAAATATGTGATTGTAGTAATCTCACGTAGGGCCTGGGTAAGTTTTTGTAAAATAAAAACATTTGTTTCGGTGCGTATTCTAGTTTTTTTTGCAATGAGCTGTCAAAGGTATGGGGTGAATTTTATTAGCATACCTGGCGAACAGTTTGCGCCAAATCTATCACGCGTGCGCGGATATATTTATTTCCCTGAGTTTCAGGTGATATTTTTAGGTAAGCGCTGTAGTCGGAGAGGGCGGGGGTATGGCATTCCAGTTGGTCATAGGTTGCTGCGCGTGCTTTTAACGCATCGGCCTGATCATTATCTGAATTGACTAAAATGTCGGCAATAGGCAGTGCTTTTTCATAGCTTTCTTCCTGCATGTAAAGATTGCGAAGATTGCGTAACATGCGTAGAACAATTTCTTTGTTGCTGCAGTTTGCCAGCACCCCATATAAGTGTGATTTTTTTAATTGAGGGCCATAAAATTCGTGCAAGCGTTCTTCTATATCATCTTCATTTAAGGATATGCCACCAAAATATGGATCAAGCACAATAGCGCCATCACTAATTTCGAGCTTTACTAAAAAATGTCCGGGAAACGAAACGCCTGTAAGCGGTAAACCAAGAGCCTGGCCTACCTCTATATAAAGTATAGACAGGCTAATGGGAATCCCTAGCTTGCGGTCAATGACATCGTTTAAAAAACTATTACGAGGATCGTAATATGAAATAGTGTTTCCCTCGTAGCCCTTCTCAACAAAAAGCACATGATTTAGTTGTTTAAGAATTTCTGCTGCATTGGCATCTTCAGGTAAGCGGTTGCTTATTTCTTTTGCTATAAGCTGAATTTTTGATAAGTAGTCGTCTATGTTTAGCGCAGGGTATTCCATTCGCGCAATCATTAATGCCGCCCGGGCTAAATTAATCTCCTGATCAGGGCGATTAAGTAACTTCTCAATGTTCACTCTGTCTGGGTTATTGAGCATTGAACTATTGGCCTTTGTATCTCATTCGAGTGCCATGTTCCAGCGATAGCAGTATTTCATTGGCACCTAGCTCAATGGGGAAAAGCACGCCTGAAATTTGCGCGCCATGAATGCTAGCCCCTTCAAGGCACGTGTTGGTGAAGTCGATGCCACGAAGATTGCTCATTCTGAAGTAGCAGTCACTCAGGTTAAGCCCGTCGGCATTAAGATCTGTAAGGTCGACGTTGCGAAAATCTGCGCCCTGTAAGTCACAGTCTTCACCATTGGCGTGCCGGGTATTGAATTCCTCTATCTTACCGTCTCTTAAAAGGCGATAAAGTTCATCATCTTTAATTTTTGGTGCTGAACTTGGCATCGTTATTTTCCTTATGGCTATATTTGTTAAGTATAGCAGTAGTCCTATTCGCCGTAGAGGCTGATAATGATTTGGCGGTTTTGGGCCTGAGTTCGATGCTCCCATAGGAATATGCCTTGCCACGTACCTAATAGAAATTGGCCGTTTGTGAAAGGAATACTTAGGCTGCTATCGGTGAGCACCGTTCTCACATGTGCAGACATGTCATCGGGGCCTTCATCGGTATGTTGATATAAAGGGTCTCCATCAGGCGTTACTTTAGACAT
Source organism: uncultured Gammaproteobacteria bacterium (assembly GCA_963924875.1). GTDB lineage: Bacteria > Pseudomonadota > Gammaproteobacteria > SZUA-229 > SZUA-229 > SZUA-229. The sequence continues at coordinate 16,068 of CAWUSX010000003.1, forward strand.
GAAAGCCTCTAAATCACGTCTTACGGTCGGGTCTGCATTTTCACACAAAATTAATGAGGCGCTGGTATGCCGAACAAAAATATTTGCGATGCCCGTGCTAATGCCAGAAGTAGAGACGATCGCATTTAATTGGCTGCTTATATTTACGCTGCCTCGACCCTCGGTATGAAAATTTAGAGTTTGTTGAAATATCATAGAAAAGACCGAATGAAATCAGGGGAAAACATGCATGGGATGCTGAAGAATGCAGTCTTTAGCAACAGACCGGGCTCTTCAGCGGAACCATTATGCCGCGTGAATTTTTTGTAATAATTTTAAATTGAGATATGTTTCGCCAAAATTATTGCCTGAGAGTGTATTGAAAGCACAACCGGGTTCACCCATATTATCAAGGACTAACGATGCGCCACTAAAGTCGTGGTCTTTGGTGTAGTCGTTAATTGTGATGATTGTCTTTAATTTTGCGCCTAATGATGATTTTATGCCATTTTCGGAGTCTTCAAATGCCAGGCAGTCTTCAGGCTTGAGCTTAAGCTGTTGTAGAGCCCAGACATAAATGTCTGCAGCTGGCTTTTTCGCAGGCACAATGTCACCTGCGGCAATCACCTCAAACCAGTCGCTGGAACCAGCCTCCAGGGCATGCTCCAGCAGTGCGGTAACATTTTCTGGTGTTGTCGTGGTTGAAATGGCAATACGTAAATTATTGGCTCTGGCTTCTTCAATGAGGCGTTTAACCCCGGGACGAAGAGGAATAGCGCCGGTCGCGAGTAGTTCGGTATAAAACACCGTTTTAGATTTATGCAGTTCTTTTATAAGATCCGCTGTTTGGCTGTCTACAGGGAAGCTCGTATTGAAATTTTCGAGGTAAAAGGCCATGCGCTCTTTACCTCCGGTAACCGCCAGAAGCTCACCATATAGCTCTACCGACCAGTCCCAGTCCAGTCCGGCCTGTTTAAAGGCCTTATTAAAGGCCACGCGATGGCCGTCGCGTTCAGTATCTGCAAGTGTACCGTCAACGTCAAAAATAAGGGCTTGAAGGTCGGCCATAGTGTGAATCTCATATAGAAAAGAGTGCAATTTTAGAATAAGTAGGTAAATAAAAATAGCCTATACTTTAATGCCGAGTAAAAAAGCAGGCTGCTTATATTCTCTAAGGCTGAGATATTCGCAGATCAACATGATCTTCATATTTTAAAAAAAGCAATTTATGACTAAGTTTTACAGATACATTCGCTCACTTTTATTAAAAACGTCTATAAAGAAAAAGCTCATGGTTATTACCATGTCAGTTAGCTTTGCAGGGCTCGTTGTTGTGGGAAGTAGTATCTTAATCAGAGAGGTTATAAGTCTTAATAAAATCCAGCAGATCGATTTGCAGGTATTGGCTGAAATTATGGCCAACAATACATCTGTATATTTAATGTTTGAGGATGAGGTAGGAGCAAAAAAATCACTGTCATCTCTGAAAGCAAAAAAACAGGTAACGAAGGCTATTTTATTTGATAGAAATAAAAAGTTGTTTGCTTCGCATATTACGGACAATGACATTGATGTGACATATGATTCCATTAAAAATAAAATAGACAATGGCAATGTATTTTATGTGTGGAAAGATGCGATTGTTGACCATGAACTGGTTGGTTACATATATATAGAATCAGATGACTCGTTAGTTAAAGAGTTTGTATATGGTGCGGTTATAGCGTTGATAACAGCGTTAACGATAGGTTTTTTTGTGACCTATCTTTTGGCGTCACGACTGCAAAAAATAATATCTGAGCCTGTAGAACATTTGACAAAGACAGCGTCTGCAATTACTGCTCAGCAAGATTATAGTTTGCGAGCAGAGAAGGAAAGTGAAGATGAAATTGGCGTGTTGACTGATGAGTTTAATAAAATGCTCGGCCAGTTGCAGATACAGAATATGGAGCTCAAAGAATCTGAAGCCAGATTTAGAGAAGTGGTGGAGCAGTCTGTTGATGCATTATTTATTATGGAGATGGATGGGCGTATTGTAGATGTCAATTATGCAGCATGTGAAACACTGGGTTATAAGCGGCAGGAGCTCCTAGATCTCAATATTATGGATATTAATACGGCAATTAATAATGTTTCCAGTTTTTACGAAGCCATGAATAAGTTGAAGCAGGATAAAAATCTGGTTATAGAAGGTGAACAAAAAACAAAAAATGGTGGACGTATCCCAGTAGAAAACAGGCTGGGTTTCGTTAATATAAAAGGTCATAAACTAGTTTTAGCCTCAGCCCGAGACATTACAGAAAGAATTCAATCACGAAAAGAGCTGTTGCAGGCAAATGATTTGCTAGAAATAAAAGTCAGTGAAAGAACGAGTACATTGAAGAGTGTAAATGCCGCATTGTCAGTAGAGAAAGAACGGGCGGAATTGGCGAATAAGGCTAAAAGTTTATTTTTGGCTAATATGAGTCATGAGATTAGAACGCCAATGAATGCGGTGATAGGCTTTACAGATGTGCTGGCAACAAGCGGTTTGACAGAGCGGCAAAAAAGTTACGTTAAGTCAATACAGTCAGGCAGTAGGAATTTGTTGATTTTAATTAATGATATTTTAGATCTGTCAAAAATTGAAGCTGGAAAAATTAAAATTCAGTCTGATAAGGTTTATGTCAGACAAATAATTGACGATATTAAAAAAGTTTTTTTCATGACAGCAAAAGACAAAGGCTTATCTTTTGAATTGGATATTGATGAAGCAGTTCCTAATGTAATAATGTCAGATGAAGTTAGGTTGAGACAGATATTGTTTAATTTAACGAATAATGCATTGAAATTTACACGTGAAGGTGGAGTGAAGATAAAGGCAGAATATAAAATTGCAACGGAAGGTGATATTTTTTATAGCTTAATCATTAAAGTGAATGACACAGGAATAGGTATAGCCAAAGAGTATCAGGAAAGTATATTCAATATATTTGAGCAACAGGACAATCAGGATACGCGTGAATTTGGAGGTGCAGGTTTAGGTTTGGCGATTAGTGGGCGTTTGGCGGAGAAACTTAATTCTACAATCACAGTGGAAAGCAGAAAAGGCGTAGGTAGTTGTTTCACATTGCTGGTGCGCTCGCCGGAAGTCGTAGTAGAAAATGATGAAATCGTCGTAGGGGACAGTGTTGACGAAGTTAATTTTGAAGCCGCGACAATAGTTATTGTAGATGACATTGATGTGAATCGTAGTCTTATTGGTGAGTATTTAGCTGATCAGCCGTTTGAAATTTTGCAGGCATCAGATGGCGCGGAAGGATTGGCATTAATTAAGTCAAAAAAACCAGATTTGGTGCTGATGGATATTCGGATGCCAAAAATGAATGGTATCGAAGCAACTAAATTGATAAAACAAGATTCTATGATCTCCGATATTCCAGTTATTGCAGTAACTGCATCAGTGGTGGAGGATAATAGATCGGACAGGAAAAAAGGCGTTTTTGACTATGTGCTATATAAGCCGTTAAGTAAGAAAAAGTTAAACGAATGTCTGCAAAAATTTCTTAAAGTTCAGGGCTCAAGCAGAGGAATCTCTGGCGTTGAAAGCTTTAGTGATCGATTGGAACGCGAGATGCTGGATGCGACAGAAGAGTTTGTAGCTGAAATGTCTGAGTACGAGGATGAGATTTCACGATCTATTAATAAAGGAAGTTTTACAGGGCTTGATGCGCTGCTAGAAGATTTGTGTGGTTTAGCAACATCTCAAAACATGATTGAGTTTAAAAAATTGGTTTCTCAATTAAGGGAAGCAAATAACCAGTTTGATATAGAGTCGACGCAGAGATTGTTAACAATATTGCTTGCAAAGATACATGGCTTGAAGGGATAGGTGAAGATATGGCTCGACGATTTAAAATACTTGTTGTGGATGACGCGCCAAAAAATATTCAGGTTGTGGCTAACTTGTTGGGCGATACTGATTATGATATTTCATATGCAACGAATGGCCGTCGGGCACTTGAATTAGTTGAAGAAGATAGATTTGATTTGGTCCTGCTCGATGTGATGATGCCAGAAATGAGCGGCTATGAAGTGTGCAGGACCATCAAAAAAGATAGTTTTTGCGATGATCTTCCTGTTATCTTTATTACGGCAAAAACAGATGAAGAAAGTTTAATTGAAGCCTTTGATGCAGGCGCACAGGATTATGTAACCAAGCCTTTTAATGCGGCAGAATTAATGGCAAGAATTAGAACGCATCTTAAATTAAAAGCATTTGAAGACTCGCAACAAGTGGTGATTGATAATGCATTAGCTGAGTTGAAAGTTTTAAATCAAGAGATTATTGAAACACAAAAAGAAGTTATATTCACTATGGGGTCTATTGGAGAAACGCGTTCAAGAGAAACCGGGCTGCATGTAAAACGCGTGGCAGAATATTCCAGGCTGCTAGCAAAGTTATCGGGATTGGACGACTATGAGGCCGATCTTATTGCTATGGCTTCGCCGATGCATGATATCGGAAAAGTAGGTATTCCGGATTCCATTTTAAATAAAAAAGGAAGGCTGGACGAAGCAGAGTTTGAAATTATGAAAACCCACGTAATTATTGGTTATGACATGCTAAAACATAGTGAGCGGCCTATATTACGCACAGCGGCCACAATTGCGCTTGAGCATCACGAAAAATGGGATGGGAGTGGTTATCCAAAAGGATTAAAAGAAAATAAAATACATATTTATGGGCGCATTACGGCATTGGCTGATGTGTTCGATGCGCTTGGTTCCGACAGATGTTATAAAAAGGCATGGGCTGATGAGGATATTTTTGCACTATTAAAAGAACAAAGCGGAAAACATTTTGATCCGACTTTGATTGATATGTTTTTCTCCAATATAGAAGACTTTTTCTCTATTAGAACACAATATCGAGATGCCTCATCAGGTCCTTAGCTTCACTTCTCGGGTATTGTTTTTAGGATATTTGTTTTTAATATTTATTTTTGAGATTACAAGTTCCGAACTGGCACGATATGCAGTTAACTTTCCGCCTATTAATGTTATCAATCCAGGGTGGTTTCTATCTTCTATAATGAGGCTTTCTCTTGATTTTCTGGATATAGAGGTCTTGTCTTTTGGTAATACTCTCAAGCCACAAAAGCTACTAATAATGTCTTCAGTGCATATTTTGGAGCTGAAATTTTGATTGTACACATTAATTAAATAGTCGATGTCTTGCTTTGTTGGTACTACGTTGTCAGCTGCGCCGGTGTATGGCGTTTCGGTTGTGCCAATTAAGGTGTGCTTTTCTTTCCATGGTATAACGAATACGGCTCTATTGTCATTGGTTTCAAGATAGTAGGCGCCTTGTGTTGTCTTTATGTTAACGACAATATGAGATCCTGAAATCAGGTCAATGGCTGGCAGGTTTAATTTGGGGTGGATTTTTTCCTGTGTTTCTTTCACCCATGGCCCGCTGCAATTGATAATATATTTCGATTTTATAGCGTGTGCTTTTTTTTCCGTCTCATAATTTATTAGATGAAGTTTATGTTGATAATTTGAGCTAATAAAATTTGCGTTATAGATGAACTCTGCGCCATAGCTTTGTGCTGATTTTGCAACCGACTGGGTAAGCAGTTGATCGTCTGTTTGAGCATCAAAGTATTTGAATACGCTATTTAGGTTTTCTGTTTTTAGGTGATCTAGTAATGGCCATTGTTCTTTCTTTATAATTTCAAAGGGTTTTAAACTCAATAATGTGTAAATACTGAGCCCTAGCCATATCATCCAGCTGGGACGAGAGTTATTGCGATAAACAGGAATATAAAAGGGTATTAGTTTTACTAGCTCAGGTGCATTTTTTAGTAAGCGCTTTCTTTCCTGTAGGCATTCCTTAACCAGACCAAACTGCCCGCTTTCCAAATACCTTAGGCCGCCATGGATTAGTTTGCTTGATTTACAGGAAGTACCCATGCCTGCATGTGGCTTTTTTTCTATAAGCAGCGTTTTGTATCCGCTTACTGCGGCAGCCTGAGCAACACCTGCGCCCTGTATACCGGCACCAATAACCACGATGTCATAACAGTCCTTTTGCATAGAAAAAGTCGATTTATCTATGAGCTTGATCCGATAACAAATTAAGTGCGAGTATTGGGTGTTCAAACATATTCCGCACATCGCGGGTTTCTATTAATGGGATATTATGGCTCGCATAATGCAATGCTAATTCGGGGTCGGTAATGTCGTACACCATCCAGTGCCAGTCGCCGGGCCAGGGGTCTGTGTTATGAGGAATTTTTCTATGGTTAATAATGAGATATTCAGGTGCAATCTTTTTTGCAATTTTATGGCTGAAATCATCGTAGCTATGCAACACCCAACCGGTTAAAAAATCACTATTCTTTTTTGTATATTCTATGGCGGATATATCGTATGAAATAATCACGCATTGCGAATGAATAATATCTAGAGTCTTGAGTAAATCCCGCATGATAATAGCCGTACCATATTGCTCTAGTGTCTCGCTCTTTATTTCTACAAATGCTGTGGCACGAGGATATTTTTGCAGTAACTGAACAACATCCGTTAGGCGTGGAATGTGTTGATTAAAAAAAGCCAGTGAGAAACGTTCTGGCTCATGAGCGCGAATATTCTTAATTTCATCGTAGCTCATTTCAAACAGGTTGCCCTGTATACCTGTCGTCCTCAGTAGGTCTGTATCGTGAAACACAACAAGCTCACCATCGGCGGTGCATTGCACATCAAACTCAATATAGCTTGCACCACATAATAAAGCAGATTCTAAAGAAATTAGCGTGTTTTCAGGGTAGCTCTCCATTAAACCGCGATGCGCTACAAGATGAGGAATGGCCATGTTGTTAACTCAAATAATTATATTGTGTACATTAAGTCTAGTTGCTGTTGCAGTACTTTTCTATCTCTCCGACAAACTGTTGATAACGGTCGAATAATCGAATGTTTTTAACAGGTGAAAATATTTTTTCTACTGGCAGGTGATGCCAGATTTGATTGTTCTTTGGTATTTTTTTACTTAACCAGGCACAGCCGCGGGCACTAGATTCGCATTCTTTGTAGCGTAAAACTTTCGCATTGCAAAGGTCGGCCAGTTTTTGGCATAAGCCATCAAGCTGAGATAATCCTCCGCTTACCAGAATCGCCTCAGCTGGTTGTTCAAATTGTTGTAGGTTATTAAAAATTAAAAACGCGATACTTTCAATAATGGCGACATATTGCTGGGCATCTGTATACATTTTTTTATTCGGGATGAATTTTGGCTCGCCTGCTGAACACCACCAGGGTGAGCCAATGCCAGCGACAGTATTTATAAACAGAGGCGGGGATTTAACTTCATTTAACCATTGAGGCAGGTGGCTAAATAGATTTTTCTCAGGCATGTTTTTCTGTGCCCAGCTAAGTGCCGCGCCTGCGCCATTAACGGTGCCTTCGGTTATATAATCAGCGGTATTGTGTTGGCTTCTGGCAATACTGCGGAGTAATTGATTAGAACCCTGTTTTTCACGTGCTGTCGAGAGTATAAATGCGCCGGTACCGATGTTTACGAGGGCTTCGTTGTTGTTAAGCGGTGGGTATGCATGCAAGGCCGCATTCTGGTCTCCACAGACGCAGGTAACGGGTATGTTTAGCGCTGTTAAAAGGCCATATTGATGAATCACAGGTTTTAACTGAGGTAAGCAATTAACGTTTATCTGGAATAAGCTTAATAATTCATCTGACCATTTAAGTCTTTCTATATCAAATAGCTGGGTGCGTTGGGCGTTGCTGTGATCGATAACAAAGGGTTGATCCTGCAGCAGGTGAAATAATAAGAAGCTGGCTAATGGCGCCAGGCATAATTGCCTGTTTTGCATGGCTTGAGCAACCGCGTCGTCATGGGTTAATAACCAGTGCATTTTTCCCGCGGAGTAATGGGCTGAAAGTGGTAAACCGGTGATTTTTCTTATGCGGTTGTTGTCAAAATCTAGTGATTCAATAAAGCCTTGAGAGCGCAAGTCTCGCCAGCTAATAACCGGTGAAAGGGGTTGTCCACTGGTTTTATGCCAGGCAACTATGCTTGAACGCTGAGTGCATATTCCGCAATTTATAATGAAAGGGATATATTCGGGCTTTATCTGCCGAAATAGCGAATGAAACGAGGCGAGTATTGCATTGGCGCTTTGTTCATATTGAACGCCATCATTTTGCGTAATAATGTTTTGTGAGGCCGACTGTAAAAGGCTACCGTCGTCAGCAAACACGGCAATTCTACTGGCATGAGAGCCCTGGTCTAGTATCAGAGTAAGTTGTCTGGTTTGAGTTTTCATCTACCGCTCGGTGTTTATCTATACCAATTAAAGACCAGATTTGAGTAAATGTCTGGGGATGGGCTTGATTATCGGTAATCGACCGCAACATAAGAAAATGTTAATATTTATAAGCTTTATTTAATGGGGCTGCGGCATGGAGCAAAACGACAACTCGTTTTCGGCTACAGATTTGTTAAATTTTAAATAGAATTGAAATAGATTGGGAGACTGGCTAGTGGCTACTGTTGAATTAAATGAACAAACGCTTGAAAAAACGGTTGTAGAAAACGACATTGTTATTATTGATTTTTGGGCGCCCTGGTGCGGACCATGTAAGTCATTTGGGCCTATTTACGAGGAAGTCTCTGAAAAACATCCGGGCATTGTGTTTGCCAAGGTAAATACCGAAGAAGAGCAGGCCATTGGTGCACATTTTCAAATTCGTTCTATTCCAACATTAATGATTTTTCGCGAACAGGTTGTGTTGTTTTCTGAGGCGGGTATGTTGCCAGCAAAGGCGCTTGAGGAACTCATCGAACAGGTGAAAGCCCTGGATATGGTGCAGGTTAAAGCGGAAATAGATGCCGCGGAAACAGAGTCTAAGGCTTAGCGCTTACCTGTAGGTAGCCCTGGTGCCGGATGGTTTCCATTCGGTAATCCATGTTTGCAGTTTATAAAACGACTGCCCGGTAAGGCTTTTCTTAAGCTTATAATGTAAAAGATGCTGTGTTTTGAGTATTGGCTATAACGGGTGTCGGTTGAAAAATCAACCCGATAGTGGTGGCCAAATGAAGTGCCATCTTCCATTTTTAGTTTCTATGCGTCGTTTGTTATGCTGTCGACGACTATCGCTGTTATTACCGCATCGAATATTCCATTTCTTTGAAAAAACAATAAGATACGTTGTTTTTGTGCATTCTAAAAATTACTCGAGAATTAAAAAAGGCCGCTACTTTAGCGGCCTTTTTAGTGTGTTGCTCAATGCTTATTTACAGCGATTACTTGATTTTTTTTAGCATTTTTAGCAGGTCTTTATGGTATTGAACAGCGAATTGAGTTCGCAGCTTATCTTTATTGAGCTCAATGTTTATCAACGCCTCATTACGTTTTTCCGTCTCTGCTACTTCACTGTTAACCTGCTTAAGTTCAGCCTGTAACTGTTTCAGGTTGTCACGCATGGTTTGCATTATATCTGCAGGTTTTTTTGTTACAGATTTCTTTTTGCTCGCAATCACCTTTTTCTTTGCGGTAGGTACTTTTATGGGTTCGGCTTTAGGCTTAAGCGGTTTCTTTACGGTGGTTTTTTTCGCCGGTGCTTTTTTGCGAGCAGGGGCTTTTTTAGCCGTTACTGCTGGGGCAGGGCTCGGCACGGGCGGATTAATTTGAGGCTTAGGGGGTTCAGGGATTGCTGCAGGTGTAGGGCTTTTCTCCGGCACTGCAGGGCTAGTGTTTATTTTATTTAATGTGGTAACTGCAGGCGTTGCAACTTTAGCCGCTGGCGGAGTGCTAGTGACTGTTACGGTTGGTTTTGGCGCAGCAGGCTTGGGCGTACTATTAATGAATTTAACGGATTTTAGTGCGTTCTGTAGTCTAGTGAATATGCTCTTGATATCACCCTTGCCATCTATAATAGAAAGCTTTCCCTGTTCTGCATAGTAGCTGGCAACGGGTTTAGTCTGTGTTTCGTATACACGCAGGCGCCTACTAATTGTTTCTTCGTTGTCATCAGAGCGGTGGTGGAGTCTGCCACCACATTTATCACACTCTTCACCCAGTGAAGGGGGGTTGGTGAATATATTAAATACCGCGTTGCACTCTTCACATGTTAGGCGCCCGGTTAGGCGTTGCATCAAATCATCAAAGTCGACATCAATCAGAATGGATTTCTGGATCGGCATAAGCAGGCTATTTAGCAGGGTATCGAGCTCTGCAGCTTGTACAACATTGCGTGGGAAGCCATCGAGAACAAATCCATTGATGATGTCGGGGTTGCTTAAGCGTTCACGAATTAAGCCGAAAACAAGGTCATTAGGCACTAACTGACCTGCATCCATAATGGTTTTTGCCTGTCTGCCAAGAGGTGTTTGTGCCTCTACTGCGGCGCGTAACAGATCGCCGGTTGAAATTTGCGGGATATTTAATTTTTCAATAAGCAGCTTGGCTTGTGTGCCTTTACCGGAGCCAGGTGCTCCCAATAGTACAAGTTTCATATTATCTGTCCCCTAACAGCCCTTTTTAGGTGTAATACTACTGGATTTTAATCAATGCGTAGAATATGTCGAGTATTCTAATGCGGCTTTTTGATATAATGCGCCAACTCTGAATAATCCGTTCAGCTGATTTGTAGCTAAATACTGATGCGGTTCGTACATTAGCGTAGCAGTAAACGGAATTGATTTTTAAATACGCCGTATATTTTTAAGGTAATAGTTGTATGAATCTTTCTAATCTCCCGTTAGGTGAAGATGTCCCTCGTGATATTAATGTTGTTATTGAAATTCCTTCACATGGGCCGCCGGTTAAATACGAAGTAGATAAAGACAGTGGTACGTTATCAGTAGATCGTTTTATGGGCACGGCGATGTTCTATCCCTGTAATTATGGCTTTTTGCCCCACACACTATCAATGGACGGCGATCCTGTTGATGTGTTGGTGGTCACGCCTGTGCCATTGATTTCTGGCTCGGTTATTCGTTGTCGTCCAGTGGGTATGTTAGAAATGACCGATGAAGCCGGTGAAGATCACAAAATATTAGCTGTACCAGTGAGTAAGTTAACCAAACTTTATGATGAGGTGCGTAAGCCTCAAGATTTACATGACGATACGCTGAATCAAATTACTCACTTCTTTGAACAGTACAAAGCGCTGGAAACCGGCAAGTGGGTTAAGGTTGAAAATTGGGTAGGTGTTGAGCGGGCGCATGAAGAAATTCTTAGCAGCATTGAGCGATACAATAAGACAGCCGATTAATTCACAGGAGATTTAGAATCACCTAAATGTCACGTCGTGCCGTTATAAAAAATCACACACTGGAGGCGCTGCTGTTTAAGCGGCGTGCTCTGGTGGCTGGGTTATTCAGTATTTTCTTAATACTAGTGCTGTTGTCACGGCTTGTGTATTTACAGTTTTTCGAATTCAATCACTTTTCGACACTTTCAGATAACAACCGAGTTCGTCTTTCGCCCATCGTACCTAATCGAGGGCTGATTTATGATCGTAATGGCGTTGTGCTGGCAGAAAATCGTCCCCTGTATCAATTAGAAATAATTCCTGAACAAGTTAAAAATATGCAGGAAACGCTGTTTGAGCTTGGTCGTATAGTGGATTTGGATGAGTCAACGTTAAAGCGTTTTGCAAAGCAGTTAAAGCACTCTCATAAATTTGAAGCGGTGCCATTACGCACTAAGCTCTCAGATGAAGAGGTTGCCAAGCTGGCTGTTAATCGGCATCGATTCCCTGGTGTTGAGGTGAATGCTCGTCTCGGGCGTTATTACCCAATGGGTGAAAGCATGGCCCATGTAGTGGGGTATGTTGGCAGGATAGATGAGGCAGAATTAAAACGCGTTGACCAAACCAACTATAAGGGATCAACACATATAGGGAAGACGGGATTAGAGCGTTACTATGAAAGCCAGCTCCATGGTCTGGTTGGTTATAAAAATATTGAAGTGAATGTGCAGGGTCGAGAGCTTCGTGTGCTGGATAAAATACCGCCGGTGCCAGGGAATAATATCTGGTTAACACTGGATGCGCGACTTCAGGTGGTGGCAGAAAAAGGCCTGGAGGACTATAACGGCTCCGTGGTGGTAATGCAGCCGCATACCGGAGAAATATTGGCTATGGCAAGTATGCCAAGCTTTGACCCTAATTTGTTTGTTCACGGTATCAGTTATAAAAATTACAAAAAACTTCGTGATTCACCCGATAGGCCTTTATTTAACCGCTCTATTATGGGGCAGTATCCGCCTGGGTCTATAGTGAAACCATTGATGGGATTAGGTGGGCTGGAGTCTAAATCGATTGGCTACAAGGAAGAAATTGACTGTAAAGGTAGCTATATGTTGCCCACAGATGACCGTAAGTACCGTGACTGGAAAAAACAAGGTCATGGACATGTTGATATGAATAAGTCCATTGAACAATCTTGTGATGTTTATTATTACGAGTTGGCTTACCGGATGGGCATAGATCGAATCTACGCCTTTTTACATAAATTTGGTCTAGGTGAAAAAACAGGTGTTGATTTGCTCGGTGAGCGCTCGGGGCTATTGCCATCACGAGACTGGAAAAAACGAGCTAGAGGTAAAATATGGTTTCCTGGTGAAACGGTAATTACAGGTATCGGTCAGGGTTACATGCTGACCACTCCTTTGCAGATGGCGTCGTCTACCTCTATTTTGGCGATGCGCGGTAAACGACTGCAGCCGCATTTATTAGCGCAAATAGATGAATCCAGTAGTAGTGCTAAATTGCTGCCTACGTGGCCAGAACATGAGGCGGTGGTGTTAAAAAGAAAGGCAAACTGGCAGCATTCAATAGATGGAATGATCAATGTGATGCACGGCTCTCGCGGTACTGCGAGAAGCTCAGGTTATCGATTGCCATTTCAAATGGCCGGTAAGACGGGCACGGCACAAGTATTCGGGATTGCCCAGGATGCAGAATATGATGAGGAGACAATCGCTAAAAGATTACAGGATCACGCCTTATTTGTAGTATTTGCACCACAGGATGATCCGAAAATAGTCGTCGCGGTTATTGCAGAAAATGGTGGTCACGGTAGTAGTGTCGCGGCACCCATAGCACGCAGAGTAATAGATGAATGGATTCGTATAGGTAAACTTGAGGACAGTAATTTTGACACTATACAAAGTAAAGTAAACCATGATTGATAGTAATGTCCGTGATAAGCATTATCGTCCTAGCTTTAGTGTCAGGCTGATGCAATTGCTTCATTTAGACCCCATCCTTTTATTAGGTATAGGCTTATTAATGTTTGCGGGGCTAGGCGTGTTATACAGTGCGGGCGATCAATCAATGGCGCTCATTAATCGCCAGCTTACACGGATATCCCTGGCCTTGATTGTCATGTTAATAGTGACACAAATACCCTCTTCAACCTTGCGGTTCTGGTCGCCCTGGATGTATGCGATAGGTGTTATTCTGTTAATACTGGTATTGCTAATGGGCGACATCGGTAAAGGTGCGCAACGTTGGCTGGACTTAGGCATTATCCGTTTTCAGCCATCGGAAATGATGAAGCTGGTGACGCCGATGATGGTGGCATGGTACTTTTCCGAGAAACCATTGCCGCCTTCATTTAAAACTCTGGGTATGGCAGCTGTACTGATATTAGTGCCTACCTTCCTAATCGCCAAACAACCAGATTTGGGTACCGCATTGCTCATTTTTACGGCCGGTTTTTTTGTTATATTTCTGGGCGGCATGAGTTGGCGGTTGATGATGGGTCTGGGTTTGTTTGTGGCTGCGATGTTGCCAGTGCTATGGCATTTCATGCATGATTATCAGCGCGGTAGAGTAATGACCCTGCTTGATCCACAGCGTGACCCATTAGGTGCCGGGTATCATATTATTCAATCTCAGATAGCCATTGGTTCAGGAGGCTTATATGGACGTGGCTGGTTAAATGGCAGTCAGTCACATCTAAATTTTTTGCCCGAGACATCGACCGATTTTATATTTGCCGTATTTGCTGAAGAGTTTGGTTTAATGGGAGGCATTGTTTTGTTGGTGTTATATGCCTTTATTATTATTCGAGGCCTAACGATTGCAGTACATGGACAAGACACTTATGCAAGACTGTTGGGTGGTAGCCTTAGCCTGACTTTTTTTGTTTATTTGTTTGTAAATGTGGGCATGGTATCAGGCATTTTACCAGTGGTTGGGGTACCATTACCGCTAATTAGTTATGGGGGGACATCTATGGTGACCCTGATGGCTGGATTTGGTATGTTGATGTCGGTGAATTCTCATCGCCGGTTATGGTCGAAGTAAATTGAAAACGTAAATTACTAGAAGCTTGTAATAAAATATGAAAACACAGCTAATCATTAAAAGTTTAATAAGTTCAGTTTTACTGTTGTGCTGGATGCCAGTTAGTGCGGATACTAATTATAGTCAGCGCGAAGACGTGAAGCAATTCATAAAAGAAATGAAAAAAGAACATGGATTTGAAGACAAACTATTAAATACATGGATGGCAGGCATAAAACAGCAAAAAACAGCACTGGAAGCAATTGCAAGGCCTGCAGAAGGCGTGCTTAGCTGGGGTGATTACCGCAAAATTTTCATTACCGATAGCCGTATAAATAAAGGCGTTAAATTTTGGCAGGATAACGCAGAACTGTTAGCCAGGGCTGAAAAGGAGTATGGGGTTTCTGCTGAATTTATTGTTGCCATTATTGGCGTAGAAACTTACTACGGTAAACGCGCGGGTAATTATCCGGTATTGGATGCCCTGGCAACATTGGGTTTTGATTACCCACCTCGGGGTGAGTTTTTCCGCAAGCAATTAAAACAGTTTATGTTGATGGTGCGGGAAGAAAAGCTGGATATAAATAAATTAACCGGCTCGTATGCGGGTGCCATGGGTATGCCACAGTTTATACCTAGCAGCTTCAGGCATTATGCCGTAGATTTTGATGGCAATGGTGTAAGAGATTTTTGGACGGGGTCTGCGGATTCTATTGGCAGTGTGGCTAATTATTTTAAAAAACATGGATGGAAATATGGCGAGCCAGTAGCAGGGCGAGTAGTTGCTAGAGGGCAAGCAAAAACTTTAGGTGGACGTGAAATGAAGCCGTCAAAGCCCGTGGCTGATTATAAAAAATCCGGGGTTGTTTTAACGCAAAAGTTTCCAGATAAAGCGCTGGCTACATTATTAAAATTAGATGGCCAGGAAGGTGATGAATATTGGTTAGGCATGCATAACTTTTATGTCATTACCCGGTATAACCACAGCCCGATGTATGCCATGGCGGTGTATCAATTAAGTCAGGCTGTTTCTAAAAAATATCACAGCAATTAGGCTTTTAATTATCAACACTATCAGCTTTAAAAAATATGCCTATTATCCAGCCAGCATTTCAATGCTGCTGGTGTTTTGTTTTAGCCTGTTAAGTTGCGCAACAACTGATAGTGCTCCAGATGATTTTCATAAAAATGATACACCAAATGCAGTGCCTGCTAATGAGCCATTGAGTCGTTACGGTAATCCGCCAGCATATACAGTGAGAGGTAAAACTTACACCGTTATGAAAAATGCCAATGGATTTACCCAGGAAGGTATTGCCTCCTGGTACGGTACTAAATTTCATGGCAGAAAAACATCCAGTGGTGAACCGTACAATATGTACGCGATGACGGCGGCGCATAAAACATTACCCCTGCCTAGCTATGTAGAGGTTACGCATAAAGGTAATGGACGAAAAATTATTGTTAAGGTAAATGATCGCGGGCCATTTCATAAAGGACGTATTATTGATCTGTCATATGCAGCAGCACGCAAACTAGGTGTCTCAGGAAAGGGTACTGGTCCGGTGAGTATTCGGGTTATTAATACCGCTGCACTCGACCTTAAAACAGATAGCGTTGTTCTTCCGGATTCACATGATGGAAAGGGTAAAATCCTTGTGCAAGTAGCCGCAATGGGGACTGAGTTGGCAGCAGAAAAAATGGCAGACAATTTGCGCAGTAAAAAGATTCCAAGCGTACGTGTGCATGTTGTAGAAAATGATGGCATGAAGCTATACAGAGTTCGAGTTGGGCCATTGCCCGATGTTGATCTCGCTTATAAAGTAATTAATGATTTAAATGGTATGGGTTTAAATAAGGCACGTGTCATTGTCGATTGAACCTGTACGTATATTAAGAGTGTATATAAAAAATGATAAATAAAAAAACAATGATTAAAAGCATCTTGTCGATGCTTGTGTTTTCTTTTTCAATTGCGGCCAGTGCAATATCGCCTGTGCCATCGCCACCAGCGCTCGCCGCTAAAAGTTTTTTACTCGTAGACTTTAATAGTGGTTTGGTTTTAGCTTCAAAAGATATTGATAAAAAAGTTGAGCCCGCCAGTATCACCAAAATGATGACGGCATATGTGGCTTATAAAGAAATTGAAAGTGGTCGTCTGTCTATGGACGAAGAGGTGACGATCAGCAAAAAAGCCTGGCAGATGAAAGGCTCAAAAATGTTTATTGAAGTTGGAAAAGAAATTAGTGTAGAAAAGCTGCTGAATGGAATTATTATTCAGTCAGGCAATGATGCAACTGTTGCATTGGCAGAGCATATCGCAGGCAGTGAATCGACATTTGCGGATTATATGAATCAGTATGCGCAAGGCTTAGGTATGCTGGATACCAATTTTGTAAATGCCACGGGCTGGCCAAATAAAAACCATGTTACTACTGCAGCTGATTTAGCAAAGCTTGCGACAGCACTTATTCGAGAGTTTCCAGAGCACTACGAACTATATAGTGAAAAAGAATATACCTTTAACGGCATCAGACAATATAACCGTAATAAATTATTATGGAGAGATAAAAGTGTCGATGGAATTAAGACAGGTCATACCGAATCGGCTGGTTATTGTCTGGTGTCATCGGCGGAACGTGAAGGTATGCGTTTAGTCGCAGTTGTTTTAGGGACCAAGAGTGAAAAGGCAAGAAGTGATGTTAGTCAGTCATTGTTGAACTATGGTTTTCGCTTTTATGAAAGCAGTAAGTTATATAGCGCCGGTGAATCTTTAAATACAGCACGTATCTGGGAAGGCGCATCAGAAAATTTAAATCTGGGTCTGGAACACGACTTATTCATTACTATTCCGCGTGGACAATATAAATATTTAGATGCGGTGATGGATGTAAATACAAATATTGAAGCGCCTGTTAAGAAGGGTCAGCAGCTAGGTCTGGTGACGGTTAAGCTGGATGGTAAGGTTTTGTCAAGCCAACCGCTAATAGCCTTGCATTCAATTGATGAAGGTAGTTTTATACAGCGAAGTAAAGATCAAATTATTCGCTTATTTCAATAAGTTTTTTTAACGGAATTTAACTTATGTCAGTCGTGTATTTAAATGGCGAATACTTACCGCTCGAAGAAGCCAAGGTGTCGGTGCTTGATAGAGGTTTTTTATTTGCGGATGGCGTATATGAAGTAATACCAGCCTATGGCAGTCGTTTGTTGCGTCTGCAAGAACATATGGATCGTTTACAAACAAATTTAAATGCAATACGTCTGGATAATCCACTGTCTATTGAAGAGTGGAATGAAATTTTTGCAAAGTTATTAACAGACAATCCGAGTGAGGATCAGTCCATTTATTTACAAGTGACGCGTGGCGTAGCAGCAAAGCGTGATCATGGCTTTCCAGAAGTTGTGACACAAACCGTTTTTATTATGGTGAATAAAATAAAAGCGGTTAATAAGGAAGAGTTGCGCCCGGGTATTTCTGCCGTTACTTTAGATGATATTCGTTGGAAAGCCTGCAATATTAAATCAATTTCTTTATTAGGTAATATCCTTTTACGTCAGCAGGCGCACGATCAGAATGCAGCAGAGGCTATTTTAATTAATGATGGAAAGGCCGTTGAAGGTGCTGCCAGTAATGTCTTTATTGTGAAAGACGGTGTCATAATTACGCCACCAACGAGTTCTTGTTTACTACCAGGTATTACCCGAGACCTAATTCTTGAACTCGCTGAAAAATACCAATTTAAATACAAAGTACGAGATATTGCCGAAAATGAGCTTTTTTCAGCCGATGAGATATGGCTTACAAGCTCAACAAAAGAGATAATGCCGGTACTCAAGCTAAACGCCAAAGCCGTTGCAAATGGTCAATCTGGCCCCATATGGGAGCGTATGATAGATGTTTATCAGGCTTATAAGGCAGACTTTCGCCACGGGCATGCTCAATAAGTTATTGATGAACAAATAATTTTTGGAGCATCAGATGGCCGATAAGCCAGTTAAAGATATTTATTACGATGAAGAGCAGCAAACCTTGTTTGAGTTTCCCTGTGAATTTCCTATTAAAGCCATGGGAAAAACGGGTGACGAGCTTGAAATGGCCGTACTGGGAATAATAAATCGTCATGTAGAGGATTTAATTGAAGGTGCGGTTAAATTTAACCAAAGCAGTAATGGTAAATATACCAGTATCACTATTACCTTTACGGCGCAGAGTAAAGGTCAGCTGGATACAATATATTTAGAGCTGACAAGCTGCGAGCATGTTTTATACTGCCTTTAACTTTATACATCATTTTCATTCTAGTGAAGATGCTATAGACCGACTTACATCATGTCACAAGCCTTAGAACACTTCGCTATCATCCGACATTTAGGTATTCAAGATTACCAAAGCATCTTTGAAAAGATGCAGCAGTTTAACGCTACGCGCGATGAAAATACCCCGGATGAAATTTGGTTGTTACAGCATAATCCTGTATTTACTCTGGGCACGAATGGTAAAGAAGAGCATTTGCTCAATCCTGAGAATATCCCCGTGATTCAATCTGATCGAGGTGGTCAGGTTACCTATCATGCGCCGGGGCAGTTAATTGCCTATGTGTTGTTAGATGTAAAACGCAAAAATATGGGTGTGAGAAACTTGGTCACAGCGTTGGAAAGAGCAGTGATTAAGTTTTTAGCCAAGCAAGGTATAGAAGCAAATGCAGATCCTAAAGCGCCTGGCGTTTACGTCGATGGTGAAAAAATAGCTGCATTAGGTTTAAGGGTAAAGCAGCGCGGTTGTTATCATGGGCTTAGTCTAAATGTGGACATGGATTTAGCGGACTTTGATAGAATAAACCCCTGCGGTTATCCTGGGTTACAGGTGACCAGTTTAAAAAAACTGGGTCGAAGTTTGGGTATGCAGCAAGCGACATGGTTGCTTATGAAAGAATTGTGTATGCAGTTAAATATTGTGAATATTAGTGAGCATCAATTAGATGAGTAATATTCGCTATGCTTATACTGAGCTAACAACACTTCAGTTAATAAAAATAGTGATTTAAAACATGAGTAAACAAAAGGTTGTTGCCGGCGTTAAACAAACCGGAGCTGAAAAAGTAGCACGCATACCGGTCAAAATTGTCAAAACCGAAGTAATGCAGCGTAAGCCTGAATGGATACGTGCTAAGGCACCCACGCACCCGAATGTGAAACGCCTTAAAAAAATTCTTCGTGAGCAAAAGTTGTTTACTGTCTGTGAAGAAGCGTCTTGTCCAAACCTGGGTGAATGTTTTGGGCACGGCACGGCAACCTTTATGATCATGGGTGAAATCTGTACGCGCCGCTGCCCATTCTGTGATGTAGGCCATGGCCGCCCTTTGCCATTAGATGTCGATGAAGCGCAAAATATGGCAGATACAATTCATGCTATGCAGCTTAAGTACGTAGTTATTACGTCGGTTGATAGAGATGACTTACGGGATGGTGGCGCTCAGCATTTTGTAGATTGTATAGAAAAAATCCGCCAGCTTACACCGGGTATAAAAATTGAAACACTGGTGCCGGATTTTCGTGGCAGAGTAGAGGTGGCTTTAGAAATCTTAAAGATTTCACCACCGGATGTATTTAATCATAATTTGGAAACCATACCTCGGCTTTATAAAGAAGCACGCCCCGGAGCTACCTACCAGGGATCGCTGGATTTGTTAAAAAATTTTGGTGATGCCTGTAAAGATGTACCAACCAAATCTGGTTTAATGTTGGGTTTAGGTGAAGAAAAAGATGAAGTAATTGAGGTGTTAAAAGATTTGCGCGCACACAATGTAAACATGTTAACACTGGGGCAGTATTTGCAACCGAGTGTGCACCATTTGCCGGTTAAGCGTTTTGTGACACCGGCAGAGTTTGATGAGTATAAAGAAATAGCCGAGGAAATGGGCTTTGCTCAAGTCGCCAGTGGACCGATGGTACGTTCTTCCTACCATGCCGATTTACAGGCATCAGGTGAGTTTTAATTGAATTGCTAATTTCTGAGTTAAATAAAAAAACCCGCTGCTGCGGGTTTTTTTATTTCAAGTGAGCCTACAGTGAGGAACGTTTAAAACTCGAACTTAAGACCAATGTGAACATTGTCATCTAATTCAAACTTACCGCCTGACTCAAATTCATATTCTTCATTGCGGTAACCTAAGTAGGCGCGCGCGCTAGGGGTTACTTCTATTTCAACGGCAACACGGTATTCAGTATACTTGTCGGCACCACTAAATGAGGTGATGCTGGGCGCGAAATAAGCGGCGGCTACAAATGCAACAGGTGTTGCAGCAGGAATTACATAGCGGAATTGCCCGCCGATCGCGAGAGCACCAAACTCCTCATCGCTGGCATCAACCGCGGTGAAAGTTAATTTTCCGCCAACACCAAACTGGAAGGCCTGGTTGTTACCGGCGGGGTTACCGCTAATCATCATTTGGCCATTAAACTGTACGTCATCATTTTCTGTAAACAGGAAGCCTATGCCGATATCTGCACCGCCGTAACCGAAGGTAGAAGATTCAGTAAGGTAGACAATCTCAGCCATTTCATTAGCCAGCTTCAGGTCAATGCCGCGTGCTTCAGCCTGAAAAGAAAGAGGAATTACGGTGATCAGTAGAGCGAGTTTTTTAAGCATATTTGTTCCTGAGCAATAGGTGTATTTGGTGTAAATAGTTTGTGTACATTGTAAGCGTGGATTGAATCATACACAAACAGCAAGCGAAAAAAAACACGGCCACATCTCATTTAAAAGACGGGCCGTGTTTTTTTAAAAATATTTATACCGTTTGGTAGTAAATATTTTGTGGATGATTTGCCTGCGCAAAGAAGTACCAGCGTTCTGCAATCAAACCGATGTATTGAATTGCAAATGCAGCAAACAAAACGCCCGTGTTGGATGACTCTACAGCAGAGAAAAGTAGAATTAATGGAACCGGGAATACCAGCAGCATAAAAATATACTTAACTGATTTCAGGAACATGGCTGTTTTACCGTGGAAGTACTCACGGGTATTAAATGAGCCGCCCATTGCACCTTGTGATTTTTGTACAATTTTATTATGGCGAATACCAATAGCAGACTGAACAGATGACTTGAACTTGATACGGCTGTTTCTATATAAAGAAGCCGAACGAGTCAGGAACACAAGAACAGTCAGTATGATCGCCCAGTTACCGAGGAACAAGGTGTGCTCAGTTAAGCCAAAGTAGCTCGCTAATGCCGTTGCCAGGGCAAAACCAGACGCTGTGCCAAACAGTATGTAATTAATAACGGTTAACGGGCTAGACCATTCCTGTAAAAACTTAATGCAGGCATAAATCATAGCGGTGCAAATAAACAGTGTAAACGTAGCGAATACACCAAAAATACCGGCGAATAAGCTGGCGCTCAGGTTTATATCACCATGAGTGTAAGCAATGTTGTCGTAACCACCTAAATGAATTGCAGCGTATAAAAATATCGCCGCCATCATAAGAGGTAGCGCCAGTACTTCACGTGAAAGCCATGAGGTGCGCCACATTGCCGCGGCGCGCCATGCGCGTTCAGGGTGGCCTAGATGGAAGAATGATGAAATCAGTCCACCACCTAATAGCAATAATGAAATTACTGCGCCAATACCGTAAAAGTTAGAATCAGCTACATTCGGTAAAATATTTAATTCTGAATATAACTGAGTTGAAAACAGACCAAGGAATAAGCCCTGTGCTGTGCCAATCAGTGTTGTTAAAAATATGACAGAAAATGCGGGATGCATCGTTCTCTCCTAATTAAATTAATGTAAATCACATAAACATATAAAAAGCATTAGGCTGCACTCAATACCAGTTGGTGTTGAGTGCAGGCGCAAAACTTAGTTATATGAGTTATCTTCCAGTGTGGGTGCATTAACTGGTTCGTGGTGTTGTTTCTGCTCTTTATTGAGCGGATTATCAACACGGATCAGTTCATCCTTATGGATAGTGATCTTGTTCTTACGGCGTGGTAAGTAATGGTTAGATGGCTGTGTGCCCCACTCAGGCATTAGCTGGTAACCACCTTCTTCACGAATCATTTCAGAAACCTCTGAATCAGGATCATGTACGTCACCAAATAAACGCGCATTGGTAGGACAGGCTAATACACAAGCTGGCTTACGCTCAGACTCTGGTAGTGCTTCGTCATAAATACGATCCACACACAGCGTGCATTTCTTCATTACTTTCTGGTGTTCATCGATTTCACGCGCACCGTATGGGCAGGCCCATGAACAGTACTTACAACCGATACACTTATCGTAATCAACCAGAACAATACCGTCTAGTTCACGCTTGTAACTTGCGCCCGTTGGGCAAACAGGTACACAAGGTGGTTCTTCACAATGCAGGCAAGACTTAGGAAAGTGAACGGTTTCCGTTTTAGGGAACTCGCCAATTTCATAGGTTTGTACACGGTTAAAAAACGTACCGTTCGGATCTTTCTGGTATGGGTTGTCGTCAGACATGAAGCCCGCAGGACCAGATGTGTTCCATTCTTTACAGGATGTTACGCAAGCACTACAGCCTACACATACATTCAGGTCAATTATCAGAGCTAGCTGAGTCATTATTTAGCCCCCTTCTTGTCAAACTTACCGGCAAAGAAGCCCAGCCATTTACGGCGTATGCTCATACCTGGTAAAATTTTCATTGATTCATACTGCGGTAATGTATGGTCGGCATCGTCTTCTGCTTTGTAAACACGTACACGTACGTCATACCATGCAGCCTGACCGGTTACCGGATCAGAGTTAGAGATGTGATCACCGCATGCGTTCTTCGGAAGCTCTTCAGCAATCAGGTGATTCAGCAAGAAACCTTGTTGTGATTCATTTGCGTCATCACTTAGGTTCCATGCGCCTTTTGCCTTACCAATCGCATTCCATGTCCATACCGTGCCTGGTTCTAATGCTTCAGAGAAGCGAGCCATGCAGCGGACTTTGCCGTGCATCGATTCAACGTAAATCCAGTCGCCATCTTTAAAGCCATGCTTGTCGCCCAGTGATGGGTGAACATGCATGTAGTTGTGCGCATGAATTTGACGTAACCAGGCATTCTGCGAATCCCATGAGTGATACATCGCCATTGGGCGCTGTGTGAGTGCATTCAGCGGGTACTTTTGAGTATCCGTTAACTGGCCTTCAAGGGTTTCTGAGTAGAACGGCAACGGATTGAAGTGTTCTTCAACACGCTTACGCAAATGGTCAGGTGGCTGACGACCAAGGCGCTTGCCCTGTGCTGCTAAACGGAACTTTTGCAGAATTTCAGAGTAGATATGGATGTTAATTGGCTCATTGTAGCGCGTTAAGCGATGATCCTGTGCCCACGTTAAGTAACCCTGATTCCAGTTACGCATGTACTGGTAAGAAACCGGTAAGTGATACTGGTAAACGCAGTTGTTCTTTTCGTACATTTCCCACTGGTTAGGATTCGGCTCGCCCTTCATGAACTTCTCGCCACCTTTGCCACGCCATCCAGCAAGGAAACCGATACCAGAACCTGGCTCAGTTTCAAAGTTGGTGATGAACTCCGGGTAATCGCGGTACTTACGCGAACCATCCTTATTAACAAAGACAGGCAGCTTTAAACGCGTACCTAATTCAATTAATACTTCCTGGAAAGGCTTACATTCACCTTTTGGTGGAACAACCGGAATACGTACCGAGTCAACCGGGCCGTCATATTCTGAGATAGGACGATCCAGCATCGACATTACATCGTGACGCTCAAGATAGGTTGTATCGGGTAGAACCAGGTCGGCAAATGCAACCGTTTCTGAATGGAAGGCATCCGCCACAATCAGGAATGGAATCTTGTATTCGCCGTCTTCGTCTTTGTCGTTCAGCATATCGCGAATGGCATTGGTGTTCATCGACGAGTTCCACGCCATATTTGCCATAAAGATCATCATGGTGTCTATTTTGTACGGGTCGCCGCGCCATGCATTGGTTATTGCGTTATGCATCATACCGTGTGCCGACAATGGGAATTCCCAGGAGAAGCCCTTATCTAAACGAACCGGCTCACCTTTGTCATCAATAAATAAATCTTCAGGTGAAGCAGGAAAACCAAGTGGCATACCACCCAATGGCGTATTTGGCTTAACGCCTTCTGGGCCTTTAGGTGTTTTTGCACAAGGTGGAATCGGACGTGGGAACGGTGCCTTATGACGGAAACCACCTGGACGATCAATTGTACCTAAGATAGACATCAATATAGACAGGCCACGAATCGTCTGGAAGCCATTAGAGTGTGCAGCCAGGCCACGCATTGCGTGGAAAGAAACCGGGTTACCGGTTACCGATGCATGCTCACGACCCCATGTGTCCGTCCAGGCGATTGGCAGCTCGATCTTTTCATCACGTGCCACAATACCCATTTCATGTGCAAGGCGAACAATGGTTTCTGCAGGAATCCCTGTAACAGCAGAGGCCCACTCAGGGGTGTACTCTTCAACCGACTCTTTTAATAACTGGAATGAAGGCTTAACCGGTGTGCCGTCATCAAGCGTGAATTCACCGAGTAAGAATGGATCAGTACCTTCAGAATGCGTACGCACTGCCTTGTTGGTGTGACGATCCCACCACATCTGATTCTGGTGATCGAAACAGCCTTCTTCGCTTTCATGGTCTTTCATACGAATGAACATGCCGTGGTCTGCAGACGATTCGTCACAGTTAACCAGCTGGCCAGCGTTTGAGTAGTCTTGAACAAATTCACGGTCGTATAAACCGGTATCAATTAACTCACGCACAATAGCAAGAATAAGCGCGTTATCAGTGCCGGGTTTAATTGGCACCCATTCATCTGCAATCGCAGAGTAACCCGTGCGCACAGGGTTAATGGAAATGAAGCGGCCGCCGTTACGCTTGAACTTGGAGAGCATCATTTTCATTGGGTTAGAGTGGTGATCTTCTGCGGTGCCGATCATAATGAAAAGCTTGGAGCGTTCCAGATCAGGGCCACCGAATTCCCAGAAGGAGCCACCGATAGAGTAGATCATGCCAGCCGCCATATTGACTGAGCAGAATCCGCCGTGTGCAGAGTAGTTAGGCGTGCCGTAGTTCTTCGCGAACATACCGGTTAACGCCTGCATCTGGTCACGGCCAGTAATCAGGGTGAATTTTTTAGGGTCGGTCGCGCGAATATTCGCCAGACGCTCTTCCATCATGTCGAATGCCTTATCCCACGAAATTTCTTCGAAGTCAGCATCACCACGGTTTGCACCTGGCTTGCGCATTAATGGCTTTGTTAGGCGCGCGGGTGAGTACTGCTTCATGATACCTGAAGCGCCCTTCGCACAAATAACACCCTTATTTAATGGGTGATCTGGATTGCCCTGAATGTAACGTACTTCGTTATCGCGCAATGTAACGCGGATACCGCAGCGACACGCGCACATGTAACAAGTAGTATTTTTAGTTTCGACATGACCTGCAGGTTGCTTGGTCGCGTCGTGTATCACGCTTGTTGTCATACTTCGGTCCTGCCCTTACAAGTGACAGAGCATTATATTGACTGAGATCAATAATGCTAATCATCTTTGTTAAGCGAATCATAAAATTCTTATATGCTGGATTATTAAAATTAATACCTACCCTAATAGGGATTATTGGCAAAAGGAGTAGTGATATAGCATATAAAGGCAGAGTTCACATGGCGTCAAAGCTCGATGTGGCGGGGTTTATAGCTGGGAAGTTACACGTCGGCATATAGCGCCTGTTGCTAAGTATCTGTTTTTGTGGCGATTAATGTTTCAATTAAAGGAGTGATAATAAAGAGTGTTGGGGTGACTTTATAAAGACATGAGGCGACAAACGGGGTCTGGAATTACAATTATATTTGCCAGATAGTTGACCTCAAATAATAACCCTACAAGGTATGGTGTAGCGAATATTCAATTAATCTTATATGATTCATGCCACGTTACTCAGGTATTGTTGATTAAATGATACTGAGCTGAACAACCCCGTCAATATTGTCGAGCAAATAAAATTCAGGGCTCAGATGATCGCTTCATTCGTAACGGGTCAAATTCAAGCGTAAGAACTTACGCGAGGAAGTCAGGTCATGTCAGAAACATCGTTAGTTGATCAATTTGGACGAAGTATCGATTACGTGCGCGTGTCAGTTACTGATCGATGCGATCTGCGTTGCAGTTATTGCATGCCAAAACACTTCCGTGATTTTCATGAGCCAGAAGAGTGGCTAACTTTTGATGAAATAGAAAGAGTTATTGCTGCGTTTACACGCATGGGTACAAAACGAATCCGCTTGACCGGTGGTGAGCCATTGGTTAGAAAAAATGTCCCTGAGTTAGCAAAGCGACTATCGGCATTGCCCGGCCTGGAAGATCTATCAATCAGCACCAACTGTACGCGCATGAACAAATACGCGGAAGAATTAAAAACAGCGGGTATTAGTCGTATCAATGTGAGCCTTGATAGTTTGAATGCCGAAACATTCAAAAAACTCACCGGCGGAAAGTTAGAAAAAGTAATTGATGGATTAATGGCTGCAAAAGCAGCTGGCTTGAGTCCCATAAAAATTAACATGGTATTAATGAAAGATGTGAATGACCATGAAGTGGAAAGCATGGTTGAGTTTTGTGCGACCCATGGATTTACGCTACGTTTTATAGAAACCATGCCAGTGGGCGATATGGGACGTAAGGCAACTGAAAAGTTTGTGAACCTGCAAGATATTAAAGCGCGTCTTGCCAAAAGTTTTGATCTAGTGCCCGGCGTTATGCCAGGTGGTGGCCCGGCGCGATATATGAATGTTGTGGGCACCGATATTAATATAGGCTTTATTACGCCGTTATCGCAGCACTTCTGTGAAACCTGTAATCGAGTTCGTTTATCCGTTGATGGCACTATATATACCTGCTTAGGGCAGGAAGATAACTTTGAGCTGCGTCCATTATTGCGTGCAGGTATTTCAGATGAAGAATTAGAGCAGGCTATTTTAACGGCGATTAATCTAAAACCTGAAAAACATGAGTTTAATGAAAACCCAGAAAAAGTATTACGCTTTATGTCATATACGGGTGGCTAGTTTAATACTCGCTCATTCTTGCGAAGTTTCACGATAAAATAATCCCCAGTTCCAGGTTTTTATAATTTCTTTGTCACACAATGCAAATGTCTCAACCTGCATATCAGGCAGGCTTAAAACCATACAGCTGTGATTGAACTGAGAACTTCCAGGGTTAATAACCTGAACGCCTCCAATAAGCGTATTAAATACCTGATGCGTATGACCGATAATTAACACATCATAATTAAAGTCTTTAAGTGTTTCATTCCATGCATCTAATCGGTGAGGGAAGATATTGCCCAGTGGATCAAGTAGCTTGATGCCGCCGTGTTGAAAATCAGGCGGATGAGCGTGTACAACATAAATACTTTTTCCCTCTACCGTCAGGCATATGTAGAGAGGCAGTTTATTAAAAAACTGATTAATAAAATCGGCATCGTGAGAGTGTTTTAGCTGATCGGGTAAATAATCATGGTTGCCTGAGACTGTAAGGCAGTTATGAGATTGCAGAGTATGAATAACCTCAATTAATTCGTCCTCGCCATAACCTGCGACATCACCCGCACAGATGATCAAATCAACATTGTGCCGCGCAAAAATATTCATCGCCTGTTGAAGAGGCGCAAGCGTCGAATGAATATCACTGATTATGCCGATGCGTGTGGTCATCTTAGTGTGTTATATATGTTAGAGAAATACTATACAGTATAGGATACACCCTAATAAGTGGTATAGTTGCGCGGTTTTTTTAACAGATATTTTTAAGTGAGTATTATGAGTAAAGAAGAGAGAGATCAGGAATTTTGGGATATGACAGATGAATTTATTAATCTGGCAAATGCGCAGTGCGATAAACACAATAATGGCAAGGTTAGTACGTCAATTTTATTTTCCGCTGCACGTTTTAATGCCTTTATGTTTGCATCAAAAACAAAAGATGTTGCTGACTTAGTGAAAGACAAAGAATTAGCTATAGAGTATTTCACCAGCCAGTATAAAAAAGTACTGGAAGAAAACTTAAATGATTATGAAAAAAATTATAATGATTACGTCGCCAAGAAAAGCTAAAAATCTGTAGTCATTTATTGGCTGATATTATTAGGGTTTAAAGTAATATAAGTTCTTATTATTACCAGGGAATAATAGAGCCATCAATTTCAAAGAAGCTACCACTGGTTTCCAGTGTTAGTTCATTAAGTATCTTTTTGAGCTGAGCTACACAGGCATGCGTACTGATCTCAGCATTAGGCCCGCCCATGTCCGTTTTTACCCAGCCTGGATGCATGATTGCAACTTTAATTCCCCGTGGCTTAAGGTCAATGGCAACGCTGGTCATCACCGCATTTAATGCAGCCTTTGACGATCGATATAAATAACTGCCGCCGGAACCATTGTCTGCCATGCTGGCCATTTTACTGCTCATGCTTGCAACGGTTTTAAGCTGACTATTGGCTACGTGGCTAACAAAGGCCTCTGTTACTTTCATTGGCGATATCGTATTAATACTGAAACACTCTAGCCACTGTTGCTCATCTGTGTTGCCAAAGTTTGCATCGTACGGGCCATAAATTCCCGCATTATTAAATAAAATATCAATGGTAGTCTCTTTAAGTTCACTGGCTAAAGCGGCAATTTGCTGTGAGTCGCTTACATCAAGTGCATGTACTGAAATATTATCTTTTGAACCGGCAAGTTCCTGTAAAACACTTGCATCTCTAGGTGAGCGGCAGCAGGCGAATACATGCCAGTTTTCATCTGCATACTGTCTAACAAGCTCTAAACCAATGCCACGGTTACTACCGGTTATTAAAATAGTATTCATAAATAGTCCCTGTATATTTTTTAATTGTTATATGGTCGCGGCTGAAGTGAAGGCGACATATTTATTGTGATATTAACACGGCCACACGGGCATGTTATCTGCCCCGTATTGAGGGAATAATGTCACATGTTCTATCACATTATTTACAACCCAGAATGATATCTCAGTGTCCTGACAAACGTAATCTTTTGTAGTTTCACTCAAGTCCTCATCGAGCACAATTGACGGCAGCTTTTCGATCAATATATTTATATTTAAACCGATGGGTTTAATATCATCCAGCTCTGCATCCTTCGCAGTAATGGTGATGGTAGATAAACGGTAATCTGTATCGGAATCAAAATTAAGCACAATGCCCAGCTCTGGATACATCCATGCCTCTGAAATAGTTCCGTCAGGCCATTCATCACTGCTCGAAGACTCGGGCTCACCAAGTAAATCAAACAGTGTCTGTTTCGTGCTACCAAGCACAATATGGCCGATGCCAACTAAGGGTTTTATTTTCATAGGTGTCTTATGTGTTCTTAAATTTATTTAGTAGTGTTAAAGGCAGGGTAAGTATAAGGAGTATTGACCATTGCCATAAAGGTGAGTTTACATGAATGGTTGTAACATCGGTAATGGGGTGAACAAACACTGCATCAATTAATGTGAATAAGCCATAAAAACAGGTAACTATACTTATCGGCATAGCCGCAAGCGTGGTGTGTTTAGTCGCCAGCAGATTAATTAAAAACGCCAAATAGGCATAAGGCGAAACAAACCACACAATGGTGGCTATGGCAGCGGCGGTGTAATTCGCGCTAAAGGCATATATACAGATAGCCAGTGTGGCAAGTGCTGAAAATAGCGTGAGGGTCTTTGCGTAGATTTTGAGTTTTTTATGCATGCGCTTGAGTTAAAAATATGATGAGTAATTATAGTTGTTTTTTATGTTGCAGGGAACTACGGTTTTATTGTGGTTAATTGCCATGCCAGTGCATTTATTGATAGCTGTAATTAGTGTAAATAGCTAGTTTAAATATTTTTATATTTTTTCTTTTATATACCCCGTTCGAGTGATTTCATCTATCAAAAAATGTTCTATTGTTTCATCCAATGTTTCATTAAATGACAATCGTATATACTCATCCGAGATGAAACATTGTGAGTGTTTTAATGATATCCCAGACAATTTTGATAAAGTTAATCGTAGTTGGTGCGGTGTGTAGTATAGGTGTGAGCTATGTGTTTTATGACGCTCGTACGGACAATGCCGGGAGTGATAGTACTCAGGACAACGCATTGATTATGAAAGCCGGTATGTTTTCCGCTTCCAGTGTATCCAGTCATTCCAATATAGAGAATGACTTTGGTTCTGGTGGTGAAGTTAATGATGATGGCAGCGAAAAAGATTCTGTGTCTTTGATGGGGTCTGCTGGTAGTTATCGTTATTCTAGGGTGGGTAAGGCTTATGAATAGAGTTTATGTGTTTTTGATTTGTAGGTCTGAGTGGGTGTTTCGGGCGCACAACGTAGTCACTGGCTGAGCGTCTAAGTTTCGCCTGATGGCGACATACTTTTTTATGAAAGCCATGGATGGCTTTCACCCTTCGGGCCATGCAGAGCATGTTCTAAAATGCTCCCCGCATTTTAGTGCTGCAGCCAAAAAAGTAAGCAAAAAGCCCGCTCGTCTTTGTCGCTAGCCCTCATCAAAAAACAGATGAGGGTTCCTGAAAACTGTTTGTTACGCCTTTCGTGAATTTATTAATCTGTTAGTTCATTGCTTTTTTTCCGGGTCGTTTCGATGCGCCGTCCGGGCTTATTCGAAACTCACGCACATTCATTTTATTTGCCCCTTTAGCTATACAGTTTTCAGCTAGCAACAGGGCGGGTTGTCGCCAGACTGAAATTAATCTCTTCTGCTCTCGAAAAGCAAAGTCCTAAAGCGATTTCAATAGATGGGTGGATCAAACGAAGTGGATCCACCATTGTTATGAAGCATGGTGGAACCGCGTTGCTTGTTCCACCCTACAAAATCCTATGGGATTTATGAGCTTGCGAAAAACTTCCCTGTACCTTGCCAAAAATTGTTTCTACCCAGGGGCAAAATCACACGGACGTGATTTTGAGGGTTGATAAGCCAGGACGGCGCATCAACCCGACCCGGAAACGAAGCTTTAAACTAACAGAATAATAAACACTTATATATTATCTTAAAGAATTTTTGGGAACCCTCATACGCTTTTCATGAGGGCAAGGCGCCAGCAGGCGAACCTTGAAGTTGCAGTATGTTAGTGAAATTGATATATGTAAAATGTAAGATAACAATGGCATAGAAGTTAAGTGGTATTTGTCAGGTTTAATTGTCTTAATACGCAATTAAAAAGATATAGGTATTCTAATTACTTCTCTCCATAAATATCCGCATATAGGAATTAATCATAGGCACAACTTTGTAGTGTATTTAATATAAATGCTACACATCAAAATAGTCTAAGGATTCAATTTCTCAAGCCCATTATTATCATTCTGGCCATTTTTCTGAAAAATCCCGCTCTCCAACGCCTTACACAAATCAATCAAACCATCACACTGCCAGCTATCAATCTGATTTTTATATAACGCCGTATTCAGCTCATTAATTTTATCAGCTAATGATTGATCCACTCGCTCGGCCAAATCACCCAATGAAAAAACCGGCGGCTCTATAAATACGGCTTGACCCCAGTTTAATAAAGCATCTTTACATAGTTTGGCATCGTTTTCTAAACAGGCCTTGCCCAGTTGCTTATAGCTTTTCTTAAGTGAAGGCTTAATCACGGGTGGTATTTCTGCGGGTGCCTGCATACTGCGCCTGGCACGCCACAGCATAAACAGGCTGACTAATAAGGCGACGAATAATAACAGAGAAATAATCTGCCACAATAATGCGCTGCTTGATGATGTTTTTTCAGGCGTTGTTATAACCGGTGCCGGTACAGTTTCTGTGGGGCTTGCAATAAGTGCCGGCTCGGGTTGTTTGATTGTTGGTGTGGCAGTGGAGCTGTTTACTTTTGCTGCGGCTATGTTAAAGGTCCGTGCGGCTATTTTTGCGACTTCCAGTTTTCCCGTGTTTACATTCCACCAGGGCACGCTCATTGCAGGTAGGGTAAAGCTGCCTGCACGTGAGGGAATAATCGCGACTTTAATTTGTTGTGCGCCGACTATGCCTGCATTGGTATCGGCGGTGGAGGGCGTGTCATTCAGTACGGGTTTATCCGGGTATTGTTTTAAACCAGCAATTTCCGGGATAACAAATTCGGGTAATTGTGAGGCGCTTTGGCCGTCTACCAATAAAGAAAGTGTACGGGTAATGGGTTCACCCACTTTAAATGTCTTACCTTCTGGAAAGGCCTCAACCAGTTGCACCTCGTTGGCGGGTAACCAGTGCTTACCATTAAAGTTATCGGGTACGGGGTTTACCGTTATGCTTCTTTTTTCTGAGGCGCGGCGTACGGTTTTTGTATTGCTGCGAAACGGGTCGCGGTTGTAGCTATTGTTCAGCGCAATACGTGCGCTGGCAATGCTGGGTTCAATGGTCAGCTTACCCGCTGCCTGAGGGTAGAGTACATAGCGATGTTCTAGTACTAAGTAGGGCGTATCGCCGCGTTGCGTCTGGTATTGCTTGGGTTCACCTAATGGCTGTATTGATACATCTACGCCAGAGGTTTTTAATTTTGAAAGTTCATAGCCACTGATATTGCTTGAGCTAAGTAGGCGTTGCGTAACAATAACCTGTGCCTGTGGATAGGTATTTTGTGTGCTGATACTTAGCTCGGAAATAAATTCTGCATTTGAATTGGAGGATGATGTTTGTACGGGGCGAATTTTAATTTGGTATTGCGGGCTTATATCGCTGCCGAATTTAATCGGCGGAATAATAATGGTGCCTTCGTGCAATGGCATAAGAGTGACATTCCAGCGCATGCTCTTTTGATAACTGCCATTGATGATGCTGATATTGCTGCTGGTGCTTTTATTGAGTACCTGAAAATCTTTTTCTAATGGGCCGAAATCCGGATCGTCATCTACATCTGCGCTGGCTTCAAATGTAAGGGTGAAGCTTTCATTAAGTTCGACACTGTTTCTATCTATTTTTACCTGAATATCGGCGGCATAAAGATTACTACTCAACAGACTAAGTACAGTCAGTAATAAATAGAAAATCCAGGGGTGCTGTGATGATGTTTTCATATTATATATTCACACTATATTAATGTTTAGCAAGTGAGTCTTCGCTTTTACCAGGGCTGTTTTTCATTCTGGTGATTTTCACGGCCATACTGATACTGAAATTTTCTGCGTAACAATCCACCCGGGTCATCGGGTATTTTTTTCAACCACTGCTGGGTTTGTTGTTGGTCTAAATCCAGTTCATCCGACTTATCTTCTGGCTTTTGCATGCTGGCGGATTTGGTTTTTTCTTTTTCATCGGCGGCTTGCTGCTCGGCGGCCTGTTTTTTGGCCTGTTGCTTTTCGGCATCAGACTCTTTTTTATCGCTATTCTGCTTGGAATTTTTTTCGTCATCTGGTTTTTTGTTTTCAGTGTCGCCCTGATTTTGATTCTGGCTCTGCTGAGAATCGTCTTTATTATTCGGTGAATCACCCTGCTGTGACTGCTGGTCTTTTTTATCGCCGTTTTGATTGTCCTGCTTTTGTTGTTTGTCATCTTTCTGCTCAGATGATTTCTGTTCGTTCTGTTGTTTTGCCTTTTCGATCAGTTCTTTATTGTGTTTTGCATCTTCATGATCGGCCTGTAATTCAATGGCGCGATTGTAGGCCTTTAGGGCCTCATCAAGTTGCCCGGCTTTAGCCAGCGCATTGCCACGATTATAGTGGGCATCCGCGGTATCGATATTGCTCAGCTGATCTATCGCCTGCTCGTAGTTGCCCGCCTTGTATTCGGCGGCGGCCTTCCACTCGGGATTGTTGAATAACTCGGAGGCTTTTACTGCATCACCTTGTTGTAGTGCCGCTTGTCCAAGTTGATCGTTATTTTTCCACAGTGCATGCCATTGTTGATTAAAATCCACTGCATGGGCGGGTTGTGGCAGCGGTAAAATAAAAATAAGCAAGGCAAACACCAGTCCACGGCGGAATGCATAGGCAGCGAAAGGAATGACTAATAATAACAACCACGGCCCTTCTTCGTGCCATAAATCGGTTTTAAATTTATTGCCGCTGGCATCCTGTTGTGCGTTTTTATCTTTAGCCGATTGTTTAATATCAATTTTACTTAGTAAGCGATTAATGTCTTTGTCGTCTGCACTTAACAGGCTGAATTTTCCGCCACCGGAAAGAGCAAGTTTACGCATTACTGCATCATCGAGCTTGGGAACGACAATAGAGCCGGCATTATCTTTTATAAAGCCACCGCCGCCTGCATTGATAGGCGCGCCTTGTCGCGTGCCAATGGCCAGTACCGAGCTGGAAAAACCTTTGGCGTTTAATTCGCTGGCCTTTTTAATGTCCATTGGGCTGGCGCTATCGCTCAATATAAAAATATCGCCTTTAGAATGACCTGCATTGGTAAATAACTCCACGGCTTTATCCAGTGCGATATCTAAACGGCTGCCCTGTGCTGGCATAATAGCTGTTTCAAGTGCGGGAATTTGTGCAGCAATAGTCGCGGCATCATCGGTGAGTGGGCTTACCGCGTAGGCGTCTGCTGCATATACAATTAAAGCGGTTTGGCCTTCTTTACGGCGTTTTAATATATCATCAATTTTGAAATGCGCACGGCTTAAGCGACTGGGTTTTATATCGCCTGCATCCATTGAGCGGGATAAATCTAAAATAATGACCAGTGCCGATTTTGTTTTGAAAACCGGCTGTGGGCGTTTTTCAAATGCCGGACCGGCCAGTGAAACGATCAGGCTGCTGGCGATTGCGAACAATAATACGCTGGAGGTGGTTTTATTTTTTATATTATGCGTAGCGCTGGCTGTGCCTTTTAATAAATGCGGTAACAGGCGTGGATCTATTACCGATGCCCAGCTTCTGCTTTTTAGTTGCGTGGTGGAATATAACCAGATAAGCAGCGCTGCGGGAATTAATGCCAGCAACCAGTAGGGGCGTATAAAGTGGAGTTGTTGTAAGAGGTTTAATAGCTCCATTTTATTCACTGCCTCGCTTATGACTATTGCTGGGCAGCATGCCTTTTATTTGTAATAGCATTTTAGCTAAAGAGGGCAGTAACATAATTAACGCGGCGATGATAAAGGCGAGGCTTAGTGGCCTAAAGTATAATGCCTGTATTGGGCGGAAGCTCTGGCTTTCCTGCTCGACGGGTTCTAGTTGATCGATTAATGCGTAAATTTTATTTAACTCGCTAATATCACGTGCGCGGAAATATTTTCCCCCGGTGGTATCGGCGATTGATTGCAAGGTCTTTTCATCTATCTCGGTATTTTTTATTGTGCGCTTAAAAAACAGCCCGCCAACTTCACGGCTTTCTGCACCTACCCCAATGGTATAAATTTTTAGTTTCTGTTTTGCCGCAAGTTCAGCGGCTTTTAAGGGCTCAACTTCA
Source organism: uncultured Gammaproteobacteria bacterium (assembly GCA_963924875.1). Classification (GTDB taxonomy): domain Bacteria; phylum Pseudomonadota; class Gammaproteobacteria; order SZUA-229; family SZUA-229; genus SZUA-229. The sequence continues at coordinate 51,796 of CAWUSX010000003.1, forward strand.
CCGGCGGTGTTGGCGCCATCGGTAAGTAAAATTAAAACGTGGCTCTGTGCATCACGGGTTTGTAAGCGCTTAATCGCCAAACCAATGGCGTCACCAATCGCGGTGGCCTTACCGGCAATCCCAATCAGTGCCTCCTGCAGCATGGTGTTAATGGTTTTGGTGTCAAAGGTCAGTGGGGTTTGTAGGTAGGCCTGTTGACCAAATAAAATTAAACCAATGCGATCACCTTCGCGTTGTTTTATAAATTCACCCGCAACAATCTTTACCGCCTGCAGGCGATTCATTACCTGGCCATTTAATTCAAAATCTTCGGCCTGCATACTGCCGGATAAATCCACCGCCATCATCAGGTCACGGCCACTAATCGGGATGTCTACTCGCTCGCCCAGCCATTGTGGGCGGGCGGTGGCAATAATTAACAAGCACCAGGCGATGCCTGCGAGGATAGTGAGCCATTTGTTTTTATGCACAAAACTCTGGCTGTGCTGTATAGAGTTGAAGTCATTTATAAAGGGAACGTGTAGTGGAATGTCCTGATTTTTATTGCTTGCAGGCACTAAATAACGCACCAGCAGAGGCAACGGCAAAAGTAAAAAGGCCAGTGGCCAGACGAATTCTAAATTTTCAATGAACATCAGTGCTCACCTAAACTTATAGGTTGCGCGGGCAATTGTTTGATCCAGTTTTCACAGCTTGTAAATAATTCGTTTTGGTCAAAATCAAATTCTTGTTGGTATGGGCCATGCACCAGAAGTTCGGTATGCGTGCTAGTAAACGTTGTCTGTTGAGCAAGGTGATTGAGTTGTGACACCCATTGTGTGCCGGTCAGGCTGGCAACCTTTTCTCTGGGCAAATAACTTAAGGCTATGCGGCGAAGTAAGCGAGATATATCACGCAGGCATTCAACGCTCGCTGGTTGCTGAGAAAATTTGATCTTGATACGCTTTAATTCGTTTAGCGCCATTTTTCTATAGGCGGTTTTTTGTTTGTGTTTTTGTATTTTAATTATTTTATAAATGCCATAGGCCAGTGCCGCAATAATAATGGGCAATAACCACCAGCCAATTGCGGGTGGCCACCAGCTGACGGCATCGGGTAAATGTATATCGCGTAATGGCAGTTCGTTCATCGCTGGAGCATTCATTTTGCGCGCCTGGCCTTCGCTGGAAACAGGCCCAGGCCTTTTTGTAATGTCGCTAAATAATCGTCCTGTGTAGAAATGCTAATAAAATGCATGCTCAGTTTTCGACATTGATTTTTTAATGTTTCCTGTTGCGCCAGATAACGCTGTCGATATTCTGTGCGCTGCTGTTTGTTATAGGTGTTCAGATTTAGCTCGGCATCGCCGTTGGTTATTTTATAAATTCCGGCAGGGGGAAGCTGTTCTTCTAGTGGGTCATGTAATGCAATGAGGACCACATCTGCATTTCTACCTAGCTGTGACAAACGTGACCAGGCGAGTTTATCCATATTACGAAAATCACTGATTAAAAATATCAGCGACCCCGGTTTGCTCACCTGTTGTAAGCGCCCAAGTGAATCCGCTGCACCGTGTGTTTCAGTAGAGGCATTATCCTGTTGCCAGGCGGAGTGTTGTGCGAGTTGTTTTATAAAATGTAAGCTGGCTGATTTTCCACGGCTGGGTCTGAGTTCTATGTGTGCGCTTTCGGAAAAAATTAAGCCACCCAAGCGATCGCCATGATGAGCTGCACTCCATGCTAGCAGGGCCGCAACCTTGGCGGCCAATACGGATTTAAAATGCTGTTGTGTGCCAAAATGCATCGGCTGGCGATAATCTACCCACAGCAAAACAGGGCGCTCGCGCTCTTCACGGAATACCTTACTATGTGCCTTGCCGGTACGCGCCGTAACTTTCCAGTCCATAGCGCGAATATCATCACCCGGTTGATAGGGGCGCGATTCATCAAACTCCATACCGCGACCTTTAAAGGTGGACAGGTACTGGCCGTTTGATTGTGCGCGGATGGTATTGGAACGCAGGGGTAGCTGGCGAGCGTCACGGTTTAGGCCAATCAGGCTTGATTGGCTAATGCGAGTGACGTCATCTGCGGGTAAATCTTGTTTGGGCATTAAGGGACTGCAATGCGAGCAATCAGCTCATTAATGAACTGATCTTTGCCAATGCCCTCCGCTTCTGCCTCAAAGCTGAGGATAATGCGATGACGCAGCACATCATGAGCCATCGCCTGAATATCTTCCGGGCCAACAAAGTCTCGGCCAGCCAGCCAGGCATGTGCTCTGGCACAGCGATCCAGTGCCATAGATGCACGGGGTGAGGCGCCGTATTCCAGCCAGCCAGCGAGTTTATCGTCATAGCGTCCGGGGTTGCGCGTCGCCAGTACCAGCTCTAATAGATAGCTTTCCAGTTCATCAGACATGTAAACGTCGAGGGCTTCATTTCGTGCGGCAAATAAGGACTCTTGCGAAAGCGTTACAGAAGGTTTGGCTGGCTCAGTCAGCCCGAGCCTTGCTTCATTGCGCGTAAGGCGGAGTATTTCGCGCTCCGTTTCTGCACTGGGGTAATCTACGAATACGTGCATCAAAAAGCGGTCTAGCTGCGCCTCGGGTAGTGGATAGGTGCCTTCCTGTTCCAGTGGGTTCTGCGTTGCCATAACCAGAAACAGCTCGGGTAGTGGATAAGTCACAGAGCCGACGGTGATCTGCCGTTCGGCCATGGCCTCTAATAAAGCCGACTGAACCTTGGCTGGGGCGCGATTGATTTCATCCGCGAGAATCAGGTTGTGGAATAGCGGGCCCTTTTGAAACTGAAATGAGCCATCCTGTGGACGATAGATTTCTGTACCCGTTAGATCGGCGGGCAATAAATCCGGGGTAAATTGCACGCGGTGGAAGTCGCCATCAATCGCTTCACTTAAGACTTTAATGGCACGGGTTTTTGCCAGGCCCGGCGCGCCTTCAACCAATAAGTGTCCATCGGCTAATAGCGCTATAATTAGGCGGTCTACTAAGGTGGATTGGCCGAGTATATGCTGGCCAATGTATTCTTTAAGTTGTGAAATAGCCGTATGTTGCGACAAAGGTTTCTCCATTGAAGATGTTTAAGGCGTGTAATATGTGCGAGCCGCTCTTACTAGCGTGCAAATATTATCATTTTTTCATTGAGAATAAAGACCATTAGTAATGCCAAAAGTTTTTAAAAGAGCGCAATTTTTTATATGAAATTAGTAAGTCGACTGATATTAAAGCTCATAGGCTGGAAACTGGATGAAAGAGTACCAGAATCTCAACGCTATGTGATGATTGCTTATCCGCATACCAGTAACAGGGATTTTATTTTGGGCATGCTGGCAAAATGGGCCCTGGGGTTGCCAATAAACTGGGTAGCCAAGCACAGTATGTTTTGGGGGCCATTTAAACCGATGTTTATTGCGATGGGGGGCGTGCCGCTGAATCGTGAAAAAACCACGGGCTTTATTCAGAAAAGTATTAAGTTATTTGCGGAAAAAGAGCATTTTATTTTGGGCCTGATGCCGGAAGGTACGCGTTCTAAAACGGGTCACTGGAAAACCGGCTTTTATCATATAGCACATGGCGCCAATGTACCCATTGTAATGGCGTATCTGGATTATAAAAATAAGGTAATTGGTATAGGCGATATACTGGAAACCAGTGGTGATATTCATGCGGATTTTGAAATTATTAAAACCTTTTATGAAGATAAAACAGGTTACAGGCCGGAGCATCAAAGTGATATGAGAATTGTTGCTGGCGACAAAATTGTCGATAAAACCACCGGAAATAAACAGTGAAACATTATTTTATTAAAAGACAATTATTCAAAATAAATATTTTATGGATGCTGTGGCTGTTTGTAATGCCTGCAAGTGCCGAGTCAAGTAAAACAGATTTTATTACAGTAGTGGATGATGCGGGAAGGTCGATTGAATTGGCGCAACCGGCACGGCGAGTAATTAGTTTGTCGCCTCATATAACTGAATTGATCTATGCCGCCGGTGGCGATGAAAAAATTATTGCCGCGGTCGATTTTAGTAATTATCCACAACAGGCTAAGGTCCTGCCCAGAGTCGGCTCGGGTTATCAGTTAGATGTGGAGGCCATTGTTGCTTTGAAGCCAGATCTGATTATTGCCTGGCGTAGCGGCAATAGTCGTGGGCAGTTGGAACAGTTAGAAAATCTGGGGTTTAAGGTTTATTACAGTGAGCCGGAAAAACTTGTGGATATTGCTGAAAATTTACGTGATTTTGGCAAGCTGCTTGCATCGTCACCAAGAGCGAATAAAAAAGCAGATAAATTTTTATTGGGCATTGAACAGCTCAAGGGCAAGTATAAAAATGCCAAAAAGGTGAGCGTATTTTATCAGGTTTGGAATCGGCCTATATTTACAATAAATAGACAGCACATCATTTCACATATTATTGAATTATGTGGTGGTGAAAATATATTCAAAGAGTTAAATGTTATTTCTCCACAGGTGGACATAGAATCGGTAATAAGGCGAAACCCAGACGTGATAATCGCCGGTGTAGGTGAGGGAAGAACCGACTGGATATCTGAATGGCTGCGTTGGCCAAATATTAAAGCAGTGAGAAAACATCAGGTATATGGCATTAATGCAGATTTAATTGTGCGTCATACACCGCGGATTTTGCAGGGTGCGACCCAAATGTGTGCTTATTTAGATCAAGCCCGCTAAAAATATGCTCACCTAAGCAATTGAATATAAATGAATAAACGTTATCGGTGAATAGAAGTTATATTTTTAAATTGTGGAGTCATTGTTAATCCTGTATATTTCGCGCACTTATTACAGGTCCTGAATTGTCAGGATAATAGGGAAGTTAGTGAATCGGGCAATATATTATTGCTTGGATAATTCTAACACTGCCCCCGCAACGGTAATTGAGTTAAATGTATCAGTTTGGTTATTCTAGCTAAACAGTCACTGCGAAAGTGGGAAGGCGATACATTTAATGCCTCATGAGTCCGGAGACCTGCCCGTAATAGCTAACCATAAAGTTGCGGAGGGCGACTCGGTGCAGACTCATATACCTGTTTTCAGTTTTATAGTCTCTCCATTCCTTTGCAACATTATCTTTCTCTAAAATTTTAGGTGAGCTAATGTTACGTAAAAAACAAAATATCTTATTATTGACCGTACTGAGTGCTGGTCTGTTTTCAAATGCTTCTGTAACTGCAGAAGAACTTCCCACGATTGTGATTAGTGCAACTCGCTCAGAGCAAGCTAGCTTGACGACTGCGTCGAATATTGTTGTTATTGGTCAGGAGCAGATTGAACAAAGTGGTGCTTCCTCAGTGGCAGAAATTTTACGCCGTCACAGTGGTTTAGTTGTATCGGATCAGTTTGGTGACGGTAGCCAGGTAAGTATTGGGGTGCGTGGGTTCGGTGAATCTGCGAATGCAAATACGCTTATTATGGTAGATGGACGACGATTAAATAATCCCGATATTGCCTCCCCAGATCTGCACAGCATTTCACTTATTGATATTGAACGCATTGAAATTGTATACGGTAGTGCCGGTGTGCTATTTGGTGATCAGGCTGTTGGTGGTGTGGTAAATATTATTACCAAGTCTATTAAGGAAGATAGTGCTCAAATTGAATTGCTTGCTGGTAGTTATGCCAAGCAAGAAGCTCGATTACGTATGACGGGTGAATTAAAAGAAAATCTATCTTATAAATTGATACTGGATCATCGTACGGCTGATAACTATAGAGATCATAATGAAAAAGAGTATCAGCAAGCCACCGGCTTACTATCTTATCGTTATAAGCAAGGTGATGTATTTACAGAGTGGCAGTATTCTGACAGTAATTTAAATACACCAGGTCAAATTTTTGCAGATGATTTGGCTGAAGATAGACGTCAGGTGTTAGCACAAAATGCAGAAGATTTTTCAGATACCAAGACTAATTTTGGTCGCATCGGAATTAGACATCACATAAATAAAAACTGGTCAGTACAAAGCGAATTAACAGGACGCCATAATGATGTAGTGTTCAAGTTAAAAGGCAGTGATGGAATTCAAAATAGAGAAGTATATGAGTTCACGCCAAGGGCAATTGGTGAATTTAATATTAATGGTAAAGAAACCATTGCCACTGTCGGTATGGATTTTCTGGCAAGTGATTATTTGTTGTCCTCAATATTTGGTGATCAGTTGAATGATCAACTTATCAGTTCGCTATATACGCAGTTGATTGTATCAATGGATAATAAAACCGATGTAACGGTAGGTGCACGATATGCCAAAGTTGAAAATGATTTAGTTGATTCTGCGGGTTACACGTTTCCTCAGGATATAACGATTAAAGACAGTGCCACTGTACTGGAATTGGGTGTACGTCATAAGCTAAATTCCGAGATGAATGTTTTTGCCAGAGTTGAGGAAAACTATCGTTTTGCCAAAGTTGATGAATTTATGCAACCGGCATTTTCTGGATTTAATCCTGTTATTCTTCAAACTCAAACGGGTTTGTCGTCCGAGTTAGGGATTGAGTGGAACTTGTCGGCATGGTTGTTAGGTGTTTCGATATTCCAGCTGAATATTGATGATGAAATAATTTTTGATTCTGATAATTATGCAAATATAAATATAGACTCAACCAGACGACGCGGCATTAATGTAAATAGTCGATTTATTGCAAGTAAAGATTTGAACATTGGTTTTAATGCATCTTATATCGACGCTGAAGTAACGGCAGGATCTTTTGCAGGCAAAGAGGTACCCTATGTGCCTGTTGTACAGGCTAACGTATATACTAGTTATTATGTGAATGACTCTTTAGATTTTTTAGCTGAGGCTGAATACACAGATGAACGCGTGATGTCGGGGGATTTTTCAAATAACCTGGAACATCTGCCCTCATATAGCGTTTTTAATGTTGTAGCTAATTATAAAATTGACAATGTTGTTGTAAAGCTTCGCGTTAATAATCTCTTTGATAAAGAGTATAGCGAGTTCGGATTATCTGGCTATAACCCGCTTACTTTTCAAAATGAAGAGGCTTATTATCCCTCACCTGAAAGAAATATTAGTTTAAGTGCAAACATTAAGTTTTAGTGATTATTGCTGATATGTAAAAATATAACTAGCACCAGTCTTTAGGACTGGTGTTATTTATTTGGAGATAAATAAAGCGCCAAACTCTGTATTTATTTTATGCAGTGGATATTGATATAGCTCACTGAGTGTTTTTTCATTTAATAGCTCTTCTATAGTTCCATTAAGAACTTTTCCATTACCAAACAGTAAGATTAAATGCGTACAATATTGTTGTGCTAAATTTATGTCGTGTAGTGTCATGATGGTGCTGCTAGGGGTGTTTTTTGTAAGCTCAGAAAAGTACCCCAGCAGTTGCATTTGATGTTTTAAATCCAGGTGGCTATTGGGTTCATCTAATAAGTACAGTTGAGGTGATTGCGCAATTAAGCAGGCAATGGCAACGCGTTGTCTTTCACCGCCGGATAGTTGATCAATCGATCGATCGGACATGTCAGTCATCTGTACGACGTCAAGTGCGTGCTGTGCAATCGCCAAATCGTCTTTACTTTCCCATGACCAGTTATCAATGTGTGGATGTCGTCCAGTAAGTACGGTATCAATTACGCTGCAAGGAAATGACTCTTCACTTTGTTGTAATAAGAGCCCTACTTTTTGTGCAATCGTTTTTCTGCTCAGGTCATTAATATTTTTCTGCTCAATAAAAATTGCACCACTGTCGGGTTTGCGTAAACCAGCAAGTGTATGTAGTAGCGTTGTTTTACCAACACCATTACGACCCAGTATGCCCCAGACTTGCCCGGGCTCTATGCTTAGCTTGAGTTGTTCGCATACGCGCTTATTCGAGATGCTGATGTTTAAATCTGTGCTTTGCAAGATGCTCATGCCGCTGCATCCTTGCTGAAGTTTTTATTCAGTAGATAGAGGAAAAACGGTACGCCGATAAATGCGGTAATTACGCCAACGGGTAATTGTTGCGGGGCAATTATGCTGCGTGCAAGAGTGTCAGAAATTAATAATAAACTGCCACCTAATAACACGCTGGCAGGTAATAATAAACGATGATCGCTGCCAGCTATTAAGCGCACTATGTGTGGAACGATAAGTCCGATAAATCCCACGCTACCCGCCTGGGTAACGGCAAATGCGGTGAGCAGTGAGGCGAGCAAAAATAAGGTAATGCGCAGAGGTTTTATAGAAACGCCAAGTACGCTTGCCTGTAATTCACCGCGAGAAAGAATATTCAGCTGTCGCGCAATAAAAAATGTAATGACGAGCGCGACGACGAGTACGATAAGCAAAAGTATTGTCGGTTCTGCATGACTAAGGTCGCCCATTAACCAGAACAACATGCCTCTAAGTGGCTTTTCCGGACTGCTCGATAGAATAAAGTTAATTAGTGCGCCCCAGCCGGCAGCAATTACAACACCGGTTAACAACAGGCGTGTAGGGTTCCAGCTGCCCTTG
>CAWUSX010000004.1:0-11080 GCA_963924875.1 uncultured Gammaproteobacteria bacterium
CTTCGTGATTTTGGTGATCGGCATCAATGGCGCCGGTAAAACAACTACCATTGGAAAGCTCGCCAAACGTTTTCAGAATGAGGGCAAATCGGTCATGCTCGCCGCCGGCGACACCTTCCGTGCCGCCGCTGTTGAACAACTGCAAACCTGGGGCGAGCGCAACAATATCCCCGTTATTGCTCAGGGCACGGGTGCCGATTCGGCCTCGGTTATTTTTGACGCCATCGAATCAGCCAAATCTAAAAAGATCGACATTGTGATTGCCGACACCGCAGGCCGCCTGCACACTCAATCCAATTTAATGGACGAGTTGATTAAAATTAAACGCGTTATGGGCAAGCTGGATAACAGTGCACCTCATGAAACCTTATTAGTAATGGACGCAGGTTTTGGACAAAATGGTTTAATTCAGGCGCAACAATTTAATGAGTCTATGGGCTTAAGTGGTCTGGTACTAACAAAACTCGACGGCACCGCAAAAGGTGGTATTTTATTTGCCATTGCAGAGAAGCTGGCAATCCCCATTCGCTTTATTGGCGTCGGTGAAGGCATTGATGACCTACAGGAATTTCATGCGACAGAATTTGTTGACGCCCTGTTGGACAAACAGTAAGCCACGCTGAATAAATTTAAATTCTGTTCTTTTACCCGTATAGAACTTAGGGCACTATAACCAACCTATGATTCGATTTGATAATGTCAGCAAGCGCTACCCCGGTGGTCACGAAGCCTTAAGTAATGTGAGCTTTCATTTACCCCGTGGTGAAATGGCTTACCTCACCGGACATTCCGGTGCCGGTAAAAGCACATTGCTCAAGCTAATTGCATTAATTGAGCGTCCCAGCCGCGGCAACCTGCTATTAGACGGGGTTAATTTAAGCAGCGTCAGCAATAGCAAAATTCCTTATATCCGTCGAAACATCGGCATCATTTTTCAGAACCATCACCTGCTCTATGATCGAAGCGTTTTTGACAACGTCGCCCTGCCTTTAATTATTGCCGGTTTCCAGCACCGGGAAATTGGCAAGCGCGTACGTGCCGCGCTGGATCAGGTTGGCCTGCTCAACAGAGAAAAGGCCGAGCCAATTACCCTATCCGGTGGTGAACAACAACGTGTCGGTATCGCCAGAGCCATTGTGCACAAACCCGGCCTACTACTTGCGGATGAGCCTACCGGCAACCTGGACCCAGAGCTTTCACGTGAAATTATGGAATTGTTTGCGCGCTTTAATCAAGTTGGTGTGAGCGTGCTCATTGCCAGCCATGACCTCGACCTGATAAAGCAAATGGGCAACCCCGTCATCAGTTTAAGCCAGGGAAGACTGGAACATAATGGCCTTGCAACCGCGAGTGAACCGGCACATGGCTAGAGTTGATGGCAACCAGATATCCAGGGGCAGCCCCGTTAAGTCCTGGGCTATCAATCATGCGCGCACCCTGATTGCCAGCCTTGGCACCATGACTCGCCAACCCGCCTCGTCATTTATGACCATCGCGGTAATTGCTATTGCCCTTGCGCTGCCTTCTGGCCTGCTAGTGCTACTTAATAATGCCAGTCAGGTCAGCGTAGACTGGGATAACAATGCGCAAATTTCGGTCTTTCTGAAAGACAGCACCAGCGAAAAACAAGCCAAAGCCTTAATGAAAAAATTGCGTCTGTATGACGACATTGATCAGGTTACGATGATCAACAAAGATAAGGCACTAGAAGAGTTCAGCAAAATTTCTGGCTTTGGTGATGCCATTGAAGCCCTCGACAACAATCCCTTGCCCCACGTACTCACCGTGCAACCTAAAGTTGACCCAACGCGTCCGGACAGAATTCAACATCTGTTAAAACAGCTCAATAAATTGAAACAGGTCGAATTGGCACAACTCGACTTACAATGGGTAAAACGCCTTTTCGCCATGCTAGAAATTGCCCAACGTGCTATCTGGGTAATCGCCAGCCTATTGGGCGTCGCTGTGCTTTTAGTCGTCGGCAATACCATTCGCCTGGACATACAAAATAGACGTGAAGAAATAGAGGTCACTAAATTAATTGGTGGTACCGATGCCTTTATTCGCCGTCCATTTCTCTACACTGGTTTCTGGTACGGCATTGGCGGAGGCCTGTGCGCCTGGTTGCTGACAACCATTTCCATAAGCCTTCTAGATGATTCGGTTGAACAACTGGCATCCTTATACAACAGTGGGTTCCAGCTTCATGGCCTAAGCTTTGCGGAAACCATGAGCCTAATTGGTTTTAGCTGTTTTCTCGGTTTAGGCGGATCATGGATTGCCGTTGGACGTCATTTAAGTGAAATAGAACCTAGCTAATAAGCAATAACTGACCATACTGTAGGCAATTATTTCTTGAAATGGACTCCTTGCACCTATGCCTTCTGATAAACAGCGTGTACTGCTGATCGATCACTCCGGCACTAGCCTTGCCATCATCAGTAAGCTAATTGCCAAACACATCCCCTCTGCACGTGTTGATGCAGCAATGAACTTTGATGAGGCCGTGCGCTTATTAAAAAGCCATAAATATGCGCTCATCACCACATCAAGAAATCTGCCTGATATTAGCTGCCACAAACTCGTTGAAACTATTCGTCAGGACCTCGGCATAACGTCTACACCACTGATTGTTATTTCTGGTGAAAAAATGGGTATTTTCGAGGAGCAAATGACCTGCAACCTGGTCAATGGCTACTTCGATAAAAAACTTGGCCAACAAAAGCTCGTCGACTACATTGGCTCTTTTATTAAGATAGAACCTCCAAGGGCGAAAATTACGGGCAATATTTTATATGTCGAGGACAGCCCTAGCATCTCGCTTTCCGTTAAAAACATACTCAGTAAACACGATTACAATTATTTACACGCCAAAAATGCCGAACAGGCATTAGAGTATATTCAAGTCTCTTTTTCTAAAGACCATGTTCAGCCATTTGATCTTATATTGACCGACATTCAATTAGAGGGACACATGAGCGGGCGAGATCTAATTCGCGAAATACGCCACGGACTGGGCCTTGGTTTCGAACAATTACCCATATTGGTGACGACTTCGAGTAATTTTGACGCCGACCCCGACTGCCTCAATCGCATTATTTCAGCCGGTGCAAATGATATTATTGAGAAGCCGGTTAATGAGGCCATGCTAATAGCTCGCCTGAATGGTTTATTGACGTTAAGGCAGCAGTTTCTGCAGCTGCACCACCCTGACAACATCATATCCTTAAACCAATAAACCTCATATACAGTGGGTTTTAACGCCGTTTTCTTCACATTAGTATGAACTTATATGGCGATTAGCACTCCAACAAAAAGAGTGCTAATATCAGGCTAAATATAGCGGAGTTGAAATGCAAAACGAACTAGTACGCACATCAAATCATTTACCCATAGCCAGTGGCAGTCTGGATCAATATATCCAGAACGCACAGACTATGCCCATGCTTACCCTGGAAGAAGAGCGAGAATACGCCCGTCGTCTGATTGAGCACGGCGATTTGAAAGCCGCACAACAGCTTGTTATGTCTCACCTACGCTTCGTTATTCGTATTGCCCGTGGCTATCAGGGCTACGGCTTACCTTTAGCGGACCTAATTCAGGAAGGCAACGTCGGTTTAATGAAAGCCGTAAAACGCTTTGATACCGATCACAATGTGCGTCTGGTTTCATTTGCTGTGCACTGGATTCGCGCAGAAATTCACGAATACGTACTGAAAAACTGGCGCATTGTTAAAGTTGCAACCACTAAGGCACAACGAAAATTGTTCTTCAATCTACGTAGTTCAAAAAAACGTTTGGGCTGGTTTAGTCAGGAAGAGGTCGAAGGTGTCGCAAAAGATTTAGGCGTTAAGCCCGAAACTGTTTTAGAAATGGAATCGCGTTTAAGTAACTATGATATGGCCTTTGATGCGACTTCGGATGACGATGATGACGCAATGATATCACCGTCTACTTACCTTGCCAGTGCTACGATCAACCCTGAACAACAGCTGGAATCTGATGACTGGAAAGACCAGCGCAGCGAAGCGTTAACAAAATCTTTAGCTGGTTTAGACGATCGTAGTCGCGATATTTTAATGTCGCGCTGGATGAACGAAGAACATAAATCGACATTACATGATTTGGCTGCGAAATACGGTATTTCTGCCGAACGTGTTCGTCAGTTAGAAAAAAATGCAATGAAGAAAATGCGCACCGTGCTTGAAGCTTAATTTAAAAGCTAACCGGTAAATTAAAAGGCGCTCACTCAGTGCCTTTTTTATTTTTCAATAACTCTCTATGAGACAATATCAATCGTGAAGATTAGCAACATCATGAGTGACAAGATTGTCACCGTCGATATAGACGATACATTGAAAATAATAAAGAAAGTTTTTGATCACACGTCCTTTCATCACCTGTTAGTCATTGAAAAGCATCAGTTATGTGGCGTAATTTCAGATCGAGATTTATTTAAGGCATTTACTCCGACGATTGGTACCGTTGCGGAAACCACACAAGACCTTGCCATTCTTAATCAAAAAGCACACCAGATAATGAATCGCCATCCGCTTTCATTACCTGAAAGCGCCAACATAAAAGATGCTATAAAAGTTTTTAACAACAACAAAATTTCATGCATCCCTGTTGTGAATGAACAAAATATACCCGTAGGAATACTTAGCTGGCGGGATATATTAAGAATATTTTCTTATTTACGAATCTGATCCAGCGAAATAGCAAATTCGTGCTGCTCAATTTTTTTCTTGCGTGGCTCTGTTTTCCAGGCATGCCCATAAAGCACCTCATAAGTCGCCGGAACCAGACCATTTTCACGAAAGGCCTCGTAACTCTCAATAACTCGCTTCAACTTGCCCGGCGTCACTAACCCCTGCTCCGTTGGTTTTTTTTGATTTTTCAGTGTCGTGTTTGCACCAATCTCTTTTAAGTCAGCCATTACTGCAATCGCATTACTGTAGGTTAGCTTTATCATATCCATATCCATTACCGGCTCTGCCAAACCCACCTGAATCAACTCATCACCTAAATCATGCATATCGGTAAACTCATTCACATGCGTATAATCATCCACTTTAGCCCAGCTACGTTTTAATTCTATTAAAGTGTCCGGACCAAATGTTGCAAACATTAACAACCCATTCGGCTTTAATACACGCTTAAATTCAGCAAAAACTTTTTTATAATCACACCACTGCAGCATCAAACTCGAAAACACCAAATCGACAGACTCATCTTGCAATGGAATGTCTTCTGCATCTGCACAAATCAATTCTGGTTTTCTTAACCATCCACCTTTGGCTTTTGTTTGACGCAACATTTCTGGCGATAAATCAAGCGACAACACTTTGGCTTTTTTATATTTTTTTAACAGACCCTGCGTGCCCCAACCCGTACCACAACCAACATCTAATATTACAGCTGGATTTAAGTTGGTTAAATCCAGACGTCGCAACAATTCTTCACATACATTGCGCTGCAGCACAGCAGAAGATTCATAACGCATTGCCTTAGCATCAAAATGTCTTTGTATGCGCTGTTTTTCTGAAACTGTATTTTTTTTCACTGAAATATTTTTCTTTATTTAATTAATTGAATCAATCGTCAATACTCTGGAATTAATAAACTCCACCAGCTGTTGCACAAATTCATCTGTATGCGATAAAAACGGCGCATGCCCTGCCTTGTCATAAATCTTTACGTCAACCTGTTGCATTATCAGTTTCAATGCCCTGGATAACTCCGCATTAACCAGGCCATCCTGTTCTCCTAAACCCCAACAGACAGGCTGAGAAATTTTCGCTAACTGCTTACGCAGGTCTGTCTGCATTAAAACATCCAGGCCGGCATCCAGACTGTTTTCATTGGGTTGTGCTTGCTGCAGGATTTTTTCACGTAAGTTGCGCAAAATAATCCGCCCCGATTCAGAGCCTTTTACCTGCAAAGACAAAAAACGCCGAATTGTACCTGAAAAATCATTTTTCAGTGATTCTGCAAACTGCTCGAATACTTGCGAGTCTACGCCGTAAGGCCAATCATTCTGCACAACAAAGCAAGGGCTACTACTCACCAACATGACGGCATCAATATTTTGTGGTTTTTCAATCGCTGCCTGTAAGCAGGGCAAGCCACCCAAAGACCAGCCAATCAAAATCAATGGCTGATTGTTTTTTTTTATTCTTTGACAATGTTCAGCCACATCATCGGTCAAATTTTGCAAATTACTAAATGACTCTTTATAGCGTTCGCCATGCCCCGGTAAATCAATGAGCTCCGCATCAATCCAGTCTGGCAGTTTATTTAATACAGGCTGCCAAACGCTATGATTCATACCCCAGCCATGCACAAATACACAGCGAACGCGTGGCTGTTTATCACTCATAGGTATTCACCATAGAAACATTTTCGTGGTAAATTGCGCGCTCTGTTTATCACTATCACTGGTTACCTTACTGTGGATCTACTTCAGCAGCCCATTATACTGATTATTGGCTTTGCCCTGTGCGGCTATTTACTTGGCTCAGTTTCAACCGCCATTATTACCTGCAAATTAATGGGCATCGCAGACCCTCGAACGACTGGCTCGCAGAACCCCGGCGCAACCAATGTGCTCCGTGAAGGTGGCAAAAAGGCCGCTGTAATCACATTGCTGGGTGACATGTTAAAAGGATTAATACCGGTACTTATCGCCGTTCAATTAGATATGCCTGATGAAGTTATTGCGGCGACTGGCCTTGCTGCATTTTTAGGCCATCTATATCCCCTGTATTACGGTTTCAAAGGCGGTAAGGGCGTGGCGACTATATTAGGTGTTTTACTTGGCACTCACTGGTTGCTCGGCCTTGGAACAATAGCTATCTGGCTGGGAATGGCCGCCACATTCCGCTACTCATCACTGTCTGCACTGGTTGCTGCCAGCGCCTCACCGCTATTGGCATGGTACATCATTCAGTCGCCCATCATTACTGTATGCATTGCAATAATGGCCGCCCTGTTGATATGCCGTCACCGTAGCAATATCAATAAACTACTCGCCGGCCTTGAAGACAAAATAGGTAGCAAGAAAAAAGCCTAGGCCTTGAACTAAATCGCCTCTAATTCACTCATCGGCCAGCGCGCACGCGTATTAATAAGCAACGGCTCGGTTTGCCCTGCAACTAACCTCAGGCAGCCAACGTAGGCAATCATTGCGCCATTATCCGTGCAGAATTCTATGCGCGGGTAATACAGCTCGCCGCCTTCTTTTTCCATCATCGCCTGTAACGACTCACGCAAGTGCAGATTCGCGCCAACGCCTCCGGCAATTACCAGCGTTTTTGCTGATACCTGCTGAATGGCACGACGAGATTTAATTTTTAAGGTATCAACCACCGCCTCTTCAAAGGCTCGACAGATATTCGCCCTGGTTTGCTCATCATCATTGCCTTTCTCAACTTCTAACTGCCATGTATTTCGTGTTGAGGTTTTCAGCCCACTAAAGCTAAAGTCTAATCCGGGACGATCCACCATGGGCCGAGGAAACTTATACACACCCGCCTCACCTTGCTCCGCCAACTTTGCCAGTACTGGTCCACCGGGATAACCCAGCCCGAGTAATTTGGCGGTTTTATCAAAGGCCTCACCCGCTGCATCATCCAGGCTTTCACCCAGCAATTCATACTGTCCAATACCTTTTACATGCGCCAGCAAGGTGTGCCCGCCGGAAACCAACAAGGCAACAAATGGAAATTGCGGTGCAGACTCTTCCAGCATAGGTGCCAATAGATGCCCTTCCATATGGTGCACGGCAACGGCTGGCACACCCAAAGCCATCGCCATTGCACGCCCGGTCGATGCACCCACCATCAATGCGCCAATCAGGCCCGGGCCTGCGGTGTAGGCAATACCACCCAATTCAGACTTTTTCACCCCTGCCTTTTCTAACACCTGCTCGGCCAACGGCAATAAATAGCGCACATGATCGCGCGATGCCAGCTCTGGCACTACACCACCATACTCACCATGCAGGGCAATTTGTGTGTGTAAAACATGTGCCAACAGGCCCTTTTCAGAGTCATATACTGCCAAGCCCGTCTCATCACAGGAAGTTTCAATACCTAATACAATCATCTTAATTCACTTAATCTTTATATTTATTTTGGTAATCATTAAAAAACTGATATAATCCGGCGGTTCTACGGGTACGCCTTTTGGCTACATGCCGTTAAATAGAATTTATTATATATTTTTTAGAGTGAGAGTGTTCTGAATGCCACAAGTTAAAGTTAAAGACAACGAACCATTTGACGTTGCTCTTCGCCGTTTTAAACGTTCATGCGAAAAAGCAGGCGTTTTAACAGAAATTCGTCGTCGCGAATGTTATGAAAAGCCCACAACTGAGCGTAAGCGTAAAGCAGCTGCTGCGGTTAAGCGTAACTTAAAGAAATTATTTAAAGAGCGCGAACGTTTAACTCGTAATCCACATCGCCGCCGATAGTCGCAGCGTCTGGTTAATATGAGTCTTAAGCAAAATCTAACTGATGCCATGAAGGCCGCCATGAAAGGTGGTGACAAGCCACGTTTAGGCGTTGTCCGCCTGGCACTTGCAGCCATCAAACAAATTGAAGTTGATGAGCGCATAGAGTTAGACAATGATCGCGTACTCGCCGTACTTGATAAAATGGTCAAGCAACGCCGCGAGTCGATTAGCCAGTACACAGATGCCGGCCGAACCGATTTAGCTGAACAGGAAGAGTACGAAATATCGGTACTCAAAGACTTTTTACCAGAAGCGCTTAGCGATGCTGAAATCATTCAAATGATTGCTAAAGCGATTGAAGATACCGGTGCCGCCTCTATTAAAGATATGGGCAAGGTAATGGGTATCCTCAAACCTCAGATGCAAGGACGTGCAGATATGGGTGCTGTTAGCGGGAAAATAAAAGCCCAGCTTAACGCCTAAGCTTTTTATGCTCCAAAATTACCCTCTACCTGCATTCGCAATTGCAAATATTCTTGTCGCTCCTACACATAGCAATAATATTTGTAAATACACTCTGAATACTACAAACAACCAATAAAACAGCCTCACATGACAGAATTAAAAAACGATCGTTTTCTTCGCGCCCTGCAAAAGCAGCCGGTAGACCGTACACCTATCTGGATTATGCGCCAGGCGGGCCGTTATTTACCTGAATATCGTGCAACTCGCGCAAAAGCAGGTAATTTCATGAACCTGTGCATGAACCCTGATTTAGCTTGCGAAGTCACTCTGCAACCACTCAAGCGTTTTGATCTGGATGCGGCTATTCTGTTTTCAGATATTCTTACTATCCCTGATGCCATGGGACTAGGACTGTACTTTGAAGAGGGCGAAGGCCCACGTTTCAAAAATCCTATTCGAACTGCCGCCGATATAAAAAACCTGCCGGTTCCCGACCCTGAAGTTGAACTACGCTATGTAATGGATGCGGTGCGCACGATCCGCCGCGAGCTCGACGGCAGCATTCCACTTATTGGTTTTTCGGGCAGCCCGTGGACCTTAGCTACCTATATGATCGAAGGCGGCAGCAGCAAAACATTTAGCAAATCTAAAACGATGCTGTTTGACCAGCCTGCTCTCGCGCATCAGTTGTTAGAAAAAATCGCCGAATCGGTGACCAGCTATCTGAATGCCCAGATTGCAGCAGGCGCACAGGCAATAATGATTTTTGATACATGGGGCGGCAATCTCAACCCCGAAATGTATAAGATGTTTTCACTGGACTACATGCATAAGATTGTATCGAACCTGACCCGTGAAGCCGATGGCCGAAAAGTGCCTGTCATCTTATTCACCAAAGGTGGCGGACAATGGCTTAATCAAATAGCCGATACGGGCTGTGACGGCCTGGCGCTCGACTGGACAACAAATATTGCAGACGCACGCAAGCAGGTAGGTGACCGCGTAGCTCTGCAAGGCAATATGGACCCCAGCACATTGTATGCATCACCTGAAATTATCCGCGCTGAAACCGCTAAAATTCTTAAAGACTATGGTCAGGGTAGTGGCCATGTATTTAATTTAGGCCATGGCATTACACCAGACATTAATCCTGATCATGTAAAGGTGCTGGTTGATTCGGTACATGAGCTGAGTGAGCAATATCATAAGTAAGCGCCTTTTCATTACACGTTTAAGTACATATAAAAAGCGCTTTTAGCGCTTTTCTTGTTTTCAGCTACACAACAAATGACCTCTTTTTTGACCTCGCCTGAATTCCTTGTCAGAATGCTAGAAAATGACTATACGCGTACAATCAATTTAAGAGTGATACCAAGGATTTTTCTGCATGATTAAAAAATGTTTATACCCCGTTGCCGGCTATGGCACCCGCTTTTTGCCCGCGACCAAATCAATTCCCAAGGAAATGCTACCTGTAGTTGATAAGCCGCTCATCCACTACGCGGTTGAAGAGGCTATGAATGCGGGCATGGTAGACAATGCATTTGTAACAGGGCGAGGCAAACACTCCATCGCCGACCACTTCGACATTAGCTATGAAGTAGAAACTGAAATTTCAGGCACGGGCAAAGAAGTTAAGCTTTCTGAAATTCGTAACCTGCTAGATAACTGCACCTTTACCTACACACCTCAAAAGATCATGAAAGGGCTGGGGCATGCAGTGCTTGCCGGCAAAAACATGATTGGCGATGAGGCGTTCGGCGTGATTTTAGCGGACGACCTGTGTATTACAGAACCTGGCGAAGACAGCGTGATGAAACAGATGGTTGCACTGTATAAACAATTCCGCTGTTCCATTATTGCCATTGAAGAAGTGCCCAAAGAAAACATCAGCAGCTACGGTGTCATTGATGGCGAAATGGTTAACGATAATATTTATCGCGTTAAAGATATGGTAGAAAAACCACCCGCCGATAAAGCACCCAGCAACCTCGCGGTGATTGGGCGCTATATTTTAACCCCCGATATTTTTGATATTTTAGAAAATACAAAGCCTGGTGCAGGCGGTGAAATTCAATTAACCGATGCTATAAAAGAGCAGGCCAAAAACGGTTGTGTCATGGCATATAAATTCAAGGGCCGTCGCTTTGATTGCGG
>CAWUSX010000005.1:0-13297 GCA_963924875.1 uncultured Gammaproteobacteria bacterium
CATATGAAAATCTGCCTCTTTGAAATCTGCAATCATCATTACAATTGCCGGTTTTTCATAATATTCCTGTTGACTGGCGATCAGGCTGATACCGGTACTACCAACCCAGTGGTTGATGCTGGTGGACTGTTTCAATTGCTGGAGAATATATTCGGCCTGATCACACAAATGATCACTAATATACAAAAATCCCAGCGTTGCTTCTGGTGGAATGCTACCGAGTTGATTAAGGCAGTCACTAAGTAGCTCGTCTATTTTTTTATCTGCACTATGCGCTAAGAGGAATTTTTTCATTATGTGAGTGTAGTTTAATTTCTATCGTTATAAATTTTTCATTGTGAATAAAAAAGGGCCAGCTATACGCTGACCCTTAGTGATCTAAAAATAATAAGTGAATATTACTTTTTAGATTTTTCAATCATGTCATGAATGATTGGGGTCAGAATGATTTCCATCGCCAGGCCCATTTTTCCACCAGGAACAACAATCGTGTTACGGCGAGACATAAACGAATCACTGATCATGTTTAATAAGTAAGGAAAATCAGTGCCAAACTTAGCTGGTTCTTTAAAGCGGATAACAATAAAGCTCTCATCTGGTGTTGGAATATCACGAGCAATAAAAGGGTTAGATGTATCAACCGTAGAAACACGCTGGAAGTTAATATCTGTTTGTGAAAATTGCGGTGTAATGTAATTTACATAATCAGGCATGCGGCGTTGAATGGTATCTACGATAACTTCTGCAGAATAGCCACGCTCAGCGTTGTCACGGTGTATTTTCTGGATCCATTCCAGATTAACGATAGGTACAACACCAATACCCAAATCAACATGCTGTGCAACATTGTTGTTTTCAGTGTTTACTAAGCCGTGTAGACCTTCATAAAACATTAAATCAGAACCAGTCTCAATATCTTCCCATGGCGTGAACTGGCCAGGTGTTTTATCTATGCCCAGGCGTGCATTGTGTTCAGCAGCTTCTGGTGCAGAATGTAAGTAATAGCGTTTTTTGCCAGTACCTGTTTTGCCATATGATTCAAACAGTTCAGCTAATTTGCCAAATTCATTAGCACTTTCACCAAAGTGGCTGAAAAAACGATTGCCAGCGGCTTCGTGTTTTTCCATTTCTACTTTCATTGCTGCGCGATCATAGGCGTGAAAACTATCGCCTTCTACAACAACAGGGCTGATTTTTTCACGAAAGAAGATATGTTCGAATGCTTTCTTTACAGTAGATGTGCCCGCACCAGATGAACCGGTAACTGCGACAACAGGATGTTTCTGGGACATTGAAGTCTCCTTAAATCATTGATATTTAAAAGTTTAAACCTGTAGCAATTCTGCAACTGGCAGGTATTTGAATTCTGTAGGCCCGCAATATTTACTGGATAATTAACAATCCATAACAGCATATTGGGCAAGTAGCCGACCATTTTAGCGATTTTTGCTCGGTGGTGCGAATTATATTAATTAGATAGAGGTAAAAGTGGTGATATTAGGCAAACTTGCCCTGCACTTAAAAGGAAGTGCAGGGCCTTAGTTGCCTAAAATAAGTGGGAGTTAATCCACATATGTGTGGCAATACTGGCGACATACCCCAGCGCAATGACAGGTGTCCATTTGAGATGCCCAAAAAAGGTGTACTTGCCACGCGCCTGCCCCATAAGAGCAACACCCGCGGCAGAACCGATTGATAGCATTGAGCCGCCAACACCCGCGGTCAGGGTAACGAGTAACCAGTGTCCGAGGGACATATCTGGCATCATGGTTAACACAGCAAACATAACAGGAATATTATCTACAATGGCGGATAAAACCCCAATGACGATGTTAGCGGGTGTGGCGTTCATTGCGGCGCTTAACTGTAGTGCCTGCCCCCATTCTGTATACATGATTTCTGAAGCTACACCCAGATAACCAATGAAACCGAGGCCGCCAACACACAGAACAACGCCGTAGAAAAATAGCAGGGTATCCCATTCAGCACGGGCGACACCGTCAAATACATCAAATGGCACGATGTCACCAACTACGTGATCGACTCGGCGCGGGTCATCAGGGGTATTCAGTGGCTGAACGTGGCTTTTCTTTAAGTAAAAGCCAAAAAATTTCAAATAGGCCAGGCCAGTTAACATACCGATAACGGGAGGCAAATGCAGGAAGTTATGAAAACTTACCGCAGTCGCAATGGTTGCTATAAATAGAAACACAATACGTATGGCGCCTCGCTTCAATTTCACCTCTTCGATTTCACTGGATGGGTGCTCATTGGGCACCGAAAAGTGCATGATGGCAGCGGGTACTAGCCAATTCACCAGCGCAGGTACAAACAAGGCAAAAAAAGCCCAGAAATCGACAGGGCCCTGTGGGGTCAATATCGACTTTTGCCATACCATCAGGGTTGTTATGTCACCAAATGGAGAGAAGGCACCCCCGGCGTTAGCAGCAATAACTATATTAATGGCGCCGAGTAAAATGAACTTGTTATTAGTGCCGCCAACCGCCATCACCACAGCGCACATTAATAATGCAGTGGTCAAGTTATCGGCAATGGGTGAAATCATAAAGGCGAGTCCACCCGTAATCCAGAACAGCTGTCTAAAGCCGTAACCCTTGCGTACCAGCCAGGCGCGTAGTGCATCAAATGTCTGGCGTTCTTCCATGGCGTTTATGTAGGTCATGGCGACTAATAGGAATAGCATCAACTCGGCGTATTCTAGCAAGTTATGGCGTACGGCCATTTCAGCTTCGTGGTTAAAGCCGCGAGATGCGTAAATAAAAGCAATTAGCGCCCAGATGATGCCAGCAGCCAGTACTACAGGTTTGGATTTACGCAGATGAATAAATTCCTCTGCCATGACCAATACATATGAGGCAATAAATATACCCAATGCAGCAAACCCGACCCAGTGCTGGGTGAGGTCTATCCAGACTTCGGATGTTGCAGAGGCAAAACTAAGGGATGGAAATAAGCAGAGTGAAAAAAACAGAAAGGAAGTTATGCGGTTCACGATTAGCCTCAAATTAATTATTATTTTGTATGATAGCGAGGCAAACGCAGATAATAGTTCACCTAAAAGAGTTTAAGCTAGTATAGGTAGAAAATTTGTGAATCACAGGAAGTGAGAAAGATTTATTTGTAGGCTAAAAAACAGCACGTCCCTGTGCTACTTTAAATTTATATTGGCTTAGAATTTATAGCCAACACCAATGCTTAGTACAGTTGGGTTGATCTCCACATCAGTTTTACCTGCAACACTGTTAGTGGCTGTAGTTTCAATATTGATGTAACGAGCATCAGCGGTTAAGAACCATTTTTCATTGATGTCATAGTCGATACCAATTTGAGCGGCCAGGCCAAATGAATCATCCAGTTCTAGATCGCCGCCTAAGCCAGCGATGCTTTCAGTAGAAAAGAATGTTGTGTAGTTAAGACCCAGGCCTACGTAAGGGCGTACCCCTGATTCAGGGTTGAAGTAATATTGAACACTAACAGTGGGCGGTAGATCCTTGGTCTCACCAATTTTGCCCATGCCATCAGCAGTAATTTCATGTTTGAATGGAAGTGCCGCGAGTACCTCAAAGCCGATATTGTTGTCGTACATATAAACAAAGGTAGCACCAGGTCTGGTGCTGTCGCCTACTTCTGGCACAGCAGTTGGTGCACCACTAAAGCCATTCGCGTCATCGTTAGGGCTTACCTGAGTCAGTGTAACGCGAGCAAACATATCGCCCGCCTGTATGGCTTGAGCCGAGAAAGATGTTGCACCCAAAGTTAGTCCAAGGGCCGCTAAAACCGCTGCTGATATTTTATTCTGTGTTTTCATTTGTACTCACCTAGAAGATGTTTATGTTATCGATGAACACAAAATATCAGAATGTTCTAAAATTGAATTGATGCAGATCAGTTGCGGTAACTCGATGAGCCGGAGATGAATAAATCATTGATGCAGGTCAAGTGGGCAAAGCTAGTCGGCTTTGTTGTCGGCTACCTCTTGAAGAGTCTGGATAATAGTATTGGCGACCTGTTTGTTCATGTTCTCATGGTTATATGCAATCCACAGCGTACGCTTAATAATGAGATTATTGATTTTTATGTGGTGTAGATAATTTCGATCAAGATAAGCATTAACAGTGAATTGTGGTAAAAAACTTACCTGCTGGCCACGCTGCAGCAATTCAATAATAGTATCCGAGGAGCCGACTTCCATATCGATTGGCAGCTGCTTGATGGCAATATTTTTTAGTGTTTTATCAAGCGTGTTACGAATGGATGACTGGGATTCGCGAAGTACATAATGTAGTTTATCCAATTGTTCTATCTCAATGCTGTCACAACCCCATAAGGGGTGATCCGGTCCGCAAACAAGCAACAGCTCATCCTGCATCCAGGGCTCTGCATTTATATTCGGGTGTCTGGGTTCTTGTTCTAGCAGTGCAATATCAGCAAGTCCTGTGGCTAGTCGAGTGTGAATGCGTCGAGAGTAACCAAGCCTGCTTTCTATGCGTAACTCCGGTCGTGTATCTGCAAAGTGTAATAAAATTTCGGGTAAAACGTGCTCACCGATTGCAAAAGTGACTTCGAATTTTAGTCGATTATGCCCAGTGCGCAGGGAGGCTAAATCGTCTAACAGGCTTGCCTGATGCTCGAGTATTAGTTTCGCGTAGGCATATACCTTTGTACCAGCCGCGGTGAGTTCTAGTTTGCGACCCTGATGATGCATTAGTGGCACGCCATAGCTAGAGTCGAGTGAGCGTAGACGCTTAGTGGCCGCAGGTTGACCTATATAAAGTGCTTTTGCAGCGCGGTTTACACTGCCCAGTTCGACAACGGCTTTCAGGGTAGCTAATGCTTTGTAATCGGGCAGATTAATATATTCCATATAGGAATACTAAAGCGTTTGAATTCATTTGAAAAGAAAATTTAAAGCAGGCAATATCCAGCGTCACTCTGCATTATGTGCGGATTTGAAAAATGCTTTGTCAGGGATAAATAATTCCAATTAGGAATAAGCACTGATGATTAAGACGCAGATTTACTATAAATGAACTTGCCCCTTAACAATAAGAGTTTGGCAGCAGGTTTCGATTAGCTGATTAGGGCTTATTAGGTGTATGATTCGTGATTTTTCTTCATGTTAGTAGTGCCGCGTGAACACCTGCTAGCTCGTTCCACACTTTAAAATAATTATGTATAAATTTGGAGAGATTTTATGTCAGCAATTGCCGACGAAGCAACCACAGTAGAACCTGTTGCGGTGTTTTCGACTAAACAAAAGGTGGCCGCAGTTATTTTTTTAGCAATGGCGCTGGGGCTTGCTAATGTGGTGCCGAGTATTGAAATAGCCTGGGTAACGGGTCTTTTAATGCTAACTATTTACATGTTTGCCTTTGAGGTAGTCGGTGTTGATGTCGCGGCGGCAACCGTAATGGTGTTGCTGGGATTGACGTCTTTGCTCGCGCCCTATATGGGGCTTCAAGCGGGTCTTGTCGATGCCAATCGGTTATTTGACGGGTTCTCATCAAATGCGGTGATGTCAATTATTGCCGTGATGATTATAGGTGCGGGTTTAGATAAAACAGGCTTGATGACAAAGGTGGCCGGCTTTATTTTAAAAATTGGCGGTACTTCTGAAACGCGTATCATTCCAATTATTTCTTCTACCGTGGGCATCATTTCTTCGTTCATGCAAAATGTTGGTGCGGCGGCTTTATTTTTGCCTGTTGTCGCGCGAATTTCTGCACGTTCAGGTTTACCTATGTCTCGTCTTTTAATGCCAATGGGTTTTTGAGCAATCCTGGGTGGCACGGTAACGATGGTTGGATCGAGTCCATTAATTCTTTTAAATGATTTAATTTTGGCATCTAACCAGGCGCTTCCTGCGGATCAGCAAATGCAAACATGGGGTTTGTTCTCTGTAACACCCATCGGTTTGGCATTGGTTTTTACAGGCATTGTTTATTTTGTTTTAGCGGGTCGTTTTGTTTTACCCGCAACTAAGTCTGAAAGCTCGACATCGGGTTCTGATCCATTAGGTTATATTCAACAAGTATATGGTGTTAATTATAAAGTAACGGAACTGGTTGTACCTGAAGGTAGTTCTTGCATTGGTAAAACACTGGATGAAATTGAATCGCAGAATCGTATTCGCGTTATTGCTAGTAAGCGTATAGGTGAAAACTTACGTTTTGGCCCGGGTTCGGTCGCCAGAGATACAGAAATATCTGCAGGTATGGTGCTAGGCGTAATTGCAGATCCAGTATCAATTAAAAATATGTCGGAAGAGTATGGTCTAAGTATTCGTGATGAGCTGCGTACATTCTCAGAGTGTTTGTCGGCATCCAAATCTGGTGTTGCAGAAGTGGTTATTCCACCTGGCTCAAGCCTGATTGGCAAAAGCGCACGCGATATCTGGATGCGCAAAACCTACGGGCTTGCACTTATTGGCCTACATCGCGATGGCGAAACCAAACGTGAAGGCGATGATATTCGTAACACTCTTTTACAAGGTGGCGATACATTAATAGTGCATACAGCATGGGATGCACTGTTACGTTTAGAAACAAATCGTGATTTTGTTGTAGTAACAACTGAATATCCAAAAGAGGAAGCGCGTCCTCAAAAGCTGGTGCCGGCATTATTTTTCTTTAGTGTTGCACTGTTTCTTGTGCTGTTTACAGACTTGCGTTTATCGGTTGCACTATTAACCGGTGCAATGGGGATGATTTTATCCGGTGTAATAAAAATTGAAGAGGCCTATGAAGCGGTTAGCTGGAAAACAGTTTTCTTATTGGCATCGCTTATTCCTTTAGGTGTGGCAGTAGAAATTTCTGGCACAGCAAAATGGATTGCAGAACAAACACTTTCAGTGATGGGTTCAGATCCACAAGTTTGGGTTATTCAATTAGTCATAGCGTTGCTGGCTACATTCTTCACTCTCGTGATGTCAAATGTGGGTGCGACGGTTTTACTGGTGCCACTGGCGGTAAACATAGCATTGCAAGTTCCGGGTGCAAATCCTGCAGTGTTTGCATTGACGGTTGCCATTGCGACTTCAAACTCATTCTTGATTCCTACGCATCAGGTTAATGCATTAATTATGGGGCCAGCAGGTTATCGCGTACCAGACTTTATGAAAGCCGGTAGTGTTATGACAATATTATTCTTAATTGTAATGATGGTGATGATGGGTATTGTTTTTTAAATCACGGTTTAATGTAATAATACGCAGGTTAATTTAAATCCATACATACAATGTACCAGACGTTTTCTGGGATAAGTAATTGAAGATAAAAATATGCTTAATCATAAAAAATATCACGGCATCATACTCGCAGCCATAGCATTGCTTTTTTCAGGAAGCGCGTTAGCTGCTGAAGGTGGCAAAAGCTGGGATATGACATCCAGCCCGCTTGGATATTTTTCTATTGGCATTTTCCTGTTTGCTTACCTGTTGGTAATGGCGGAAGAATTTACTCATCTTAGGAAATCCAAACCGGTCATTTTGGCGGCGGGTATTATTTGGGGAAGTATTGCCTGGGTTGCAGCACAACACGGCATGTCAGTTGAAGCAGAGCATGCAGTACGTCAAAATTTATTAGAATACTCAGAACTCATGTTGTTCTTATTAGTTGCGATGACGTATGTGAACTCAATGGAAGAGCGTAAAGTATTTGATGCACTACGCGCCTGGTTAGTAAAGAGTGGTTTCGGCTTTAGAGCATTGTTCTGGATTACCGGTATTCTTGCATTCTTTATCTCACCCATTGCAGATAACCTGACAACCGCGCTATTAATGTGTGCAGTTATCATGGCAGTGGGTGGCAGTAATCAAAAGTTTGTTGGTTTAGCCTGTATCAATATTGTTGTTGCCGCGAATGCCGGTGGCGCGTTTTCGCCGTTTGGTGATATTACAACGCTAATGGTTTGGCAAAAGGGCATGGTTCAATTCTGGACGTTCTTTGCATTATTTATTCCTGCAGCGGTTAACTTTTTGGTCCCCGCGGCAATTATGCATTTCGCGGTTCCGAATCTTAAACCAGAAGCGAATGGCGAAGCCGTTATAATGCAGCGTGGTGGCAAGCGTATTATTATTTTGTTCCTGTTGACTATATTCACTGCGGTTTCATTCCACAACTTCCTGCATATGCCGCCTGTAATCGGCATGTTAACAGGCCTGGGTTATTTGCAGCTATTTGGTTTCTTCCTGAAGAAAACAGCGCATCGTGATCATAGCAAAGTGGATAATGTGGAGTATGATGGGCAAATGGGTACACCAGGTGGATTTGATGTATTTAATCCAGTGGCACGTGCTGAGTGGGATACCCTACTATTTTTCTACGGTGTAGTTTTATGTGTTGGTGGTTTAGGTTTCTTAGGGTACCTGGGTGTGGCATCAGAAATGATGTACAGCACATGGGGTGCTACATATGCAAATATTGCGGTAGGCATTATGTCAGCCATTGTTGATAACATTCCGGTGATGTTTGCGGTGCTTACTATGAATCCAGATATGTCTGTTGGACAGTGGTTGTTAGTGACGTTAACAGCGGGTGTGGGTGGTTCGTTGTTATCAATTGGTTCGGCAGCAGGTGTTGCGTTAATGGGGCAGGCGCGTGGTAAGTATACGTTCTTTAGCCACCTTAAATGGACTCCCGTTATTGCTTTGGGTTATGCGGCAAGTATTTATGTGCATATGATTGTGAACAGTCATTATTTTTAATCACTAAACCAATATTTAGAAATAAAAAAGCCCCGACTAGAAACAGTTGGGGCTTTTTTTATGCATTAAATATAACGAGTTTTATTTAACTTCAAATAATAAATCCCAAACACCGTGACCAAGGCGTTGACCACGTTTTTCAAATTTAGTCGTAGGTCGTGCCTCAGGCTTAGGTACAAACGTGTTGTCGCTGGATAAGTTTTTAAATAAATCGCAACTATTTAATGTAGTTAACATATGCTGTGCATAATCTTTCCAGTCGGTCGCCATATGAAAAACCCCACCGGGTTTTAATTTTTTAGCCAGTTGCTGGATAAATTCATCCTGCACAATACGACGTTTATTATGTTTTCTTTTATGCCAGGGGTCGGGGAAGAAAAGTTGTACGCGATTAAGGCTGTGATCAGGAATCTGATTTTGTAAGACATCAATTGCATCCTGGTTGGACACGCGCAAATTCTCACAATCAGATTCTTCTATTAAACGTAAAATATGACCTACGCCAGGGCGGTGGACTTCAATGCCTATGAAGTTTGTCTGTGGGCTTGCTTGAGCCATTTGCCATAAAGAGTCGCCATTGCCAAAACCAATCTCTAAAACAGTTTCTGCATTTCGATTAAACAGCACTGCAAAATTAAGCATGTCTTCGGAGTAGTTAATGCCATAAATAGACCACTGTGTTTCAAGCGCAAGTTCCTGGCCGGAGGTTAAACGCCCCTGGCGTTTAACAAAACTATGTATTGTGCGTAAATGTTTTTTAGTCATAGAATTAAGTGCACACAGCTGGCTACTAGCCAGAAGACATTATTAAAATAAATGTCTGTGTGCAGATACAGAGTTAAGGCTAAAAGAAAGTACCATCAATAGGTGATGAAGCGGAGGCAAAACGTTTGCGTGGCATGCGGCCGGCCAGAAATGCTTCGCGGCCTGCAATAACCGCATGCTTCATCGCAGATGCCATAAGCAGCGGATTTTTTGCAGCAGCAATAGCCGTGTTCATTAAAATACCGTCGCAACCTAATTCCATAGCAATGGCCGCATCAGAGGCGGTGCCTACGCCGGCATCAACCAGAATGGGCACATTGGCATTTTCAACAATGGTCAAAATATTGTATGGATTACGAATCCCCAGTCCTGAGCCAATCGGTGCGGCTAAAGGCATAACCGCGGCACAACCAATTTCTTCCAGACGCTTGGCAATTAATGGGTCATCGCTGGTGTATACCATAACGTCAAAGCCGTCCTTAACTAAAACTTCTGCAGCCTTGAGGGTTGCTGTGATATCCGGGAAAAGTGTTTTTTCATCACCGAGTACTTCTAGCTTTACGAGTTTATGTCCATCTAACAGTTCGCGCGCCATACGGCAGGTGCGTATGGCGTCTTCTGCTGTATAGCAGCCAGCGGTGTTTGGCAATATGGTGTATTTATCAGGTGGTACAACATCTAGCAGATTTGGCTCACCTGGATTTTGGCCAATATTGGTACGGCGAATAGCGACTGTGATAATTTCAGCGCCGCTAGCTTCCGTGCAGGCCTTAGTTTCTGCGAGATCTACGTATTTGCCAGAGCCCACAAGTAAACGAGAGTTGTATGTTTTGCCAGCAATAGTTAGGAGGTTGTCACTCATGATTTATCTAGATGGTTGTTTACAGAGGGCGATATGATACCACTGTTTAGGGCAAAATTTGAGCCTGAGTTATTTGCTGAGCCACCGCCAATGGCATGCACGATCTCGACTTTATCATCATTTTTCAAAATATAACTGGCGTGTTCGGTTTTAGGGATGATTTCGAGGTTTACTTCCACGGCAAGTCGTTTACCGGTTAAATCCTGGGATTCTATTAGCTTAAGTAGAGTCGAGTTATCGGCCAAATCCAGTGCGTTACCATTTAAAATTATCTTCATTTTTGCGAGTGTTCTGTTGAAAAAAGCTGATTTTACACTGATTGTTACTGCTTTTGCCTCGCGATTGTAAATTTTGTGCTATACCTATGATCACAATATTTGACAGTCTTAAAAAAAAACGGCTTTAATAACTTGGGGTTATCTAATAAATGTAAAGTAACTTTGCATCTGTTAGCAGGTTGAATATGCTATTGAACGGCTGTCGGTTTTTAAATAAAAAGTTTTAAAGAGGTTATTAAGCGTGGATGGCTTAACAAGTAAATTCATCATAACAAGTCTATTAAGTCTGTTAATTGCGTTTCCAGGCGTTTCTAATGCGGGAATAAACCCCTTCAAAAAATCTAAGGATCTTACCTTTGGCTCAGGCATTCCGTGGTACGAAAGTAAAGGCTCGATTACAAAGTCAGGATCAGCGCGAGATGGATCAGACACAAACTATTACCACCTGAATGTTAATAAACATCGCCTTTTGTTACGCCTGGGCAAAAATGACCCCAGTGGTAAATTGCTGAATACGCGTAGTCTGGATACATTGGCAATTGCAGATGTAGAGGTAGATGGCCAACGTTTACCGATATTCGACTGGTGTTTGAATAACCAGCATAACGTGACTAAAAAACTTAAACAAAATACAGTGGTTGTAAATGACACGTGTATAAATGCGGGTGGCGGTGGCGACTTTATTATCAATCTGGATGAACAAACAAAAAATATATTAAAAACAGCTAAAACATTAAGCATTATTGTTGAGCCATATGGGCGGCCTTTAAGGTTGTCTTATAATATGTCTGGATTTAAAGAGCTGATGACAAAACTTGATGCGCCAGCGCCTGTTGCAGTAGTGAAAACACCTAAGCCCGTTATGCCAGTCGCGGTTATCAAGGAACAGCCTAAGCCTAAGCCCAAACCTAGACCCGTGAAAATGTGTAATGCCAAGGCTCCCGAGGGTTTTCAATCTGCCATAACAGCGATTGCGTATCCGTGTAATAACACGGCTAAAAAGGCAAGTGCAGTAGCGAAAATTAATACCCGTGTAGCGCAAGAAAAGAAGAAAATGGCAATGGAGCTTGAGGCGGCAAATAGAGAAAAGCTAGCCAGGCAAAAAGCAGTTGAAGATAATAAACGTGAAATCGAGTGGGATATGCAGCAGGCTGAAATATGGGTTAAACGCTGTGAGAAGCACTGGGCAAAGGGTAATAGCCCATGTTATTGTGAAAAATATATTCATAGGGCGCCAGCAGGCATAACGAGTAGTTGTGGTGAATAGTCTTAACTAACGGAGCAATATAAGCTTCGTGGTAGTCCAGAGACTCGTATCATTAATTGGTACGAGTCTTTTTGCTTTATGGTCGGTTGGCTTTACATTGCAGTTTCTTTAATAAACAGATCAGTACTTATTTCTTGCTCGTTGATATGCGCGCGAGCTATAGAGAGTATATGTGACAAATAGGTACACGAGAGTACGCGGCAAGATATGACAGATTGCATTATTGTGGGTGGCGGTTTAATTGGCATGCTAAGCGCCCGCGAACTAAAAAAACAGGGCCTGGATGTGTTGCTGCTGGAAAAAGGTGAACTTGGTAAAGAGTCATCCTGGGCGGGTGGAGGCATACTTTCCCCACTACACCCGTGGCGATACTCGGACAAAGTGAATGAGCTTGCGAGTATCGGGCATAAAATTTATCCGCAAATAGCTCAGGAGTTATATCAGGAAAGCGGTATCGATCCAGAGTATTTGCGCAGCGGTTTGTTGGTGTTAGGTAGTCAGGAGCAACAGCTGGCTATAAATTGGGCTAATCGATGGTCGATGAACCTGTCGATTGTAGAGGGTACAAGCGACTTGCAGCAGGTTTGTCCGGGCCTGTCGAGGCGTTATTCTTCAGGTTTGTATTTGCCCGATGTGGCGCAAATGCGTAATCCACGGTTAGTAAAATCGGCCCGAGGCAGCCTTGATGCGCTGTGCATTAAGTATACAGAGCACGCACAGGTAACGC
The DNA here is from genome assembly GCA_963924875.1 of uncultured Gammaproteobacteria bacterium. GTDB lineage: Bacteria > Pseudomonadota > Gammaproteobacteria > SZUA-229 > SZUA-229 > SZUA-229. Next base: position 12,625 of record CAWUSX010000005.1, read on the forward strand.
GTCTGCTAGTCGAAAATGGCAGGATTAAGGGCGTTGTCGTTAATGGTAAGGAGCTGCATGCAAATACCGTTTTGGTGGCCGGTGGGGCGTGGAGTACAGAGCTGCTTAAGTCTTATCAAAATGCACCAGAGATATCCCCTGTAAAAGGCCAGATGATTTTGTTTAAGGGCAATAAAGACCAGCTTAAGCGAATGTTGTTGGCTGAAAATCGCTACCTTATTCCCCGCAAAGATGGTCGAATTCTTTGTGGCAGCACATTGGAGCACACAGGCTTTGAGAAGCAGATTAGCGCGCAAGTGAAAAGCGAGTTAACGGCGAGTGCTGTAGACATTTTTCCTGAATTAGCCGATATGCAAGTAGAACATCACTGGGCGGGCCTAAGGCCTGGCAGCCCAAACGGCGACCCCTACATAGGCCAGCAAAAAGAAATTGAGGGTTTATATATTAATGCCGGGCACTATAGAAACGGCGTTATTTTAGGCATTGGTAGTGCCCAACGCATCGCCGAGCTTATCATCAGTAATCAGTAGATATTTGCTTTAAAGGGTGATTCTAGCGGTGCTCTTACCGCTCATCCCATCCGTTTATCAGGCATAACTCTTACTCCATCACTATAACAATGACATTGAAAATTTAATGGTCTTAAATAACATCATGAAAAAAATTACACAAA
>CAWUSX010000006.1:0-25530 GCA_963924875.1 uncultured Gammaproteobacteria bacterium
AGTGATGTACGCAATGTACCCGGCTGGGAAAATGGTGTAGATATCTCCATGGCGAATGGTTTCCGTTTTGGTAATGCAGTTTTACCTGGCAGTGCAATTACATTACGTGATTTGTATACCTGGTTCCCTATTGCACCTGCGGTGAATATTGCAGATTTCGCGGGTCAGTCTATTCAGAATAGTTTGAATACTATTTTAGGTGCGGTGTTTGATCGTAATGTGTTTATGCAACGAGGTGGCTGGTATTTAGGCCTGGCTAACATGGAGCAAAAAATCGATCTTAAAAATCGTCCTTTCAGCAGCTCGGGTAGTCGCGTTGTAGAAACCAAAATTGGTGGCAAGCCACTCGATTCAGGTAAGCGTTATGTATTTGCTTCCTGCTATGGTCATGGTAATCCGCTGGATGAAGTATGCCGTACCAGTGGTGGTGCTAATCATAAGTTCTTTCAGTTAGCCGATGCAGATGATTATACAAGTGCAATCACATTGGCTGAACCCATTAACAAAGAAGGCATTATTATGGGAGCCACTGTGTTACAGGTAGCACCTAATAGCTTCCTACATCCTGTACATGCATTACGCCGTTACCTGGATAGCCTCGCGGATAATACCGTTACCGACGCTCAGTTTGGTACGGGGCAGGGTCGTGTTACTACGGTTGATTCTAAAAATGCGGGCAATCTTCCTCAGACAGAAAGTGAGCAAATTGGGCAGCCTGATAACACACCAGATGCTACATTTGTACAACCACCATTTGGTGCGGGACCAGACTTTTTCAGTGGTGTCATTGGACATAAGCACTAGAAGAACGCAGTAAACACATGTTGTTTGATGTGTGCGTGTAAGTAAAGATAAGGGTGACAGGATGTCACCCTTTTTTATGCGCGCCACTTTACTTGATGAATGCCATTCGCTGCATAATAACGTGATAACACGCAACTCGATTAACAGCGTACTTTGTGGTTAACTTAGCAACTTAAATTTTACAGGGTGTAACACGATTGTTTTTATTAAACAGCAAAACCCGTTGGAAAACTTTTTGCATCACGAGCCTCATGCTCATGTGGTGCTATCCCATTACTAGCCACACGGCAGAAACTTCCTCATGTAAGCCCCTGGCTCCCCTGACCTTTGGTATATTGCCGTTTATTAGTGCCGAGCAGCTGGTCGAACGTTTCACTCCCTTTGCGCAGTATCTGCGTAAATATTTAAAAGTGCCCGTGCGCATTGAAACCGCACCAAATTTTTTAGAGTTTGCCAGACGTACGCGTGAGCAACAACGTTACGATATTTTATTTACCGCGCCGCATCTCTATCCTCAGGCCAGCAAGGCAGGTTATCGTTTAATTGCGGGTGTCGACTCACCGGGCATGCGAGCGATTATTGTGGCACCGAAAAAAAGTAATATTCACACCCTCGCCGATTTAAAAGGTAAACGTCTGGCCAGTGTGCAACCCATGAGCCTCGCCAGTTTACTGATTAAAAAACATTTAACTGATAACGGGCTTACGCCTGATGTAGATGTCACGCTGGTGATTACACCCACACATGATGCCTCTTTATTATCTTCTTATCATGGTGTTACCGATGCCTCCTCATTAATGCGCCCACCTTATAATGCAGCAAGCCAGACCCTGCGCGATAGTATGCGCATTATTGCAGAAACCGAAACGGCACCGCATATACCAATTAGTGTGAGTACGCGAGTGAACGCGGCATGTGAAGCCGAGATTACTGCATTACTATTAAAAATGGATATTATTCCCGAAGGTAAAAACGTATTACAGCACAATCGCTTTGTTGGATTTAAACACGTTATCGCAAAGGATTACCAACGCGTAAGAGATCATCTACTTGAATAAGGTACGCACACTGTATGATGCATAACTCTATACCGCTGTTAAATTCATTACGCTTTCGTTTAATTGCCAGTGTTGTAACTATTGAAATTATTATGCTTTCGATTCTTGTGTGGAATAATATTTCAATTATTCACACTACCCACACAGATCGATTAAGAGATACTGCCAGTAGCATTTTACAGCAAATTGCCAATACATCAGGCAGGCATATGGTAGCGGTAGATTACGCCACACTGGAAGAATATCTGCGTAACACCCTGCACTATAATGAACTGGCTTACATTGTGATTACAGATCGAGATGATCATACGGTTATTAGCTTAGGTAAAGTTCCTGAACATAAAGCCGACATTGATACGCACCCAAAACAGGTGAAAGACGGCATGTTTGATGTAACCGAAGATATCACCGTTGCAAACCAGTTTATGGGCAAGGTATGGATGGGGTTTTCTTTATCGATAATGGATGATGCGATTCTTAAAGCACGCAATCGTGGCATTACCATTGCACTGATTGAAATTATTTTAACCATCATAGTTACCGTATTTATTGGTTTAGGTTTAACACGCAGATTAGCCTTGCTCTCCAGTGCCGCAGCACAGGTAGAAGCAGGTAATTACTCAGTAAGTATACCCACGGAAAAAAATGATGAAATTAGTCAAACCGCTACCGCATTTAATCGCATGGTTGCCGAGGTAGATAAGCAGACACATCAACTTAAGAAGGCCGAGGCACAGTCGAGCAAGCTGTTAAAAGAAAATCGTCAGTTAATTCATACATCATTAGAAGTACAGGAGCAGGAACGCAAACATTTAGCACGCGAACTGCATGACGAAATGGGACAGTGTCTTACCGCAATACAGGCAGATGCCGAACTCATACGTGACAATTCACACGGAGACTCACGTATACAGACAAGTGCCGAGGCCATTATAAATGTTTCATCGCGAGTATATGACGTGGTGCATTCGATGATGCATCGATTACGTCCCAGCATTCTAGATAATTTAGGCTTAACTGAAGCCATAAAAGAAGAAGTGGATAGTTTTAAAAACCGTAACCCGAATATACATTGCGAATGTATTTGCGCTGAAAATTTAAATAATCTGCATGAACGCACGAGCATTAATTTATATCGTATTATGCAGGAATGCCTGACAAATATTACCAAACACGCCGCCGCCTCCAGAGTAACAATTGAATTAAGCAGTACAGATAAGATAATTTCACTTAAAGTGAGTGATAATGGCTCGGGCTTTGATGTGGATATTCCCGCGCGTGGACTCGGCCTGATTGGTATGCGTGAACGTGTAACCTCACTGGGTGGTGAACTGTTATTACAAACCGCACTGGATAAAGGTCTGACTATTAGCATTACTGTTCCCTTACATGCGACAAGCTAAAATAAAATCAATTAAATAACAAAAACTAAAAATAATAATGATGAGCAATTCAAACAACATAACCGTATTACTGGTAGATGATCATGAAGTGGTACGCGCGGGTTATCGCCGCTTACTGGAATCAAGTGAAGGTATCAGTGTTATTGGCGAAGAAGAAAATGGTGAAGCCGCATTTATCGCCTACTTTAACGATAAACCAGATGTGCTAATCATGGATTTATCTATGCCCGGCATGGGGGGACTGGAAGCCAGTCGGCGCATATTACTAAAAGATAAACAGGCAAAAATTCTGGTGTTCAGTGTATATGAAAACGAAGTGTTTCTTACGCGTGCACTAGACTGTGGAATATTGGGTTATATTTCAAAACGCAGTGCTTCACAGGTAATGATTGAAGCGGTTCGTAAGATCGCTAGCGGTGAGGTATTTGTCGGCCAGGAGCTAATGCCTTATCTGGTAAAAGCTCGGTCATCAACCGACAGTGACCCACTGGCAGAGCTCACACCCCGTGAGTTTGAAGTGTTTTTATTACTCGCCGACAGTAAATCAGTAAACGACATTGCCGAGCTATTAAATCTGAGTCCGAAAACTGTTGGGCATCATACTACCAGTATAAAAAATAAACTGAATATTCCTGATGCAACCGGCTTAACGCGACTGGCGATACGTCTGGGATTAATGGCTGCATAAAGTTTAGTTTTTATTTCACATTTGAAAAAATTCTGAGCTTAGAAATATCTGTAAATGTGAGAAACCACATTATGTTTTTTATGAAATATAAAATCAGATGGAAAATTTTCTCTAGGACTGTTTTTTCATATATAACTCAGCGAGCTCCAGATCAAAAGCGCGGGTGATTTTTATATTATCTTCATGGGCTTCAATCAGCTTAGGTTCGTAACCCGCCAATTCCATTGCCGAGGCATCGTCAGTTATAGCTAGATTTTTATGCTGCGCACTTTGTAATGCTTCAATTAATAAATCCAGACGAAACATTTGTGGTGTCAGTGCATGCCATAGGTTATTTCTATCGACGGTTTCTATTACCTTGCCATCAATGTCTGAGCGTTTCATGGTATCACGCACAGCAAGGGCTAGTAGCCCACCATGTTGATTACTAGCCTGCTCTATGAGTTTTTTAATATCATCGGTGCGCACACAGGGACGTGCTGCATCGTGTACCAGGACATAAATATTTTCAGCTTTATCTACTTTTTTATTGAGCAGATTTAATGCATTGAGTACGGAATCAGATCGCTCTTTTCCACCTTCAGAAACTAGCAGGGGTTTACTTGTTTGATAGTTTAACTCCGCCCAGTACTCATCACCTTCACTAATAGAAAGCACCGCACCGGCTATTTCATTCATGGATAATAAACGATTCAGTGTATGCTCAATAACCGTCTTATTATGCAACTCTAAATACTGCTTAGGTCTATCGGCTTGCATGCGTTTACCCACACCAGCAGCAGGAATAATCGCCCAGTATTGTTTAGTTTGCAGTTGTGGCATTTTGGAATTAGGCATTAGTTGGTATTGTGTGATCTAAGAATTTGATAGAACTGCTCATCTTTGCGGATCATACCCATTTCACTTCGGGCACGTTCTTCGATGGCATCTAAACCTTGCTTAAGGTCTTTTACTTCCGCGGCTAAAGCAGCATTGCGCTCTTCTAGCTGTTGTTCATGTAACTTCTGTTTTGTAACTTCTTTTTCTAAATGCAGCACGTCGGGAACGCCACCATCACCCACCCACAGTTTGTACTGCAATAGCAGAAACAAAATGATGAGGAGTGAAAGTAACCATTTCAAGCAGCGAGCTTCCCGAGTATGTTGGCAGAGTTAATGTAATTTTAACTAGCCGTTACAAAAGTAAATTAAAATTGTAACGGCTCATTTAAACTCACTATTAGCTCAGGTGTTTAAATGCAGATTTACCTGCGTAAACCGCTTTATCACCTAATGTTTCTTCAATGCGTAGTAGCTGGTTATATTTCGCCACACGATCAGAACGTGATAATGAACCGGTTTTGATTTGGCCCGTAGCAGTTGCTACGCAAAGGTCTGCAATGGTGCTGTCTTCTGTTTCACCTGAACGATGAGAGATAACCGCTGTGTAACCAGAATCATGTGCCATATTGATTGCATCAAGTGTTTCGCTCAATGTACCAATTTGATTAAACTTAATTAGAATCGAGTTGGCAATATTTTTATCAATGCCTTCTTTAAAGATGCTGGTGTTTGTAACAAACAAATCGTCACCCACTAATTGAACTTTGTCGCCCAGACGCTCAGTCAATTTCTTCCATCCATCCCAGTCCGCTTCATCTAAGCCATCTTCGATGGTGATAATGGGGTACTTATCAACCCAGGCCGCCAGATAGTCAATCATTCCATCTGCAGATAATTTACGACCTTCAGATGCTAAATCGTATTCACCATTTACATAGAACTCAGAGCTTGCTGCATCTAAACCCAGATAAATGTCTTTACCCGCGACGAAACCGGCCTTTTCAATGGCTTCTAAAATAACTTCAAACGCCTCTTCATTAGATGATAAGTTAGGTGCGAACCCACCTTCATCGCCCACCGTTGTGCTCATACCACGGCCAGCTAATACAGACTTTAATGTATGAAATACTTCAGTGCCGTAACGTAAGGCTTCTTTGAATGTTGGCGCACCTACTGGCAAGATCATAAACTCTTGAAGGTCTACGCTGTTATCTGCGTGTGAACCGCCGTTGATAATATTCATCATTGGAACGGGCAATTTAAATGTGCCATTGCCCAGGTAATCAAATAAATCTTTTTCTTCGAATGCCGCAGCGGCATGAGCTGATGCAAGTGAAACGGCAAGTATTGCATTTGCACCTAGTTTTTCTTTGTTGTGCGTACCATCTAGCTTAATCATGATATCGTCAATTGCCTGTTGCTCACGGCAATCAATACCTACCAATGCATCTTTAATTACGCCGTTTGCATTCGCAACTGCCTTTAAAACACCCTTACCCATGTAACGCGCTTTGTCGCCGTCACGTAGTTCTATTGCTTCACGTGCCCCTGTTGATGCGCCAGATGGCACAGCCGCTCGACCACGGACACCGCTTTCTAAAATAACATCTGCTTCAACGGTAGGGTTACCACGAGAATCCAGAATTTCACGAGCAATTATTTGCTTAATTTTCGACATGTTTTCCTCAATACTTTCAAGTATTTACATTAACTTCTTAATTTTACTTATCACTATAAAACAAGATTATTACAGGCTTATTACAATACCCTTCTAATCGTGCAACTGCAGCATTACAGCAGTGTTTCTTCAAATGGTGAAGACTTCACCAAATGGTCTATATCTCTCAAACGCGCCAATAAGGATTCCATTTTTCCAAGCGGCCAGGCATTAGGCCCATCACTTAATGCTTTAGCAGGATCGGGATGGGTTTCCATAAATAAGCCAGAAATACCTGCGGCAACTGCCGCTCTCGCCAACACGGGTACATGTTCACGTTGTCCACCAGAGGTTGTCCCCTGACCACCAGGCAGCTGCACCGAATGTGTTGCATCAAATACAACCGGGCAATCTGTTTCGCGCATTACCGCGAGGGCACGCATATCAGATACCAGATTGTTGTAACCAAAAGACACGCCACGATCACATACCATAATTTGTTGATTGCCCGTGGTACGCGCCTTGTCGACTACATGCTTCATATCCCAGGGCGCCATAAACTGGCCCTTTTTGATATTCACCGGCTTACCGGCTGCAGCAACTTTTAATATAAAGTTGGTTTGACGGCATAAAAAGGCCGGTGTTTGAAGCACATCAACCACATCTGCGACTTCGTCCATTGGCGTATCTTCATGCACATCTGTAATAACTGGTATATCCAGTTCATCTTTAACTTTTTGTAGAATGCGCAGACCCTCTTCCATGCCAAGGCCACGGAAACTTTCCATCGATGAGCGATTGGCTTTATCGAAAGATGACTTGTACACAAAAGGAATACCCAGTTTAGTGGTGATTTCTTTTAATCTTTCGGCGGTGCTTAAGGCCAGTGCCTCAGACTCTATAACACAAGGTCCTGCCAGCAAAAAAAATGGCTGATCTAAACCGGCCTTAATACCATTAAATTCCATTAAGCGACACCTTCTGCGATGCGACTGGTGTCACGGTGCGTACAGGCAGCTTTAATAAAGTCTGTAAATAACGGATGACCTTTACGTGGGGTAGAGGTAAATTCTGGATGGAATTGACAGGCCACAAACCAGGGATGATCCGCAATCTCGACCACCTCAACCAGATTACCATCTACCGAACGACCCGAAAAAATAAGACCTTTCGATTCAAGTGTATCGAGATAGGTATTATTAAATTCATAGCGGTGACGATGACGTTCAGAAATGACATCAGCGCTATAGATACGCCTGATGTTTGAACCGCTTTGTAAATTACACGGTTGAGCACCCAGGCGCATAGTGCCACCCAGGTCTGAGTTTTCATCACGGGTTTCAGTTTTGCCACACTCGGCTTGCCATTCGGTAATCAAAGCAATAACCGGGTTCTCTGTTTTAGGGTTAAACTCGGTACTGTGTGCATCTTTTAAGCCTGCCATGTGGCGCGCAAATTCAATAACCGCCACCTGCATACCAAGGCAAATACCTAAATAGGGAATCTTATTTTCACGCGCATACTGCACTGCAGCAATTTTGCCTTCAACACCACGCTTGCCAAAACCACCGGGAACCAGAATGGCATCCAGTAACTCTAGTTGTCTCAAATCGCCATCTTCAAGTGTTTCCGAGTCGATGTATTTTATATTTACTTTGGCTTTGTTTTGAATACCCGCATGCGCCAATGATTCATTCAATGACTTATATGATTCTGTTAAATCAACATACTTGCCCACCATACCAATTGTTACTTCTGACTCTGGGTTTTCCAGCGTATGAACAACGGCCTGCCAGTCAGACAAATCCGCAGGCGGCAGATCCAGGTGTAATTTTTCAGCAACAATATTATCCAGGCCCTGATCATGAAGCCATTGCGGAATTTTGTAGATATGGTCCAGATCTTTTGCTGAGATAACCGCTCTTTCTTCAACATTCGTGAACAAAGAAATTTTGCGGCGCTCTTCAATCGCCAGATATTCTTCGGAACGACACAATAAAATGTCCGGTTGAATACCGATAGAACGTAACTCTTTAACCGAGTGTTGAGTCGGTTTAGTTTTAACTTCACCCGCTGAGCGAATGTAAGGCACCAATGTAAGGTGCATAAACAAGGCCCTATTACGACCAAGTTCTACACCCATTTGGCGTATAGCCTCTAAGAAAGGTAATGATTCAATGTCACCTACCGTGCCGCCTATTTCAACCATCGCGACATCGGCACCTTTTGCGCCTTCTATAATACTGCGTTTAATCTCATCGGTAATATGCGGGATAACCTGCACTGTGCCACCCAGGTATTCACCACGACGCTCTTTACGAATAACGGTTTCGTAAATACGACCTGAAGTGAAGTTACTGGCCTGTGATGTGCGTGAATTTACAAAGCGTTCGTAATGACCCAGATCGAGATCGGTCTCTGCACCGTCATCGGTTACAAATACTTCACCATGCTGAAAAGGGCTCATAGTGCCGGGATCAACGTTTATGTAAGGGTCGAGCTTGAGCATTTTAACAGTAAGGCCGCGTGCCTCTAAAATGGCACCAAGGGAAGCAGCAGCAATGCCTTTTCCAAGTGAGGAAACTACACCGCCGGTGATAAATATATAACGTGTCATTGGGTTAATTTGGACCTTATAGATAGGATTTAGAAGACACTTAAAACGTGATGAATATTAGCAAATTTTCATATGTTTCTCAATGACTTGTGCACCCCGTGAACATTAAGGTTGAAAGAAAACTTCAAACCTCCGCACGCATCACGCAATTAGAGTTAAATAGATCCACGTATTTATACAAATGTTCTGTATTTATGTTCTGTATGCGGCATAATCTAAGCATATTTTTTATGCGCTAACCACCAAAGACTTCGCATGGAACATATTATAAACAACATTATGAATGGATTTTATCTTATTGATATTTATATAAATAAAGGCTATAAATATATTTTATGCGCATTTTAGATGAATACAATAGACAACTTCAGCTGAAACATTTTGATGGTGATTTTGAACAGGAACTGGCCGTTAAACAATTGGCAGAATTACAACATAAACTCGAGTTATATCAGGCGCAATCTCATACTCTAAAATTTAAATTTTAATCAATAATAGGCATAGCACCTAAACCTCCTCGAGGTAGTTATTTATGGGGTGATGTAGGCCGAGGTAAAACCTGGTTAATGGATATGTTTTTCGATACCCTGGGCGATGAACATGAATTCAAACAGCAAAAAATAAGACTACATTTCCATCACTTTATGCGCGCGATTCATGACCAGCTTAGCTTGCTGCACGAACAAAAAAATCCTCTACGACATATCGCCCGATCGTTTGCATCACGATACAATTTAATCTGTCTGGATGAATTTCACGTATCCGATATAACCGATGCAATGTTACTTTATGGTTTACTTAATACCCTGTTTACAGAAGGCATAACCGTCGTTGCTACATCTAATCTGCCACCTGATATGCTATATAAAAATGGTTTACAACGGGATCGCTTTTTGCCCGCAATAGCACTCATTAATCAACACATGACGACGCTTGAATTAAATGGGCCAGTCGATCACCGACTTCGATTACTGGAAAAAGCAGATACCTGGTATCTCACATCAACGGATACACACGCAGCGTTAGAGAAAAGGTTGCTTGAAATGACCAGCTCTCCAGCCCAACGACAACATAAAATTCATATCAACTACCGACTTATTGATACAGTGATACATGCCAATGACATAGTTTGGCTAGATTTTAATGTGATATGCGGTGATCAACGAGGTTCTGCCGATTACATTGAAATTGCTCGCCAATATCATACGGTATTCATTAGTAACATCCCGAAAATGGATGACAACCTTAATGACAAGGCCAAACGGTTTATTAATATGATTGATGAATTTTATGATCGCAATGTAAACTTACTTGCCAGTGCGGATGGCCAGCCTGAAGAGCTATACTCCGGTAGGCAGCTTAAATTCGAGTTTAAACGTACCGTGAGCCGCCTCCTCGAGATGCGTAGCCATGAATATATGCAACAGGAACATAAGAGCGATTAACCTATCCGAATCAAAGACATCCACATATAAAATCGCTATCATTAACAACGCTACTTAAGAAACTTGGGCTATTATCACATCTTTGTATGAATAAATTATTACACCTTCAATTGTTCGCATTAATACTTTGCCTGATAAGCGGTGCAAGCTATGCGGCACAAGCCGAAGATGACCTCATGTTTAACGATTCGCCACTAGCCGAATCACTTGACGTACCCGACTGGTTTAGCCTTAGCTTTCTAGACTTAAACGACAGCCTTGAAGAAGCTCGAAAAGATGGCAAAAAAGGTATGATCATTTATTTTGGTCGGAAGGATTGCGCATATTGCAAAGCCTTACTTGAGGGATCCTGGGGTGACCCAACTATTAGAGAATATACACAAAAAAACTTTAATGTGATTGCCATTGATGTCCGCGGCTCACGTGCCGTTATAGATTTTAATCAGCGTAAATGGACCGAAAAAACATACGCTACTCATCGCCGCATGAACTTTACGCCAACCGTTCTGTTCTACACTACTAGCGGACAATTAGCACTTAAACTACCTGGATACAGACCAAAATATCAATTCCGTGCTGCCCTTGAGTATGTCGCTGATGCACATTACTTACAGGAATCATATAGACAATACCTGGCACGCGCTGAATCTGCGCTGAGTTATGGCCTTGAAGAACTAAATGAAAACGAATTATTTACTCAAGATTCAACTGACTTGAGTCGACTCACCAAAAGTAAACCACTACTCGTGTTATTTGAACACCCTCGTTGTCATGCCTGTGATGTATTACATGGCGACACCCTTGATCAGATTGAAGTAGTTGACCAGTTACGTAATATTCATAGAGTACAAATTAATACATACAAAGACAGGGATATCATTACCCCTGGAGGAAAGAAGACGACCACGAAGCAATGGGCCGATGACCTTGATCTAACATTTGCGCCATCATTGGTATTTTTTGATACCAATGGAAAAGAAATATTACGTATTGAATCAGTTGTTCGGTTTTACCGCTTGAGTAAAGTATTGCATTATATTAGTAGCAAAGCGTATTTAGAATATCCGACGTTTCAGAACTGGTTACAACATACCGCAAAATCAGAACCAACTAAATAAACAACTCAGCACCACTTAAGAGCAGTGATTAGAATGAATAATCAAAAAGTAACTCGAGCAGTAGAAATGATATGCGCGACGGGTTGCACTTCGGTTAATGCCATAATAGCAACATTAGAAGCCGGTAAAAATATCGAAGGTTTTGAGCACCTGAATGAAGTTGAAATAACCGCGCTTACTAATGAGTTAAAAATAATTATGGCGGTATATGAGAGCAAGGAAGAATAATATATTATCTATCAATTCTATTTTTAATCGTTTTCGGGCTTTCAAAGCCCAGCATATCTCCGCTACCCGCTATAATATCCGTCCAATTAGAAACTTCAAACTGAATGATACCCACACTACAAGATGACATATCATTAAAGTGCTCTTTACAGTAAAAATTTAACGCATCAGACATTCCAGGATTATGCCCGACAATCATAACCGCACTATAAGCCGGTGAAAGATTTGCAACAATATTGATAATCGTATCAACAGATGCTAAATATAAATCATGATGGGTGATTAAGTTTTGATCCTGGGCTAATAGTTTTTTATACTCTTCAGCCGTTGCCAACGCCCGCGCGGCATCACTGCTAATAATCTGGTGAATAAGATACCCGCATTGCTGTAAATATAAAGCCATAACTGGAGCATTTTCTTCACCCGTTTGATTTAGTGGTCGATCAAAATCACTAAAATTCTTATCTCCCCAGTCTGACTTTGCGTGCCTGGCCAATAATAGAGTTTTCATCGAGACATCAACATATTTTTGGTAATCATAGCTAAATAGTCGTTTCTTTTAATATAGCGGCCAGCTCAGGAATACATGAACCACAATTCGTCCCTGCTAGTAATACTTTTCCAATTTCCTCCACTGAATTAATATTTTTATCTTTAATTGCTTTTACTATTGTGTTTCTACCAACACCGAAACAGGCACAAATATTAACACCCGCATCTTCAGATGCATCATTTGATTTGCCCGATAATAAAAACATTTTTTCTTTATCATCTAATTTCGATTTTTTAAATAAAGCCATTAACCAGTCACGGCTTGGTAAATGTTGATTAGGACTAATAAAAATACAGCTTTCTAATTGATCGCCCACTAAGCGTGCAGCACGATAACACTGTGCCGACTGGTCAAAATACTCTATCCAGGATACATTATCCTCACTAGCACAAAGTAAACTTCGTGCATTATCAGACCAGACCTTAGGCGTTTCATCTCCAGCTATTTCATAGCGCCACAATCCACTACCCTTATTTAAATTCCAGTAATCCTGTGAAGATAAGTCATGTTGGCGGCGCGATAATAAAAAGCCATACCACGCTTTCTTAACTGGCGTAATGCATACCGGTGTATGTTTAAACTCTGGTTGCCCGGAAATAGGATCACAATCTGCATTAACTACGCAGTCTATTACAGCATTTGAAGCGTATTGGTCATTCCAGTGCATAGGAGAAAATATCATACCTTCTGGAACATCATCGCTGATTAATGCACGTACTATAATCTCCCCCCAGGCACTTTTAACGCATACCAAATCATCCGTTAAAATTTTATATTGTTTTGCATCTTGCGGGTGTATGTGAACAAATGCCTCGGAAAAATGAGTAGATAACGTAGGCGACTTGCCTGTACGCGTCATGGTATGCCATTGATCACGAATGCGTCCGGTGTTCAAAATAAGTGGGTATTTTTCTGTTGTAGGATTAGCCGCCGATTTTGGCGTGACAGGAATCATTTGCGCCTTACCCGAAGGCGTAAAAAATTTACCATCTATAAATAAACGCGCTGTACCTGCCGGATTTTTGTATGTTATAGGCCACTGAGATGGTACAAATGAATCATATGCTTTTTCATCTAAATCTGCACAGGCTGAAATGTCAAAATCACGCGAGCCGTTATTTTCTTTACCACTTAAAGCGGCAAATTCATTAAATATTTCCCGAGGTGATTCATATGAAAATGCATCGTGATAACCCATCTTTTTTGCAAATAATGAAATGATTTTCCAGTCTGCCATAGCGCTACCCGGAGGTTCTCGAAAAGCACGTTGTCGAGAAATACAGCGTTCTGAGTTTGTTACCATGCCATTACGTTCACCCCAGGTTGAGGCAGGTAAAAGCACATCCGCCAGGTCTGCAGTGTCTGTATTTTGCATACAGTCCTGTACAACTAAAAATTCACAATGCGACAAGGCCTCTCTAACACGGTTATTATTCGGCATACTCACGGCAGGATTAGTTCCAATAACCCACAACGCCTTAATTTTGTCGTCTAATATGGCCTCAAACAAATCCACGGCTTTGTATCCCGCTTTATCTGCAATATGCGGGGACTCCCAGTGCTGCTGAACCAGGGTGCGGTGTTCTTTGTTTTCAAGATCCATATGCGCTGTTAATTGATTGGCTAAACCACCGACTTCACGACCACCCATTGCATTGGGTTGCCCTGTAAGTGAAAACGCCCCCATTCCGGGCCGACCGATTCGTCCTGATAGCAAATGACAGTTGATAATGGAATTAACTTTATCGGTACCTGAACTGCTCTGATTCACACCCTGGGAATATAAGGTAAGTACTTTCTCTTTACGTGCAAACAGCGCATAAAAACGCTCGAGCTCATCGAACTCAAGTCCACATTTTTTGGCCAAGCCTGTCATCTCAGCAGATGATTCATACGCGGCATTTAAAGTAGCTTCCACGCCTTCTACGCAATTATCAATAAACGGCTTATTCACTTCACCTTTATCATTTAAATAGGCTAGCAGGCCGTTAAAGAGTAAAGAGTCCGTGCCGGCAGTAATAGCCAAATGCATACTCGCAATATCGCAGGTTGCTGTTTTACGAGGATCAATCACCACAATTTCTAAATTTGGATTATTGATTTGAGCCTGACGAATACGCTGAAAAACAACAGGGTGACACCAGGCCGTGTTTGAACCTACCAGTACAATTAAATTTGTACGATCGATATCTTCATAACAACAGGGCACAGAATCTGCGCCGAACGCCCTCTTTTGAGCGGCAACCACGGATGACATACACAACCGAGAATTGGTATCAATATTGGCATTACCAATAAACCCTTTCATCAGTTTATTAGCAACGTAATAATCTTCGGTAAGCAACTGGCCTGATACATACATAGCAACCGAATCACGCCCATGTGTATCTATATAATGCTGAAAACGCTCTGCCATTAATTCAAATGTTTGATCCCACGTAGATCGCTTACCATTAATTTGCGGATGCAACATACGGCCTTCATCATCTAGAGTCTCCGCTAATGCTGCACCTTTAGAACACAAACGACCTAAGTTAGCGGGGTGATCAGGATTACCACGAATTTTAAATTCACCTTCCAGACGACTTACAATAACCCCACAGCCTACACCGCAGTACGGACAAGTCGTTTTAGATAGAATTTCTTCTGATGTGTCAACTGATTTAGTCATGAAAGCTTTGCTACCATTCGTCTAATTTACTGCTTGCTAATATAGCACATAACAGAATATTACCTAATTGCAATCCAGTAATTTTGTAATATGCCGAAGTAAATTTAATTGAAAGATCATCAACTTAACTGAAATAGCTTAGTTGAATAAACGCACTGGTTAATCTCTCGAGCTCAGACAATAGCACTATTAATTAAAGTAATTTCGATTATAAGAAATTTTAATTACCCAACATCGACTTCACGGCTTATACATTAATGACACTGATAAAAATTTGAGAGGTAAACGACATAGCATTCATTCACTTCGGTCATACATGATGGCGATTATTAATCCCATCTATAGTCCCTGCCCGATCCTAATCAACTGTAGGAGTTTATAAATGTCTAAAACATGGGTCGTAGTTGCTGAAAGCAGCCGTGCAAAAATATTTGAAGTTGAAACCACTAAATCAGATAAAACACTAAAGGAACTCAAAGGTTTTACCAACAGCACCAGCAGAAATCATAAAAGTCAGTTATCCGGTAGCCAACAAAAAGAAGGCCGACAATCCAAATTAACGAGCATAGACAATACACATGGCGATAATGAAAGAACCGTGTTTGCACGATCATTAGGCCAGCACTTAAACTCCGCACGTAATAAAGGTAAGTTCAAAAAGCTGATTTTAATGTCGCCACCAAAATTTTTAGGCGATCTTAGAAAAAATCTAGGTCATGAAACAATCAAGTATGTTGTATCAGTGATTGATAAAAACCTGGTACGGCATAATATAAAAGACATACAGGCACACATACCTTCAACATATTAAACCCAAAAAAAAACCCAGCCAAAAGCTGGGTTTTTTTATAAAACTTCATAATTACTTATGAGAGCTTATCATCAGCAACATGATAATTAGGATCTTCCATGCGGTTTACTTCAACCAAATCACCCGCCTTATCTAACAAGGCTCTGCACTCTTCTGACAAGTGACGCAAATGCAATTTTTTCCCTGCTTGAATATATCGTTCTGCTAATGAATCAATTGCTTCAATCGCCGAATGATCTGTTACACGAGAATTTTGAAATTCAATAATGACATCATCCGGATCATTTTCAGGCTCAAATAACTCACGGAAATTTTTAACCGAACCAAAAAATAGTGGCCCGTTGAGCTCATAGACTTTTGAGCCATGCTCATTAATAGTCGAAGTAACATTGATATGCTTTGCATGTTCCCATGCAAAAACCAGTGCTGAAACAATAACCCCCACAACAACCGCTATCGCTAAATCCGTTGCTACAGTAACACCAGAAACTAATACTAATACAAATGCATCGTGCTTTGGAATTTTTCTAAAGATACGAACACTCGACCATTCAAATGTACCGATAACAACAATAAACATAACCCCGACTAAAGCGGCCATGGGAATTTGTTCAATTAAGCTGGATGCAAATAAAATAAATGCGAGTAAAAATAATGCGGCTGAAACACCCGATAATCGCTGATGACCACCGGAGTTCACATTAATCATGCTCTGGCCAATCATCGCACAGCCACCCATGCCACCAAAGAAACCTGTTGCCGTATTGGCAATACCCTGCCCGACACACTCGCGGTTACCCCGACCCCGAGTATTGGTTACTTCATCTATTAGGGTTAGCGTTAGCAATGATTCAATCAAACCAATTGCCGCAAGAATAAAGGCATATGGGAAAATTATTTTTATGGTTTCAAATGTAAATGGAACATCGGGAATATGGAACTGCGGTAAGCCACCTTCAATAGAGGCCAGATCATGGACTGTTTTGGTATCTATATTTAAACCAATCACCATAAACGACACAACAACAATCGCCGCAAGTGATGATGGAATAGCCGTCGTTAATTTAGGTAAGAAGTGAATGATTGCCATTGTAAGCACTATTAATCCCGCAAAGATCATAAGCGCTTGCCCAGACATCCACTGCGTTGCACCGTCCACATTAATTTGAAAATGTTGAACTTGCGCTAGAAATATTACAATGGCCAAACCATTTACAAAACCTAGCATCACTGGATGGGGAACAATGCGTATAAACTTACCCAGTTTAAAGACGCCGGCAAGTATCTGTATTAAGCCTGTGAGGACGACTGTAGCAAATAGGTATTCAACACCATGTTGAGCAACCAGTGCCACCATAACAACGGCCATGGCACCCGTCGCACCAGAAATCATCCCAGGGCGACCACCAAATATAGACGCCAGTAAACCCACCATAAAGGCCGCATATAAGCCAACCAGTGGTTCAACACCGGCAACAAAAGAAAAAGCGACCGCCTCAGGGACCAGTGCCAGAGCAACGGTTAGACCGGATAAAACTTCATTTTGAACACAAACTCGACTCTCACAGCCTAAACGAAACATAAAACAACTCATTGCTTGTAGATAGGGGCGCGAATTATAGCAGATGGCAGGAGGTCGGGATAT
Source organism: uncultured Gammaproteobacteria bacterium (assembly GCA_963924875.1). Lineage (GTDB taxonomy): Bacteria > Pseudomonadota > Gammaproteobacteria > SZUA-229 > SZUA-229 > SZUA-229. The sequence continues at coordinate 17,520 of CAWUSX010000006.1, forward strand.
GACCCTTTGATATGAGATAACCGAATTGTATGCGCTGATAGCGCTATATAATAAGCAGTATAAACAGCGAATGGTTTGGTTTTATAGCGACCAAACCATTCTTAAATTTTACAAATTGTGAATTAAAAGTGTAAAAATGCCCCCACCATTAACCCAGTAAACTCTAAATCTGCATTTATGTCATCTACATCATCGAGCTCAATGGTGGTTGTTTTAATACCCGCTTCAAAACCAATAACACCTGTCTCATATAACGCTCTTAGTCTCATATCCCTATAAGTAACACCTGAAGCGCTGATATGATTAATATCGGCACCTACGGAAAGACCCGTTAAAGGTAAATCGACTTGTGCAGCCAGGTACAACATTGGAAAGGTTTCTGAAACTGATTTAGGTTGATCACCAACATTAAAATCGACATCTAGTTGGCGAACATTAAGGCCAATATCAAAATTCACCCAATTATCTAATAAACGCCAGTAAGCAATCGCATCGGTAGTATCTAAACTGGTTAAGGTATCGCCAGAAACAGTCCCACCATTGAAATTAAAAGATCCAGTAGCTGAACCCACGTGCTCCAAAGTAGAACGCTCTACTCGTAAATTGGGTAGCAAAGGCACAAAGTGCTCAAATGCAGCATAAAAATAGGTATCACTTTCATTACTGTAACCTAAATCCGAACCGACATTAAGATCGGGGTTGGGATTGCTAGCTGTTCCAAATGAACCATCCGGATCATGATCCCACATACCACCGCCTACATAGATGCCCAGCGCATCTGCACTCGCAACACTTGTAAACACCGATAAGGCTGAGGCTAGAAATAGTGAATAATAACGCATCGAGTGCTCCACAAGTTGATGTCATGATTGATGGAATGAATTTTATACTAACCAGCATTTCATAAAGTGAAGGTTGTCACATAACCGGCTAACTGTAAACTTGCACAAAAACAATAAATTACAGTCAGGCATACAAGCTACTCATGTAACTTTAATACACCATCAACCTGCTGTCATGTTAAAATTAACCGCTGCTTTTACCTGATACCGCCAAGTGAATTTTCCATGTTAAGACTTAATGAAATCAAATTACCACTTCATCATCAGGAGTCTGATATAGCGGATGCCATTATTAGCACACTGAAAATTAACAAGGATGATTTACAGAGTTTCAGCATATTTAAGCGCAGTTATGACGCACGTAAAAAAGCCAATATATTATTGATATATCAGTTAGATGTGGAACTTAGCAAGGATATTGAAGCCGCCGTATTAAAGCAGTTTTCACACCAGTCATTTGTCAAAGAAAGTCCTGATACAAGCTATAAATTTGTTGCTCCCAGTACAAGTGATTTTCCTGCTGGTGATCAACAACGGCCTATTATTATTGGTTTTGGCCCTGGCGGAATTCTCGCTGCCCTCATATTGGCACAGATGGGCCTCAAGCCAATTGTATTAGAGCGTGGACAAGACGTTAAACAGCGCACTCAGGACACCTGGGGATTCTGGCGTAAAGGTAAATTAAATACAGAGTCTAATGTACAATTTGGTGAAGGCGGTGCAGGCACCTTCTCCGATGGTAAATTATATAGCCAGATTAAAGATAAAAATCATTTGGGCCGCAAAGTATTAAACGAATTTGTTAAGGCCGGTGCTCCAGAAGAAATTCTCACTATAAGCAAGCCACACATTGGCACCTTTAAGCTGGTAAAAATGGTACAGGCCATGCGTGACGAAATTATTAGCCTGGGTGGTGAAGTTCGTTTTAATAGCAAAGTTGAGACTATTCAGCGTGAGCCCACAAATAATAACGCTACAGAGAATAATGGACAAATTACCGGCGTCACATTAAGCAATGGTGAAACTCTGCAGAGTCGACACATTATTCTGGCCATTGGTCACAGTGCACGAGATACCTTTCAGATGCTACTAGATCAGGGCGTTTATATAGAAGCCAAACCTTTTTCTATTGGCTTTCGCATAGAACACCCTCAATCGGTTATTGATAAAGCACGCTTTGGCAATGAAGCCGGTAATCCCATATTAGGTGCGGCAGATTATAAGCTTGTACATCATTGCCCTAATGGACGTAGTGTTTATAGCTTTTGTATGTGTCCCGGTGGCACGGTTGTCGCAGCCACATCTGAAGATGGCGCTGTGGTGACTAATGGCATGTCACAATATTCACGCCATGAGCGTAATGCAAATGCAGCCATAGTGGTGGGTATAGACCCACAAGAGGATTACCCTGAGCATGTATTTGCAGGCATAGACCTACAACGTAAACTAGAAAAACTTGCCTATGAACTCGGTGGTTCGAACTACCATGCACCTGCGCAGTTAGTGGGTGATTTTTTACAAAATAAGCCTTCAACAGAATTGGCTAGCGTGACACCTTCCTATCAACCTGGTGTCACTCTTGGTGATTTATCAAAGGCATTACCCGAATTTGCGGTTGCCGCCATTCGCGAGGCAATTCCTGCATTTGATAAAAAAATAAAAGGTTTTGCCATGACCGATGCTATTTTAACCGGTGTAGAAACACGAACTTCATCACCTATCTGTATTAAGCGCGGCAAAGCTATGCAAAGTATAAATACCACGGGGTTATACCCTACGGGTGAAGGTGCAGGTTATGCCGGTGGAATTTTATCTGCCGCTATAGATGGTATAAAAGCAGCACAAGCTGTAGCACTGGACATTTTAAAATAAAATGGAATGACTGGAATATGAATAATCATAAAGACCCGTTAAAAGATTTAAATGGAACCTTATCATTACGTAGCAAACTAGTAGCAACACATAAATCTATTGTTGCACAATTTCCCTTTATTAGTCGTATTGCTATTGCATTATATGACCCCGACACAAACATTCTAAAAACCTATATACACAGTAGTGGTGAAGATAACCCTCTCGATCATTACGAATCATCACTAGATAACGCGCCATCACTAAAGGCGTTATTGAAGAAAGGTCTTCCGCGTGTAGTGAACAACCTTGCTACCTTTGAAACCGGTGAAAATAAACACACAAAACGAATAGGTCTCCAGGGTTATGCGGCTAGCTATACCCTGCCCATATTTAACGATAGTGTATTTATAGGTTTTTTATTTTTCAATTCATATGAACAGGATGTATTTACGGAAAACGCATTACAACAAATTGATGTTTATGCTCACATGATATCCCTGATGGTTATTAATGAAATAACCGCCATACAAACACTCTCCGCAGCGATTAAAACAACCAATAAATTAACACATATAAGAGACCCTGAAACAGGTAGTCATCTGGATAGAATGTCGCGTTATAGTCGATTAATTGCTAAATCATTAGCTGATGAGTATAAATTGGATGATCGCTACATCGAGCATATATTTATGTTCTCCCCACTGCACGACATTGGAAAAATAGGCATCCCGGATAACATACTATTAAAGTCTGGCAAACTAGATACATCTGAAAAAAGCATTATGAAAACCCACGTCACTAAAGGCCGTGAAATTATAGATGACTTACTTGAAAATTTTGGTTTAAGCAATATTGATCACAAGGACATGTTGCGCAATATCGCCGAGCATCACCACGAGGCAGTCAATGGCAAGGGTTATCCCTCTGGACAAAAAGGTGATGAAATTCCACTAGAAGCACGCATCGTCGCAGTAGCCGATGTATTTGATGCACTTACCAGTGAAAGGCCTTATAAAAAAGCCTGGAGTAATGAAGAGGCGATAAAAAAACTGAATGAACTTGCCGGTGAGTTACTTGACGTAAATTGCGTTAATGCCTTACTCAGCAATATGCCGGAAATTGAAAACATACAAAAACAGTTTAATGAAAATATATATTGTTAAAACAGCAATCTAATATGACAACATGCCTAAATCAGCTATCGATTATGCTTGATATACAGCAATAACAATCTATTCGGTAAAGCCTACTACAAGTTTTAAATATCAGATGTTATCCATCTATGAAATCACAAACCAGCCATACAGATGCCGAAAAAAACGCCGAAATAATTCAACAGGAAGACAGAAAAGCTGCAAAGTTACCGCATAATATTTTCATGCTGAATTTATGGCGTAGCAGCAGATTTGATGGGCATTGGCACATTACTCGCCATGGCAAGCCCAGAGCCTAATATGCAGGACATTCTACAAACCGTATTTATACGCATTGCAGTAATGCCCACCTTACTCATGGTAATGGTTTGTTTTTATCTTTAATCCAGTGCAATTAATCTGGCGACTAAAGGCCTGTAAGTAGAATTTAATATCTCAATTCTAGAGCAATCCCATAGCTCTTAACTCTTTTATAATAATCAACCAAATCACTATTATAGCCAGTCTGCATCCAGATCATAATCGGTAAATTATGATAGTTGACGGTATGTTCCAGACGCACAGTACTATTTTCAAAGGCATCCTTATAGCCCGTCGTATAAATCAAAGCCAGTTTTATTCCCTTAATAACGGCACCATAATCTGTATCGTTTTGGAATATAAAAGACAGTCCATCGTAACGATCACGAGAATATTTATCGTTTAAGCGATAGCACTCAGATGTCCAATCTGTTTTATCCTTATCGTCTATGCACTGTGGGCCAAATATTTCCCATGGATTAAAGTCCTCAATATCACCTTGCAGAAGTCCGTTTTTCAGAAAGTAACGAAACTTTACATAGGTGGATAGTGTTTTCCCATAAAAAAAGTTACCCTTTTCCTGCTTTTCAAAAAAATAAAGACCTAAAGCATTACGCGTTGTATACGTGAAACCGACATAGTCCCAACCACGGGAAATATAATCTCTGGCATTTTCAACATTATCGCCAGATTTAGGATCTTCAATACTACTAATCTCTAATTTTTTAACGTTATATGTATCCCAGCTTCCAATGCTCTGTCCATTCGATTCATGGCCAAAAATAACATCAAAATATTGATACCTATCACGTAACCACCAGCGACCAAATACCTCTGGATTGTATCTTGTAGCAAGAACCGGTGATGATTTTCTATCAAACACATACTGACCCCAGCCCCCCGTAAATGCGAATGACCAAAATGGAATAATACCGCGGTTATTTTTATCCTTATATAAACCATCGTGACCAAGCGGATATTTCAGAGAAAGCTTAATATCAAGAAACCAGCCTTCGCCATCATCTTTACGAAACCCCAATATAGTAGGTTCATAGGGTCGTAATAAAGTCATGTCATCATAATTATGATCTATCTGAAGATCATCTTCATTTACTACGTTCGAAACGGGTAAGTCATTTACTGTATCTATCTGATTTTCTGCGGCCCAACAATTACTGGCTATAAAAAAGATTAAACAGAAAAAAATTCTGCGATTTTCAATCATGGTATTAATTAATTCCGTATTAAGTCGAATGTATTTATTGTCGATACTATAAATGACTAAGATCTATGAAATTCAGTATATCGTTAATGTCGATAATTTGTTTATGCATTTTCAGCTATTTTTTTCTTTAATATGAGTAGGCTTTCCATCAATACTTGTCTGATTTTTATCCAACCAGTAATTATGTATCCCAGATTCGCCTTTCTGAGTAGCCCAATTATTGAGTTGCTGTCTTTCTTCAACATAGTCAAAAAATGGTACCGCCATACCACAAGATATTTGCACAAGATCAACGGTAAGAAGAAATATCTGCCTTGCACCTGGAATGGGGTTGAATAAAGAAAATAATTCACTCCATTCAGAATCATTTTTATGCACTACATCCGCATTTCCATAAAGCCGCAAAATCATTGGCTCAGCGTCGTAAGCCGTAAACATTATGGTCATTCGAGAGTTTTCCTGAATATGCGCAGAGGTTTCATTTCCACTTCCAGTGACGTTTAACCAGACGACGCGGTTACTATCAACAATCCTTAAAGAATCCATCCCTTTAGGCGATATGTTTACCCTACCATCCGAGGCTGCAGTGCCTACAAAGAAGATTTTTTGCTGTTCGATAAACTGTTTTAGCTTGTCACTAATTTGCGTATATTGTTTTGCCATTTATACTATTCCTTTGCATATTTGTGTGAATTGAAGCGGCCAAACGGATATTTAGATAAATTCAGTACAGCAGACCTTTATACATAGAATCTTTAAGTATTTTTATAATCTCACACACGGTCATTCTGGAGCAATAATTTCCTTACGTTGCTGACTATATTCTACATAGCTTTTACCTGGCTGTTTTATGCAATCATCATATTCCGCTGACGGTATTGTTTTTAGGCACTGATTAACTTGATATTGTTGCGTGCCCTAGTATGTATTACTTATGCTGCACCCAGACAATATAGCCATGGCAAGAAACGTAAATGCATATTGAATATTAGTTTTTATTGTTGTCTCCTGGCGTTGAGAAAAATACATATGGAATGGCTAAAGGACCAAAAATGCTACCCATAACACCCCAGAAAATCGCATTTTCCTTCCTATTTTTTGCTATTTAAGTGACAAATAATTGTCACTTATAACAAATGTGAAAATCAATACTGCAGAAACATATCCCTTATACCTTATTGATAGACCAATGATTAATGTAACCCTGAGCACGCATATTTAATCAATGTTCAAATCTCTACCAGTTAAGTCCCTATAAATCTAACTAGATTACTTTGACTATTATTCCAGATAAGTTTATTAATACAACGATTAGACTAGCCGTCTGATGAAATGAAATTGATGTTCTCTACCCCTTTCTGATAAGGTACCCACATGAAAAAATCAACTATGCACTTAGGCACATACGCCATACTTATTTACTCACTGCTGTTATCTGGTTGCGGCATGCAAAGCATTCCTACCGCACTCAACGAAGTGGACGCTGCATGGTCAGAAGTACTTAACCAGTATAAACGTCGCTCTGATCTAATTCCTAATCTGGTCAATATCGTTAAGGGCTCTGCCGCGCATGAGAAAGAAACATTGACTGCGGTGGTAGAGGCTCGAGCAAAAGCAACCCAAACACAGGTAAGCGCCGGCCAACTAACCCCCGAATCCATGAGTAAGTTTTCTCAGGCACAAGCCGGGCTAGGCTCTGCCCTGTCACGATTGATGGTAGTTGTTGAGCGTTACCCTGATCTTAAGGCAAACCAGAACTTTCGTGACCTTCAGGTGCAACTTGAAGGTACGGAAAATCGCATTACAGTAGCCAGAAATCGCTATATTCAAAGCATTAAAGAATTTAACAATCTGGTAACGGTACCACCTACCTCCTGGTACAACTCCATCTTCCTGAAACATGAGAAAAAGCCTCAGTTCACGGTTGAAAACGAAGCCGCGGTTAAACAAGCACCGCAAATTAACTTTTAATGTTATTTAGAGTATTACTTCTGCTGAGCTTGCTGGGCGCCTTATTGGCGAACCCGGTATATGCTCTCGATGTGCCTGAACACAGCAGCCCGGTGGTGGATCTTGCCGGGGTATTAAGTCGCTCCGATCAGGCAAAAATCGCCGCCAGCCTGTTACAGTTCCAGCAAACATACGGGCCTCAACTTCAAGTACTTGTCATACCCTCCTTGGAAGATGAAACCATAGAAGGCTATTCCATTAAGGTCGTCGATAAATGGAAGCTCGGTGCTAAGGGTAAAGATGACGGCGTGCTCCTGCTAGTCGCTACAGAAAGCCGTAAAGTACGTATAGAAGTGGGCCGTGGACTTGAAGGTAATCTTCCCGATATAACTGCCGGGCGCATTATTCGCACCGGTATTATTCCGTTTTTCAAACAGGGACAAACCGGCGCCGGCATACTGGTTGGCCTTGGGATGATTGCCGAGAGCGTTGGCGGCAAATTAGAAAATGTACCCGCGCCACGCTTGCGTAAAGAAAAACGCAGCACGGGCAGCCTTGGCTATCTGTTGTTTATCGGCCTGTTTTTAATTGGCCCGCTATTCGGGCGAAGAAGACGCGGCGGTGTAGGCAGTGCAGTATTAAGCGCATTACTCATGGGGGCCGCCATGAGTGGCGGTCGCGGTGGT
>CAWUSX010000007.1:0-56972 GCA_963924875.1 uncultured Gammaproteobacteria bacterium
GTTTTTCGATTTCTGGCCATCCACCTGCATTATTAATAATTTGTTCCACCATTAATGCCACATGACTATTACACGCATTAAGTGCAGGAACATATTCAAAGCGCTCGCCTCCTGCCTGTAAAAAATCATGCCTACCCTCAATCGCAATTTCTTCTAATGTTTCCAAACAATCGATAGAAAAACCCGGACACACAACGGTAATATTTTTAATACCCTCTTTGGGTAATTCAACTAATCGTTTTGCTACATAAGGCTGCAACCATTCGGCCTTACCAAACCGAGACTGAAAGGCCATTTCCCATTGATCATTTTTCAAATTTAGTTCTTCTGCAAGAAGTCGTGCTGTTTTATGGCAATGACAAAAATACGGATCGCCTGTTGTAAGCGTTGATTTCGGCATACCATGAAATGAAATAAATAATTTATGTGATTCATTTATTTTCTGACCCGTAACCTCCCAGTTGGACCTGATAGATTGTGCGAGCGCTTTAATATAAGCAGGATCGTCATGATATGGGCCTAGTAACCTTAGCTCTGGCACCCAGCGCCATTTTGTTAGGCATTTAAACACCGCATCCGCCACTGATCCCGTAGTCGCACCAGAATATTGCGGATATAACGGCAACACCATAATTCGTTCTGCGCCATCTGCAGATAACGCGGTTAAACCTTGCTCAATTGAAGGTGAGCCATAGCGCATCGCCATTCGGACATTACATTTTCCAGGTAATGTCTCTGCTAATTTCATGCTAATTTTTTCTGCAAGCTCTGTAGTACCCGCCATAAGTGGTGAGCCTTTATCGCTCCACACTTTCTGATATGCCTTTGCCGATTTAGCAGGCCTGACACGTAAAATGATGCCATGCAGAATGAGCTTCCATACGAATTTTGGAATTTCAATCACACGGGGATCGGAAAGAAACTCTGCAAGATAACGCCTTACCGATGATGCCGTAGGTTGCTCTGGCGTGCCTAAATTAACCAGCAAAACCCCCATGGAGGCTCTTCTGCCGTGCTGGAAATTCGCCTGACCTAGATACCTTTTCCCCTGATAGCTCATATCTGACGGTTGTTTATCTGTCACTTGTTTATTCACACGTATCTGCCTTGTTTTGAGCCTTGAGAAAGCGTTTAATCCACTTAGATAAGAAAATCCTGCACATCAAACTTGTACAATGATTAAAAGATTATACTTAATACTTGTACAGGTCAATTATTCTTGTACAATAAAACCATGAAAAACCATAAGACAATGAATAATAAGATACTAAATAGCGCAGTTGAAACCAACTCAAGTGCTGATCTTGAGCGATTCCCTATTAGAATTCTGTCCGAGAAGACATCGGTAGGAACATCAACTTTGAGGGCATGGGAGCGAAGATATGGACTTTTAACGCCAGAAAGGACTCCAAAAGGTCATCGTTTATATAATAATAATGATTATAAGCGGGTGCTTAAAATTATTGATCTGCTTAATGACGGCCACTCTCTACCGTCAATTACAAAGATGTTGCTTACAGACAAAACCTCTACAAATACATATCAGGCATCTTCCGACAGCGATAACGCTTCAGGCAATAATCTGTCCTCTATGCACAGCGTATGGGACGGTTTCATACAAAAAACACTAGAAGCCAGCAGTGATTTTAGTATTGAAAGGATAGACGCAATTTATAACGAAGCCTCCTCCTTATACCCGATTGATATGGTGACAGACCGCCTCATTCAACCAGTAATAAGCCAACTAGGTAAAGCCTGGATTGAACACCCCGAAGGCGGTATCGCCGAAGAGCACTTTTATACTAGCTGGCTAAAAAATCGCCTTGGTGCGCGTTTTCATCACTCCTATTCACATGCCAGTGGTACACGAATCATCTGTGCCTGTGTACCTGGCTCATACCATGAAATTGGACTCATGTTATTTGCTTTATCGGCCATGGCGCGAGGCTATAGAGTTTTATATTTTGGTGCCGATTTACCGTTTAACCAACTTAGCTATATTGTGCAACGCTCGGCAGCAAAAGCGGTTGTACTTGGTGCACAAACTCAAATGGACACAAACGTAAATAATGAATTAACAGACGTAATCACAGATATTAAAGCGCCCATATTTGTAGGTGGTTCAGATAAATTAATCGATGCAGAAAAGTTTGAATCGGCAGGTGGAATACTACTTGGCTCTAATATATCTGTAGCCCTACGCGTATTTGAAAGTCACGTGACAGCTTATCCTGCCTCTCGAAACCCTAACACCTCACAAGAGGAATAAGATGAATACCCTGCTCTGGTTACAACGCGATTTACGCGTGCATAATAATCCTGCACTGGAGTGGGCTTTAGAGCAAGGTACCCCTGTTATCGCTGTATACATTTATAGCCCACAAGAAGATACACCCTGGTCTGAAGGCGCGGCATCAAGATGGTGGCTACATCACAGCCTGAGTAAACTTGCAAATAGCTTATTAGAATTAAATATCAAACTGCATTTCGTTAAGGCGAATTCAGTAGACAGCATAGAAAAATGGGTAAACAAATATAATATAGATTCCGTGGTGTGGACAAATAGAGTTGAGCCAAACCGCGTTATATGTGAAACAAAAATAGTAAACAAACTAAATGCTAAAAACATCACTGTAAAACGCCTTACTAATGGATTATTACAAAACCCAGCAGACTTTTTAACCGCTAGTAAACAAACACCTTATAGAGTCTTCACGCCGTTTTATCGAAAGCTTCGCAGTGAATTAAACTTTTCAGATTTTTATTCACATAGCACTCAGGTAAAAAAATGCGCACCTTGTTTAGAAAAAATAAATTTAAATAGCGTCGATTCATTAAATAAATTAGGCCTACTGGACACGCATAACTGGCATTCTAAGTTACATCAATATTGGACACCCGGTGAGGATGCCGCGCATATCAGGCTGGATGATTTTATCGACGAAAAAATATTAGATTATATTTCATCTCGTGATTTTCCTGCTATTGATGCCACTTCAACGCTTTCACCACACTTACATTTTGGTGAAATAAGCCTGTCACAAGTTGTTACCGCTTTAATTCCTTTATTGGAATATAAAAACAGAAACTATGCAGAGGCCGCCGAGGCTTTTCTACGCCAGCTTATCTGGCGAGAATATGCACAATACATTATGTATCACTTCCCGCATACCGCCCTGCAAGCAATGAATGAAAAATTCCATGACGCTTTCTGGAAAGACGATAAAGAGAGCTTAAAAAAATGGCAACACGGAAATACCGGCATTCTTCTCGTCGATGCGGGAATGAAGCAGCTATGGGAAACCGGCAGTATGCATAATCGTGTGCGCATGTTAGTTGCGTCACTACTCACAAAAAATATGGGCATTCACTGGCAACATGGCGCGCGCTGGTTTTGGGACACCCTGGTCGATGCAGATCTTGCAAACAACAGCATGGGCTGGCAATGGGTAGCCGGCTGCGGTGTAGATGCTGCACCCTATTTTAGAATATTCAATCCTGATACGCAGTCTAAAAAGTTTGATAAAAAAAATGAATATTCTAATTTATGGTTGCACGATAACGATTTCACTAATCGTCCAATTGTAGACCTCAGTGCTAGTCGTAAAGAGGCACTTGAACGTTACTCTATTTATATAAAGCAATAGCATTAAAAGGAAGAATGACGCATGAACATAAAGTTGAACAATCAAAACACCGCCAGTAATATTGATCAATCGGAAGCCAATCGTCTGCCATGCAGAGGCGGCACTATAAACTGCGCTAACTATAAAATATGTAACTGAAAACCCTGGCGTTTACCAGAAAATAGCCAACTTATAAAGGCAGATAATAAATGATACTTACTATTTTTTACGATAGCCAATGTCCTCTATGCATGAGTGAGATGGATTTATTAAAAAAGCACAATCATAATAATCATCTCAAATTAGTCGACCTTCATCATGAAGAGTTATCAGGGAAGCGTATACATTATGGGTAACAGGAAGGATAAACCCAGCCAGACGATGATGGTTAGTGGGATACCGACACGCACAAAATCCATAAACGTGTAACCGCCTGCATTCATCACCAGCAAGTTTGTTTTATATGCCATGGGTGTTGCATAACTCATATTGGCACCGAACAGCACGGCGATAACGAAGGGTTCCGGATTTACCTGAAGTTGCTGCGCGATACTGATGGCAATGGGGGTGCCGATAACGGCTGCGGCATTGTTGGAAACTATATTGGTCATGATGGCCATCAATAACATCAGCCCCGACAGAATAACTGCCGGTGATGCGCCGCTGGTGACGGCAACGAACACCTGCGCCAGGTACTCGGCGCCGCCGGTTTTTAATAGTGCTGAGCCCAGTGCCAAACTCGCCACCACGATTAATATGACCTGGGTGCTGAGTGCCTTGGAGGCATGGCGCCATGACAGGCAGCGGGTTATTAACATTACAAACACACCACACACGGCACTGATGGCAATGGGTGCCAGCCCGAACGCAGCAAAGATGACGATGCCTGCCATGATGATTAATGCGGTGGATGCCTTGTCGGTGTGTGGCAGGTCTGCAGTGGCATCCAGCACCAGTAATTTACCCGCACGTTTGGTCTCTACAATATTTTCAGTGTGCCCCTGTACCAGCAAGATATCCCCTGTGCGCAGCCGGACCTGTTCTATTTTCTCGCGCAAGGTTTCCAGTGTGATGCCCGCACGGGATATCGCCAGTACCAGCAACTGGTAACGCTCGGAAAAGTTTAGCTGCCGCAGCGTCATGCCCTGCAAGGGCGAACCCTGCACGACGATAATTTCGGCCATCTGCTGGCCTTCGCCGGACAAGGGATTTTCCTCATCAACCGCGGTATCACCGACATATAACATGGCACCGAGTGCGCTTTCGAATTCTTTGAGATTATCCGGGGTGTCGCTGACTAATAATCTGTCAGCGGCGCGAATATGCGCATCCGGTAGTGGCTGAATGAAGGTATTACTGTCACGCATAATGCGCGACACGGCCATAATACCGCCGGCTTTTTCGATGACTTCTGCCAGCGTTTTGTCGACGGCAAAGCTGTCCTCTGGAATGGCCAGTTGTGCGGCAAATATTCTCGGTGAGCTATCGCTAAGTCTGGCCTGCCTTGCCGGTAACAGTAATGGTGCAATCAACCACAGGTACACAATGGCAATACAGGCAACGATGGCTGCGGGGATAAAAAAATCAAACATCTCTATTTTACGCAGCCCCATGTCTGCAGCCACCGACACCACCAGCAGATTGGTGGAGGTGCCGATACTCGTGCTCATGCCCCCAACCAGTGTCGCAAATCCCATGGGCATTAACATACCGGAAGACGATGCACCGGTGCGCAATGACACACTGATGAGTATCGGCAACAATAATACGACGATGGGAACATTGTTAACGAAGGCGCTGAGGAAGGCACCAATAATGAGTGTTAGCAACATGCTAAGCGCTGGACTCAACTTCCACAAACGCGCGAGATTACGCCCGAGTGGTTCGAGTGCACCGGTGCGCACCAGACCACTGCCGGCGATCATCAATGCGCACACAGCCACCAGTGCCTCGTGACCAAAGCCACTGAAAAAATCCACCGCCTCAATGTGTTCACCCTGCGGCGTAACATAGGGAAATGCAACAAAGCCGCTGGTGAGTAACACCAGTATAAAAAGGCTGGAGGTTTCAATAGCAATTTTTTCCCGGCTAAACAACACAAGTGCAAGCACAACTAGCGCAAGTACAGCCAGAGCATGGGGTTCGGGCATGGGTGGAAAATTCATTGCCTGTAGTTACCTTTAATTATAATTATTATTTGCATAAGAGCATTTAGACAAACTGCAATTATTTAAATCTTCTTCAATACTTTACTGAAACCTGGTGGCATAATTTAAACTTTTTTCAAAAACGTAATTTTCTACTCAGACAAATAGTGAATGTATTTATGTGCTTAAGTTTTTAATCATAGCTCAAATTAAAATCTGTTAAACTGAATGTCTAATTAATTACTTCTTATAGCTACCCCTGAAACCTTCACTGGCTTAACGCTTCGAAACCTGAGATCACATCAAACAATTCTTCATCAATACCATTCTGACGCAATCGATAAAACGTTCGATTAAGATCCCCCTGCAGTTCATCGATATTTTTCTCTGCGCGCTGCATCGCTGCAAGTCGGCTGGCATTTTCACTGGCCAGTGATTCGGCACATGCTCTGAAAAGAGATACAAATAAATATTCACGCATTAATGCCCGCAGTGTTTTCTCCCTGTTATTAACAAGCTCAGGTAAATTTTTAGTTGGCCATTTTATATTAGATATTTTATCTCGCCATGATTCATCTAACGGCAACAGCCTATGACTGACTGGTGTATAAATTGAATCAGACTGCGGACGATTATAAAAAATATATACCTGATCAAATACACCCTGTTCCCGTTGCGCCTCCATTTCAATTAAAATTTGCCCAACCAGAGAGGTAATGGCATTAATAGAATTTGGTAAAACAAAACCTTCCCGTGGTACAAGATTCGTCTCCTCCAGGCGCGATTGAATTCGTTCACCAACGGCCCAGACTATTTTGTTTCCCGGGATTTTATCAAGCGTGTTTACGGCGAACTCCACCATTAACTCATTGAATTGTCCAACCAGGCCCTGATCAGAACCAAACACAATCACACCCGTCGTCCTGCTTTCTGCCTGATACATATTTGCTGTTACAGATTGCGCATCCTGCTGAAAACAGGCCGCGAGACCCATTTGTACTGTGTGATAATAATCGTCCAGAGAACGCACTGCAGTTTCATATTGCCCGATACTGGATGCGGCTATCGCCTTCATTGTACTCACAACTGATTCGAGATCTTCAGCACTGGCAATTTTATGTCGCAGACTGGCGAGGCTATCACTCATTATTTATCCGTCACCTGCTCTTCAACGTTATAGCTTGCCAGCGCATCGCGGGCATTCTGCACAATGCAGGCGCGATCTTCGTCAGTTAATTTTTTACTACTTGCAAATCGCGCAGACACATCCGCTGGAATATCTGCTGTCGCCAGGCGCACGGCATTTTCAGCCGCGGTCATTTGTTCCAGTGGTATGACATCAAATAATTCTTCCGCCAGTGCGAGTAATACCGCAATTTGCTCTATCACGGAAACCGGTGAGAATTCTGGCTGTTTAAGACAGGCGCGAATGCGTCGTCCATGTTCGAGTATTTTTCGAGTATTTTCATCCAGTCGCGCGCCAAAGCGGGCAAAGGTTTCCAGTTCCTCAAACTGTGCATACGCCAGTTTAAGATCTGCGGCTACCGCACGATATGCCGCACGTTGTGCCTTACCGCCCACACGTGAAACCGATTTACCCACATCAACGGCAGGCAGCACACCCAGCTCAAACAATGAAGGTGAAAGATAAATCTGCCCATCCGTAATCGATATCAGGTTTGTTGGAATATACGCGGAAATATCCTGTGCCTCTGTTTCGATAATCGGCAGTGCGGTTAACGAGCCACCACCAAGCTCCTCACGTAAGTGGGTTGCGCGTTCCAGCAAGCGTGAGTGAATATAAAAAATATCACCGGGGAATGCCTCGCGTCCGGGTGGACGACGTAATAGCAGCGAAAGCTCACGATAGGCGCGCGCATGATGTGTAAGGTCATCATATACAACCAGTACATCTCGACCCTGCTGCATAAAAAATTCTGCGATACTGGTTGCTGCATAGGGTGCGATGTATGCAAGCCCGGGCGGATCATTACCTTCGGTAACTACAACTACGGTATATTCCAACGCACCCTGTTCGCGTAAAGTTGCAATCACTTTGGCGACACCAGAAGCGCGTTGACCAATCGCACAATACACACACAACACATTCTGCTCACGTTGATTGAGTATCGTATCCAGTGCGATGGCCGTCTTGCCCGTTTGGCGATCACCAAGAATTAATTCACGCTGTCCGCGACCGACAGGAATCAATGCGTCGATGACTTTTATACCTGTTTGCAAAGGTACGGTAACTGGCGCACGATCCATTATCGGTGGTGAAGGACGTTCAACAGGTAAACGCGCACTGGAAACCAGCCTGCCCTTACCATCCAGAGGCTCCCCCATCGGATTAATAATACGCCCGATAAGTCCATCGCCTACGGGCACATCAACGACATGCCCGCGGCGTTCAACTTTATCACCCGCCTGTAAGTGCCAGTATTCGCCGAGTAACACCACACCAACTTCGTCTTCATCAACATTGAAAGCAATACCGTAGATATCATCCTTGTTATTACCAGGAAATCTCAGCACCTCTTCAAATCCAACGCCCGGCAAACCGGATACTTTTGCAATACCCGTTGAGATACTGGTTATGCTACCGACTTCCATTGGTTTTAATTTTGGCGTAAAACAATCAAGCGCTTCACGCATCTGTGAAAATGCGCTATTAAAAGAACCCTGCAGGCTGTCGGTTTCGTTATTCATTGATGTTATTCATTATTGTTTTTATCGCTTACTTCCGCTGTTAGCTGTGAGCGCCCATCACTCTTCAACAGGTGATCTACACTGCCTGCCAGTTGCGCGAGATAATTATCAATACTCCAGCCAATCTTATGACCCTCTGTACTGATCTCAATACCACTCACCAGATCAGCTGCGGTCACAAATTCAATCTGTTTGTGTTCTCCAAGTATTTCCCCGATTGCCGTTTCTATCGACACCTTCTGCTCGGCTGACAAATCAAATGCGCTGTGAATCAGCAGTGCCTGAGTTGATGACTTAAAGGTAGATTTCAATTCAGCCATTTCTTCATTATTGAGTTCACGCAAACGTTTAATAAAAATATCCGTCATGCGTTCCTCAAGCGAACTATCTGCGAGGTCAGTGAGTGCCTTACGTGCAATCGCGAACACCTCATCCCTCGCCTGATGTGTGACTGCATCATGCAGGCTGTGTTGTTCATTTAATAAAGCCTGTTGTTGTTTAGCGCGTAAATCTTCAGACTCCTGGCGCGCAATTTCGAGTAACCGCTGATGTTCAACCTTCGCCTCATCAATGGCTTTATTAAGATAATTATTTCGTTGCTTTTCAAACTCTGTATTTTTTTTCTGGAATTCCTTACGTTGCTTTTCTGCCTGCGTCATTTTTTCAGCGGCATCTGCAAGCTCTGTCGCAATGCGTTGCTCACGCGCATCAATCGCATTAAGTATGGGCTGATATAAAAATCGTTTTAGCAACCATAC
This sequence comes from uncultured Gammaproteobacteria bacterium, assembly GCA_963924875.1. GTDB lineage: Bacteria > Pseudomonadota > Gammaproteobacteria > SZUA-229 > SZUA-229 > SZUA-229. The sequence goes on from CAWUSX010000007.1 coordinate 9,241, forward strand.
CAAAATCAGAAAATTAATGAGCTGTGCAATAATCGTAAACCAGTCGATTAACATGACTTATTTTCCTGCTACCTGAGCGAGAGCGAAATTCCAGAATGGATTGGCAAACAACAAAATCATCGAAACCACAAAACAGTAAATAGCGGTCGATTCAATCATTGCCAGACCAACAAACAGCGTGCGCGTTATGGTGGCAGATGCATCAGGTTGTTGCGCCAGAGAGCTAAGTGCTACAGCTACTGCCTTACCTTCACCCAGTGAAGGCCCAATAACACCGATAGCGATAGTCAGGCCTGCCGTAATAATGGATACGACGGCGATAATTGTCATGCTGTCCATGGGTTTTCCTTTAATAATTTAAATAGTTGTTTCATTAGTTTGCTTCAGATTTTGATTCGGGCAGAGGATCAAGCTTACGCACCCGAGTGGCCGCAGCAATGTACACCGTTGCCAGAATGAAAAAGATATAGGCCTGCACTACACCGGTAAGTAATCCCAACGCAGTCATCACAATAGGAAATAGAAAAGGCGTAATACTAAGTAAAATACCAATAATCATTGCGCCACTCATCATATTACCAAACAAGCGTACCGCCAGCGCGAGGGTTCGCGAAAGCTCACTGATAATATTAAATGGCAACATAATGAAAGTCGGCTGAATATAAGAATACAGATAGCGCTTCAAACCCTTTTCCTGAATACCAAACATGGGTACCGCTACCAACACGCACAAAGCCAGTGCCGCTGTACTGGAAAGCGATCCAGTGGGTGGTTCAAAACCGGGTATCACTGTGCCAATGGCGGAAATAACGATAAACAAAAAAAGTGAGCCCAGAAAACCAAGATACTTATGTGGATGACTTAAGCCAACGTCTTCTATTTGTTTGTTGATTGTAATAACGACCATCTCCAGCAAGTTTTGCCAGCGCGAGCGTTGTAAATCAGTTTTTAGTTTTCGCGTAATAAGAATTGAACCAACAACCAGCAGCAACATCACGGCCCAGGTAAAAACAATAGTCGCGTTGAGTTTTAAAAAACCCATTTGCCAGTAAATAATTTCGTCGGGACTAAGCTGCATAATCGCTCTTCTGTTGCACAGAGTTGGTGTGTTCTTTTTCACGCATAAGTCGCGTAGCAATAATACGCACGAGAATAAAACCAAGCAGGCCCGCAACTAATCGTTGCCAGCTATCAGCCATAATTAAATACAACCCGAGAATAACAATACCGGTTCGAAATAACAGGCTAAACAAAAACAAAAGTGCTACATGTTTACTCGTAGCAAGTCGACGTACTGTCCACCAGAGTCCGGCGAAAAAAAACACGCCAAGCAATAATCCTGCGAACAGAGAAAACAGCATCTGCAGATAATCAGTCATGATTATTTTCATCCTCGTATTGGTGAATTTCCCTGTCTTCTTTATCTATCCAGCGCCAGGCATTGAAGCAACCAAGGCACAGGCCGGCAACAAGCAACATCAGTGTCCATGAATGCTCAGCCGAATAGTTTTTATCCAGCCACATCCCCAACGCTGCACCGAGTACCGTCGGCATGGCTATAGACCAGCCAACCAGACCCATCATACCCAACCCCGACCATACTGTTTTCGTAACATATTTTTGTGCTTTTAGTTTACGCGCTGCCATATCACCAACCTGTTGGCTAAATTCAGATTCACCAGCGACAGATTTAGGCCTGGGTTTGACTCTGGTTTTGGGTTTTACTTTTTCATCAGTCATTAACAGCTTGTATCCATTAGATTAGATTCACTATGCTTTGTTTACGATCATCTATCCTGATGAAATGTTGCAAGGCGTCGAATAAATCCACTTTCCATTTTTGCCAGTACAGAACGTAGTTTCTGTTCCTGCTCATCCAGATGTAAAAATTCTTCCTCTACTGCATCACGTAATTTATCCAGACCCATCCCACCAATCGCGTTACGCACCGACACCAGAACATCGACACCGGTTTTCACCAGCACGCCTTCATCAACTGCAATAAACACTTCGCCTTCTGCTGCACTTTCATAAACCAGTATTCCCGCGGGCAAAGGCACCACACAATCCAGTCGACGTGGCAACAGGCCAAATGACCCTTCGTGTGACACCGCAACAATGCGCAGGACATCCTGCCTGTCTGCAAAAACTTTATATGGCAACAAAATTTTAAGATGCATGGCTACTTAACTTTTTGCTCATCGGCTGTATGTTTCTCTGCTCTTTCCGATATCTGCCTGGCTTTCTCTATCGCTTCATCAATTGCGCCAATCATGTAGAGCGCACTCTCTGGATAATCTTCAAACTCATCTTGCAGTATGCGCTCACAACCATCCAGTGCGTCATCAAGATCCACCAGTTTTCCACTCAAACTGGTAAATTGCTCTGTGGTAAAAAACGGCTGCGTAAGAAAACGTTCCAGTCGACGCGCACGCCCCACAACCTTATGATCCTCTGGTGACAATTGCTCCATACCCAGCATGGCGATAATATCTTTAAGGTCCGCATACTGCGCCAGTGTGCGACGAATTTCCTGTGCCAACGCATAGTGCCGTTGTCCAATAATACTTGGCGTCGCCATTTTCGAGCTGGACTGCAATGGATCAATCGCGGGATAAAGTCCTTCACTTGCGCGTTTACGTGACAGCACAATAGATGCAGAAAGATGCGAAAAAGTATGCACCGCGGCCGGATCAGTAAAATCATCCGCCGGCACATAAACCGCCTGAATTGAGGTAATGGCACCGCTGTCTGTATTCGCGATACGTTCTTCGAGTTGCGACAGCTCTGTACCCATGGTTGGTTGATAACCCAGACGAGCTGGCATCTGCCCCATTAAGCCCGACACCTCCATGCCCGCCTGAATAAAACGAAAGATATTATCCACCAGTAACAATACATCCTGATGTTCATCATCGCGAAAATATTCAGCCATGGTGAGTGCCGCATGGCCAACGCGAAAACGTGCACCGGGCGGTTCATTCATCTGCCCAAACATCATCACCATATTATCTAGCACACCGGCGGCTTTCATTTCGCGGTAAAGCTCTTCACCTTCACGGCAACGTTCACCAATGCCGCAGAAAATACTCACGCCGGAATGTTGCCCGACCATGTTATGAATCATCTCGGTGAGTAACACCGTTTTACCCACACCCGCGCCACCAAACAGGCCGGCCTTGCCACCACGTTCCAGCGGCATCAGCACATCAATTACCTTGATGCCGGTTGCAAAAATTTCGGATTTGGTGGAGCGACGCGCCAAGGGTGGTGGTGCGTTATGCACCGAACGCCACTGAATATCCGTTGGCGGCTCCTGACGGTCAATGGCGTTGCCAAACACATCAAACATGCGTGACAAAATACCTTTACCAACGGGTGTCTGTAACGGCGCACCGGAATCTTCTACTGGCATGCCACGCGCCAGTCCCTGCGTGGGAGTCAAAGCAATCCCACGCACACGATGTGAATCGAGTTGTGATAGTACCTCGATAGCAATTTGCCCCTCGCGCGCGTGCAACAAAGAGTAGATGGGAGGCAAATATTCATCAAACAATATATCCACCACACTACCGCGCACCGAAACCACCACACCGGTATTCGATAAACCGTTTTTGTTTGCCATTGTCCGTGTCATTTCCATAATACTATACCCTCTCTTCCCCTGCGCACAACGCAGACCGAGCTTCCAGCGTTTCGCGCACCTCCGACAGCCGCCTTTCGAGCCGCGCGCGATCATGGGTGGCTTCGATGGTGCGATCGGTCAGCTCGGCAATGCACTTCAGCTGTTCATCGAGTGCTCGTAAGTGGCGGGGTCTGACCGTCAGACTGCCGATGGTATCAAGCGCACCGAGCATGCGCACCAGTATGGCAACATTCACTTCGGCGTTAGCCCGAATCTGATCAAAGGCCTCGACCAATAGATTCTCAAAACCCGGCACGATCGCGATCACACGTAACGTTTCTGCCTCGTAATGATGCACCGGCGGGAATTGCCGACAGGTCAGCCGAGCCATAATCGAAGTCAGGTAGTCCACACACATTATCGCCGTCGAGGTGTCATTGATCCCTGGAGAAAGTGCCTTAATGGCTATGTCTACAATCAGCCGAATACCGAAAGCCGGATCCTGCGCAACCGTGCGATTGCGCCCAATACTGTAAGCCGCATTAAACGCATCAATGGTCTTTTGCTCTGGCGGATAGGTCAGCGCAAGTGATAGCAATGCCGTATCTTGCACAACGAAGTCGCCAATACCTTGCTCCATCCGCACGATGCTCCTGCTAGCTCCCGCCAGATGCAGTAGCCTATTGTTATTCACGCTTTGAATATAACCGCTCACTGTTGCCGGCACTGGATACCAGGTTCTCTCATCCAGTGAATCGATCGTCTGGTTCTGGACTGCATCTTCATCAGGACACTGCTCCAGCTTATGCTCCGGGTCTTCTGGCAGCAACTGATCAATCGAGGCGTTGGTCTCATGAGCGACCGATGCGATAATGTTGGATGCCTGAATCGACGAGGCAATATGATGAATGAAATAAATAAGGATACCGATGCCACCGAGCGAGATGATAAAGGCAAAGAATACCGCCAGGCTCGGTATGAACTCGTCTACACCACCGCTACTGCGAATAGTGCGTAACACGATCAGGCAATAAGCGAAAATGCCGGCGAAACTCCCCAGCGTGAATTGCGTGACGCGGTTGCGCATGAAGTTGCGCAGAATGCGAGAGGTGTACTGTCCCGATGCCAGCACCAGTGCAAGCAGGGTCATGGAAAAGGTGATGCCCATCACCGTCATCATTGAACCGGCCAGCGTAGACAACATCAGTCGCGCACCTTCTGCCCCTACCCCAAACAGGCGTGGCCAGTGGTTCAGCCAACGGTCGCTAGTGACAGAGTCTGCCTCGATCAGCACCACTGCAAAGACTACACCGACCGTGACCATAAGCGAAGGCAAAAACCAGAAACTTGAGCGCAGGTTCTCCCAGAACTGAATTAATTTATTCACCCTGCCATTTCCAGTTAAGAATTTCCGGCATATCTTCGCCGTGTTTTTCGATGTAGACCTTATGGTCCTGCAGCTTGTCTCGCAAATACTGTTTTGCATAGGCGGCACGCGAACCCAGACTCGGCACGCGGTCGATCACATCAGCCGCAAGATGAAAGCGATCCAGATCGTTTAACACGGCCATATCAAAAGGCGTGGTAGTGGTGCCGTTTTCCTTGTAACCGCGCACATGCAAATGGTGGTGACTGGCACGTCGATAAGCCAGTCGATGGATTAGCCAGGGGTAGCCGTGATAAGCAAAAATAATCGGCTTGTCTCTGGTAAACAGCACATCATAATCTTTATCTGAAATACCATGCGGGTGTTCGCTCTCTGGTTGCAATGTCATCAGATCGACCACATTAATCACGCGAATTTTAAGTTCAGGAAATTGCGCGTGCAAAATCTTTACGGCGGCTAGCGTCTCCAGCGTTGGCACATCACCACAACAGGCCATCACCACATCTGGGTCACCCCCCTGGTCATTGCTAGCCCATTTCCAAATACCCAATCCAGCGGTGCAATGCTTAATTGCTGCGTCCATGTCCAGCCATTGCAGCTCGGGCTGTTTGCCTGCGACTATGACATTAATATCATTATGACTGCGCAGGCAATGGTCCGTTATACATAACAAGGTGTTGGCATCGGGCGGCAAATAGACGCGAATAATCTCCGCCTTCTTGTTAACAACCACATCGATAAACCCCGGATCCTGATGACTGAAACCATTATGATCCTGTCGCCAAACGTGCGATGACAATAAATAATTTAACGAGGCAATGGGCCTGCGCCAGGCAATGTCGCGTGTTACATCGAGCCACTTGGCATGTTGGTTAAACATCGAATCGATGATATGAATAAACGCTTCATAGCAGGAGAAAAAACCGTGACGTCCGGTTAGCAAATAACCTTCCAGCCAACCCTGGCACTGATGCTCACTCAACATCTCCATCACTCGGCCATCGGGTGCAATGTTCTCATCGCCGGGCAGAATCTCTGCGGTCGAGCAGCGTTTGGTAACTTCAAACAGCGCCGCCCAGCGATTCGACGCGGTTTCATCCGGGCTGAAAATACGGAAGTTACGCGACTTGATATTGAGCTTCATAACGTCGCGTATAAGCTCTCCCTGAACACGCGTTGCTTCGGCCTTAACCTCACCGGGATGTGGTACCTCGACTGCATAGTCACGAAAATCTGGCATGCGCAAATCACGCAACAACAAGCCTCCATTGGCATGCTGGTTCGCGCCCATGCGCTGGTGTCCTTTGGGTGCCAGTTCAGCCAGTTCAGCCATCAGTTTGCCAGACTCATCAAACAGCTCTTCTGGACGGTAACTCTTCATCCACTGTTCAAGAATTTTTAAATGCTGTGGCTGCTTGATGAAGTTCGTCACCGGCACCTGGTGTGCGCGAAACGTATCTTCGATTTGTTTCCCATCGACGGACTCGGGGCCCGTCCAGCCCTTCGGCGAACGCAAAATAATCATCGGCCAGCGTGGACGTTCGCTGAATCCATTTTCTCGCGCATCACGCTGAATCGCGCGAATTTCAGCCACCGCGATGTCGAGTATTGCGGCCATTTGTTGGTGCATTGTTTCGGGATCATCGCCCTCAACGAAATACGGCGTGTAACCATAGCCACGAAACAGAGACTCCAGTTCATCATGTGAAATTCGCGCCAGCACGGTGGGGCCCGCAATTTTGTAACCGTTCAAATGTAGAATCGGTAACACCGCACCGTCGTGCAGCGGATTAAGAAATTTATTGGAATGCCAACTGGTCGCCATGGGGCCGGTTTCCGCTTCGCCATCGCCGACTACGCAGGCCACCAGCAAATCAGGATTATCAAACGCGGCGCCATAGGCGTGAGACAAGGCATAACCGAGTTCACCGCCTTCATTAATTGAGCCCGGCGTTTCCGGCGCAACGTGACTGGGGATGCCACCGGGAAAGGAAAACTGGGTGAATAATTTCTTCATCCCCTGCTCGTCCTCGGAAATATTTGGATACACCTCGCTATAAACCCCTTCCAGATAGGTGTTGGCAACAAGGCCCGGCCCACCATGTCCGGGGCCGGTAATATTGATAATGTTCAAGTCATATTGCTGGATGATTCGATTGAGATGGACGTAAATAAAATTAAGCCCCGGCGTGGTTCCCCAGTGCCCAAGCAAACGAGGTTTTACGTGTTCAATCGTCAGGGGTTTTTTGAGCAATGGATTGTCGTATAAATAGATCTGCCCAACAGAAAGATAGTTGGCCGCGCGCCAGTAGGCATCCATTTTGCCTAGCAACTCTGCTGACAGCGGTGTGTCTTCTAACATTTGTTTTTGCGCCTTCATGATCATATTTATTTCCTTTTGGCTTTTCATTTATAGCGCCAGACCCAGCTGTTGAACAACCATTGCTGCGATCATCTGTTCTTCGTCGGTGCAAATAACACGCACCTTTACGCGTCCAGCGTGTGTAGAAATTACATCTTCATTTTTGGCATTACAATCTGCATTAAATTTATCCCCAGGAAACTCCAGTCACCCAGTGTCGCGGCATAAGCGCTAATACCTTTTTGCTTCCTTATTGTTCAACCTGGATTAAGTCTGTTGATTACTTTTACTATTTTTCCTTAGAGATTTTAAAAATAGATGACGACTGCGACGGGCTATCCATCCGACAAACAGATGTAGTAAGTGTTCAGGCATATCCATATGAATATCATCGCTGCCAAAGAATATGCGCCTCTTCTAGTGGTATTGCCACACCTTCATGATGAGGGATCAGTCGCACCGTGTAATCTGTCGCGGGACGCGTGTCCGGCACCTCTGCCTGAAAGGCAACACCATTTACCGATCCCAGCAGATCTCGCACCGCCTTCATCTCAATTCGTTCCGCCGCATTGCCATCAATGCCATTGGCAAAAAGCTCAACACGTACTGCATGCGGTTCAAGATCATCAAGGTACACCTGAACTTCAAACACATGTTGCTCATTTTCTGTCAGCAGCGTCATTTCACCAAAACGTAAAGCGGACCAGTGTTGTTGTAACATCTGCTTCCACTTAACCAGAGCCTCTCCCTTTGCACCCTTATTGGCCGCTCGTTCACAGTAGGCAGCCGCCGCCGGAAGATAATGTTGCTCGGTGTATTCACGCACCGCCCGATTACTTGAATACTGTGGTGTTAAACACGCCATGCTTTCGCGCATTCGTGTAATCCAGGCGCCTGGCATGCCCTGTTCGTCGCGTGTATAAAATTCCGGAATTACTTCATTTTCCAGCAGCTCGTAAAGCGCGTTTGCATCATGCGCATCCCACGCCGGATCGTCACCATGTTCCTGACCATCGCCCAGCGCCCAGCCAACATCAGGCGTATAGGCTTCCGCCCACCATCCATCCAGTACCGATAGATTAATGCCACCATTAACCAGTACCTTCATACCGCTAGTACCACAGGCCTCCCAGGGACGCCGAGGTGTATTGAGCCATACATCAATACCCTGAATCATCTGCTCGGTTATCAGCATATTGTAATCACTGAGAAAAACCACATGGGGACGTACCTCGGGCCGCTGGATAAAATGCGACCACTGCTTAATCAGCGCACGCCCTACTTCATCTGCCGGATGTGCTTTACCCGCCATAATAAGTTGCACGGGGCGCTGTGGATTGGTGAGGATGCCGAGCAATCGTTCTGGATCATGTAGTAATAAGTTGGGCCGTTTGTAACTGGCAAAACGTCGCGCGAAACCCAGCGTTAAAGTATTGGGATCAAACAAATGTTTCGTCACAGCCACATCTTCAGGCGACATGCCTCGGACCGCCAGCTGCCGTGATACGCGTTGACGCACATAATCAACAAATGTCTGGCTGGCTGCGAGGCGAAATTTCCACAGATCCGTATCGGAGACCTGACGAATTCGCTGCTCGAGTATTTCTGTTTCACCTAACCAGCGATCCTTACCACAGGCCTTAGTCCACAGGTCATCTGATGCCTCTGAATCCCAGGTCGGCATATGCACACCGTTAGTAACGTGTCTGACCGGTACTTCATCGGTGGGCCAGTGCGCAAACAGTGGCTCAAATAAATGCCGGCTAACTCCTCCATGCAGCTGGCTCACACCATTCACCGCGCCACTGCCGCGTATTGCCAGATGAGCCATATTAAAAGTTTCGGAGGTATTGTCAGGATCTTCACGACCCAGGGCGAGCAAATCATGGCAGGTAATGCCCAGCCTCTGTTCTGCATAACCACCAAGGTATTGCTCGATAAGTGCCGGCGCAAAACGGTCAAAACCAGCGGCTACAGCGGTATGCGTTGTAAACAGATTGCCCGCACGGGTCACCGCCAGTGCTTCTGCAAATGTTTTGCCGTTCTCCTCCATAAAACTGCGGGCACGTTCCAGCACAGCAAAGGCCGCATGGCCTTCATTTAGATGACAGACTTCTGGTCGTAAACCAAGCGCCTCGAGTAATCGCCAGCCACCAATGCCAAGCAACAATTCCTGTTTGAGACGTAACTCTGGCCCGCCGCCATACAACTCACTGGTTATGCCACGATGCGCGGGGTAATTTGCCGCATCATTGCTATCTAACAGATAAAGTTGCACTCGTCCCACCTGCACCTGCCAGGCACGTAACCAGAGCGAGTAACCAGGCAGCGCAATCTCCAGACGTAACCATTCACCGCTGTCGGTACGCAATGGCGTAATCGGTAACTGACCGGGATCGTTGTAAGGATACAGCGCCTGTTGCGCTCCATCCTTATCGATTTCCTGGCGAAAATAACCTTGCTGGTACAGCAGGCCTACACCCACAACCGGCACACCCAGATCACTGGCGGCCTTAAGCTGATCACCTGCAACATTGCCAAGCCCACCCGAGTAGATAGGTAAGGCATCACTCAACATAAATTCCATACTGAAATAGGCGACACAATTCAACTGAGTATCTGGGTAGGTTTGCTGAAACCAGGCGGGCGCTTCAACGGCAGTGCGTCTCGCCTGCAACAAGGCATCAATTTGTGTGCAGAAAACAGGATCCGCTAAAACATGCTGTAGCTTCTCGCGTGACACCGTCTGTAAAACAACCCAGGGATTTTTCGTTAGCTCCCAAAGCACAGGATCCAGCTGACGCCACACCTGATCGGTATCATGATTCCATGACGAGCGCATATCCAGCGCAAGCTCGGCCAGTGAATCGAAGCCCTCTACGTCTCTTGTTGCATGACGTTGCTTGGGGTGATGAATACCTTTTTGTTCGTTCATTATTTCCACATGACATCGGCGTTTTCTTTTGCCGCAGCAGACAATAGATCAATCAGCGGCAAGGCCCGATGAGCCATGCTGACTGATGGTTCATCTGCATCCTTATCATCAACTGGCGTCGCCTCATTTTGTGCATCTATAGCCGCCGTTAATTTAGTCAATGCTGCAGGTATATCTGCTGCCAGAATGGCACTGGGGACAGTTCCACTATGCCCCATCATTTTCAGCATAGAGAGGGCAACATCGCCAAACATAGTGATGTCGGCAAAGGCACTGGTTGAGAATGTAACTAGCATGAGAATCTCCCTGGTCATATTTTTATAAAACAAAAATTGGCTATAGCCTGTGCAGGTCGCGCCAGACGTTTACGAGATACTGTCAACTTATCTCATTATTTTATACCACTCAAGTGTGACAACTTATAAACGCCATCGTTACCGCATACCAGTATTGGCCATGCTGGATGGTTTTATAATCGCTTCACTCTGAGCTTCAGGAATTTTCAACAACGACTCATTTCCGAGGTATCGTTGTTACTTATAAAACAATCCGTGAATGATGCTTAAAGCTTACACCCTGTTACGTAAAATCAATAAAAAAGAATCAGCTTGAACCTCCCCCAATCTACACATCTTCTGTGTTTCTGCAATTAACCGCATGCTGTGTTTTTAAGAATCAGGCTAAAATGGTATGATTGGCGGATATATTCAATGAGGAAAGACTAATGGCGCAGTTCGTATTTGTATATCTGGGTGGTAATCAGCCATCCAGCCCGGAGAAAGCTAAGCAGCATTTTGATAAGTACATGCAGTGGTTAGGGACTATTAAAGAATCCGTTGTTAGCCCGATGCTGCCATTAAAAGATACAGCTACAGTAGGCTCAGATGGATCAATAAGAGAAGGCAGCAGCAGTGCGATGTCGGGTTTCAGCATCATCAATGCCGACTCGATTAAGGACGCCCTGGCGATTGCACAAGACTGTCCGTTTCTTGAGATTGGTGGCTCACTTGAAGTCTCAGAGTTAATGCAGATGCCCAGTCAGTAACAAACAAAACCCACAACTGTTTTGAATAATTAAAACAATAAATCATGCAAAAAATAAAGGGGTAGGTTTAACCTGCCCCAATGCTGTTTTTATATTTGTAAAAGGCTGAATAGAAATTATGATGGATATTGAAAAAGGTATACAGATTGATAGCATGAGAATTGCTGAATCAATCGAGTTATTAAACAAATTTGTTGATGATTCTAGTATTGATCCTTTTATCGCCGCATTAGAAGCTTTAAAAAATGACACTGGTAATAAGTCACTAATAGCGCAAGTCATTACTGTATGGAATGAACTTGGTATAACGCAAGGCGCCGTTTTAACTTATGCACCTTATGTCTGGCTTATGTTGTCTGAAGACCCGTTTGGCGAAAAATAACGGTATTAAAGAGGCTGGTTCAATCTAAGGCCTAATTTTTCATTTAAGCCACAGCGTTATCAAGTTTAGGGTTATCAAGCCCAGAATCATCAAACTATGGGCCAGCTCTTACTTTTACCTTTAAAATTTGACTGACGCGAGAGTAATGCAATTCAAAACACTCTCCCTTCTCTCTTATGCTATAGCCACCACTCGCACACGCATATGCGTCGCATTAACCATCACTATTATCAGGTTGTATTATCATTTCACGCCCTAATATTTAAAGTACTGAACAAAAAAATCTAAGAATAGAGGTTGCGCATGGCTACCACATCTTCAAGTTTCACTAGCGGTAAAGTAATAGAAAACAGAGCATGGACAGATCGGCTTTATTTACTAAAAATTCGCACCGATAAAATGGCATTTAAAGCGGGCCAGTTTATCCGTTTACAACTTACAATTGATGGAAAAAATGTCGCCAAACCCTATTCATTGGTAAATTCGCCCGATGAAAAAGACATAGAGGTGATTTACAGTAAAGTTGATAATGGACTGCTTTCCAATGCATTGGCAACCCTCAAGGCAGGCGACACGATAGAAGTTTCACGACTCGCATATGGCTTCTTTGTGCTGGATGAAGTCCCCCAAAGCAAACAATTATTAATGTTTGCAACCGGTACCGGACTTGGGCCATATATTTCAATTCTTAAAACAGATGAAGTATGGCAACGTTATGAAAACATCGTACTGGTACACGGCGTGCCACTCGTTGAAGAACTGGTCTATGCCGATCTAATCGAGACATGGCAGCAAAAATACCCGGAGCAATTTCAATTCGTCTCTTGTGTGTCACGCGAACAAAACCCGACGGGTTTACATGGCCGGGTAACGGATCTGCTAAGCAAGGGCATCCTCGAGGAGCATGTGGATCTTGAGATTAATAAAGATAACAGCCATATCATGCTCTGCGGAAATCATAATATGATTAATGATATGAAAACGTTATTGGCTGAGCGTGACATGAGCAGACATCTTCGTCACAAACCAGGGCATATTACTACGGAACAATATTTTTAGTGGGGTGATAATAATAGATCATTCGTTGTGCCCACAGATGCGTTTGCAATATTAAAAATATCATACTCTGCTAGCGATTAATTCTGACACCAGTTAATGTTTCGATTTCTTATCGAATCTGCTGCCTTTCATTTCGTGGTGACAGCTCGTGGTTAGTTTTTTACACACAAAATAGCATAAATAATTAATAAGCAGCCGTCAGTGACAATACTTATAACCATCTTCCCCACCATCGGAAGAGCAAGCATATTAAGCCCCCCCTCTTAATTACCAAATATACATTCTTCATCATTATCTAACCATAATGGATAATTGTGCATAGCTTTGGAAAACAGGCGACTTTGTAAATGATAATTTAACCAGCTGTGTAAATGAGCATATGGCCCCTGTAAAAAAAATTGCTTATTTACTCGGGAATACTTTCGAACAAAAGGCAGTAATGCATAATCAGGTAAACTGGGTGTAGAGCCCATTAAGAATTCAGTTTCAGCCAGGCGATGCTCAAGCTGCAGAAGAAAAGGCTCACACTGTAAGCGACAATCTTCTTCGTCATTTCCGTGGAAGCGCCTGGCGCATTGGTATTGTTCTAGCCGGGGTATAAATTGCTGGTCATTTTGCGCAATCAGATGAAGCATTTCCGGCAGCGCATCTGCATCCTGTGAATAGAGCAAGTTTTCTGGATCATTGCGCTTTAGCGCCCACAACATGACATCTAAACTTTCATCGATGACGCATTTATTACCCACAGTTTTATGCTTACAGGCTGCGTCATTTTCCAGTATTAAAACAGGTACCGTACCTTTAGGAGATATAGCCAGAAATTCAGCGGGTTTATTCTGCATAACAATTGCACGCAGCTCTATCGTTTGTTGAGCCAATAATATGGCGAGCCTTGCACGCATGGCGTAGGGGCAATTTTGCAGCGAATACAGTATTGGAAATGTCATTGTTATTTGTTTTTAATTTGAATTCCCATTCTATGATTAAACGCCATCATTAAATGCAAAGCTAATGTTATCAGCCACGGTTTTTACAGGCCCTGAACATATTGTGCATTAGTCGATACCGGAATCATGCTATTCAATGTTTGCCCTGCTTCGTCATCACCGTTGATGATATTTTCAAAGTGTGTAATCAACTGCGCTTTATCTTGCTCGGCTTTAGAGCCCGCACCAATATTAGTTAGGTCAATAAAAAACTCATCAAATAAACCAGAAAGATCATTCACGATATCAAGGTTTAAAAACTGTTCGTCATTATAAATGCTTGGGTAGCCACCTTTTTGTTTATCAATGGCAAAAGAAACGCCTTTAACATTGGTAATAGTGGTGGCTTTGCTACATTTCAGCATACAGCCATCTTCGATGCTGGGTTTTTTACAACCGACGGTTTGCTGAAAAAAGCATTGGCGGCTGGTCATCATTAAAATTGGGTGATAAATGCTGTATAGCAATTTGAAGTTATCTGGGCGTGCAATGTTTTTTATTTGCATGCGATTAATTTCGTTTGAAATAAAGGCGCCGGCACAGTTTAACTCTTCTTGCAGCGTTAATAGTGCATAAGAGTTGGTGGTGTTTAAAAAAGGCCCGGCAATCCATTCAATGCCCATTTCAAATGCTTTGTAGGCAATACCCGTATTATTACTCACGATACGCTCAGGCCTAACGTGTTCGAGTAGGCGCACTGATTCGTCATAATCCTTGCCAATTAATACCGCAGGAAACCAGGGAATTAAACGTGGGTTGCGTAAAAAAATATCGATGATTTTGTTGCAGTCGCTCTTCCAGCTTTCTGGCAGTTTGAAATACACATCAGCATCCGTCAGGTCACACAGGTAGCTATCTTTTTCGTCGGCTATTAATATTGATAATCCTGGTTGAGGCGCCGCTTTTATATTTTTAACTAATTGTGGCACTTCAACAAAGGGCGTTATTTCTACTAAATTATTTAACAACACAGCCGCCTGATTTTTTAAATCTGTAAGCTCTTTAAATGGAATACTTAAGCCAGCATCTATATCATCATTCAGTCCACTACATGTAAAACCTTCAATAAGGTAATCGTTGTTAGCAAAGTTTTTAAAACGTTTTTCTAATACGCCTTGATTAATGGACGATTCATTAGCAGGCCTGAGTGGTGACTTAGTTTGCAAGCGGTGGACTTTTTCGTTATCACCTATCGTTATGGTTAAACATAATGGCTCGTTTAAGTTTGCAGAAAAAGCTAATGTTAACGGTTGTCTGGCAATGCTGAGGTTTTTTATTTTTTCTGCGAGTTCTGCGCCGAGTTCATTTTTCTTCGTGTAAAGTTCCTGCTTTACGCTCTGCACATGTTCCACTGTTACGGCAATATTTTTATTAATGGCATGTGTAGCGCTGTAATCACGCGGATTATCAATAAACATATCCTTGGTGAGATTGCCCTTTAAAAATGAGTTAGTAAAGTCACGATTAAAAACACGATACAGATTAGAATTATCAGCCAACATTTTTCCTGATCCAGCAAACTCATTAAGCTGCTTTCGCCAGGTGTCAACCACGGTATAAACATAGTGTGCATTTTTGATTCGGCCTTCAATTTTCAATGAATCAACTTCTGCATCCGCTAATTCCGGTAAATCAAAGTAAGCAGAATTATCTTTTAGGTTGAGGGGAAACCGATTTCCTGTCGCCGTAATTTCATATTCATCTCGACATGCCTGGCTGCAACTACCACGGTTACCTGAGTTACCCACACTCACCGAGCTGGAATAACACTGGCCAGAAAATGCGATACACAGGGCGCCATGCACAAAAACTTCGGTGAGTACGTTGTGCTCATGAGCCAGTGCCGTTAAAGATTTTATTTCGCCAATATTTAATTCACGAGATAAGTTAATGCGTGTTGCGCCAATTTTTGCCAAAAACAATATCTGGCCTTCGTTATGCGTCGTCATCTGAGTGGAGGCGTGAATACTTAAACCTGGAAAATATTTTTTTACAAGGTTGAAAACCCCAAGATCCTGCACAATAATCCCGTCTATACCCGTGTTTACCAGCTTGTTCAATAGTTTGATTAAAGCAGGCATCTCCTGCTCCAGGATAACCACGTTTAAGGTTAAAAACACCTCGCAATCGTACTCGTGTGCCAGGCGTAAGACCCCGGATAAGTCTTCAAAAGTAAGGTTAGAAGCCCGGTTTCGGGCATTAAAATTATCCAGACCACAGTAAACCGCATCGGCACCGGCAATCACAGCGGCTTTAATAGCTTCAACATCGCCGCCAGGCGCTAATAATTCAATCTTTCTATGTAAATTGTGACTCATTGTGCACTCGGTATTCTCTGGCAGGCCAGTTAAATGTGGAATTAAAGCTGGAATTCTAACGGGAACTAAAGTGTATAGCTATGGATTAAAACTAACTTACGAGTCGGGATGAGCTTCTCCTTCAAAGTAACCATCTCTACCTCCATCAGCATCTGGCCCAAATCCAGTATGGCCTGAATCGAGTTCTTTTAGAGCTAGCATATTTACTAAATGTTCAAACGCATGAGAATCGAGATAGTGAGTTTATAATTATTTGATATATTGCTTTAATGCCATAACCACTCGAATCACTAATGTCAAACTCGATTGAGGTCATACCATTGATTCATAGCAACCAGGCTTAAGATGCATTGTTCCAATATTATCAAGCTAATGCAGACCTTCGTTATAGTGTCACAGTCGGTCGTCGTCCAATCATATGCGGACTATTGTGCTATTAGTTTTCAAAGTGACTTACCATAAAACGATTATTTTATAATACTAATCTGGCATTTTGGCAGTGCTGAAATCCGACGTTTAGCGGTGTTGGAGTCGGCGGTTTTCGACTCCGATACCTAACAGGACAAGATCGACAAGTTGGAATATTTTGACTCCGAGCCTTAAAATATTTGCTAAGTGATAAAAACTAAGCCACCTTCACTGCCACGCGGTTACCTCGATATGTCATCAAGCCAATGCCTTCCATAACAGAGAGCCGCCACTGATTAACAATAAGCCACCAATAAGCATTAATTGCTGGCGGTGGCTAATCCCTGTGTGAACCTTGTTACCTAAATAGAGCGCAAACCCCACCAGCGGTAACGTCATTAGCAGGGCACTTAACATATCAGGCTGTAGCAACAGGCCAAAGGCCAGAAAGGTAATAACACGTAATGCACCATCAAGCATAAGCAGGCCAGAAATGGTGCCACGTAATTGCGTTTTATCATGCAGGCGATGCGCAAGGTACACCACATACGGCGGGCCACCTGTACCAAACAGCGCGCCAATTAAGCCACCGCTAAATCCAGTGGGTATACTCCACCAACGACTAACTGGTTTTTCGCTGTGCACATTAAACACATAACGAAGGCCAAAAAAGATAACGAACAAGCCGAGCGCGACCATCAATGGCTCACGTGGCAAATTAACCAGCAGGGATGATCCGATCAAAATACCAATAATGCTTAGTGGTAATAAAAAACGAATTTCATCCCAGCGCACCTGCAGACGCATATACCGACTGAGCACCATCGACGAGACAAAATCCAGCACTAGCACCAAAGGAACAACAAAGGTTAAAGGCAGGAAATGAGCTAATAATGGTACAGCGATTAAAGCCGAACCAAAGCCCGTAATGCCACGTAAGAAATACGCGAACAGAATAATAAAAAATGCGGCAAGATACGTATCGGGTGTCATAGGGAGCATAGGCTCGGTAAGGTTTATATTAGCCTGTGATTAAAGGGGATACTATTGTTATTAAACTTAAAGGCAATGAATAAATTAGTTTTTAAAAAATAAAAACCATAACTTTTTAACCCCTTCCTACCCTTTTACTCAATACTCTTTTTAACTCAGATGTAAAAAACCCTTTCTCAGCTCACAATTATAACAGGACAAGATCGACAAGTTGGAATATTTTGACTCCGCCCCTAAATATTGAAGATCGCACTGCAAACATAAGATCATGCAGCACAACTATTTTTTTCAATAACCCTGACCTGCTGTTTCATAAGATCAACAATTGCATACACACCAACGTGACGATTGGGAGACAGATTTTCATCAAGCTTCAAGCGCTCGAAGAATTCATCAACATCGAGCTTTTTAATTTCATCCGAGGTCATGTTCTCTGTGAGCTGTATGAGAAGTGCCAGCACTCCTTTTATTATGCTGGTATCACAGTCACCTGAAAAATAGATGCTATTGTCAGCCTGTTTTCTGTGTGCTGAAACCCACACCTGTGACATGCAGCCTTTTACTTTATTTTTTTCAGTTCTGTCTGCGTCTGACATTGCTGGCAACTGCTCTCCTAATTCTGTGAGATAAGCATATCGCTGGTCCCAGTCTCCAAGCAGCTCGAATATATCAACCATTTCATCTAGTGTAGTCATTATTGCTCCACATTTGAATTAAACAGAAAAAGACTCACCACAGCCGCACATTTCCTGAATATTCGGGTTAATAAAATCAAATCCCTGATTCAGTACATTGCTCTTCTGGTAATCTAAGGTCATACCATCAATGTGAATAAGGCTATTTTTATCAATCACAACGGTAATACCCTGCGTGTCAAATGTGACGTCATCGTCTTTAATTTCATCAGCATAATCGACCACATAGGCAAACCCGGTACAGCCAGATTTTTTTGTTCCCAGGCGTAAACCAAGTCCCTTGCCTCTTTGTTGAAGCATCTTGTTGACATGTTGTGCTGCAAATTCTGTTAATGTAATCGCCATATAATTATCTCCAATTAAAATGCCTGTTAAAAAAGTCCGAGTGCAAGCTTTCCTTCATCACTTATCATCTCTCTGCTCCAGGGGGGATCCCAGACCAGAGACACCGTAGCACTGTTAACGCCGTCCAGCGAACTCACTACAGATTCAACCTGACCTGGCAAAGTGCCTGCAACAGGACATGCGGGTGCGGTTAGTGTCATTTCAATAGACACATCATTATCATCATTAAGTTCAATTTTATAAATCAAACCCAGATCATAAATATTCACAGAAATTTCCGGATCAAAAATTCCGCGAATAGCCGTCACAATCTGAACATCCAGCGGATCATCCGGGTTTATTTCAAACTCGGGTTCCTTAAGCTCTAAGGATGTTTCTGTAATATCTCGCTGAGAAATAATTGGTTTATTTAACATTAGCCTGACTCTCAACTTGTAGTGTGTTTTTCACAGCCCTGTTAAGGTATTCCTGTATACACTCTATATTAATGTTATTAATTATTTCGCCGGCAAAACCCAGGCACAGCATCTTCTTTGCTAGCTGTTCACTAATACCTCTCGAGCGCAGATAAAAAATCTGCTGAGGCTCTAATTGCCCTATGGTTGTACCATGGCTACACTTGACGTCATCTGCATAAATTTCAAGTTGCGGTTTGGAATCAATTTCTGCCTGTCGGCTTAACATGAGATTTTTATTTGATAAATGTGCAGCTGTTTTCTGTGCATCTTTTGCAACGTATATCAAACCATCGAATATTGCTCTGCCTTTGCCGTACAATATGCCCTTGAAGTTTTCGGTGCTCGAACAGTTTGCAACATCGTGACGTATATTCAGATGAAAGTCCTGCGTCTGTCCATCTCCTACCATATATAATCCATTCAAATGACAGGCTGCAAATTCCGCTTTAAAATCGACATTAAATTCAGTTCTGGACCATGCACCACCTAATGAAATGCTGCTGTTGTTATAAACACTATATGCCTGTTGTGAGAGAAATACACTGCCTAGATGATAAGCCGTTGGGCTTTCCTCCTGCAAACGATAATGTTGCAGATTAGCACTCTCTTCGAGCACCACTTCAGTCAGATTGTTATTCAGGTAATGTGAGTCACCAGTGCTAATATAACGTTCTATGAGTGTTGCAGAAGCCTCCTTTCCAAGCACACACAAATTCCTTGGCTGAATAATCAGCGCATTATCAACACTTAAGCTGACATTAATTACCTCAATCGGTTTTTCGAGTTTAATGCCATCTTCTATATGCAGAAACAGTCCATCATTAATCAGCGCCGTATTCAGCGCAGAAAATACATGCTGATAATGTTTTGCGGCATGTCCGAACCAGCTTGCCAGCATATCCGTGTCTGTTTTTAGAGCATCACGCAGACCACCAAGTTTTACCCCCTGCGGCAAGTTTTGAATATTCGAAAGATGAGGCATAAAACGTCCGTTAGTAAATACCAGACGGTATGTATCTATATCCGTAATAAAGTGCTCATCGATATCCACTTGCTGAATCGCATCAAGCTCTTCATCAACAGGTGAGTACTGGTTTTTAAACAGACTATCGATATTTGAATATTTCCACAGCTCCTGCTTACGGTTCGGCGCTGTGTAATCTTGCAACTGCAGCTGTGCATTATTGCGTATATCTTTAAACCATTCGACCTGTTCAGTATCAGTAACCTTTACGGCCTTGTCGATAATCTGCTTTAACCACTGTTCAGCGTCATTTGCTAATGTGCTCATGCGGCCACCTCAGGTTTCAACCAGTCATAACCCTTTTCTTCAAGTTCTAATGCCAGGCTCTTGTCGCCTGATTTAACAATCTGCCCATCTACCAGAACATGGACAAAATCGGGCTCAATATAATCGAGCAGACGCTGGTAATGGGTTACCACTATCATTGCCCGATTTTCGTTTCGTAAAGCATTAACCCCTTCTGCGACAATTCGTAGCGCATCGATATCGAGCCCGGAATCTGTTTCGTCGAGTATCGCCAGCTTGGGTTCTAACAAAGCCATTTGCAGTATCTCATTGCGTTTTTTTTCTCCACCTGAGAAACCGCAATTCACATCCCGTTTTAACAATTTCTCATCCAGATTAATCGTCGCTGCTGTTTGTTTTATGAGTTTCATAAATGCGATCGCATCCAGCACTTTCTCACCTCTTGCTGAGCGAATAGCATTTAGTGATTCCTTTAGGAAAACCATATTGTTTACACCGGGCAATTCAACCGGATATTGCATCGCAAGAAAGATTCCTCTGTGCGCACGTTCTTCTATAGCCAGATCAAGCAAATTATCATTTTCAAAAGTCACTTGCCCCTGCGTCACACTATATCCATCGCGACCAGAGAGAATATGCGACAAGGTACTTTTGCCCGCACCGTTAGGCCCCATAATGGCATGCACTTCACCTGCATTAACATTCAGGTTTAAACCTTTGAGTATTTGCTTACCTGCAACTTCTGCATGTAAATTTTTTATTGATATCATTTTTTAAACCTCTCGTTTATCCAACGGCCCCTTCAAGGGTGACATTAAGTAACTTTCTTGCTTCAACGGCAAATTCCATCGGCAGCTCGTTAAACACCTCCTTACAGAAACCATTCACGATCATGGATACTGCATCCTCTTCAGAAAGCCCTCGCTGCTGACAGTAGAACAACTGGTCCTCACCAATTTTTGAGGTGCTCGCCTCATGCTCAACTTTTGCTGTGGGGTTTGCCACCTCTATGTAGGGAAAAGTATGTGCGCCACACTTATCACCAATCAGTAATGAATCACACTGACTATAATTTCGCGCATTTTCACCACCTTGCATAACCTTCACCAGACCACGGTAGGTATTCTGCCCCTGACCTGCGGAAATACCTTTGGCAACAATCGTGCTCTTACTGTTTTCACCAATATGAATCATTTTGGTACCGGTATCTGCCTGCTGTTTGCCACGACTCACCGCAACTGAATAGAACTCACCAATCGAGTCTTTACCGGTCAGAATACAACTGGGATATTTCCAGGTAATCGCCGAACCGGTCTCTACCTGTGTCCATGAAATGTGTGAGCGATCACCCTGGCAAATTCCACGTTTGGTTACAAAGTTATATATTCCGCCCTTACCCTCGGCATCACCGGGATACCAGTTCTGCACTGTAGAATATTTTATTTTTGCATCTTCTTTCGCCACCAGCTCAACCACTGCCGCATGAAGCTGGTTCTCATCACGCATTGGCGCGGTACAACCTTCCAGATAACTGACATAACTATTATCTTCAGCAACAATCAATGTTCGCTCAAACTGTCCGGTATTGGCTTCGTTAATTCTGAAATAGGTTGATAGCTCCATAGGGCATCGTACGCCACTGGGTATATAAACGAAGGTGCCATCAGTGAACACCGCCGCATTCAGGCAGGCAAAATAATTGTCTCTATCGGGCACAACTGAGCCCATATATTTTTTCACCAGCTCGGGATAATCTTGTACGGCTTCTGACATAGAACAGAAAATCACACCGGCATCAGCCAGCTTTCCACGGAAGGTTGTTGCGACCGAAACACTGTCGAATACCGCATCAACCGCAATCCCCGCGAGTGCCATCTGCTCTTCAATAGGAATACCCAGCTTGTTGTAGGTATCTCGTATTTCGGGGTCAATTTCATCCAGACTTTTCGGCCCATCAGAAAGATTTTTTGGCGCTGAATAATACGATATAGCCTGAAAATCAATAGGCTGTATATCCAGCTTTGCCCAGTGTGGTGGTGTCATACCAAGCCACTTTTTATAGGCAGATAGTCGCTTTTTCAACATCCATTCGGGTTCATTCTTTTTTGACGAAATCAGCCTTATGACATCTTCATTAAGTCCGGGTGGAACCGTGTCTGATTCAATGTTAGTTATAAAACCATGCTCATAACCACTATCGATGAGTTGCTCTATATCTTTAGGTGAAGTGCTCATACCCTACATCCTTTGGCGTTAATACCTTACTAAATTACTCAGGTATTTATAGGCCTTTATTGGATGAGTTTCAACGCCTTTATTTGTAGGCTTATTCCTGACTAAACTAGTAGGTTATTATGCACCACTCATTCTGCTATATCGCAGAGACAAAAACATAAGCCATTACTAAGCTCTAATATCGACTAATAATGAGCATGTACATGCCTATCACTAATTCTAGATTGTTTCTATAAATTGCTGTTTCTAATGCTTTTTATCGAGTAATTATATATTAAAAAAGGCTCGTTAGAATATTTTGTGTATGCAAGATACTACGTTCTGTACTGCTATAGATTTCGACTTTGATGAATACCATCAGGAATAATATGACTAATTTACTCACAACATCTATATACTAAATTACCTACTAAAACACTCGGGTATTACATAGTTCAGGTTAATTTAAATATGCTTTATTTAACTAAATGGGCAGAACCAACGCAGGAGAAATTGAGATGACTGATAAAAAAGACCTGATAGCAACAGACAGTGAGCACCACATTGAAGAAAGACTTTTTCAGGATTACCTGGGAGTTAACCTCTATGACTTAAGCGTGTCATCTTTCCTGGAGGTTTCTGCCAGACACTTCGGTGTGTTTTATGAGCAGGACCCTTACGGTGAAAAAGACGACAGGTATTTGATTAATTAATATCCACTACTGATGAAGTTTAATCCTGATAGAAATTAACCTGTACATATATAACAAATATCAGGGCCCCCTTTAATCACCACCTTTTTATATTGGAGGCTAGTAAACATCTACTTTGTATAATTTGGTTAAAAATGCCTGACTTGACGTCACACCTGAATGTATTCAACTACACTTGAGAAGTGCGTCTTAAGATGATAATAGATGCTGCTGTCAACACACACTGCGTGAGCTGGGAATACCTTCGCGACATCAACTCAAATTAATGAGACATCTGCATCAATGCAACGCTTAACGACTTCATCAGCTCACACCTCACGCCTCTGGCGCCTACTTTGTGATCTCCGCATCCGCCAACTATTGTTGCTGGTATTTTGCCTGCTCAGCCTTATTACTGTCTCGGCCATCAGCTGGAATGCTATACAGGTTTTTAAGCAGTACGGTGAAGCCGAACGGATGTCTGGCATTAATGCCATTGCTCAACGTGCCCTGGCCCTCAATGCCGTGCTGGCACGCGAGCGGGGTTTCACCGCTGCCCTACTGGCCCAGCCCAATAGCCATAACCTGAAGACCCAGCAGCAATTGTCTCTGCTTCAGGAAGATTCCGATCAGGACTTGCGCCTGTTATATAAAGCCCTGGGTGAACATAGCTGAATTAATTAAACAGGTTAAAGAAGTGTTTGACAACGAACTTTCCGTGCACTTCGATATCGAAGAAAAATCAATACTACCCGAGTTAGTAAAGATCGGTGAGCATAAACTGGTAAAAAGAACGCTGGATGATCACATCAAGCTACGTCAGTTGATCAAAGAACTGGACGAGCGCGGAAATCTTCTCATGTTTTCTAAGATTTTGAAGGAGCACGTAAAATTCGAGGAACAGGAATTATTCGAAGCCTGTCAAAACAAACTTGAGCCTGAGGTAATGGAGAGTATCGGCCAAGTATGCGATCGCTAAACATATAACTACAGCTATCAAGCAATCGAAATAGATCAGCCTTTTTGAGTAAGCGGAAAAATTAAGAAAGACAATTCAAATAGCAGGTATAAGAAAGCTATGCCTGTTAAAAACAGCCACTCAAAATAAGCCCACCCGAAAAAATGATACAAAGTAACTAATTTTGTGAGTGTTACGACATTCAAATAATTATAATGCTATTACTGGAACATAAATAATTGATAAGCATACAAAATAAATGATATAACGAGGTCTAGAAAAAAATGTATAACAAGACGCAGGGTCTTGTTAATTCGACTGCTAGGTAAAATATGAAGATCAAAAAATTTCTTAGTTACGAGTGGGACGCAATAGCAGGGGTTATTGCCGCCGTAGCCGCCATAATTTTACATCTACTACACATAGTAGACGAACATGTAATCCTACCTATTGTGCTTGCCCTGTTAGGGCTTTTATTTATCAATTTCATGCGCCATACAAGTCAAAATGAATTAACAGCTGAACATGTAGAGAAAACTGAACGCACCGTCCGCAGAATACAAGCATCGCTAAAAACACCAGAAATAATTCTGGTTGGTCCACGACAGCTACGTTCTGTTAGTGAACAATTTTCCCATCACATGAGAGGCGATGCAATTTGGTATAATGTTTGCCTGTCAATGTATCGACCACAGCCTTTGTTTGATGCGCTACTACGACCAGCGATAGAAAATCCATTGGTCACCTCAATTCAGTTTGTCCTTGATGAAAGCCAAAAGGATTTATGGAAGGAAGTAGTGCTGCCTAAAATAGCCGCCTGTGCCGGAAGCTCCAAAGTGAGAGAGCCCTACTGGTGCACACTAGCCAAGAATACTTCATTTATTATCGCGGATAACCATCAAAGTGATGGTGCTGAGGCGCTACTTAGTTTCTGGGGCGAACCGTTCATGGCTCAATCCACCGAACGGGATATTCCACGGTTTATCTTCCATGTACAAAAAAACTCAGAACTATTACCACACTTGATGGAACTTGTACGTAGCTGTAATCATCAGTAATACCAGATGAGGGTACTACTCGGGCGCTATGTCTATCTAACATATTACGCAATCAAATTTATAATCTAACTAATTGCTTGAGTGTGGATCGGGATCGCGCAAAGCGCACGGTCCACTTAGCTTAATAAAAAAACAAATGAGTGAAACAACAATACCTTATAAAGAAGCATCATTTCACTACAATAACTGACGACAGTAATCATGCAATAGAAAAATGTAATAACCGAGTTAGAAAACACTAAGAATTTAAAATAACTAATGAAGTATTTTTGCAATCAAACCGTCTGACACTAGCAACTTAAATCTACAATTCATGACACCGTCGTAACCGGACACCCAAACCAAGAAATTACCGAGTTAATAAAATATAAACAAAACAATATTTCAAACAGTCGCTGACAGTTAATTATTCAACCAAAATTTGCGTATTATTTCTCTACTATATTGCCACAGTAATAGTTTAACTAGCCCACATATAAACACTAAAAGTCATACTCAGGACAAAAACAACCACAGTGAAACAATCAATCTCCATAAAATATCAACTCGACGAAGCCCCATAAAATGATCAATTATTAATTGTCCTTTAAACCAGACTGCCGCAAGCATTAGTGCAACCAATAACTGCTGTTCAAAGCCAAATTGACTGAGCAAAAAAATTGTCAGTGTTGTCGCCATTAATAAAAGCCAAACAATAGTCGCTTTAACATCTAGCATAAATCAGCGAATTAGATACACAAGTGGAAATAATATAACCCAAACCAGGTAACCATATGCCAGTAAGATGCCCCTGTTTCCAGGCCCAGAAGATTATTTTATGAGTAACCACCTTTAGTAGCTTTTAATAACATAGCAGTCAAAATAACCAGGCCTAGCATTACATGCATATAATGAAAGAAGGTCATTGATAAGTACAAGGTATAAAAAGAATTTGTGCTGAGATTTACCCCTTCACTGTATTTAGAATAGAACTCATATGATTTTATAACGATAAATATTAAACCCGTAAGTACAGATGCAGATAACCAGAAAACAGTTTTATTCTTATTATCTCTTTTAGTAGCATTAACGGCTTTGACTACAAAAAAGCTACTTGTTAATAGAACAAATGTATTTATTAATCCCAATCTAACATCTAGAGTTAATTGATACTGGTTAAATAACTCTATATTATTGCTTCGGGTAATAATATAAGTAATAAAAAAAACACCAAAAACCAGTAGCTCTGCATAAATAAACATCCACACAGCTAAATCACCCGGCAAATCATCGGGTAATCTGCCTCTAGTTTCTAAATTTTTTGTTACAGAAGTAGCGATAGTCATTTATTGATTATCTAAGAGATGCATCAGAATAACCTTGACTCAATTCAGCGGCTAAACCAATAAGACTAGAAGTTTTTAGCTGAATGATAAGCTTACTAATATTTATATAAACTTAGTAATCTGAATAAATAGCACCGGTCGGACATACAGCAACGCAATCGCCGCAACTTGAACAGGCTGTATCTTCAATCAGCCAGTCACCTTCACCAAAGGTAAGTAAACTTGCCGAACCCCGATGAGAACGACTGATAACATGACTATCTCTACATGCTCTTATACATCGATCACAATGTATGCATTTTTCCTGAGCTAATTTAATATAATCTGAACTATAACGATTACAATCCTTCGGCTTTTGATCATGTAAATAAAAACGTGCAGAATTAACACCCAGCTGACTGGCATATTCACGCACTTGAGTACTTAAGGTTTCTAGCCCGCCATGTTCTGCAATAATAAATTCCATTAGCACTTTCCTGGCGTTTACTGTTTTCGTACTATGGGTTTGTATTTGCATATTTTTTTCAACTACGGTTGAGCAGGCGGGCAATAATTTATTATGTCCTTCAATTTCAACCGAACAAATACGACAAACTGAACGCAACTCCAGGCCTGGCAAATGACAAATAGTTGGAATAGATAGATGTATTTTTTTTGCCACCTGTAATATAGTTTGGCCCGTCTTAGCCTCAACCTCCCGGTTATTTATGCTAATTTTAATCATTTCACAGGTTCCTGAAATGTTTTAAATAAGTAATGACAGGAACCGAAGCGGCCTTACCTAAACCACAGCTTGATGTTTGCTGCATGGTTTCACTAACACTATGTAGCCAGTTAATACTGTCATCTGTTTCATTTGAATCAAGTAATTGCTGAGAAAATTTACGCAGCTCCTGTGTTCCTACCCGACATGGTGTACAGCGTCCGCATGACTCCTCTTTAAAAAACTCGGTTGATTTAGACATTTCAAGTAATGGGTCACGAGTACTATTAAATAAACGTATTGTTCCAGAACCAACATGCAAGCCTAACTGACTCAATCCATCCACATCATAATTAACATTAATTAATTTTATTGGGACTAAACCGCCAGAGATACCGCCAACTTCAACAAAACTTAAATCTTCAGCCTCAGCCTTAGCAATAATATTTTCTAATGAATCACCCATATCAACTTCATAAATACCTGGCAGGCTTACATCACCCAATAAAGTAACTAACTTCGGATGCTTATTTATAAACCGTTCTGGGGCACTTAAGAGAATCGGAATCCAGCTAAGCGTTTCAACATTATTAATAATTGTCGATTTATTCCATAAGCCTTTTTCATGGGGATAAGGTGGTTTTAAACGAGGCTCGCCACGCTTTCCTTCAATATAGTTAAGTAATGCAGTTTCTTCACCTACTATATATAAGTCTGGATTAGGACCGTACAAAACATTTATTGTTATATTTTTTAAAAACGATTTATTTTCTGAGACGATTTTAGTTAAATTTTCATAAGCCCTTTTATAGGCCGAATTAACAACCAGATATACCTCATTAATTTCTAGCAACCTACAGGCAATGGCTATTCCTTCAATCAACAACTGTGGATAATGCAGCATAATATAATAATCTTTAAAGGTATAAGGCTCCCCCTCCAGGCCATTAACAACAAGATATTCTGGCTTATATGGAACAGCCGCCTGCCATTTTTTAAGCAACGGAATATGTGAACCACCACAACCGCATAAACCACTGGTATAAATTAACTTTAAAACCTCTGCATTGCTGAGTTTATTGTTAATTATTTTTTTAAGTTGATTAAAAGCCCCTTCTTTTGAATAATTTTCAAAACTCGAAACATTTCTACCTTCAATTTCAATAATCTCTTTTTCTTTAACATAACTTTTTTCTGCTGACTCGTAAAAAGAAGTTACACTATAATTTTGTTTTTTAATTTCATCTCGCATGTCTGAACCTCTTACTATTCAACAAGGGATTCATTAAATTCATAATTAAAATGGCATACATCTCGATACCTGCAATACTGGTATACATTTTCCCCAATACAGACAACACAGCCACACCCATACCAAAAATAATTCCACCTTTTATAGTATTTGGTGAGGTTTCTGGCGCGGTCACAAAAAAGAATGCCATCAATAAAGTTGGCCCTCCCATTAAGTACACCAGAGGTTCAGACATCCAGGGTGCATGACCAACTATTTCAGCGGTATCTGGTAATAAAAAGACCACAATAGGTACAGTTAATAACATTGTGATAGTGGCTTCTCTCTTAATCACCACATAACGCAACATTAATCCACCAACAATCAACAATAATAAAGTACTGGTTTCACCTATAGAGCCTTTAGTAAAGCCTAAAAATGCATCCCAGTAATGCGGTTGCAACATACCGCCTGCTTCTTTAAATAATAAACTGGCGCCACTGGCTAAATCTGCATAAGGTATCGGATCGACGTTTTCTAAAATCGCAATGACGGCACGTCCTAAAACAGCCGGATTAAAAACATTACCCAGTTTACCTTTACTCAATGCAGGCAAAGCCTGCTTGCCAATATACTCCGCAACAAATCCACCAATTATAATCATATAAAATGGCGTTAAAGGACTAAGCGTTAAGCCCATTAGTAAGCCAGTTATCATGCTGCCCGGATTGAATATTTTTACTACACCATCATTTGACCATTGTATTAACGCACCTGCTAACATTGTGGTTAAAGTCGATAAAAGCAAAACAAGAAAGGCATTAACACCAAAATAAATGCTGCCAAAAATAGCCAAGGGCAATAAGAGAATAAAGGTGCTCCATTTTGCACCAAGAGTCAGGCGGATTTCGTTAATACTCATTATCACTCAGCTGACTGCATTTTTTCATGTGGCATAATTTTTCCAGCTTCCTGCCATGGCTTTACTTCTGCAGCTGTGTGGCACTCTACACACTCCACTACAAATGATTTATGGCAGGTTAAACATGATGATGGGTTAATGCTAGCCAGCATAATATGCCTTTCCAGGCCATTACCAGATGGATTGATAAAATCACTACTATGGCTTTCTGGAATTGTATTATGACAAGATTCACACTCAGTCTTCAAATGACAGGATGCGCAACGCTGGTAGGAAAAGTTTTTTGTTCTGCCATGAGTATATCGTCGAAACTGCTCATTATGTGATTTAGGCGGCGGAATAAGTAAACCCTGCTTTATATCTTTAACTCCATTTTTTATATGCTCATGCTGAGAATGACATTGCATACATTTACCATCATTGCGCCATTCATGTACATTATTTTTGATAAAATTATTGCTAATTGCCATTATTACAATACTGATAAGCAATAGTAAAAACACAAGGTATCGCGGTTTTATAAAATTAAATTTTGTTATTAGCTGCAACATTATTTTATGCATCTGAAACCAATATCAAAACTTCTATATTCCGGTTCTCGGTTAACATAAGCCTTAATGCTAACCCCTGATGGGCTACTATTTGAACTGCCACCAACAACACGCTTTTCTTCTACCCACTCTGCAACATTACCGGCCATATTTAAAACATTATAAGGTGATGCCCCTTTATCAAATGATTTAGACGGGGCAGAATAAGTATAACCATCGTTTTCTGCCCATTTCTCACCACCCGTATTCGCTTTTTTATAATCCCATTGGTTACCCCAGGGCCAGATTCGCCCATCTGAATTACCAGCAAATCTCATCCACTGGGCATGTGTCGGCAATTTCTGGCCACGCCATTTACAATACGCATTTGCAGAATACCAGCTCACACCAACAACAGGATGATCTGGTTTTTTAAATGTATCTTGATTAAAAGGCGCTAAGCTTGCGGCGACTGAGTTTATAAAAAAAGATGAGCGATACTCTTTCCAGTACCTGGGTAGCTTATGTTCAGGATGTGCAGCAATAAATTCTGCATAAGCCTTATTAGTCACTTCAATAATATCTATATTTTGGACTGTATCTGCCTGTGCAACAAATGAACGGATCAACATCATTAAAACAAAACAGAAACGTAACATTATTGATGCCCCCTGGTTAAAGTATCCCAGCCTATAGAACGAGTCACACTACTATTATCATCAATAATTAAAGCTTCAATATTGTCTTTGCCATTCACCCAACGCATTCCATTGATTGCACCTTTAACAGATACTGCTGTTGCATAGGCATCTGCAAGTGCTGCATCTTTAGTTAAAATGGTAACACTTTGGGTGCCGCTGGCTGGTTTACCCGTTTTTGGATTTATAATATGACTATAGCGTTTACCCTTATGCATAAAGTACCGCTGACTATCACCCGAAGTTGCCACAGAATAGTCAGCTATTGAGAACTGCTCAATTATCTGCCCTTTCCAACGGGGATTTTCAATATTGATATTCCAGGGTCCAGTTGATTTTTTCCCCATTAGATAAACATCTCCACCCGCACTAACTGCTGCATTTTTTATTCCCATCTCACGAAATATATTAATAGCCAGCTCGGCTGCATAACCTTTACCAATACCACCAAAATTTATTTTCATGCCTTCGGGTATTTTAACTTTCATTTCGGATTGATTTAATTCAATTTTATCTGTTCCCACAAACTGTAATTGCTGCTTTATTTCTTTGTCACTGGGCAAGACTACTGTTTTATCGCGAAAAGGATACAAATCCCAGACAGAGCCTATAGTCACATCAAAATCACCAGCTGTATTATCAAAAGCCTGTTTCGATAACAGTAATAAACTCATCGTTTGCTGACTTACCTTAATCCATTTACCTGATTGTTGATTTAGAAGAAACACATCACTACCAGGTTTCCACGAGCTTATTTTCGACTCAAGCGCTAATAAATCGTCTGTTATTTTTGTTATTGCCTGAAGTGCTAGTTTTTTTGGGGCATCAACAACAAAAATAAACTGTGAGCCCATTAAAACTACTTCACGTTTGGTTAATTTAGATGAATTACTGTGTGAAAATTCATAAATAGGCTTTTTAATGATATTTTCATCTAAGTGCTGTATTTTGTTCACTGTCTTTTCTCTATGCATAACACCATAAACTAAAGACAAACTAACAACGACAATGAATACTAGCCACTTTTTCATTATTCAATTACCTTCATAAAATTAAGCAGGTCTTCTATTTGCCCAGGTCTTAAATGTGATGTACCACCATGTGAATCAATGACTCTGTTTTGTTTATCTAAATCACCTTTTAATGTTCTTTCTGTTAATTCATTAAAACCAATCTCTTTTCTATCTTTTCTTACAACCTCATCACCTATCATGACTGGCATTAAGAATTTTCTTGCTGCCGGATGTTCAGGTGTTAGTAAAACTTCACGCAATGATCTGGCACGAGCATGATGTAGGAAAACGGGAGGCCTATCAAAAATGCCGCGTAGTGTCATTGTGGTAAATGAACCTTCTTTTTCTTCAAATCGTCCCTTATCTTCATGTTTTAAGCCTAGTGGATCTCCATTTGCTGTTTCAACTGCGAAGACACTCGCCAGCGAGTATGAAGCATCTCGCCTTGTCATAGTGGTTAATTGCGGCAATGCACGCCGATCATTATTTGCAAGTAGTTGGGTTTTATTTGTGAACTCAGGTGAGGTATGGCATACCCCACACATAACCTGTGCTGAATTAAATAACTGCTTACCCCGTTTTA
Organism: uncultured Gammaproteobacteria bacterium; assembly: GCA_963924875.1. GTDB lineage: Bacteria > Pseudomonadota > Gammaproteobacteria > SZUA-229 > SZUA-229 > SZUA-229. The sequence continues at coordinate 41,436 of CAWUSX010000007.1, forward strand.
CGGAAGGATGCTGTTTATCAAATGGTGTTGGCAATAAGCGATTTTCATGCCCCATCCATGCTGCTAAAAATGGATAAAATTCGGCTAAAGAATATGCTTTATTGAAATATTTTTTTGACTGGGCTTTGAAAAACTCATTACGTCTATGCTCAAGGTCATACCATTTTTTACCCAACTTATTAACTTCAACGCGTTCTTTTAATTCTTCATGCATTAAACGTCTTTTATTATCGGCTACAGGTGAAACCAACTGACTGTAATCGCCTGCCCATACTGGCCTGTCAAAATCAATAGAACTAGCAGGTTCATTAATGTCGGCACCTTGCCCCTCTTCAAGAATATGCGTGCCTTCAAAATAATAAGGCTGAATAGCAAAAATATTTTTTATTTGCGGAATTCCAAGTGTTCCACCTGGTGTTAAATGCCCCCATTTATTCTGCCCCACTACCTCTGCTGCACCCCAGGCACGGCCATCACCTGTATCACGATAATGACAGTGTGAACATGAGGTATCGCCATCAGAACTAAAAACGGTTGAATGAACAACCACATCACCACGCTCTGCATCGGTTGCAATGGCAGGTAGTGTTAAGTCGCCTACAATAATCTCTGAATTATTTTCAGGATTAGTCAAATCAATAATGGAGATGGTTTCACTCATCTGATTTGCAACAAATAATTTATTATTCGCAGCAGTAATGCCTATTGGTCTGAAACCCACATTAAATTTTCGTAGTGGAATAAGTCGATCTGATGGTTCATCAGGATTGTGCTTTATCTGCCATTCAATAATTTCAAATGTACCCGACATACTCACATAAAGTTTGTCCGCAAGTGTCACGGACCATTCTGGAAATGACCCGGGAACTCGTTGCAGTTCTGGCGGTATATCACCTTTAACATCTCCTGTAGTGGCTTCAGCTGTATCGGAGGTGTACCTTACCCAGTTTTTATGTGATTCATATTTATTGGTTTTAAGAAAGTAATCAGGTGAACTATTTTCAGAAATAGATTTGAAGTCAATCGAAGTTAAATCAATCGCAATGATATCATTTTGAATATCACGCATTTTGAAATTCCATGTCCCATCAACTGCGTCAAAATCACCCATTATAAACTGTTTATCAATAGGATAAGCGTCATAGCCCTGGCTGGGGTCTCTTAATACAGTATACTGAGCTGCCGGGTTATTTTTATCCCAACTTTCAGCGCCATATGGATCACGTTCTTTGCTTGCACCAAAACCCGCACCCATGGTAAACACCATTAAGGTGTCGTCTTTTATCATTAAATGGCTGGCAACATTTCCAATATAAATACTACCTATGAGTTTGTTTGTTTGCGTGTCAATTACCGCCACATCCATAGTTCCAGTATTGCCTACAAACAAATAACGATCATATAGTGCTAAATCTTTTGGATGAGACTGTTCATTACCTACCGGTATTCCTGGGCCGCCATAACCCTGCTCAATCCATTTAACTATTTTTTCTAAATCATTATCGCCTTTTTCAAACAGGACACCACCAGGGTGAAATTCTGCTGTAATTTTTTCATCACCAAATCCACCCATATCTTTTGGCAATACAGCTCTTAGCAAAGGACTATTATAGGCATCACCACCAATTGAATTTGCAACTGCAGATAAAAAGTTTTGCTTGATATCAGGGCCAGAAATAAATCCACCTGCTGCTGCATTATGACAAGGTGCACACTTTGATCTTAAAATAGCATTAATACCCTGTGAACTGTGCTGTTTGGCTTTTTCTATTTGTTTATCCGTAAATCCTCGAATATATAAATCATTAAGAGTTTGTTTAGAAATGGCGCTATTACCATAAAACACTTCATCATTGAAACCACCCTGTACATTAATTTTTCCATAAAGATGATTATCTGTTTCAACTATATCAATTACCAGAACCTGATCTAAATATCGATTTGCAAGCCATGCCTTGTTACCATCTTTAGAAAATTTAATATCTTGAGCATAATAATCAAGCTCAATAATATTCACGACTTCATCTAACCGGGTATCAATAACTGAGGCATAATTTGAAAATTCATTTGTTACAACGAGAAATTTACCACCTGGGTGTAACACTGATGTATAAGGTCTACTGCCTACTTCAATGCGCTTAATGACTTTATTTGTTTTTAAATCCACCACCGCGAGTTTATTCTGTGGATTATTTTCAGTTCCTTGCAAAGTAACATATAACTTAGTTGCCTCTTTATTAAGCGTAACACGCGTGGGTTTATCACGATGCGGCTGTTTCGTCTGCAGAGGAACGTTATTTGAAACCGGCGTTAAATCATGCGCTTTAAATTTACTTTTATAGCGCCACACCGAGGATGTCAATTTATCAAATGCAGAGCCATAATAAATCTGTTCGGCAAAACTAAAATCGCAAAAACCTATTAAGATCAGGATAATGTATATTGTTTTATTTTTATGCATTATCAAAATACGCCTTTATAAGTCGCGCCTATATCTATCCAGCGAATTAACATCAAAAGATCTTTATCATCAAGGTAGTTGTGATCTTTAGTCATTAACTTGTCAATTAATGGACTTTGAGATGACAGTGCTTCACGTTCATTAATGTATTTTTTATCCGCAAAATCATGACTCTGAGGATCACGTAATTGATGCAAGCTTTCATATGCCTGATTATAGTGACGTGTTTTTAACTCACTTAAATTCAGCCCCCCACCACTATGACACTTAACACAATGTTTATTTAAAATAGGCTGAATATCCTTAACAAAATCGATCGAGATATAATCAGTTAATTTTTTTCCTTTAGCTGAAGGTGAGCGTCGTTTTTGTTCCTGTTTATTCCAGGTCGCTACCACCTTAGATGCCTCAGTTACAATATCAGCCGGACCTATTCCCTGCATAGGTTCACGGGTTAATGAACCATGACAACCTCCACAGGTACTAACAAATTTGCTTCTTGGTATAGAAAGGGTAAATCGTTCTCCTGGCTGAGTATAAAACATACGTTGCAAGGTAAGTAGCGCACGTTTATCTTTATCTAATGCCTGCACTATCCATGCAACATTTGCTGGTACCTCCACATATATAGAACTATCCGACTCTAAAGCCACCTCACCAAAAATAAGTTTTTTAGTATGCACTCCCTTACTCACCGCAGTTGCAAATGGATCGTCATCACTAATATTTTGCGTATCTTGCTTTGTTAATGGAAATACGCCAATTGCCCGAACATACTTGATTATGCCTTTAGGCAAAATATTTCTTTTACCCGTTTGTGTAAAATTTGTTAAAAATGCTGCCAGTAAATCAACGTCATACACTTCAATTTCTGCTGGCGTATTTGTTGGCATACGTTTCACACCATCTACTACTTCTGGTTTGAGTCCATGTACAAATTTTTGATGTTTCAGAGGATGATGTCGATTTTCATGCAAACGAATAACTACGGGTCTTGGATTGTATTCGGCTGCATCTGTTGAAATTTTATCTAAACGTGTTTTTTTATAAGTTCCAATTTGATGCCGATCTTCTGCCTGCAATGATGCATCAAAATTTATTCGATAAATATCCCAGTCCGGATCTGCATTTTTATCTAAATGATCTAATTTATTTGTTACATGAGAAACTAAAATGGAACCATCAACTAATGGATAAGGGTCACGATAGGCCCCCGCTTCAGATACACCGGTATGATTGATATTTTTATCAAACACCACCATCTCAGATATGTAACGAGGTAAGGATGAAAAATCAACCTCATTATATTTTTCTGTTAGTGGAATATCATCCATCGGATTATTAGCTTCAGTGGATGAACCAAAGCCATGATCGACTAATGCCAACTGACCTCCACCCCAGTAATTTCGCGGGTCTTGTAATATTTTAACTTCAAGACCTTGCGGCATTTCTCGTGCATCAGTGTGCAGTGCATATTGAGAACGCTCACCCCCATGGGGATGGAAATCAAAACCGCCTGCCTGCATGCGAAATATTGCCCCATTAAAAATCGGTTTATCATCTTGATATCCCAGGTTACGCACTGATGTCGCCATCACTTCGCCACTGGTTCTTACCGTAGGCTTGCGCTCCTGATTAAAGCCCCAGGTCATTCGTCTATTACTTTCTTTAAATGAACCCGGTTTAAAACGCCAGATATCGTAAGCCGATGAATAATTTCTCTGTGGCTGCTCTATAACATAAATACTATTTATATCCAAAGCATGGGGTAAGGCTTTATCGAGTATTAATTTATTCTTAGTGTGCTTTATAATTTTCCGCCACAATCCTTTATTGGGACCTTTCACAAAGCTCAGTTTTAAATTGGTAAACGTACCCGCTTTTTCATGCCGCTGTTTATCCGTTATAATTGTCTTCGATGGATTGTCAGTATTATCCACCTCGCCAATAATCCCCCATGGCTCGGACGCAACATAATCACCTACCACATTACTTGCATAGCTAATAAAAACGTCACTCAGATCATAGCCCTGATGATTATCTAGAGAATAATTAGGTGTATAGACAGGATCAATATGATGAACAACATCATCTTTTTTATCTGTAGCCGTACTAAGTTGCTTTATTTCTTTTGATTCTAAATCTATTTCAAAAATTCTAAATCCTGTATCTCTACTATGCCTCTTAGAAAAAACAATTTTCCTTGCATCATAACTGACATCAAGCGACTGAATTTCCTCATTTTTAAAGAATGTAACTTGACTTTCACTTACGCCATCAAAAAAGTAAATATTAGAACCAGGATAAAACTCATCAAATGAAAAATATTTACGTGGCATATGACGCGGTCCACGGATAAATACAATACCTTTTTCATCACCTGGCAGGTCATTCAGCAATGGTTTCCCTTGAATGGTTAAATTCTTAAATAAATCATCTCTTTCCATTGCCATCCATTGCAATATTTTTTTTACATCGACATCATCATAGTTTTCAAAAAACTGATTATTACCGCCGCGCTGATGCACACCACCTGACTCTATGGGTATATTTTTAACTAATACACGACTGAGTTTTAAATCACCACCTAAATTAACTAGACGCGTTAAATCACCTAGAACGGATGCTTTATTCTTACTTGTCATTTCATTAGAAAATTCCCCATTGGGTAATGGAGGTAATAATTTGAGATCGGTAAACGAAGCAGGTCCATGACAGGAAGATAAGAAACAACTATTTCTCACCAGAGCGGGTTGAACTTCATCTTTAAAAAACTGAGTAGAAGCAGATAGGGATTTTTGTTTTTCGGGATGTTCTGAAATTTCCTTATTCAGCCACTCCAGCATAAGCTGATAGTCTGTATCATCGGTTGAATAAAATATATCCAGGCCTTTATGTGCAACACCACCATATTCTTCTGTTAATGGCGACCTTACAATATGACTGAATTCTGCAGCTTCACCATATTCTACCCGGCGATGACTAATTGCTACCTTATAGGCAAGCTCACTATCTGAAATTTTATTCTGAGTTGTTATAGGAAAATAAAAATAATTCTTATTTTCTCCCAACATATAATCACTATAGGCATCCGCATTTATACCATGACAAGAAAGACATCTATTCTCAAGAACAGGTACAACCTTATCTTTAAAAAAAGCCTGGCTTGCTGATTTATTGCTCATAAAATTTAGCACACTATCGCAGCCGTTTAGCATAAAACAGCTGCAAACAACTAATATATAATTAATAGTGATATTAAATTTCATAAAAACTCTTTTGCCATTTATAAAAATTAACAAATAAAAACACAAGCACATTTTTATATGCTCGTGTTTTTATTTATGATTTAACATTTAAAATAAATAAACTAAGACACCATGCATCCATACAGAGGGACTTCAGGTATTTCTGATATGTTATAAAATACTAAACAAAGACGGGTACAGCTATTTTTTGTTATTCACAATAAATCTTACCGCTATTGTATAAATCTACAATAAGTAACATTTCTGTCTTACTTGCTAAATTCACAATTTCATTAATATTGAGCTGCCTTTGTTTGCATAACAATCGAGCAAACTCCAGAGCAACTTCATAATCTTCACCATCAACAAATAACAACGCATCGTTTGCATTTTCAGAAAAAGCAAATCGACTTGCCGGATGCCGACTTAAAGTAGTTGTTTTTGCCAGTTCTTGTAATTCGTCAACGGAGCATAACTTCTGCTCGGGTGCGATTAATACATCTGCTTTGGTATCACTAACAAAGCGCCCAAACCAACGTTTCAACTCAGGGTGCTCTGGTTGTAAATATTCTTTAAATATTTCAGTTATACGCTGAAGAGCATCCGGCTTTATTTCATTAGAATATTCCTGAATTTTCTGCTCAGGATCATGATAGGTTAAATCTGTTGACAGGTTTTGCGTTATGTAACCAATAAACTCATTTACAATATCTGCATGACTGGTAGCACGAAAACCAATGGAATAACTTAAACTTTCACCCAATGACACACCATAATGTTGAATTCCAGGGGGTAAATAAAGCATATCACCTGGTTCCATTATCCACTCTTCTTCGGATTCAAAATCTTTTTGAATTCTTAATGGTGTTTCTTTTACCTGATTATCCTCAGACACGGGCTGGCTATTTATTTGCCAACGACGTTTACCCTCGCCCTGCATAATAAATACATCATATAAATCGATATGCGGCCCAACAGAACCCTGGTCTGCTGCATAGCTAATCATTAAATCATCCAGTCGCCACTCTGGAATAAAACGAAAACTATCAATAATCCATGAAAGCTCTGGTATGTATTTTTCTAAATCATTAACAATCAACGACCAATGCGTTTTTGGCATAGATGCATATATTTCATCACTCATCGGACCAAACATGGGAAACCAGGGATAGTCACCATCTTTTTCCATAACGATGCGAGAATTAACTTCCTCTTCACAGGCAAGACCAGCTAATTCATCTGCGCTAATAGGAGTTTTAAAATCGGCAAAAGCCTGACGTATCAGTAAAGGCTTTTTCTGCCAGTACTCATCCATAAAGGTTTTTGCCGACATATTACCCAGTGGGTTAATTATTTCTTTCATAACACGAATCTCATTGCGTATATTTACAAAACTGCCTGCATACACAAATTCCAGCGTTAAAAAATGCCATGATTTAAATACAAAACAGAGAAGATATGATTTTTATAAGCAAAACTTGCTAGCGCTTAAATATAATAAATTTTGCATACTTTATTATATTTAAGCGCTAGCAAATCACTTTACATAATGATTAGTCTGAGAAACCAGTACCCACTAAACGATCAAAATAACGTGCACGATAATAATGACGCTTGTGTTCATCATCATCCGTAAATGCTGCACGGTCATGCAATACATTATTACTTACCAGCCCCATACCTGATTCAAGGCGACCACGATAAATATAAGGTGAATCACTATTTAAAATATTCGTTAAGTATGCCAGCGCTTCCTGTGCAACTGGGTCTTCTGTCCAGATCACATTATTAACCCGTATTGTATGGCGCATATGCAGGTCACCACTGTGCATAATACTAAATACCGGACCCGGCTCATCTTTACGCGCAATGGTTCCGCCTTCATCAATGCGTGCAGGAATAGTCATTGCATCGTTTGCCATTAAGGCACGAATATAGTCCGGGTTTTTGTCGCGTAATAAAATGTAGGCGATCTCGTGATCCATCACTGCATTTTCACCACCACTTGCAGCCTGCTGAACAACATGTAAATTTAGCGCATGAATCTGTTTGCTTGCCACATTATAGTAACCATCCGTGTGCCAGTTAATTGCTCGGTTGGTGTAAGGGATATATTGTTGACGTATGCCATTATCAGCAACCGTTAAAGACGTTAAACCGGTTTCATCGGCCAGCCAGTTTTTATTGATGCTTTCCAGGCCAAAACGACGCCCCATAGAAAGTGGGATTTCCGGGTCTGGATCATCACCTGTTTTACTTGCATACAATGCCATATTTGCTTTACGACAACGTGATTGCAATGCATCAAACTCACTATTGGTTAATTTACGCGGGTCATTAATTTCTACTAACAAATCACCCAGGCTCGCAGGATATCCCTCAAGCTTCTGATCACGCCATCTGTTATATAGATCATCATTCTCAAGCGCAAATGGACTATTTACAATCTCTACTTTCTGATTAGGGTTAGCCATACAAAAAACCTCATGTAGCAATATTTTAGACAAAAATCGAACTCGACACTTTAAGAACGCAAAAGGTTTCAGTCGTTGATCAAGCACAAGAAAAAGGGAAAATAAGCACTGAATAGCACTATTTCAGGGGTGTTATCGCGCCTGAAAGCATCTGATTTGATTCATATCAACACTAAAAGAAGCCACGTTTAACTTTGGTTTTTATAACTCTTTGATTTAAAAATGAACGCCTAAGCGTTTCTGAGCTGAATATTGTTATCATACCCAACGACTATACGTTGTAGAAATCAAAATATACTAAGAGCCAGGGTTAGCCATGTTTAAATTACGGCATAGTCTTCCAATTGATCGCGATCGAGTATTTCTATTTCTGAGCCCTCGACACGAACTACATTTAATAATCTAAGTTGTTTGATAATTCTTGAGAAGGTTTCAGGCTGTATTGATAGTCGTGAAGCCAGTACCGCCTTCGGAAACGATAGACGAAAACTGTCTCCATCACCTGCCTGTTCCAGTAGATAGGTAGAAAGTCTGTGGCGTCCATTCTGCACACTCAGGTCATCTATTTCCTGCACCAGGCGCCGTATTCGCTGACTCATGCTACCCAGTAGCAGTAAACAGGTTTTGCTGGATTCCGACAGCATCTTGACGAAATACCGGGAATCAAACGAGATAATTTCAGCTTCATTCAGTGAGGAGGCTGAAACAGGAAATTCTGGACAGTCGAGGAACATCAGCGCCTCGGCAAATGTCTGCCCTGGCGTCACAATCTCGATGACCTTTTCCTGCCCATCTGCTGAATTTCGAAACAGTTTGATCAGCCCAGAATACACCAGGTAGAAGTGGCTAACGCCATCCCCCTGATTAAACAAAAACTCATCTTTATGCAGTACCTCGATACGGGCATGCTGAATAACATCATCAAGCTGCTGAGTGCTTAACTCATTAAAGAGATGCACCTGTTTTAAAAAATCCTTATGCTCTGACGTTATCATGGGTACTCCAGATAAAAATCTATTTAACAAAATGTTTTATTGATGACCTGACATTGACTGCTTAACTAAGTGTATTCAAGCTTCTCGACAATGTCTTAAGCAATTATCTGATTATTGACTGAAATCAATCATATGCAGATCAAACTATCCAATGATAAACGAACGCGACATTTAAGAGATGAACATATCAGACGTCAGCTATTCGATATCTTCAGACTGGATTTGTACGAAGGTCACTGCATTCTCTTCAGCATGGACTTAACACTGGGCCTTAGCAATTTTCAGAGCAGAAAAACGTCCGCTGCCCACGTGCAATACTAACCTCTTACTGCGGGTCTTTCTTCCTCTGACACTGATCGCCTATGGCCTCAGCCTGCCATTCAGCATGACCAACGCGTCCCTGATTTTTTATAGAGCACGCAAAAAAATCAATAATGCCAGCTGACACTTGATGATTATCAAGGCTGAGCCTGTCTCCATGGTTTTAACTATAATTGCCCGTAAACCTGTTACGGAGCCGGTTAATGGTGATGCCAGCAGATGAATAGTGACTTGTGCTATAGAGCTTGAACAAACAGACACAACTTTAAGTACAGGTCGGCCACCTGGATTATTGCCTGAAAGAAAAGGAACGTAAAAATGAATCTAATAATCTACCTTCTGAATTTCATCTTTGCCATTTTAATGATTATTGTATTCCCGATATACTTCGCCTCTGCGGAAATCATCGTGGACGACTCGGCGCAAATCGACGTCATTAATATCAACTTCACGCCAGTCAATAACAACTACGTAACGGATAGAAGTGAACAATCAAAAACATCGAAAGAATCGCTGGCACAGTAGAGCCTGAAATCAACGACTCTACTGTGCAATGTCAGACAGTATTTTTATCAATACTTTTTATGACAATGATTTTTCTAGACAAGTCGCTTTCCCAATCACGGCGGCGACCAGCTCAACCGTCTATAACCTAACTGTCCACAGCCCGAATAACAGGGGTAGCATATGAAAAATAACTCGTCCATCGTTTATCTTATCGGCGCGGGCCCAGGGGATCCTGATCTACTCACGGTTAAGGCACTACGCCTGATTCAACAGGCGGACATTGTGGTATACGACCGTCTGGTCTCCAGCGAGATCATGCAACAGGTTCCCAATGGCACCCAGCTCATCTATGTCGGCAAGGCCAGTGGTCAGCACCATATGAACCAGCAGGAGATTAACCAGTTACTGGTAAACCTGGCACAAGCCCGACACTCCCAGAAACCGCGCAATATCGTTCGCCTTAAAGGTGGTGACCCGTTTATTTTTGGCCGCGGCAGCGAGGAGGCACTAGCCCTGGTAGAACAGGGTATTCGCTTTGAATATGTACCAGGTATCACTGCGGCGGCGGCCTGTAGCGCCTATGCGGGCATACCGCTGACACACCGCGGGGTTGCCAAAAGCGTACGCCTGATTACCGGTCACTGTCGTGATAACCAGCCACTAGAGCTCAACTGGAAAAGCCTTGCGGACAAAGAAACCACACTGGTTTTCTATATGGGGCTGTCCACTGTTGAGCAACTGAGTCGTGAACTGATGGCCGCTGGCCTTGCCCCATCCACACCGGCGGCGGTGGTTGAAAATGGCACCACACAAATGCAACGTCGTTGCCTGTCCACATTAAACAATTTAGCGGAGCAGGTTAAACTGCAGCAGATTCGTTCACCGGCACTGATTATTATCGGTGACGTGGTCAACTTTGCCGACACACTCGACTGGTTTACTCCGGAGATGCAATCTGATGATGTCTATTCGCAACCTGCTGAAAGCTAGCTCGTTAGCATTGTCTATGCTGGCGATCAATGCCCAGGCTGCGCCGGATCTCGAACGGCAGCAACAACTGGCGCACCTGCTAAAGCATGACTGTGGTTCATGCCACGGCATGACACTCAAAGGTGGCCTCGGCCCCTCGCTGGAAGTCGACAGCCTTAAAGATAAAGCGGACGATTTTCTCTTCCTCTCCATTCAACAGGGTCGCCCCGGTACACCGATGCCCCCCTGGAACACCGAGTTAAGTGATGAGGATATTCGCTGGATCGTTCACCTGCTCCGTCAACCCGATGCCTGAAGGATTTACCATGTTACGCCTGATTACTCTATTACTCATTAGCCTGTCTATAGCCGCCTGTAGCCACACACAATTGCGCGGCACAGGCGATCTCGGACTGCTGATTGAACGTGCCGATGGAAGCGTACAACTGCTGGAACACAGTCATCGAAAGTCGCTGGCACGCATCACGGGGCTGGGTGATCTATCCCATGCGTCGATTGTTTACTCACGCGACGAGCGCTACGGCTATGTATTTGGTCGTGATGGTGGCCTGACAAAAGTTGACCTGCTTAAAGCGAGGATTGTTAAACGTGTTATGCAGTCGGGTAACAGCATCGGTGGCGCCATTTCACAGGATGGAAAACTGGTTGCGGTGTCTAACTACACGCCAGGCGGTGTAAAAGTTTTCGATGCCGAGACACTGGATCTGGTTGCCGATATTCCGGCTATCTACGGTAATGAGGGAAAACAGTCAAAAACCGTCGGATTAGTGGACGCACCGGGTCAACGTTTTGTATTTTCACTCTATGACGCGGGCGAAATCTGGTTGCTGGATATGAAGCAGCCCACTAAACCGCAGATAACAAAGTTCAAAGATGTTGGCAACCTGCCCTATGATGGCCTGATTACACCGGACGGACGTTACTATATCGCCGGCCTGTTTGGCGAAGATGGCATGGCAATGCTGGATCTGTGGCACCCGGAAAAGGGCGTAACACGAATACTGGATCATTATGGCAAAGGCAAGCAGAAGCTCCCAGTGTATAAAATGCCGCATCTTGAAGGCTGGACACAGGCCGGTAACAAAATGCTGTTTCCCGCGGTGGGAGAACATGAAGTTTTGGTCATGAATGATCAATGGCAACTGGAAAAAAGCATTCCCGTGCACGGCCAGCCGATCTTTGTAATGAGCCGTCCTGATCACCATCAGGTGTGGGTTAACTTTGCCCATCCACTCAATGATACCGTGCAGGTCATCGACACCGAAACACTGCAAATCATTAAAACACTCACGCCCGGCAAGGCCGTACTCCATATGGAGTTTACCCCTCGCGGTGAGCAACTGTGGCTGTCGGTACGGGACGAAGACCGAGTCGATATTTACGATACCGAAACCTTTGAACGCATCGGTAGTCTCGATGCAAAGAGTCCCAGCGGTATCTTCTTTACTAACCGGGCGCATAAGATCGGCCTGTAAAGTATCAATTTACAGCGAATTGCCATATATCAAGGCGGTCGAGTACAACAGGAATTATGTTTATTACAAAGTGACTGTGGAGCCGATTAATGTCGATTAAAGAAGTTCAGCAAACGCACCATACTAATAACAGTGACGCCAATAAGAGTGAATGGAATAACAACCTGGCACTGATACAGCGGCTATTTGACCAGTTTCAGCATAACCTGCCTCTCACACCAACACCCTATGCCGACATGGCCACCGAGCTTGGCATTGAAGAGGCTGAACTGCTTTCACTATTGAAATCACTACAGTCGCAACACCTGATCAGTCGTGTGGGTGCGGTGTTTCAGGTAAACCGGGTTGGTGTGAGCACACTAGCGGCTATGGCCGTACCAGAAGAACGACTTGAAACGATTGCCGAGATGATTAGTCGTTACCCTTCGGTCAATCATAATTACGAACGCGAACACCATTTTAATCTGTGGTTTGTTGTTACCGCCGAAACCAGCGAACAGCTCGATGACATTTTACAGCAGATGCAACAACAGACCGGGATTGTGATTTTAAAGCTGCCAATGGAAAAAGATTATCACATCGATCTGGGCTTCCCTTTGCAATTAGTCGACAACCAACAATCCGGTGGACAGCCACAATGATTGATAAACGCCAACTGATTGCTGCACTACAACAGGGTTTACCGCTGGTATCACATCCCTATGAACAGATTGCGCAGCAGATCAACAGTAGCGAACAGGAAGTGATTGAAACACTCCAGCAGATGAAATCGCATGGCGACATCAAGCGAATGGGTATAGTCGTCAGTCATCGACAAATCGGCTACACCGCTAATGCGATGGTTGTCTGGGATCTTCCCGACGCACAGGTCGATGAGCTGGGGCAGTGCTTTGGCCAGTTTGACTTTGTGACACTCAGTTATCGTCGACCACGACAGCTACCCGACTGGCCCTACAATCTGTTCTGCATGATTCATGGGCAGAATCGAGAAGATGTTCTCAATAACCTGCAGTTATTAATCAACAGTTGTCATGTTGATCAGGTTTCCCATGCCGTCCTGTTCAGCCAGCGTTGTTTCAAACAACGTGGTGCACATTACATTCATACCCCACTCAAAGCGCATGGTTAAAGGGTCAACAATAATGGAACTCAGTTTAATCGACAAACAGATCATGAATCACCTACAGGGTGGCTTTCCTGTCTGTGAAAATCCATGGGATGCTATATCCAGTCAACTTGGCATCGACGTGGATCAGCTCATCGAGCGCATAGAAACCATGCAACAGGCCGGTTTCATCAGCCGCTTCGGGCCTTTATATAATGCACATGAAATGGGTGGTGGGCTCAGTCTCGCTGCCATGCAGATCGACGCGGATGATTTTGACCGAGTCGCAGACATCGTTAACGGTTTTCAGCAGGTGGCGCATAATTATGAGCGGGAACATCAGCTGAATATGTGGTTTGTTATCGCCACTGAATTTCCTTACCAGGTGGCGGAAGTGATTCAACAAATTGAAGATAGCACGGGTTACAGGGTATACAACATGCCGAAGCAGGAAGAATATTTCCTCGGCCTCCGATTTGAACTCTAAGCAGGTATTATCAATATGCAGGCACGCAATATCATAGTAAAACCTGACGCATTAATAGATGACATCGATAGAAAGATCATTACCGCCACCCAGGCTGGTTTACCGTTGGTTAGAGATCCCTACCGAGTTGTTGCAGAACAGATCGGCATCGACACTCATGAGTTATTGAAAAGAATAAATCATCTTCAGCAGTGCGGGATTATTCGCAGGATTGGCATCATTCCGAATCATTACAAGCTGGGTTACAGGGCAAATGGCATGAGTGTGTGGAACGTAGCCGACACGCTGGTTCAACAACTGGGGCATGACATCGGCCAACTCGATTTTGTGAGTCACTGTTACCGCCGTCCCCGCTTCCTGCCGGAATGGCCGTACAATCTGTTTGCGATGGTTCATGGTCATGACCGTGATGAAGTCATGCACAAGGTTGCGCTAATTGATCAGCTGCTGGGTGAATCTAACCAGGGGCACGATGTGCTATTCAGCCGCCGCATCCTCAAAAAAACAGGCCTAAGGCTCCAGGAGTAAGCGATGTTCAGAATGACGCAATTTATGCAGCACCTTCTACACAACGAACCGGTAACGCCAGCTCGACAGCCGCCCGGTCCCGTGGTCATCTGGAACCTGATTCGCCGATGCAACCTGACCTGCAAACACTGTTATTCAATTTCTGCCGATAAGAATTTCCCGGGCGAGCTGGATACACAACAGGTCTACGAGGTGATGGACGATCTGCAACAGTTCCACGTACCTGTGCTTATACTGTCGGGCGGCGAACCATTGATGCGAGCCGATATATTCGACATTTCAAAACGTGCAAAAGACATGGGGTTTTATGTTGGCCTTTCCACCAATGGCACACTGATTGATGAATCAAACATAAAACAGATTGCCGAAGTCGGTTATGACTATGTCGGCATCAGCATTGACGGCATAAAATCCACGCATGACAAATTCAGGCGTCGTGAAGGCGCATTCGATGAGTCAATGCACGGTATAAAACTCTGCAAGGAGTCCGGCATTAAAGTCGGTATTCGCTTTACCCTGACACAGGATAACGCCCATGAATTACCAGAAGTTCTAGAACTTATGGATGAACATGAAATCGATAAATTTTACCTGTCCCATCTCAACTACTCCGGGCGTGGAAATAAAAATCGAAAAGATGATGTAATCCACAATATCACCCGCAATGCGATGGACCTGTTATTTGATACCAGTTTCAATGCCGTCAAAAACGGCCAGCATAAGGAATTTGTTACAGGTAATAACGATGCCGATGGTGTCTACCTGCTTCACTGGGTGGAAAAACACTTTCCACACAAGGCCGATGAAATCCGTCAACGACTGGAAAACTGGGGTGGTAACTCATCCGGTGTCAATATTGCCAATATCGATAACACGGGCAATGTCCATCCGGATACCTTCTGGTGGGATTATGATCTCGGCAATGTAAAAGATCGTGCATTCTCCG
>CAWUSX010000008.1:0-8513 GCA_963924875.1 uncultured Gammaproteobacteria bacterium
GGGGAAATAGAGGCCGTGCGATTGGTGGGGCCCAACACACCCGCGACAAAACGGGGTTTCTCAGCAGTGGCAACGGCATCCGCTGCTTCGCGCGCCAGCTTTGCACCCTGGAAGTTTAAATCATAAACAATCTCTTCCATATTGTAATCGGCCATCGCGATGGATGTGCCGTTAAAGGTATTGGTTTCAACAATGTCCGCACCGGCATTCAGGTATGCGGTATGAATGTCGCGAATAATCGTTGGCTGGGTAAGTGTTAGGAGATCATTATTGCCCTTTACATCAGACGGCCAATCTGCAAACCGTTCTCCGCGATAATCTGCCTCTTCCAGCTTGTAACTCTGGATCATCGTTCCCATGCCGCCATCTAAAATAAGAATACGCTGTGCAAGGGCCTGTTGAAGTTGTTCTATGCGAGTATCGCGACTCATATCTCTACCAAAACCAATGATTATTAGGGGGCGAAAATTATATCATTGTTAGTTAGGCAAATCTTTACTCCTTATGGCTAGATACAAAAAGTTCTAAATACTCATAAAAACAAATACTTATATGCACCGATGTTTTATATAATCACTGCAAATATTATTCATTAGACAGGTTAAATACTTACACCGAATGGAACAACCTAAGCAAACACCGAATAACGCTGACGATCCGCAGCCAGAGCATTCTCCTAACTCAGGCATCTCAGAAGACAAGCCAGGCAGCCCTATACAAAGCCTGCCGCGCATATCAACCTGGCATGTAGTGGCCTTTAGTATCCTCAGCCTGGGCATTTATAATACCTACTGGTTATATACCCGCACACAACTCATTAATCAGCTGCATGACAAAAAAATACCCATGAGCGTGCCGCATACCGTCATAGGTTTATTACTGGTGAATTTTATTTTTTCTATCATGAGTGGTGTCAACCCGGATAATCTTGAATATAGCGAGCTTGCGAGCCTGAGCGGCCTGATTTTTAGCCTGTGTAATGTATTTTGGGTATTTATGCTGCGCCATCGCATTCACCGCATGACTCTCGCCGGTGAAAAAAGCCTGTTTTGGCTTAATGGCATATTCACCTTTCTATTTCAGGTGGCGTACTTACAATACAAAATTAACGAATATATTGATGAACACACCTCAGAAAGCAGCCTGACGGTTTAATTTCAAACATGAGCACACAAAACCTGAGCCTTTATATAACCGCAGAGCATGAGTGTGGTTATTACGACGACCGCCTCAGCCGCAATTTAATTCCCGACCCTCAGCTTAAAATGAACGCCTCGTTGTACAGCCTGCTTATCAGCAAAGGCTTTCGACGCAGCGGCAACTTTGTATATCGTCCACATTGTAAAAATTGTCAGGCCTGCACACCAAGCCGCATTAATGTTGAACAGTTTAAGCCGAGCAAAAATCAACGCCGCTGCTTAAAAAACAATAATGACTTAAGCACCCATCTGGTCGATGCCCGATTTAAGGAAGAATATTTTTCACTCTATCAACGCTACCTGAATAATCGGCATCGGAACGGCAGCATGGCAAATCCCAGTCGAGAAGACTTCAGCAGCTTTTTACTCAATGAGTGGAAAACCAGTATCTTTATAGAATCCCGTTTGCACGGCGAGCTTATCAGTGTTGCCGTCGTTGATGTGTTACCCACTGGACCATCTGCGGTTTACACCTTCTTTGAGCCACAGCAGAGTAAACGTAGCCTGGGCACCTTTGCTGTATTACAACAGATCTGGTTATCTCAGCTATATCATCTGCCCCATGTCTATCTGGGCTACTGGATAGATGGTCACCCTAAAATGGACTACAAGCGACACTTCAGTGGCCTGGAATTATTTCAGGATGATCGGTGGCAAGCCCTGAATTACAAATAAATCGGCAAACCCGTTTTTGTTGATTTACATCAAGACGCATAAATCACCCGCTAATATAAGCTAAGCGCACATACAGATTTACACAATCTGATATACCGAATCTCCTGGGGGAACACTAACGGAACTAGTATTTTCTCAGTTGAGTAAAGAATCTTCTGGTAGAGCCCCAACGAAATAGGTGCTCTGCCAGTTTGTGAAGAATCTCCTGGGGGAGTACCAACGAAACAGGTACTTTCTCAGATGTGTGAAGAATCTCCTGGGGGGGAGTAAAGAGTGGGCTAGCACCTTGTGCTAGCACGCTCTTTTTTTTGCCTGCGATTCACCTCTTAACCGTATTCCCATTCTTTATTTATGATCATGCATTCACCATCAGGTGTTATTCTTGCTATATTAAACACCCCTCAACTAAAACCAATCGTTGAACAAGACTGTATAGAGCAGGCTCCACAACGGTTTTTTGCAGCAGATGAATGAACAGATATGAGCATACAAGACGAAATCACCGAGAAATTAACGCAATCACTTAAACCCCAACACCTTGAAGTGATTAATGAAAGCCATATGCACAACGTGCCTCCCGGCTCAGAATCTCATTTCAAAGTCATCGCAGTCACCGATGAATTTACCGGCAAAATGCTCGTAGCTCGCCATCGCCTTATTAATAAAATACTGGCTGAAGAACTGGGAGTAATCCACGCCCTCGCGCTACACACCATGAGCCCTGAAGAATGGGCTGACAAAGGTGGTGCACCGCAATCTCCCCCTTGCATGGGTGGAGGCAAATAACCCTTACCTTTGCTATGCTTATCAGATAGACTAAAGAAGATATGCAACTGAATCGGCCATAGATAAATAATTATGACTACAACACCTATAAAGTTATCTGCTTTAAAAACAGCTTGTCAGAGCTGCAATCTACATGACCTGTGTCTGCCTCTTGGCCTGAACATGGGCGACATCGATAAACTAGATAATATTATTAAACGTAGTCGGCCTTTACAGAAAGGTGAACACTTATTCAATAGTGGGGATAATTTCACTTCTATATTCGCGGTACGCAGTGGTTCAATAAAAACATTTTCTGAAAGTGAAGAAGGTGATGAACAAATCACCGGGCTTTATTTACCTGGCGAACTTTTAGGCCTCGATGCAATCCATGAAAACAGTCACCCCTGTTCCGCCATTGCATTAGAAACAACCAGCCTGTGCGAAATTCCCTTTGGCACCCTTGAAGGCTTAAGCACTGAAATCCCCGAGCTGCACCATCAGCTATTTCGCATTATGAGCAAAGAGATTTCTAACGATCAATCATTGCTAATGCTAATGGCACAGAAAAGCGCGGAAGAAAAACTCGCCGCATTTTTGGTTAACTTATCAACTCGACTGAAACAACGTAATTTTTCCGAAACCGAATTCAACCTCAGCATGTCACGCAAAGACATTGGCAACTATCTGGGCTTAACGATTGAAACCATCAGCCGTACATTTAGCCGTTTCCAAAGCGAGGGCCTGCTATCTACACAACGCAAGTATGTAAACATTCATAAGTTGGAAGACTTAAAAGCACTTGCCGGCCTTTCACACAGCTGCAACAAAACAGAATATCCTAGTCAGTCTGTTTAACTAGTCAGCCTGCTTAAATTTAATTACGCACAAGCTCAAGTACCCGGTAAGATCGCCAGTCTCGAAAAGTAACAGGCAAATACCTCTAAGTGACTTTTGTCACATAATACTGAGTATCAAAATCAACAACTTCTCACAAGTGTTTGATTTTTTTATAAGCACCAAAAATCAAGCTTTTTTTCTTCAAAAAAAGCAAATAAATCTATTTTTTCTGCGCCAAGTTGCGAGTAACATAACCGGCCAAGTGACGGATGACGCAATGCAAATCGGATCTCATTTACTTTCATCACCTGTATTTCTTGCCCCTATGGCAGGCGTTACAGACCGCCCCTTTCGACAACTATGTCATGAAATGGGTGCAGGCCTGGTGGTTTCTGAAATGGTGACATCTGAGTCGCGTTTATGGAACAGTCGTAAAACACGTCTACGTATGGATCACCAGGGCGAAGTTGGCCCTATCAGCGTGCAAATTGCCGGAACTGAGCCAGAAAAAATGGCTGAAGCCGCACGCTTCAATGTAGAAAATGGCGCTCAAATTATTGATATCAATATGGGCTGCCCTGCCAAAAAAGTCTGCAACGTCGCAGCTGGTTCTGCATTAATGAAAGATGAACAACGCGTCGCAAAAATACTTAAAGCCGTGGTGGAATCGGTCGATATACCTGTGACATTAAAAATGCGCACCGGCTGGGATCACGACAATCGAAATGCACCAACGATTGCCCGCATAGCAGAAGACAGTGGTATTCAGATGTTGAGCATGCACGGACGTACCCGTGCCGATGCTTATAAAGGCGATGCCGAATATGAAATGATCGCGCAGGTGAAACAGCTAATTAATATCCCTCTGGTTGCCAATGGCGATATTAATTCTGCGCAAAAGGCAAAACAGGTGATGGACTACACCGGCGCGGATGCCGTTATGATCGGCCGCGCTGCACAGGGCAAACCGTGGATTTTTCGTGAGATTAACCATTACCTGGAAACAGGCAAAATTTTGGCTCCTCCCAGCCAACAGGAAGTTAGTCAGATTTTACAAAAACACCTGACTCAGCTTTATGCTTTTTATGGAGAACAACAGGGTGTACGCATTGCGCGTAAACATATTGGCTGGTACTGCAAAAGTCACCCGCTAGAAAACGATGAGCAACTGAGCACATTTCGTAAACAGATAAACCGTGTAGAAGATGCTCAACAGCAGCTCAAAGAAGTAACTGCATTTTTTAAACTAATAACAAAAAACAGGCCAATTGCAGCATGAACAAGAGCAATGTTATAAATTTACCTACAATACAAAATGACTCGCACAATACAAACCAGGAAAACAACCAGCCGAGCGGCTTAAACTCAACCATTCGTGAATCTCTCCGCCAGTTACTCAATGACCTGGGTGATGAAAATCCGGGCAATATATATGACCTGGTTTTACAACAGGTAGAAGCGCCTTTACTGGAACTTATTTTAGAGCACGTAGAAGGCAATCAATCTAAAGCCGCTGAGTGTCTGGGCATCAACCGCGGCACCTTGCGCAAAAAATTAAAGGCTTACCAGCTAATTTAATTAAAGCATCTCCCCTGCTTTAGCTTACACAACGAACTGCCAGCATCCGCCACCCCGCATATTCAGCGGTCAGTGGCCAGTTAGATGCGCGCAAAAACGCTTCGTCGAATACCTCGTCCCCATAAAATCGGTTGTTCCTAATTTAGTCCTTTTAGCTTCTGACTAAGCCCCAACTAGTTTATAATTCGCCCCCTTGTTGACCGACTGTGGATTGCAGAATTATGAGTAATAATACGACCCGCCCAGTGCAACGCGCACTCATTAGCGTTTCTGATAAAACAGGCATACTAGAGCTCAGTAAAGCCCTTATTGAAGCGGGTGTAGAGATACTATCCACCGGCGGCACCGCCAAATTACTTACACAAAACAACCTGCCAGTCACCGAAGTTTCAGAACACACGGGCTTTCCGGAAATGATGGATGGCCGCGTTAAGACCCTGCACCCAAAAATTCACGGCGGCATTTTAGGCCGTCGTGGCATTGATGACGAGGTAATGAAGCTTAACGGTATCGCCCCTATCGATTTGATAGTGGTGAACCTTTACCCCTTCGAAGCGACCATTGCAAAAGAAAACTGTTCACTAGAAGATGCCATTGAAAACATCGACATCGGCGGCCCAACCATGGTTCGTGCAGCGGCAAAAAATCACGCGTTTGTTAGCATCGTTGTAGAGCCCGCAGATTACGACCGCGTTATTGCAGAAATAAACAGCGGCGGCATCACTAAAGAAACCCGTTTCGATTTAGCCGTAAAGGCCTTTGAACACACCTCAAACTACGATGGTAATATTGCAAACTACCTGGGCAAAATAAACAGCGACGGCAGCCAGAGCAATTTCCCACGCACCATTAATTTACAGTTCGATAAAGTGCAGGAAATGCGTTACGGCGAAAACCCACATCAGCAAGCCGCCTTTTATAAAGAAGCCCATCCAGCCGAAGTATCTGTTGCTAGCGCAACTCAGGTTCAGGGTAAAGAATTATCCTATAACAATGTAGCCGATACAGACGCCGCACTAGAATGCGTTAAATCTTTTGAAGAACCAGCCTGTGTAATTGTTAAGCACGCCAACCCATGTGGTGTGGCGATTGCCGACAACATCATGGGCGCATACGAACTGGCCTATAAAACAGACCCAACCTCAGCATTTGGTGGCATCATCGCGTTTAACCGCCCATTAGAAGATGACGTGGCGGCAGAAATTATTAAGCGCCAGTTTGTCGAAGTTATTATTGCACCCAGCGTTACCGATGCCGCAAAAGCCGTGCTCAGTGAAAAGAAAAATGTGCGAGTTTTAGAATGTGGACAATGGGATAAGCCAGTACCCAGCCTGGACTTTAAGCGCATCAATGGTGGCCTGCTCGTGCAAGACCGCGACCTCGGCATGGTAGGTATAGATGACCTACAGGTGGTGACTGCAAAGAAACCCACGGAAGACCAGTTACGCGATTTATTATTTGCATGGAAAGTCGCCAAGTTTGTTAAATCCAATGCTATTGTATATGTAAAAAATTCCATGACGATTGGTGTTGGCGCAGGCCAGATGAGCCGCGTTTACTCCGCAAAGGTTGCGGGCATTAAAGCCGCCGATGAAAACCTCGAAGTAACAGGTTCCGTCATGGCATCAGATGCCTTTTTCCCATTCCGTGATGGCATAGATGCCGCGCACGAGGCTGGTATTACTGCGGTCATTCAACCCGGTGGTTCAATGCGCGATGACGAAGTTATTGCCGCCGCCAATGAACACGGCATGGCAATGGTATTTACCAGCATGCGTCACTTCCGTCACTAATTGTAGGATAACAATATGAATATACTCATCATTGGCGGCGGTGGTCGCGAACATGCATTAGCCTGGAAGGCCGCACAATCCACAGATGTAGAAAAAGTTTTTGTCGCGCCGGGCAATGCCGGCACACTACGTGAAGACAAGGTGGAAAACGTAGATATCAATGCCGAAGATATTGATGCACTAAAAAGCTTTGCGCTGCAAAATGAAATTGCACTCACCATCGTCGGCCCGGAAGCCCCCTTAGTAAATGGTATCGTTGATAACTTTCAGGCCGCCGGCCTAAAAATCTTTGGCCCTAGCCGAGGCGCTGCGCAGCTAGAAGGTTCTAAAGCCTTCACCAAAGATTTTTTAGCACGCCATGAAATTCCCACTGCGGCATACGGCAACTTCACCGATGAAGCCGAGGCCATTGCCTACATTAAAGAGCAAGGCGCACCCATCGTTATTAAGGCCGATGGTTTAGCCGCAGGTAAAGGTGTGATTCTGGCGCAAACAGAAGATGAAGCCATTGAAGCGGTTAAAGACATGCTATCCGGCAACAGCTTTGGCGATGCCGGCGCACGCGTTATAATAGAAGAGTTTTTGTTTGGCGAAGAAGCCAGCTTTATATGTATGATCGATGGTAAAAATATTTTACCCATGGCGACATCGCAAGATCATAAAGCCCGCGATGCTGGCGACACCGGCCCCAATACGGGCGGCATGGGGGCTTACTCACCGGCACCCCTGGTCACCGCTGAAATTCATCAACGTGCAATCGATCAGGTGATTCGTCCAACGGTTGATGGCATGGCGGCAGAAGGCCATCCCTTCAGCGGTTTTTTATATGCAGGCCTGATGATCGACAAGCAAGGTAATGTAAAAGTACTGGAATACAACGTGCGCTTTGGTGACCCGGAAACTCAACCGATTATGATGCGCATGCAATCAGACCTGGTTGAATTATGCCTGGCGGCACTTGATGGCGAACTCGACCAACACACCACACAATGGGACCCACGATTCGCATTAGGCGTGGTACTCGCAGCAGGTGGCTACCCATACGACTACAACAAAGGCGATATCATTAGTGGCCTGGATGGCGCCGACACAGAAAATGCCAAAATATTTCATGCCGGCACCGTCATGCAAGATGACAATGTCGTTACCATGGGTGGCCGTGTACTTTGCGCCTGCGGCATGGGCAACAGCGTAACCGAAGCACAGAAAGTCGCTTATGAACTGGTGGCTAAAATTCAGTGGAAAGATATGTACTACCGTAAAGACATTGGTTTTAAAGCACTGTAAATACTGCATACATAAGCAATAGCACTCAACGCCCCTGTTACGAATTAAACCTCTGGCAGGGGCGCTTTTTTAAATCCTATAAGCTCACACTGAAAATTCATCAAAGAATCATAAACCTTAAAAGCCCGCATCTCCCCAGTATCATTATTAAGCCCAGTTGTTTTTTTATGCCGTTTGCGCAACACTGTGGCTCACATAAAAAAATAGCGATAGGCCTGTTATTAGAGCCTTAGCGTAAGAGCCCTGACATCACGGTGACAAAATAATATGCACAGCAAAAACTACAAAGTCATTATTGAAAAAAGCCCCATCCTCGTAGAAGGCACGGCAGAAAAACTGGCCAGCTTATTTAAACTCCCGGTGGAAAAGGCGCGGG
>CAWUSX010000009.1:0-39551 GCA_963924875.1 uncultured Gammaproteobacteria bacterium
GGCATCCAGGCATATGCTTAATGACCATTACCTGCAACCGCGGCGTGTATTTTTACCACACCTTAAAGGGATGCTTTATTAAACTCACATTGTAATAGCGTGGATCTGCTGTTACCTCTTCACCCAGCCAGTCTGCTTTAATAATGGCCTCATCTTCACTCTCCAGCTCTACCTCTGCTACTAGTAAGCCCTGGTTATCGCCATGAAACTCATCTATTTCCCAAACATGCCCGTCGCGCTTAACAATGTAACGGGTTTTATCGATTTGCGGCTGATTACAAAGCTCATCTAACATCTCCACCGCCTCATCTATTGGAATCTCGTATTCGTACTCCATGCGGCGAATTTCCAGTGTGGCACTTTTAATGTTGATATTTGCCTTATCGCCCTGTATTCGAATACGCACAGAGGCCTTATCAATTACCCCCATATACCCCTGACGAATGCGGCTGCTTCTTACTACTTCATCTCGCCATTTATCGCTGGAGAGTAAAAATTTTCTTTCTATTTCTACAGGCATACAAAACCCTCTTCCGCTTACCTATTTATTTTATTGGTGCTATCTTCTAACGAAGATAGCTCTCCTACACAATATAAACTTTAAGAATTAAATAATGCAAAGCCATTTCGATCTCGACCCCAGCTTAATTTACCTAAACCATGCCGCCGTTGCTCCCTGGCCGATACGCACAGTAGAGGCCGTAAAACAGTTTGCCGAGCAAAATGGTCGCGTTGGCTCTCGCCATTACGAAGACTGGCTGAAAACTGAGCAGGCCTTAAAACAATCACTGGCAAAGCTTATTAATGCGCAATCCAGCAATGAAATTGCCCTGCTTAAAAACACCTCTGAGGGGCTTTCCATCATTGCTAAGGGGATTAGCTGGCACAAGGGCGACAACATCGTCATTAGTAATCAGGAATTCCCCTCTAACTTTATTGTATGGGATGCACTGCAACGTGAAGGCGTTGAGCTGCGTATTGCCGATATTAGCGGTGAAAACCCTGAACAGGCCATCATCGATAAAATGGATGATAAAACCCGCCTGCTAAGCATTAGCGCGGTGCAGTATGCCTCGGGTTTAAAAATGGATTTACAACAACTGGGCCGTGCCTGCAAGGCGCACAAGTGCCTGTTTTGCGTGGATGCCATACAACAAATTGGCGCTGTACAGTTTGACGTTCAGGCGATTGATGCGGATTTTGTAGTGGCCGATGGACACAAATGGATGCTCGGCCCTGAAGGCCTGGCTCTGTTTTACTGCAAAGAATCGAGCATGCAGCAATTAGAGCTACAGCAGTTTGGCTGGCATATGGTGGATGACCTGTCTGATTTTAGTGCCATGACAAATTGGCAGCCCGCGAGTAATGCACGGCGCTTTGAATGTGGCAGCCCTAACACCCTGACCATTTACGCGCTTCACGCGAGCATTAGTCTGTTGCTTGAGGTTGGCATGGCGCAAATAGAAAAAGGCGTATTGGGCAATGTTCAATCATTAATAACACGCTTTAGTTCTTTAACTGATGTTTGCATACTAAGCCCACAAAATGAACAGCAGCATGCGGGTATATTCACCTTTAAAAAACAGGCTATAGATAACCAGAAACTCTATCAATTCCTGGTTAGCAAGGGGGTTGTATGCGCCTTGCGCGGTGGGGGTATTCGCTTTTCGCCACATTTTTACAATCACCCCAGTCAATTTGAGCAGCTAGCACAATGGGTTGAAACGTATAAGTAACTCACATAAGCTCTGCTTTATCTGCCTTTTATCGGTAAATACGCCATTCATTGACTAAACTCATACATATAAAAAAGACATTCTTAATATCTGTTAAATAAATGTATCTATTAATTGCGTGGAGCTCATGTCACTGAATATTTTCAGTAAATTTCAAAATGCGTTGTGGGACAAAATTGTTGGCTGGTTAAGCACTAACCGAGACAATACAAGTATGCCCCTGTCGGATTTCGATCGCCTGCGATATGAGATACGCCCCGGTGATGTCATTCTTGTTGAGGGCCGCACCCCTGTTAGTGAGATCATCAAAACCATTACGCTTAGTAACTGGACACACTCCGCCATTTATATAGGTCGCTTACACAATATTGATGACCCCGCTTTGCGTGAATACATACAAAAATTTTACACTGGCCAGCCAGATGACCAACTCATTATTGAGTCGCAACTGGGTGAAGGCACCATTGTTAATAATATTCGTAGATATAAAGACGATCATTTACGCATCTGTCGACCCACCAGCATTACCCGTACCGATGCACAAAAGGTCATTGCCTATTCTATTAATCGTTTGGGCAGCTTTTACAATGTAAGACAAATTTTGGATTTAGCGCGCTTTCTTTTTCCCTATACGCTATTACCAAGGCGTTGGCGTTCTAGTTTATTTGAGCACAATGCGGGAATACCAACCCATACGGTTTGCTCAACTATGATGGCCGAGGCATTTGCTTCTGTTCACTACCCTATTCTTCCGGTGCTGCATCGTGATGAAAATGGTGAGCTCATTATGTATAAACGCAATACACAACTCATTACGCCAAAAGACTTTGATTACTCACCCTATTTTGATGTAATTAAGTACCCCATTTTAGACTTTGATGAATTATCTATTTATCAAAGAATGCCCTGGGGAAAAGATGGCATAGAACTCAACGATGAATTTGATTTAAATATTCCCGTAGCAACAGCTTCGAAAGCAGTCGATAAAAACACCCACGATGATAATACCAATGAGAACGAAACTGCCGAGATTGATATTACAGACGTGAAAACCAGCCCCGTTCAGGCCAGTTAAACTGGCTCGACCAACAGAATAAAATTGTAACTATGAAAAATATTAACTTAACCATTAATCCTCACTCATCAGGAGAGCTGTAATGTTAACCTGGCTTTTTATGTTTTTAATTACCATAGGCAGTGCCGCCTATTTTAGATTACCTCAAGTTATCTGGAGTGCTGCACTGGGCACTGTGCTGTTTATATTTACCTTTACCGGCATTGCGAACCTGCCATCACTAATTATTATATGGGCCTTATTCCTGTTGGTTGTTGTGCCGCTTAATTTACCGAATATTCGCCAGAAATATGTATCTGAACCGCTACTCGAATTTATGCGTAATGCGATGCCCAATATTTCACAAACTGAACAGGAGGCACTGGATGCAGGAAAAACATGGTGGGAAGCCGATTTGTTTAGCGGTAAACCAGACTACTCAAAAATTCGTGACTTACCGCCTGCAAAGCTAAGTGATGATGAACAGGCCTTTATCGATGGCCCGGTTGAAGAACTCTGTGCCATGTTAGACGACTGGAAAATAACCCAGGAAGATTATGACTTACCCAAACCTGTATGGGATTTTTTAAAGCAGCATAAATTTTTTGCAATGATAATTCCTAAATCGTACGGTGGTTTAGAATTTAGCGCACTCGGGCATTCAAGCGTAGTAATGAAAGTTGCGGGGCGTAGCATCACGGCGGCGGTGACCATTATGGTACCTAACTCGTTGGGGCCTGGTGAATTATTAATGCACTATGGTACCGAAAAGCAAAAAGATTATTACCTACCTCGCCTATCCAGTGGTGATGAAATTCCCTGCTTTGGTTTAACTGGCCCGGAAAACGGCAGTGATGCAGGTGCAATGTCTGACTCAGGCATTGTATGTCGCGATAGTTTTAATGGTGAAGACAATATATTAGGCATTCGTCTTAACTGGGAAAAACGTTACATAACCCTGGGGCCTGTAGCAACCGTTTTAGGCCTGGCTTTTAAATTATACGATCCCGAACATATGCTGGGTGATAAAGAAGATATTGGTATCACCCTGGCGCTGATTAAAACCGACACCAAAGGCATCGATATTGGCAAACGTCATTTCGCATCTAATCATATGTTTATGAATGGCCCTAATCGCGGAAAAGATGTATTTATTCCAATGGACTGGGTAATTGGTGGCGAAGATTTTGTTGGCAAAGGCTGGACCATGCTAATGAATTGTTTATCCGATGGCCGTGCAATTTCATTACCCGCATTAAGCACCGGTGCTGGAAAAAACATGGCGCGTTATACCGGCGCATATTCGCGTATTCGCAAACAATTTAAAACACCCATTGGTTATTTCGAAGGCGTTGAAGAAGCGCTGGCTGAAATTGCAGGCAATAGCTACATTATGAATGCCGCGAGAGAACTTACTCTGGCAGGATTAGACAGTGGTGAAAGCCCTTCGGTGATTTCGGGTATTGTTAAATACCAGATGACGGAACGTATGCGTAGCGTTGTTAATCACGCGATGGATATTCATGGTGGACACGGCATTTGCCTGGGCCCTAAAAACTTTATTGGCCGCGCCTATCAAGGCATTCCAATTAGCATTACCGTTGAAGGCGCAAACATTCTTACGCGCAGCATGATTGTGTTTGGCCAGGGCGCGCTACGCTCTCACCCCTTCTTACTAAAAGAAGTTGAAGCGGTTAAACACCCGGATAAAGAAATATCAATCAACCTGTTCGATAATGCACTGTTTGGGCATATCGGTTTTATTATTAGTAATTTTTTCCGTTCACTCTGGTTAGGTTTAAGCGGCGCGCGTTTTGTTTCCGCACCTGGCAAAGGCAAGGTAAAGCATTACTACCAACAATTAACCCGTATGAGCTCCGCATTTGCGCTTTTATCTGATGCCTGCGTATTAATTTTAGGCGGCTCATTAAAACGTAAGGAAAAATTATCTGGCAGGCTTGCCGATGCCTTATCAAATATGTATTTAATTACGGCGGTTCTTAAGCACTATGAAGATCAGGGCAATCAGGCAGATGATTTACCTTTACTGCAATGGGCGTGTGAAGATTCTTTGTTTAAAACACAGGAAGCAATGAAATCTGTGTTACGCAACTTCCCTATACCTATCGTTGGTGCAATTCTTAATATGGTTATTTTTCCACTCACCAAGCCTTATGGCGGAGCCAGTGATAAGTTGGGGCATAATGTAGCTCGCCTACTCCTCACATCTTCACCTGCTCGTGACAGATTAACCAAAGGTATTTATTTAACCGATGATCCGGATGATGCAATGGGCCGAATAGAAAATGCCTTGAATAAAGTTTTAGAGGCCGAAGATGCGGAAAGAAAATTACGCGATGCCGTTCGCATTGGTTTAATAAAGGCAAAAGACTTTGATACCAGGTTGCAGGAAGCCTTGCGCCAAAGCATTATAAATCAGGATGAAGCAGATAAAATCTCCGCCGCACATACGGCAACACTCAATGCTATTAGTGTTGATGAATTTAGCCACACTGGATGGAAACCGCAATGAGCAAACAACGCGATGTTTATATAGTTGATGGTAAGCGCACGCCTTTTTTAAAAGCCAAAGGAAAACCCGGGCCTTTTCTTGCGTCCGATTTAGCCGTTGCTGCAGCGAGGCCGCTACTCTTAAAAAACAGTTTTAATCTTCATGCATTAGACGAGGTTATCGTCGGTTGCGTTATGCCAAACCCTGATGAAGCAAATATTGCGCGGGTGATTGCACTTCGTTTAGGTATTCCACAAAGCGTGCCCGCATGGACAGTACAACGAAACTGCGCATCTGGTATGCAGGCACTGGATTGTGCCTATCACAATATTCAAAGCGGAAACGCTGATTTGATTCTTGCCGGTGGTACAGAATCTATGAGCCGTGCACCTATTTTATATAACGACCTCATGGTGAACTGGTTAAGCTTAATAATGAGTGCAAAAACTTTTGCACAAAAAGCAACGGCATTTAGCAAGCTTCGCCCCGCCTACTTCAAACCTATTATTGCTCTGGTACGTGGATTAAGTGATCCTATTGTCGGTTTATCCATGGGACAAACCACAGAAAAAATTGCTTATCGATTTGGCATTACACGTGAACAAATGGATGCCTTTTCAGTTACTAGCCATCAACGTCTGGGCGCCGCGACAGACAATGGAAATCTGCATGAAATAGAAGCCATTTACGATAATGCAGGTGCATATTTTGATGCCGATGATGGTATTCGTCGTGATTCATCTATTGAAAGTTTGGCAAAATTAAAACCCTACTTTGATCGAATATACGGCATGGTGACACCGGGCAATAGCGCACAAATTACAGACGGTGCAGCGATGCTATTGCTGGCCTCTGCAGACGCGGTAAAAAAATATAACTTACCGGTACTGGCGAAAATAAAAGATTCACAATGGGCTGGGCTCAACCCAAGTGAAATGGGACTCGGCCCTGCTCATGCAATGGCACCTATCATGCAACGCAATAAATTTAGTATTTCAGATATCGATAACTGGGAAATTAATGAAGCCTTTGCAGGCCAGGTACTCGGTTGCATAGAGGCATGGAAACAGGACGATTATTGCCAACAGCAACTGGGACTAGAAAAGGCCTTGGGAGAAATTCCTCACGACAAGCTGAATATCGATGGTGGTGGTATAAGCATTGGTCACCCGGTGGGTGCAAGCGGTGCAAGAATCGTTTTACATGTCGCCAATACATTAAAACGCACGAATACAAAACGTGGCATAGCAAGTTTATGCATAGGTGGTGGCCAGGGCGGCGCAATGTTAATTGAAAGCGCCACTAGTGTGGGAGAGGCATAATGTCATATAAAAACTGGACGATTGAAAAAGATAACGACGATATTTGCTGGCTGCATTTAGATGTAGCCGATTCTAGTGCAAATATCCTACGCGCTGATGTACTCGATGAATTAAACGACATCCTCAATGATTTAGCCCAATCCCTACCTGCAGGCATCATATTTGTTAGCGATAAGCCAAACGGTTTTATTGCCGGTGCTGACATTAAAGAATTCACTGAAATAACGACCGTAGAGCAAGCCACAAAAATGCTAGTTAATGGCCATGAAATCATGAACAAGATTGAAAGCCTGCCCTGCACCACCGTGGCAATGATAGATGGCTTTTGCCTGGGCGGCGGTATGGAACTCGCTTTAGCCTGTACCTATAGAGTGATGTGCGATAGTAAATCAACACGTGTTGGATTGCCTGAAGTAAAACTGGGCATTCATCCTGGCTTCGGTGGGACAGTAAGGAGCATCCAGAAGGCAGGCCCGCTTGCGGCTATGAATATGATGTTAACAGGTCGCCTGCTACAGGGCCGTGCCGCAAAAGCCATGGGACTGGTTGATGACCTTGTTCCGCAACGCCAGTTAAAACGCGCCGCGCGATATTTTGTAATGCATAGGCCCGCATCAAAAGAGCTGGGCTTAAAAGATAAAATAATGAATCATCGTTTGGTGCGGCCAATTATTGCCAATCGAATGCGTAAAGAGGTGGCTAAAAAAGCATCCAGAGAACACTACCCTGCACCCTATAAATTAATCGATTTATGGCTTCATCATATAGATAATCCACAGCGTATGCTGGAAAAGGAAATTGAATCTGTGGCAAGCCTGGTGACTAATGACACCGCAAAAAATTTAGTTCATGTTTTCTTTTTACAGGAAGAATTAAAAACACAGGGCAATAAAAAAGATTTCAAACCGTCTCATATACATGTCATTGGTGGCGGTGTTATGGGTGGAGACATTGCCGCCTGGTGTGCATTAAGAGGCTTTAAAGTCACTGTACAAGACCAAAAACCTGAAGCCCTTGCTGGCACCATGAAACGCAGCATGCAGATGTTTACAAAAAAATTCAAAAAAGATAAACGCTCTATACGCGAATCTATGGACAGGCTGATACCGGATACCAAAGGTATCGGCATTGAACATGCAGACCTCATTATTGAAGCGATATTTGAAGATAAAGATGTTAAACAAACGCTTTATAAAGAGATTGAACCCAGAATGAAATCGGGCGCAATACTCGGCACCAATACATCTAGTATTCCACTCGAAGAGCTGGCCACTTGTCTTGATAATCCTCATCGACTTGTAGGAATACATTTCTTTAACCCCGTTGCCTTAATGCCACTGGTTGAGATTGTACGCGGCGAGAAGACCAGTGATGAAACCATGAAACAGGCAATGGCCTTTGGGCGCCAGATTGACAAGCTTCCGCTGCCCGTTAAAAGCTCACCCGGTTTTCTGGTAAATAGAATTTTAATGCCTTATTTACTAGAGGCGGTAGAAATGGTTGATGAAGGCATAGCGCCAGAAATAATCGATAAAGCCGCATTAAATTTAGGCATGCCAATGGGGCCTATTGAACTCGCAGACACCGTTGGCCTGGACGTATGTAAATCGGTTGCAACAATTCTGGCCGGTAACAAACCCTTGAATCTGCCGAAAAAAATGCAACACATGGTAGACAATGGAAAGCTCGGTAAGAAAACCGGTGAAGGTTTTTACAAATGGTTTAAAGGCAAGCCGCAAAAAAATAAAAATGCCAGTTATGGAAATTTACAGGAGCTACAGGACAGAATGGTATTACGCTTTTTAAATGAAGCCGTGGCATGCAAACGAGAATCTGTTACCGGCAGTGATGACTTAATCGATGCGGGCATTATATTTGGCACTGGCTTCGCGCCTTTCCGTGGTGGCCC
Source organism: uncultured Gammaproteobacteria bacterium (assembly GCA_963924875.1). Lineage (GTDB taxonomy): Bacteria > Pseudomonadota > Gammaproteobacteria > SZUA-229 > SZUA-229 > SZUA-229. The sequence continues at coordinate 8,534 of CAWUSX010000009.1, forward strand.
ACTCCACTACATCCAAAACAAAGGAGCTAAAGATTTAAGCAATCAACTGAGTCAATTTAAGCAGCGCTATGGTGAACGTTTCACTGCAGATGAATCCTGGTCTGACTTATAACACCCATCATTACAGCGATACGTTTAAAGGTTTACACGAGAATAAAATGAAAAGACGTAGTTTTATAAAAACTTCAGGCTGCCTGGCGCTTAGCAGTTTATTACCAGCTGCCGCATATTCAGCAACACAACAATCAAATAACAGGCCGCTCATTTTAGGTGTATTTCCGAGACGTAATACTAAACTAACTTTCAAACTATTCTTCCCTCTTGCTGAATACTTAAGCTCATCACTAAACAGAAAAGTAAAATTAGAATCCGCAAAGAATTTCAAACAATTTTGGCGCGGGGTTAAAACACAGCGTTACGACATTGTTCATTTTAATCAATACCACTACATTATTTCAAATTTATTGTATAACTATCAAGTCATATTAAAAAATGAGGAATTTGGCAACTCAACCATTGCTGGCGCTATTAGCGTTCGTAAAGACAGTGGCATTGATACCCTGCAGGATTTAAAAAATAAAACAATTCTGTTTGGTGGTGGAAAAATGGCCATGCAAAGCTATATCTCCGCAAAATGGTTGCTTATGCAAGCCGGTTTGCATGATGGCGATTATATTGAAAAAATAGCTATTAACCCGCCCAATGCAATTATGTCCACCTTTAACAAACAAGCCGATGCAGCTGGTGCGGGCGATATTATATTGCGCCTTAAATATGTTAAAAATAAAATTGATGTTAGCAAAATGAAAATTTTGGCAGAAACTCAACAATTACCCCATTTACCATGGGCAGTTAAGGGTGATATGAGTGAAGCATTGAAGGCAAAGATACAACAAGTACTGAGTTCCCTGCAGGAAACCAAACAAGGGCAAGCGATATTAAAGTCATCACGACTTACCGCTCTATTACCAGCAACTGATAATGACTACAATCAACATAGAAAAATCATCACTGAAGTATATGGTAAAGACTATGGCATTAAGCAATTCCAATAATGTTTAATATCAACACTCATTCGATTAGTCGTCAATTCATCATTATCACTGCAGGTGTAATTACACTCGCCCTGATCACCAGTGCCATTTTACAATACCAAACCCAGAAGAGAATCGCTTATAATAAACTTGCTGAGAAAGGTAATTCTATTGGAAAATTACTCAGCAGTATTTCGATAGGACCATTACTGGTTTACGACAACTACACACTAAATGAGCTTGCATTAAACACGACTATGCAGAGTGAAATAATCTACACTATTTTTTTAGACTCTGAAAAAAATACATTAACGACATACATAAACAAAGAAGACCCCTTTATTAAACTGGCAATTAAAAACTCAAACCAGGACTCGCCATTTGAAATTTTCACGGAGTTAAAAAACAACAACAACATTCTGCACCAAAGTTTTCCGGTAATGTTCAACAACCAACTACTGGCTGAAATAAAAATCGGTTTTGATAAGCGATCCACACTCAGCGAACCACTTAACAATTTAGCTATTCACCTAAGCTCTAGTTTATTCTTTGGTATCTTTGTTGGTTCAGGCATTTATATTGGATTTAGAAGAAAAATTTCCAATCCTATTAAAAAATTAATTGACGCCGCTAATAAAATATCACAATTCAATTTTGAACATATCATTTCATTAAAAGGCGATAATGAATTATCAAATCTGGCAGATGCTTTAAACGATATGCGTCTTACCTTAAAAGTTACTGTTGCAGCAAAAGACAACACATTAAAAGAGGTAGAGGAACTTAATACCTCATTGGAAGCTCGAGTAAAAGAACGCACTAAAAAATTAGAAGAGCTAAATATACAGATCACACATCAAGCAATGCATGACACCTTAACCGGCCTGCCTAATCGTGCATTAATAGTTGAAAATCTTAACCACGCTATTGATTATGCAAAACGAAACAATACTAAACTTGGCGTATTTATTTTGGACTTAAACAACTTCAAGGAAATAAACGACACCCTGGGCCATCCGGAAGGTGACCTGGTTCTTAAACAGGTTGCTCAGCGTATACCATCCGTTCTACGTGCGAGTGACACAATTGGCCGCTTAGGCGGCGATGAATTCGCCATTATATTACCTGACATTGATGAAGATCATGCCATTGATGTCGGCAAAAAAATTGTCGCCGTTATGCTACCTGCATTTAATCTTAGCCATCAAACTGTAAGCGTAAGGACAAGCATAGGTATTGCCATCTTCCCGGAACATGGTATGGACCAGTCAGAGCTAATTCGCCATGCAGATGTTGCTATGTATCACAGCAAAAAAAATAGCCATCAGGCTGAAATCTATAGCGCAGAACTCGACACTCATACGCCATGGCGACTGGCTTTAATGGCCGACCTTAAAGACGCCATAGAAAGCAATGGACTTGAATTATATTATCAACCACAAACCGATTTAAGAAAAAATAAAATATATAGCGTTGAAGCACTTTTAAGGTGGAATCACCCCGAACAAGGTCATATTGCACCCGATCAGTTTATCTATATAGCGGAAAATTCCGGGCTAATAAAAGAACTAACCGACTGGGTGTTAAACTGTGCTTTTGCACAATGGAAAGAATGGAACAACAACGGATTGACTATAAATATATCAATCAATATATCTGCACGAAATCTTGCCGATCCACAACTACCTGACACGCTAGAGCGACTTGCTGCGCTTCATAAGGTCCCTTATAAACACATCACCTTAGAACTCACTGAAAGCACCATTATGACCAATCCAGATCAGGCGCTTAAGTTAATGAATAATCACAAACTATCTGATCTACAGTATTCAATTGATGATTTCGGCACCGGCTATTCCTCTTTAAGTTATTTAAAGAAGCTACCTGTTCATGAAGTTAAAATAGATAAGTCGTTTATACTCGATATGGACACCAACCCGGATGATGCGAGTATTGTTAATTCAATAATACAATTATCACAAAACCTGGGTTATTCGGTTGTCGCGGAAGGCGTAGAAACGAAAAAAACGTTGGATGCCCTGTCAAAGCTTGGATGTGATTTTGCACAAGGTTATTACATATCCAAACCTGTGCCAGCAGCAGATATAATAAATACCTTAAAAACTTTAAATAGTTTAGACCCTGGTTGATAAAAAATTAGTCAACTACAATCACTGCACTGAATTCTTTCGACACCAACGAATGTATATATTCACACTCTAATCTAAGCAAGTTCCGTGGATGCTTTGACGCAGCGCAAAACTTCATAACTAAAGCCACCATCTAGATATTCAAATACCGGTTTTAATTTATTCGCCTCATCACCTAATTCAATAATTGCATTTTGAATAGTCGCTATGTCTTGCGGTGAAATATTGATCACATCATTTAATAACAGCTGACCCTGCTGTATCAATTTTGCCAGGTGATTATAAACAGTTGTTAATGACAAATCTCGATGACTGGCAATAGCCTCTGCATCCATGCCACATTTAAACAACTGATATGTTTCATCTAGCGTATCGGTTTTGCCTGCGGAACTTTGCTGATCGTTATGATCAACAAGTACAGCTAAAAATTCATCGGCATAATTTTCTAGTTTGGTTGCACCAACACCACTTACACGCGCCATTTGCTCATGCGTTAATGGCATGCGATCCATCATATCCATTAATGTTGCATCGTGGAAAATAACAAAGGGAGGCACGCCTAGCTCTTCAGACAAACGCTTACGTGTTGCGCGCAATGCTTCCCATAATTTACTATTTGATACGGCAACTTTTGACTTAGACGCTTTAGATTTTGTTTGCACGGTTTGTTTTCTTAAATGCAGTGACTCATCACCTTTAAGAACGGCACGACAACTTTCATGCAGTAACAAACTACCGTGCCCTTGCACATCAACTGTTAATAAGTTTCGTGTAATTAACTGACGGTATAAATTGCGCCATTGTTTTGCATCTAACTCTTTACCAATACCAAACACGCCCAACTTATCATGTCCGTTACTAATCACTCTGTCATTTGTTTTGCCTAGCAAAATATCACTTAGATAGGTTACGCCAAATCGTTGCCCTGTACGATGTACACAGGACAAGGCTTTTTGTGCGGCGACTGATGCATCCCAGGTTTCTACGGGCGTTAAACAGGTATCACAATTACCGCAAGGTTCGGGCAAATCATCGCCAAAATACTTCAGCAGTGACTGGCGTCTACAGGTGGTAATTTCAGAAAACCCCAGCATTGCATCGAGCTTATGTCGCTCTACCCGCTTATGGGTTTCATCGGCCTCGGATGTTTCCATCATCTGCTTAAGCATAATGACATCTTGCAGGCCATACATCATCCACGCATCGGAAGGTAAACCATCACGCCCCGCACGGCCTGTTTCCTGATAGTAGGCCTCTATACTTTTTGGTAAATTTAAATGTGCAACAAAACGTACGTCGGGTTTATCTATGCCCATGCCAAAGGCAATAGTCGCAACAATAATAACGCCATCTTCTCTTAAAAAACGTTGTTGATTTTGCTGCCTGACCTGTTGCGGCAAACCCGCATGATATGGCAAGGCATTTAAACCTTTAGTACTTAACCACTCTGCGGTCTGCTCAACTTTTTTACGTGACAGACAATAAACTATACCCGCCTCATCTTCATGTTCATTTTTAATAAAACGGTACAGGGCATCACGTGCATTGCCGGCATTTTCAGCCACCCGATAACATATATTCGGTCGGTCAAAACCTGACACATAACACTCGGCATGTCCGAGTGATAAACGCGTAATAATTTCCTTTCGGGTCGCATCATCGGCAGTCGCCGTTAACGCAATGCGCGGGATATGTGAGAAGCGTTCATGCAGAATGGATAACTTGATATATTCTGGGCGGAAATCATGCCCCCACTGCGATACACAGTGTGCTTCATCTACTGCAAACAGTGCGATGGATGCGCGATCTAAAATATTCAAAAAACGTTCGGTCATTAAACGCTCTGGCGCAACATACAACAGATCAATTTCGTTATTTAATAACTTTGTTTCAACTTCCTGTGCTTCAAAACCATCCAGTGATGAATTTAAGAATGCAGCGCGAACACCCGCCTGTTGCAATGCCGATACCTGATCCTGCATTAATGCAATCAGTGGTGACACCACAATGCCCACGCCATCACGCACCATGGATGGTATTTGATAGCAAAGTGACTTACCGCCACCCGTCGGCATCAGCACCACGGCATCTTCGCCGGCAATCAGTTGATCAATAATTTTTTGCTGATGAAAACGATATTCGGAGTAGCCGAAGGTGTTTTGGAGTATTTGTAGTGCAGTTTCGGACATGTAGGGGATTTTGGGTTATTAATTATGAGCGAGGAACTTTACTTGCTGGGCCAGTAGATTGCTAGTCCTACTATGGCCAGTACGACGATTAGGATGATGAGTTCGATTAGCATGGGTCTTGAATTTTGGGCCTTAGTTGTTGATATTTTATTACAGGTTTAACCCAAATTACTAACTGGAGTTGTAAGGTTCGCCTGCTGGCGCAGTTCTGGTGGATTGTTACGGGCGCAAGACGTAGTCACTGGCTGAATGTCTATGTTTCGCCTGTTCGCGTAGTTCTGATTGTGCATCACGGGCACGTACTTATTGATGCGCTGAAGCTTCAAGGTTCGCCTGCTGGCGCAGATCTGGGTGTTTATTTCGGGCGCACAACGTAGTCTCTGGCTGAGCGTCTAAGTTTCGCCTGATGGCGCCTTACTTTTGTATGAAAGCCATCCCTGGCTTTCACCCTTCGGGCCATGCAGAGCATGTTCTAAAATGCTCCCCGCATTTTAGTGCTGCAGCCCAAAAAGTAAGCAAAAAGCCCGCTCGCCTTTGTCGCTAGCCCAAATTAAAAAGCTAATTAGGGTTCCTGAAAACTGTTTGTGACTCCATTGTTAATTTCATTAAACTGTTAGTTCGTTTCTCTTTTTCCGGGTCGTTTCGATGCGCCGTCCTGGCTTATCGCAACTCACGCACATTCATTTTATTTGCCCCTTTAGCTGTACAGTTTTCAGCTAGCAACAGGGCTGGTTGTCGCAAGACTGGAGTTAATTACTTCGGTTTTATGAAAAACTCTCATCCTGAATTATTTTATCGGTGAACTAGAATTTTTATGTAGTTCAACGTCACTGGATTCCTGCCTTCGCCAGAATAATGACAGTATTTTGCTTTTGTAGGGTGGAACAAGCAACGCGGTTCCACCAATTTTCGCGACAATGGTGGATCCACTTCGTTTGATCCACCCTACAAAATAATAATTAACTCAACGAGCTTGCGAAAAACTTCCCTGTGACTTGCCGAAAATTGTTTCACCCTGGAGGCAAAATCACAGGGATGTGATTTTGAGTGATGATAAGCCTGGATGGCGCACCAGCACGACCCGACAACGAAGCTTTAAACTAACAGATTAACTAACACTAAATATTCATTCACAGAATTTTCGGGAACCCTCATCGCTTTTTATGAGGGCAAGTCACTAGGAACGGCAGTCTTTTGCTTACTTTTCTTCTGCTGTAGCAAGAAAAGTAAGGCGCCATCAGGCGAAACTTAGACGCTCAGCCAGAGACTAAGTCGTGCGCCCGTAAAAATCCACCAGAACTACACCCTCAAGCGAACCTTAAAACGTCAGATTGAGACTTGGGTTACTTAATATAGAGAACCTACAATCTACTAACAACTAATCACCACTATAATAAACACCCGGAATCCAGCTCTTCTTCACCTTGGTCGTCTTCTCAAGATCCACCTCATCCTCATTAATAAACGTAAAGCTATTCCACCCCACCCTTATTATGTCTTTGTGGCGTAACAATTGTTTGTGAATTTTTTTCTCATTAATATAGGTACCATTTGTACTACCTAAATCATGCAGCACATATTGAAGATCACCATCATTACCCTTTAGTAGTAAAATTTCGGCATGCTCTGAACTTACCGCTTTATCATCAATAATGACGTGATTTGACGCAATACGGCCAAATTTAAGCTCACTATCAGTAATTTCAAAACGATTCGCCACTACTCCATCTACCAGCTGAACAATTGAAGCCACATCTAACCCTTATGTTAAGTCTATGAATTGGGAGATAAAATCCTATGCTTTTATATGAATTCATTCAAGACTATTGATTCAAATTTGCTCTGGAAGTCTGTATAATGCGTGCGGATAAAGGAAGGTATATTAAGATTTGCAAATGTTCTTATGTATCAATATTGCCAAATTACCTATTACTAAAGTAGTAGTTAACTTTAATAAAATTGATATGTGTCAGTAAGTTATAAGACACACTTTTATATAATTTATCCGTTTTAGTTTGATCGGCCTGAAACTAACAATACAGAAACTTTCTGGTTAACTTCAGACCAGTGGTTGAAGTGATAGTTCAATAGCTATTAACACTTAAAATACGCATTTCGCCTGGCCAACTAACTTATTGATAACAATAGGTTTAACAATAAAAAGAAGGCATTTTAGTAAATATTAAGCTGGTTTTCCTGTGACCCATATATAAGGTGTATAGGCCTTACCCGCTTCATATTTGTTGTTTGCATAATTTGCCAGGTGATAGCAAGAATTTTTTGGACTATATAAAACCTGCTTATGGAGTTTTTATATAGTCCCTAAATGGGGTTGCTGCTCGCAGCATTTAATTCACAAGAGGAGACACTCTCGTGCAAGCTACGCTTGATCAGAAGTATAACTTTGAAATCATCAAAGCGTTTACCGTGATGTCGGTTATTTACCTAGTGGTAGGTACCGGCATTGGCGTGTACATCGCATCAGAATTGGCCTGGCCATTCCTGAACTTTGATATAGCCGAAATAACATTCGGTCGTTTACGTCCATTACATACTAATGCAGTCATTTTCGCGTTTGGTGGTAGTGCCCTGATGGCAACATCTTACTACTCAGTACAACGCACCTGTGGCGTACCGTTATGGAGTAATAAGCTGGCCTGGTTCGTATTTGTTGGTTGGAACCTGATTATCGTTGGCGCGGTAATTACTCTGCCTTTAGGCATTACTCAATCTAAAGAGTATGCGGAACTAGAATGGCCATTTGATATTGCGATTGCGATTGTTTGGTTGTCTTACACATTCAACTTCGTAATGACGATTGCGAATCGTAAGACTAAGCATATCTATGTATCGAACTGGTTCTTCCTGTCGATGATGGTAATGATTAGCTTATTGCACGTAGTTAACAGTCTGGCAGTGCCGGTTGATATGTTTAACTCATACTCAATCTTCTCTGGCGTACAAGATGCGATGATTCAATGGTGGTGGGGCCACAACGCGGTAGGTTTTTACCTGACAGCGGGTTTCCTTGGCATCATGTACTACTTCGTACCTAAGCAAGCGGGTCGCCCTGTTTTCTCTTACCGTCTTTCAGTTATCCACTTCTGGGCACTGACGTTTGGTTATGTATGGTTAGGCGCTCATCACCTGCAATACACTGCATTACCTGACTGGACTGGTTCAGTCGGTGCCGCTATCTCTCTTGCGATGATCATCCCTTCCTGGGGTGGTGCTATCAACGGTATGATGACGCTGTCTGGTGCATGGGACAAACTACGTACGGATTATGTTTTACGTTTCTTGATCGTATCTCTGGCGTTCTACGCGATGTCTACGTTCGAAGGCCCGGTTATGTCGTCTAAGACAGTAAATGCTCTGTCTCACTACACTGACTGGACTATCGGCCACGTACACTCTGGTGCTTTAGGCTGGGTTGCAATGGTTGCTTCAGGTGCGTTATACCATATGGTAATGAAACTGTGGAACACACGTATGTACTCATCAAGCCTGATTAACGTTCATTTCTGGATGGCGACTATCGGCGCGGTTGTTTACATTATCGCAATGTGGGTATCTGGCATCATGCAAGGTTTGATGTGGCGTGACTACGATGAGTTCGGCACATTAACTTATACCTTTGCAGAGTCGGTTGCAGCGATGCACCCCTACTACGCAATGCGTGCTGTTGGTGGCCTTATTTACTGGACTGGTGGTGTTGTAATGCTTTACAACGTAATCATGACTATTCGTATGGCAACGGCTGCAGAATCAGCTAAGCCTGCAACAGCCACAGCTTAAGGAGGGACTAAATAATGTCTGATAATAATCAAACTGGTCCTATCCAGAAAAAGTTTGAAACCAACATCGTAATCATGGTTTTGATTACGCTTGGTCTGGTTTCTGTTGGCGGTATTGTTGAAATCATTCCATTGTTCTATCTCGATGAAACAATGGAGCACAATCAGCACAAAGAGATTCTCTGGGATCGTCAGGAAGGCCAGACATTAAATGACTGGCAGGCTGGTGACGGCATACGCCCTTACAAGCCATTAGAACTGATGGGGCGTAAGGTTTTTTTACGTGAAGGCTGTTACCTGTGTCACTCACAGATGATACGTCCTTTCCGTGATGAAAAAGAACGTTACGGTCACTACTCTCTTGCGTCTGAATCTATGTACGATCACCCATTTCAATGGGGTTCTAAGCGTACAGGCCCTGATTTGGCACGTGTAGGTGGTAAGTACTCTGATGAATGGCATTTGTTGCACTTACGTGCTCCACGCAGTGTTGTTCCAGAATCAGTAATGCCTAACTACGTTTGGCTAGACAAAGCCACTATTGACCCGAAAACCACAGTAAAGACGATGGAAGTTATGCGTGATATGCCTTTCTCTCCTGTGCCTTACACTGCTGCCGACATCGCCTCTGCACCAGCAGAAGTTGAAGGCAAAACTGAATTGCAGGCACTCGTTGCTTACCTTCAGGTACTGGGCACAATGGTTAAGTTTGACGAAACCAAAGACTACCGTTAAGGGGTACACGTAAATGTCTGACTTTTTTAATACAGATTGGGCTGCAATGACACTAAATGACTGGGCGGGGCTCATCATTACGCTTGGCATCTTTTTTCTGATGATCTGGGCATACGTTTACGCGTTTCATCCTAAAAATAAAGAGAATTTAGAATCTCAACGTTTCGCCATATTTGATGATGACGATGACATAGATTCAAGCTCACAGAATGGGAACTCAAAAAAATGAGTGAAGAAAATAAATTTCCTGGTGAAAATAATACCGGTCATATCTGGGACGACGATCTGCGCGAACTAGACAATGAGCCACCAACCTGGTGGACCATTGGCTTCCACGCAAGCTGGATTTTCGTTATTTTATACACACTGCTATACCCTTCATGGCCAATGATCGACACGCATTTTAAAGGCTTGTTGGGTTGGACATCAATCGGTGAATATCATGAAGACATGAAGTCTATTGAAGCAGTGCGTGCACCTTTCGAAACTAAAATTAAAGATATGTCTGCCGCAGACATTCTTGCTGATGATCAGTTAGTAAAATATGTAGCTGCATCAGGTAAAGTTTTGTTTGGCGATAACTGTGCGGCCTGCCATGGTTCTGGTGGTCAGGGTAACGTTGGTTTCCCTGTACTTGCAGATGATGACTGGTTATACGGCGGCACAATTGCTGATATCGAAACAACCATTACAGCTGGTCGACAGGGCATGATGCCAGGTCATGCAGCAATGCTTGATGATGCAAAAGTAGATGCCCTGGCAACTGCCATTGTAAATGGAAAAATAATGGATGAGCCTGCTTATATGGAGGCCGGTTGCGTTGGTTGCCACGGCGGCGATGCAAAGGGTTTATCATTTATGGGTTCAGCTAACTTAACTGATGGAATCTACCGCTTTACTGCGCAAGATCAATTGGCGTCGGTAAAACACACCATAAAATATGGCGTAAACGATGCATCAAATACTGATACTCGTAACGCAGTTATGCCAACATTTGGTGGTGGCAAACTGTCAGATACAGAGATCAAAAAGTTAGCTGTTTATGTTCATAAGTTAGGTGGTGGACAATAGCCCATCATAGAAAGATTAGCAGCTAACTGAGGGCCTGTGATTCGCTGAATAGTGATGACATATCATCATTGCTCAGAGTCACACAACTCCCTCAACCAGTTACTTTACTGTTTTCGTCTACTAAGCCTTGGGAGGTGTATTATGGATGCAGTTGTAATTGGTTCAATCGCAACGGTGGTTGCTACAGTTATTGTACTAGTCGGGTTCATTTGGTACTGGGTTAGGAAAATAATACATCATCCAACCACACACGATTGAGCTGCTAAAAAACAAAGGGGCCTTGAGCCCCTTTATTTTTACCTGCAAATCACCCTACATTAACGTATTATGATAAAGTGATTTTTGTTAATTATAGATCGCTCTTCTAGCTATGGCAGCTATAATTAACAAAGACTTCCTAGATTAGTAACCAACTATTAATGAGCTTTTATGCACATTTACAAAATGTGTAAATAATGGCGGAGAGCTTAGTGGATAAGAGAATAAACGAGGCAACAGCAAGCCCCGAAGTTAATGCCGAAAAAAGCGCGGCAGAATTATACGAAGAAGCCGATCACTGGCACGTTAATACTGGCGAGGAACTTATTCACGCCAAGCGAATGTCTGGAAAATTCCGTGATTTAAAATGGATCTCAATGACGGTATGGCTTGTTTACTTCCTCGGCCCTTATCTGCGTTGGAATGACAAGCAGGCCGTATTATTTGATGTACCGAATCGTAAATTTCATATTTTTGATATTACTATTCTGCCACAGGATGTCTGGCTACTTGCCTTAATACTCTTATTCTTTGCCATCATGCTGGCTGCCGTTACTTCTGTTGCTGGGCGTGTATTCTGTGGTTACTTCTGTTTTCAAACTATCTGGACAGATATTTTTACACTTATCGAAGAAAAGCTTGAAGGCCTCCCCGCCAAACGACGTAAACTAGATAGCGCCCCCTGGACTTTACAAAAAGTTCGAATCAAGGTAATTAAACACAGCGCATGGTTAATGATTGGTTTTCTTACCGGTATTTCCTTCGCCGCCTGGTTTACCGATGCCTATCAATTATGGATAAGTGTATTTACTCTGAATGCCAGTTTGTTTGTTTACGTGTTACTGGCCACCTTCAGTATTGGCACCTATGTACTTGCAGGCTTCATGCGTGAACAAACCTGTTTTTGGTTATGTCCTTATGCACGTATTCAAGGGGTAATGTATGACACACAAACTATTTTGCCTACTTATGATATTGAGCGTGGTGAGCCTCGTGGAAAGTTAGCCAAAGGCCAGCCCATAGAAGGTAATGGCGACTGCATATCCTGCAATCAATGCGTCGCGGTTTGCCCTACGGGTATAGATATTCGTGGCGGCCAACAAGAAGGCTGTATTACCTGTGGCCTGTGTATTGATGCCTGTGATTCAGTGATGGATAAAATCGGCAAACCACACGGCTTAATTCGCTATGCCTCTTTAGATGAAATGCAGCACAAAGAAGTAAAACCTTTTTTCAAACGTCCACGCGTTTTAATTTATCTGGGTATTATTGTATTTTCAATTACAGGTATTCTGTATGGTTTAACTCACCTCGGCACATATGACCTGAAAGTTATTCACGAACGTCAGCCACTGTTTGTACAAATGAGCAGCGGCGATATACAAAATAAATATGACCTGAAAATTCTCAATAAAACCGATGAAGAAATGCACATCAGTATTGTGGTTACAGGTGCAGATGGCATTAAAACTCTGGGTATTCGTGAAAAAATGACGTTACCATCCAGTAAACTAACATCATTCCCAGTATTTATACGGATTCCTAAAAAATACATACTTAAAGAGCGTACACCTATTTATTTTACAATTGAATCCTATCAGGAATTTGGTGATTCAATCGAATATCAAAGTATGTTCTACGGCCCACGTATGTAGACTAAGCAGTACAGGTAAAATATATTATGATCGAGACAACTTTAGACGAGCAAGGCATGAAAAAAAATTCAATTTCACAGGACAATCCAAAGGCCTTTAAAAATCCATGGGTACTTGGCTGGCTTGCATTATTATTTGTAGTAATTGCCGTTAATATTGGCTTTATTAGTCTGGCATTTATCACCAACCCCGGACTTGTGGATAAAAACTATTATGAAAATGCACAGGACTATGAAGAAAATTTAGTAAAGTACCGCAACGCTCGAACAGCACTGGGATGGACCTACCAGGCTAATTTTCCATCAAATCCGATAATCAATAAAAAAGAATTATATCGATTGAGTGTTGTAGACAAGGTAGGTCAACCGTTAACGGCTGCCACGGTAACATTGCACGGCTATCGCCCATCGGATGCATCTGCTGATTTTCAAACAGCATTATCAGAAGTAGGCGCGGGTATTTATGAGGGCTATGTCACTTATCCTTTAAAAGGTATTTGGGATATCACTGTAAATGTTTTACGTGATGAAGATCGCTACGACTTTTCACGCCGTGCAAGCATCGTCACTGAATAGACATTCGATGCTGCGCAAATGTCAAAGCACACTAATCAAAATAATAGGTCATTCTCAAACTACTTTCGAGAATGACCTGAAAAAACAAAACCATATCTGACCATGTCCCAAACCTCCCCCACAGCAGATTCCACCTGTTACCACTGCGGCCTGCCGGTTAATAATAAAAATCGCGTAGAAAAAATTATACAGGGGAAAAATCAATCCTTTTGTTGCCATGGTTGCAGTGCAGTATGTAAAATGATTTATGACTCGGGTTTAGAAGGCTTTTACCAGCGCACTCCTGAAGGGCAATTACTCGCACCACCTCCAGAGTTACCAAAAGAAAATCAGTTATACGACATAGATGAAATTCAAAGCGAATTTGTTCACGACATGGGTGATATACGTGACATACATTTAATCGTAGAAGGCATTCATTGCTCGGCATGTGTCTGGCTAATAGAACGCAGCCTTACAAAATTACCGGGGGTTCTGGATATAAAAGTTAACCTGGCGAATAAACGCTTATTTATTCGTTGGAATAATACACAAACCAAAATATCAAATATTATTCAACACCTGGGCAGTATTGGTTACGCCGCCACACCGTTTAATCCTGAAACCGCTGAAGGCGTGATTCAAAAACAAAACCGGGCCCTGTTGCTGCGCATGGCATTTGCGGCATTTAGCATGATGAATCTATTATGGATTTCAATTGCATTGTATAGCGGCGCAGATCAGGGTGAATTTAAAGCGTTATTTCAGTGGGTTGGTTTTATACTCGCAACACCTACACTGCTCTATTCTGGCTGGCCATTTTTAAAAGGTGCTTATACAGGACTAAAACATTTAAATTTAACCATGGACGTTCCCATTGCGATTGGCGCAGTCACTACATATAGCTATTCCGTATTTGTAACCATCAGTGGCAGCAGTACGGGTGAGGTATATTACGATACCGTGGTTAATTTTATATTCGTCATACTCGTGGGCCGATTCCTTGAAGCAAAATCGAAACGTCATGCTGTTGCTGCCACACAACGTTTAATGGATTTACAACCACGTGTTGCCAATGTCATTCGCGATAATGAAACACATATAGTTCCCATACGCGCAATAAAAAATGGCGAAACTATCCTGGTTAAACCGGGTGATAAAATACCTGTTGATGGTGTTGTTATTTCCGGAGAATCGTCTATTGATGAATCCCTGCTAAGTGGTGAATCAGTAGCTGTAAAAAAACACGCCGGAGACAATCTGTCCGCAGGTACAGTTAATGTCGACAGCACACTAACAGTGAAAGTCACCGCTATATTACGCAACACATCTTTAGGCAAAATAATTAGCCTGGTAGAAGAAGCGCAAGCGAGCAAAGCACCCATACAATGCATTGCCGACCAGATTGTTCCGTGGTTTGTTGCGGTTACTTTAGGCCTGGCCACTTTTACATTTATTTACTGGTTTAGTAGTGGTATTGAACTGGCCTTACTTGCTTCAACCTCGGTGTTAATCATCACCTGCCCCTGTGCCTTTGGTTTAGCCACGCCTATGTCTATAGCTGTTGCATCTGGTCTGGCGGCACGCCATGGGCTACTAATTAAAAATGGCGCCGTATTAGAGTACCTTTCGAGCATTAACCATTTTGTGTTTGATAAAACCGGCACACTCACCGAAGGAAAAATGCGCGTTAAAGAAATTTTTGGTGATAATAATAAAAATCAACTACTTAACAAAATTGCTCATCTGGAAAGTCTCTCTGAACACTCCATTGCTAAAGCAATAGTTCTAAAAGCCAAAGATAAAAAATTATCCATTGACGCATCAAAAGTATCTGCATTTAAAAATAGCCCGGGTTATGGCGTAACGGGTTTGTACAACCAGGAAACTATTATAGCTGGCAATGCTAAATGGTTAGAAAAAAATCACGTTATACTTGATTCTAAATTTATTGAAAATGCAAACAGCCTTGAAACACAGGGAATAAGCTGCATTCACATTGCCGTCAATAGCTCACACCAGGGTTTTATTGCGATTGCGGACCAACTTCGTAGCGATGCAAAAACGCTGATAAACAATTTACGTAAAGCGGGTATTGAGCTCACGCTATTAAGTGGTGACAAACAGGCCGTTGCAGATGCAATCGCAAACGAACTTGGCGGTATGAATGTCATCGCCGAAGTTTTACCCGAAGAAAAAGACAAGGTTATTCAAAAATTGCAGCAACAGGGGCAGAAGGTGGCAATGATTGGTGATGGTATCAATGATGCCCCCGCTCTGATTAGAGCCGATGTTGGTATTGCGATTGGCTCTGGCACGGACGTATCGATGGAAAGCGCTGATATAATATTGCTAAGTAATGAGCTAGACAAAATTCGCCTCGCGTCGGCATTATCTCGCCGTACCTTACGTACTATTCGGCAAAATATTTCATTATCGATTACCTATAATATTATAATGGTACCGCTGGCAATGATGGCCTTAATCACCCCCCTGTTTGCCGCCATTGCCATGCCTATAAGCTCGCTGGCGGTTATTGGAAACGCGGCACGCATACGATCACTATTTAAAGACAAAGAGTAAAGCAATGGACGTTATATACGGTTTAATACCTTTAATGATAGGACTTGGGCTAATCGGCGTGGTGGTTTTTATCTGGTCTGTACGCAGCGGTCAATACGATGATCTTGAAGGTGATGCCAATCGCATATTGATGGATGATGATGACCCGCTATTACCCGAGAATCAAAAAAAGAAACCAAAGGATAGTGTTTGGCCTGATGCCGATGAAGACTGAATATATCTTTTATATTGAGTCAATAAACTATTTTGTCTGCCCTGCTCTTTTTAATCACCACCGCGTGTATAGAAAAATATCAGCTGGACAAGGTCATAACGTAACAAGATTAGCCTTATAAATTTGCAAGGCCTGTACCAGATGAGTAAACAGGAAACTCCAGCTAATAAGCCATGCAATTGCCGCCGGATAAAAAAACACCGCTGGTATAAAAAAAGCTAAAACGCTAAATAGCAGGGCGATCGCATGCATATAATACTGATGCAACATCTTCTTACGACTAATAACTTCATTCATTGTAGGAATACCTGAAACTCCTTTGTCCGTGAATGATCGCCTTTGATGCAGGTGTAACCAGATCAAAAACGGCACTATTTTATATAGCATGCCGTTAATAATCGACAATACAAAACCCGTAAAAAATAATAGCCCGACTAAAATTGATAAATCATATTGGGATATTTCTGCAAAAACAAACACCAATACACTCACCAGCAGGCCAAGCAAACCGGTTATCCAGAAATATAAACTACCATCTGCCAGACGTTTTTTACGCTGCATTTGCAAACGCAGGGTAACGATAATATAAAATATTAATAAACCACTGATGAAAAAAACAATCAGTAAACTTAACCAGACATAATTATCGGCCAATGGCTTTTTAAAATAAAAAACCAATGACCAGATAAGTAAAGAGAAAAACAATAGCCGGGTTAAAAAACGCTTTATTCTATCTGGGTAATCATTTGTTACCAGAAACATGGGTATAACCTGGTATGAAATGGCAACAAGCATAATACTAACCCAGCCGATCGCTGCCCATGCGATATGTATACTTGTCAATTGTCGCAACAGTGGCACCGCATCCCATGCACTTCCACTTGCCAGCATCCCACCTAGCAACAGGGTAATCCATAAAGATAAAATGGAAATGCGCATACCGCTAACAGAGGCATGACTGGATTTCGCCCGATGCAGGCTAATACTAGCAAGAATAAGAAACGCAAAAAGACTGGGGAGTAATGTAAACAAGGCCAGCTTAATAAAAACCGGGCTTGTCATCCCTAAACCAAGCACAAGAAACACCACACCTGATGTATACAGCGTATGAATCACACGGCTTGAAATAGCCGCTGCAGGAATACTGGAACCCGCCAGTACGGGTAATAACTGAAACATCGCACCGATCATTACCATGGTGATAAAACCCAATGTTAATAGATGCGTAAGCGCCAATGTTTCCGCTGACCAGCGATTTTCAAGTATCTCTGGCCCAGCCATCAAAAGCAATATAGCTGCAGCGATGCCAAAAAGTGGCCCCGTCAGAAAAAAACGTAAAGGGATAGCGATTTCAGGCGACTGATCAAGCGATAAATGTGTGTAATTCATATATTCACAAAATCAATATCAACGACTTTTTATGTAACTTCCGGTTGCCTTGTCTCTGGCATACCAGATATAAATGTCAAAACCATACATGCCTTCCCTAACCTCATATTTAAAGCCATCATCAAACAGGATGTCATATAGTGGAAAGGGCTGCATACAATGCATCATTTTTACATATTCGCCCTGTTTGAGTGTACCCAGGGTTTCCAGTACTAAATCCAGTGGCTCCGGTGGTGGCAATTCATGTACATCGAGTATAATTTCTTTACTCATGACTCTCACTATTTTAAATTGTTGATAATATTTCTGGTGAGCTCTTCCACTTTATTCGCGCATTCCTGATCAATCATCGGATAAAGTATCTGCTCTTCTTTTATATTGTGCTGTTGCATAAAAATCAGCAAGGTTTCTGACAATCCCAGATAGCGATCCTGATTACGTGCATTGACGGCCTGCTCCATTTCATTTAATAGCTCGCGCATTTGTTCATGTTCGTGGCGCATCATACTGGTTGGGCCATGTTTCATACCTGTCATATTTTCAAATTCAGCAAACAGAACCTTTTCTTCATGGTCAAAATGAAAAAGTATGTGGTCAGAAAATTTTCTTAACAATAACTGAGCTTTTTCCCATTCGTTTTTGGACGCTTGTAGCTCTGCATTTGAAAAAATTTCATCACATTTTTTGTGATCATCGGTCATTACACTTTTAATCGAAATCATACATCCTCCGTCAGGGCAGGTATGATAATTCAATCCGATGTAATCTCGCCTTAACCAAAGTCAAGTTTATAAAGAGCCTTAATGGGAACATCAAGGCTCAGGCATTTATACCAGCGCAAACTCCTCTAACTGCTCTCTGTCCATAATTTTAATATCTATCCCATCCACTTGAATGGTCTCTGTGCTACGCAACTGTTTAATTATTCTTGAAAATGTTTCAGGTCGTATAGATAATCTGGATGCCAATACAGATTTGGGTATAGACAACTGCAGATGATCATTGTCTCCAGCCAGATTTAACAAATAGGAAGACAACCGTTGCCGACCTGTCTGAACACTAAGGTGGTCAATTTCCTGTATCAAGCCTCTAATGCGTTGACTCATAATACCTAACATGGCCAGACAGATATCAGGACTGTCTTTCAATGTACGTAGAAATGCAGCTGATTCAAAAGAAATAATTTCGACTTCATTTAATGCAGATGCGGTTACCAGAACATCAGATAATTCAAGAAACATCATCGCTTCAGCAAATGTTTCGCCCGGTTTAACAACTTCAATAACCTTTTCCTGACCATCCGCGGAAAAACGCGATAACTTCACCATTCCACTGAATACCAGATAAAAGCTTTTTACCGGATCCCCCTGAGAAAAAAGTAAATTTTCCTTATTCAGCTTAATTAAATGTGCTTTACTCCAGACATCCTGAAATTGTTCATCTGTCAGGGCATCGAAAAAATGGATTTGTTTGGCAAAATTTTTATGTACGGTTGTTAACACTTAGCCTCCAGAGGCATTCAAAAATACAGTCTAAACAGGGCATATTTCGTGCCTTAATAAATATCGAGGCGCTTAGCCTGGCTAATATTACGTGAATTCGAGTTACTAGTGCAACACATGACTTATAAATCCATTCAACACTCACACTTTGAAAACAATTATCTGTTAGCGATTCATTATCTTGCTCTCGTAGCTAATCCGCTGTAGCTTATAGCTAGGCATAGGTGCCTCTCACTTTTTGAATTACGCTCATTAAAACGTTCAAAACATATGAAAGCGCCTATTTGACAAACATCAAGGAAACATTCTATACACATATCTATTATAAATTTTGAAGTTTTAATTGTTGAAATGCTAATTACCACATAATGAGGAACGCTATGAGAGAAACCTTTACTAAGGGCATGGCACGCAATATTTACTACGGTGGATCCATTTTCTTCATCCTGGTATTTATTGGTTTAACCGTTGATACAGTTAAACGCCTGCCCACAACCGACAACAGAGAAAATATAACCGCAGATGTCGCTGCTGGTAAGCGCTTGTGGGAACACAACGACTGCATTGGTTGCCATACACTTTTAGGTGAAGGTGCTTATTTTGCCCCCGAACTTGGTAACGTGTATACCCGTTTTGGGGAAAGCACTGAAGCCATCAAAGCCTTTATCAAAAGTAGACCAAAAGAAGGTATCCCAGGACGTCGCAGCATGCCGCAATTCAATTTCAATGATGAAGAGCTGGAACAACTTGCGCAATTTCTGAAATATACGAATGGCATTAAAACTGCCAGAAACTGGCCACCTAACATTCAAGGGTAAAGGACATACATATGAAATATGAATCACAATCCGTTGCCAAGCTGTATTTTATTGCAGCAATTGCCCTATTCGTAGGTCAAATCCTTTTCGGTGTAACTCTTGGCCTGCAGTATGTTGTAGGCGATTTTTTATTCCCCGAGATTCCATTTAACGTTGCCCGTATGGTACACACGAACTTACTCATCGTCTGGTTATTGTTTGGCTTTATGGGGGCAGCTTACTTTCTGGTGCCCGAAGAATCAGAACGCGAGCTCTATTCACCTAAGCTCGCGGTACTGATGTTCTGGGTATTTCTGGTCGCGGGAGTACTGACTATCCTGGGTTATTTACTGGTGCCTTATGCCACATTGGCTGAGATCACCATGAATGATTTGCTACCGACGATGGGGCGAGAATTTCTTGAACAACCGACGATTACCAAAATAGGTATCGTTGTTGTTGCTCTGGCTTTCGTTTTTAACATCGGCATGACCATTCTCACCGGACGTAAAACTGTTATTTCACTCGTTTTACTCACCGGTCTGGTTGGACTCGCCGTATTCTTCCTGTTCTCATTCTACAACCCGGTCAATCTGGTGATGGATAAATACTTCTGGTGGTTTGTTGTACACCTGTGGGTAGAAGGCGTATGGGAATTAATAATGGCTGCGATACTCGCCTTTGTACTGATCAAGGTAACCGGTGTGGATCGCGAAGTTATTGAGAAATGGCTGTATATCATTATCGCTATGGCGTTAATCTCAGGCATTATTGGAACCGGACATCACTTCTTCTGGATCGGTGCTCCCGATTACTGGCAGTGGTTAGGCTCTATCTTCTCAGCAATAGAACCTATTCCGTTCTTTATGATGACGCTATTTGCCTTCAATGTAGTCAATAAAAGACGTCGTGAACATCCTAATAAAGCCGCTACATTATGGGCATTAGGCACTGCAGTTATGGCATTCCTGGGCGCCGGTGTATGGGGATTTTTACATACGCTAGCACCAGTCAACTTTTATACGCACGGAACGCAAATTACTGCGGCACATGGTCATATGGCATTTTACGGTGCATATGTCATGATAGTGCTAACGATGATCTCTTATTCAATGCCTATTATGCGCGGTAAATTAGCCGCCAATGCAAAAGCACAGGTAGTTGAAATGTGGTCATTCTGGTTAATGACAGTATCGATGGTATTTATCACATTGTTCTTAACCGGTGCTGGTATTTTGCAAGTTTATCTGCAGCGTTACTCCGCAACCCCTTTAAGCTTTATGGACACTCAGGCAAAAATTGAAATATTTTACTGGATGCGTGAAGTTGCAGGCGTTGTCTTCCTCATAGGGCTGATTCTATACATCATAAGCTTCTTTGTTAAAGGCGAGGACGTTAAAATGGTTGAATCCGCTGTTAAGGGATAAGTTTCAGATTTATTAAACTGCAGTAAAAAATACCGCCAATTAGGCGGTATTTTTTTATGTCATATAAACTTTTAGCAAAAATATTATGTAAGCTAAAACATTATAACTAGACGCAATTCAATGATTAAATAATGGAGCGTAAAGATGACTGCACAAATGCATAATGAATTACAGTTAAAACGTGCCTCAAACGCCGCACTTGCTTCATTGCTTAATCTGACACTATTTCCAGTAATAAGCTTTATTATTTTATTATTTATATTCCGAAAAACGTCGCCTAATAGCATTGATCACTATCATGCCCTACTGGGAATAAAAATAAATATCGTTGCCGCTGTCGCTCTTTTTTTAGTAAGCTCATTAATGATATTACTAGGCGGATTCGATTCACCCTGGACATGGGTTTATGTCATTTCTTATTTCACTTTGGTACACACGATTTTTATAGTTTTTGCATTATGGGCATTAGTTCGCGCATGGTCTGGTGATAAGCTCAAAAGCAGCTAATATCTATCATCCATTTTTTACACTTGATACTTATCAATGATCTTCAAGGCCTTGAATATTAATATCACAAATAGAAGTACTCTCTTGCTATCCGATCAAAATTTCATGGTCAGCTATGCATATATAAGCATTATTAACTTATATGAAACTCGCTTAAACAACTCAAAGATTCAACACAATGTGTGAACACATCGTAAAAGCAGAAGAACCTAAGTTACTTCCAGGCGACCTGGCTATGTGGATTTTTATTTTCGCTGAGTTGCTGGTATTTGGTATCGCTTTTATAGCTTATGCCATCACCCGAGCACAAAATATTGACATGTTTAACCAGTACCAGTTAACACTCAACAGTGAGATAGGTGCCGCCAATACCCTGTTGTTAATTACTGCCAGTTATTTTGTAGTGCGTGCCATCCATGCCATCAGGCTAAATAATGTAAAAACCTGCATCCTCTGGATTTATGCTTCTCTAGGCTGCGGTACAATTTTTTTACTGCTGAAGTTACTGGAGTATTACGATAAGTTTTCGCATGGCATTAACCTGAGCAGTAACACTTTTTATATGTTTTACCTGTCGCTCACGCTGTTTCATTTTATGCATGTAATTTTAGGCATGATAATCTTATTTGCCATTGTGATAAAAGCACAACGCGGCCACTATAGCGCAGAGAATTATATCGGCATTGAAACAGGTGCATCTTATTGGCATATGGTTGATCTAGTATGGATTATACTATTTCCTTTGGTATATGTTATACGATGAGCACTTACCTATGAGTATACGTTACAACATTCATACAATCTGGTTAGCCATGTTAGTGCTCACGCTATCCACTTATATTATGGGTAAACTAGATTTTAATGGCATCATTATAACGTTCATTTTATTATTAACGGTAATCACCAAGGCCTATTTTATTATTAATGATTATATGGAACTACGCGGCGTGTCACTACTCTGGCGCGTCATTATGTATGGCTGGTTATGGGTCATCTGTATTTCTATTGCCATCACCTATATTGTTAGTCTTTAAGGCTTTATATTTATGAACAACAACGATATTCCTTACTACAAAAGTCAGAATAACGAAATTGAATTATTTGAACACGCTTACAATAATCAACTTCCATTATTAATAAAAGGCCCAACCGGTTGTGGTAAAACACGCTTTATCTAGCATATGGCCGCCAAACTAGGTCGCCCTTTATACACGGTTGCATGTCACGATGACCTAACCGCAGCAGATCTGGTAGGTAGACACCTGATTGGTGATGGCGCAACCTACTGGCATGATGGTCCACTGAGTAAAGCGGTACGTGAAGGTGCAATTTGTTATCTGGACGAAGTCGTTGAAGCACGTAAAGATACAACCGTTGTATTACATCCACTCTCAGATGACCGACGAATTCTGCCAATAGAACGTACCGGTGAAGTACTACACGCATCGCCGGAATTTATGCTGGTAGTTTCCTACAATCCGGGTTACCAAAGTTTACTAAAAGGCATGAAACCTTCAACACGACAGCGTTTTATCTCCATGCGTTTTAATTATCCCGATAAAGAAACAGAAACCGGCATCATTCAACAGGAAACCGGAATCGATACCACCATTGCATTACAATTAATTGAACTAGCCCATGCCTTGCGCGTATTAAAAGATCATGACCTGGAAGAGTCGGCATCAACGCGTTTACTGGTCTACGCCGCTACCCTGATTAAATCGGGTTTTGATCCGATAGAAGCCTGCCGTGCAGCAATTATTGAACCGCTTAGCGACGATGAAGAAACAGTAAACGCGCTAATGGAAGTGGTCGGTGCAAAAATGGTTGTAACCTAATATGCTTCAAAAAGATTCCCCAAATCAACATACTGCAGCCTATGCTGAGGCTTTTTTTATTGCTAACCTGCTTTTTGTTGGGGTTTTTTATCTGGCGTTATGGATACTTTTTATTCTACGTTTTAAACAATCATCTTTAATTACCCGTCATCATCTGCAACAAACACTCATCGCCAGCAGCATTAGTACAAGTATTTTTTTAATCATTAATATCTTTATCATATTGACCAGTGGTTATGCCTCTGTTATGGCTTTATTTTTACTGGAAGTATATTTTATGCTTTTGCTTCCGCTATTTTTAATCGCTGGAATTATAGGATTTACTAAAGCCGTAAAAAGATTGGCTTTTAACTACCCTTTAATTTATCGCTTGATTAAAACCCCATCATTCAGCCTTTTACCTGAGTGATCGTTTACTGATGGATGAATTAACTTTTTCAGCATCTGACTCAAATAAGAAAAACAGAAATATCCCAGGGAGTCTGGCAATCTGGGCTGCCATATTGGCAGAGATGAGTGAGTTCGCCATTATGTTTATCGTGTATTTTATCGCTAAAGTACACAACCCAGAAATTTTCGCACAAGGCCCATTAAGGCTCAGCACTATGGCCGGTGCCAGCAATACCTTAATCATGCTAACCAGTAGTTTTTTTGTTGTGCGTAGTGTTATAGCCATGCGCGCCAATAAGCCGGATATGTGTGTACGTTGGTTGTGGGGCGCTGTTATTTCAGGCGGCCTTTATCTGATTATTAAATACTTTGAATATCAATGGAATACAACGCAGGGACTGAACACTGAAACCAATATATTCTATGCCGTGTATTACTATGTTACGTTTAATCATTTTTTACATGTTGGCTGGGGTAGTGCTGCAATTTTATGGGTTATTTTCCGCATTAACACAGGTGTTTATACTCATAAAGAACATGAAGGCCTATTAAATATCGCGGTGTATTGGCATATGATTGATCTTGCCTGGATAACCATTTTTCCTCTATTGTATGTTATACATTAATGGCTATTGAAGAATGAAAATGACGCATATAAAACTTATCAATACTCTGTGGTTAGTGCTTATTCTGTTAACACTCTTTAGTACCTATATGGCAGAACAATCATCACCCGGCCTTTCTAGCATCATTATTATGGCTCTGGTGCTCGCCATTAAGGGTCGCATTATTGTGGATTATTTTATGGAACTTAAACATGCAAATGTTGTTTTACGTAGACTTATGCAATTGTATTTTTATGTCATACCCGCTTTAATTATTCTGGTTTATCTTTTTCCGGATAAAATTGCAAAATGGACGGCGTTGTAAATGGACAATCTAAAATGCAAACATTGCGGCGGTCATGTTAAAGCAGGTGATATCAACTGTTCTCATTGCGGTATTCCATTACCACCCAACCTCGGTAAAAATTCGCAGCGAAAGTTTAAATGGTTTTTTATCGGGCTGATTATTTTCTGTTTTGTTATGATCCTCTGGCTACCTCCAGATTGGACAAGGTTTATCGGTAGATAATTAACCATGGAAGAATTCGTCGGAAAAATATGGGATCGTTTCATTACCAATAGTGCAGACACGCACTATCCCGAGGCTATTGTCTATTTAAATGAGATTCGTCGCACGGCGGGTATTTTTTTTCGCGCATTGGGCGGTGAAGGCGGCTTACGCATCGAAAATGCAACGGACTCAGACATCCATGCACGACGTTCATTGCTACAACGCATTGCAGGCAGTGGCAAAAAAACACAATACGCGTGGCGAGATGAAGAAACACTGAGGCTTCCTGAAAGCATTGCCCTATTTCCTCAACAAAAGCTCAATCACGATCTTTATCTCTGGCTCATCGCACTCTCTGCTGTTACCAATATTGATCAAGCAAATGACATGGACTGGATTAGCCGTAATCAGTATCGCACCCGAAAAACACTGCAATTATGGCCGGGTTTAAACACTCACTATCAAACTCTGTTGGCTGCACATTTACAACAACGCCCAAAACCACACACATTGCCGAAGGCTGAAGCCAGTCAGGAAACATTGATTCGTTTAGCACTGAGTCAGTCCAATCAAAGTGTAAAGTTAGAGTACGCTAAACGTCCACCACAACCTGTACCACTGTGGTTGCATCCCTCTCCACCCAATCAGGAAATCATCGGCGGCCCTGCACCACAAGATTCGGATATAACGGACTCAGATAACGATAAAAAGCAGGATACAAAACAACAGAAAAAGCAGCAAAAGCGCAAAAAAGCCGATCGTACTGAGATGCCTGATGGAAATAATGGCCTCATGAGCTTTCGTCTGGAAACCTTATGGAGCTGGGCTGAGTACACAAAAGTTGACCGCACCACTGTAGAGAATGAAGATGATGACGCCATGGCAACAGCAGAAGACATGGATAACATCACCCTTGCCCAGGACAGTGAAACTACGGCTGGAAAAATTAAACTGGATCTTGACCTGCCATGCAGCCAATATGATGATATTGCCTTAGGTGAAGGTATTGCGATTGATGAATGGGATTATAAAAAACAGATTCTACAAAAAGACCATTGTCGACTCCAGGTTATGCGTTCTCGTCATGCACAGGCGATGGAACTGCCCGAAAAATTAAGGCCACAGGCGCATAAAATTCGACGTCAATTTGAAGCCCTGCGGCCGCAACGACATTGGCTGAGCCGACAGAATGACGGTGCTGAGCTCGACCTGGAAAACTACGTTAACTTTCTCACCGACCTCAAACACGGACATGTTGACAGCGACACTGCCTTTTATCGCGACATACGCAATCAAGATCGTAATCTTTCCTGTCTGTTACTCGCGGATCTGTCGCTCTCTACTGATGCCTACATCAACAACGAGGCGCGTGTTATTGATGTTATTCGTGATTCTCTTTACCTGTTTTCAGAAGCACTAACAGCCACCGGCGATCGCTTCGCCCTACACGGATTTTCATCACGTAATCGTAGCCATGTTCGTTTCTATAATATCAAAACATTTAACGATAAATATAATAATAATATTCGTGGTCATATAGACGCCATTCGCCCCGGTTATTATACCCGTATGGGTGCAGCTATACGGCATGCTACGCAGCTGCTAGTAAAAGAAAACTCAAGCCAGAAACTATTACTTATTCTTACCGATGGTAAACCAAACGATCTAGATAAATATGAAGGTCGTTATGGGATAGAGGATACGCGTATGGCAATACTGGAAGCTGAAAAATTGGGGCTTCGTCCATTCTGTGTCACCATTGATGAAAAAGCCGAAGACTATTTACCCTATCTGTTCGGTAGCCGTTCTTATGTACTTATCCGTAATATCGAAGAACTACCACGAAAATTACCACTATTGTATTTGAGGCTGACAAATTAAATTAACAGGTAACAACATTTCATTAACTCTTATAAAATAAAAAAACACTACCCTTTACTAATTAAGACTCTGGATTTCTTATGAAACTTTCTTACACTGCATTACTACTTAGTCTATCTGTCTTTATTACGGCTTGCTCACCACATCCGGCTAGTGGCGTCTGGCTAACAGCAGATGACAATGATTATGGCATAGGTAAAGTAATTATCGGCTTTGATGGCCGAGCTAATTTAATAAGCCAAAAATTAAACAATGCAGAATGGCATTGTTTCTGGACTGCTGTAACCAAACAGGAAATTTTACTAAATTGTACACCTTCAACGAATCCTGAAAATGAACAACGTTTCACCCTAAGCATCGATAATAAAAAAATTGGTGAACTACTACACAATGACCAACTGGTTTCGCATTTAACTCTTCAAAGTGAAAACCCTTCGCCACCAAAATAACAATTAAAAGATATACAGACTAAAATTCCCAACCGACAAGGTACTACAGCGAATAACAAATAGATAAAAAAAGCCTGAAACAATAGTTTGTTTCAGGCTAGATCTATAATTGCGTGTCCTCTAGTTTACAAATTTACTGCCTCATGCAAATCTGAAATCCAGTAAGGAATATTTAGAATAATTAAACCGGCCTGACTTAAAGAACGGAATGTCATGAACAGCATTAAAAATATCAACACAATTGATATAGGTACAACCATACCCAGACGTTGTGCAGCACGTTGCTGGTTTTCAAACTGCCCACCAAAAGTAACGAAGTAACCTGCTGGAAACTGAATATTATTTTCAATGTTAGCTTTAACTTCATCTACAAATCCAACAACATCGCGCCCTTCTACATTAGCCTGCACTACAACCTGACGCTTTGCCGATTCGTGAATAATTTGCACTGCTCCATCCTGTATAGAAATTTCCAATATAGAATGACTCATAGCTACTATGATCCATTATTAATAACCACCTGTTTTAGTATCTCCGCCAGTTGCCTGGTGGCTGGCCCTGCCTGCTCTGTATTGGCGTATATCAAATATAATATCCCCGTGCGCTGTTTGCCTTGTGCTAACGGCAATTGTTTAAGCTCTCCCTGTTCCAGCTGCAACTTAATTTCCGTTTCTGGTAACCATCCGTAACCTAAACCATGACTAATTACCTTACTGGCGGACTCAAGGCTTGCCACCGCCCAGCGATACGATTCATTCAGCCATCCGGCATCAATCCCTTTACTGCCTGAATCACTCACCACTACATGGGTTTCACGATTCAGATCACTGGTGGTGATAGTCCGTGATAATAAATGCAGGGCATGTAGAGGGTGAGCCACGGCAATGAAATTAACCTGAATTAGCTCTTCTCCGACAAAACCTTTGGGTACAAATGGGCTAATCACTAAATCGGCCTCACCATTAAGTAGTAGATCTTCTGCTCCAGACAAAACCACCTCCTGCAATTTTATCCGTGTTTCCCTGCTCGTCGGCCCAAACTGCTTCAGTGCCTGCATTAAATACTCTGTCGGGAATGCCGATTCCACGCCCAGACGTATCTCCGCTTCCCAGCCTTGCTGCAGATGCAAGGCCTGTTGTTCTATCGCACTTGCATCGGCGAGCAATTGGCGTGAGCGCTGCAGTAACACCTTACCTGCTTCACTCAATACCGCCTTACGCCCTTTTATGCTCATTAACGGCATGCCTAACTGATCTTGCAGGCGTTTAACCGCGTAGCTTACCGATGATTGGCTGCGATTCAGCTGCACCGCTGCCTGTGCATAACCGCCGCAATCTATTACTGCCTGCAGGGTACGCCATTGCTCAAGACTTACTCGGGGATTGTGTAGGGGTTTATTCATACAGATCACTATATATCTAATTATTAGATATTTAAAGGCAATATTTTGCGCTTTTATATCTAATAAATTAGTTCACAATATACATCACAACGAACTTAACAAAACTCAAAAAGGTGGCAACAATGGAAAAATTTACAGACCTGGTGGCAAGAATCTTCTTAGGCCTAATCTTTGTAATGGCAGGCTTTAGCAAACTCGGTGCAGGATATGCTGGAACAGCGGGTTATATGGATAGTATGGGTGTACCCGGTGCCTTATTACCTCTGGTTATAGCGACGGAAATCGCTGGCGGCTTAATGATTATTCTCGGTTTTAAAATTAAATGGGCGGCGTTTGCATTGGCAGGGTTCACTCTGTTAGCAGGCATAATATTCCACAGCAATTTTGCCGATCAGATGCAGTCGATATTGTTTATGAAAAATCTGGCGATTAGTGGTGGCTTGTTACTGCTAGTTAATCACGGCGCTGGCGAACTAAGCCTTGATAAAAAAATGGCTTAAAAAATCAACAATTAATCACACAAATAAAATTGCCGCTTCATACAGGAAGCGGCTTTAACAAAATAGCGGAGCGAATGCATGGGCATGTTAATAAATGGTGAACTCGCCAACAGCTGGTTAGACAAAGAAATAGAAGAAGGTGAATTCAAGCGAATGGAATCCTCCTTTCGACACTGGGTAACACCTGATGGCAGTGCTGGCCCAACAGGAAACGCAGGATTCAAAGCCGAAGAAAACCGTTATCATCTTTACGTGTCTGACGCCTGCCCCTGGGCACACCGTACTGTTATTTTTCGCAAACTTAAAAAACTCGAAAATATACTAGGCATTTCCTATGTAGAGGCCGACATGCTGGACGATGGCTGGACGTTTTCTGCAGATGGTAAATATAAAGATAATTTATATGACTTGCGTTATGCCTATGAACTTTATCAAAAATCAGATGACAACTTCACGGGACAAATTACCGTACCCATTTTATGGGACACAAAAACAAATACGATTGTCAACAATGAGTCATCAGAAATTATTCGTATGCTTAACTCTGCATTCAATGCATTTACAGATGACAAAACGGATTATTATCCAGAAGAGTTACAGGAACAAATCAATACTCTTAACCAGCCCGTTTACGACAATATAAATAATGGCGTATATCGTTGTGGTTTTGCAAATACACAAGCGGCTTATGAAAAAGCCTTTACGCGACTATTTAATCAATTAGATAAAACAGAACAATTACTATCAACACAACGCTATTTACTCGGCAAGCAAATAACAGAGGCTGACTGGCGTTTATTTACCACATTAATACGTTTTGATGCGGTATATGTTGGACACTTTAAATGTAATTTAAGGCGCATTAGCGATTATCCAAACCTCTCCAACTATTTGCGTGAGCTATACCAGGTGCCTGGCATTGCCGAGACAGTTGATTTTGATTACATCAAGCGTCACTACTATTACAGTCATACGAGCATTAATCCAACACAAATAATACCTGCTGGACCACTGCTAAACTTTTCTGCTGCACATGATAGAGATAGAGAATATTAAATTTCACTATAAAGTAAATAATTTAAATACTGGAATGAAACAGGTCTTTCAATTGAGTGGAGAATTGCTGTGTGTATTATTGCAGGGGCATCTTCAAGATGCCCCAATTTTATAGCTGATACACTATATAAAAACCGAAGGTAAAAATTTTAAATGGTATGTAAATTGATTGGCCAATTTAATATTTCATTAACCAGTTATTTACACTGCTCACTAACTCAGCATTTTTATCTACAAAAAAGTGATTTGCACCTTTGACTACTTGCTGCGAATAATTTTTATTTTTTGATCCTGCTTGCGCTCTCAATTTCGATGACTCCAGCACATAGTCAAGATCTTTTTCTCCGTACAAATCCAGCACCGGTATAGTAATTTTTTGCAGCGCCAATACGGTATCCATTCGCTTATCCTCACGAGGCCCTGGCATACCAATAGCGACAAATGACTTAATCACACTGTGTTTATTATTTGCCAAATAGTATGCCGACATAGCCGAACCCAAACTGTGCGCTACAATGTATATA
>CAWUSX010000010.1:0-6856 GCA_963924875.1 uncultured Gammaproteobacteria bacterium
TTTCAACTGATGATGTTTAGCTGCTAATTGATCCAGCGTTTTTTTATTAAAAGCATCACTCTCATAAAAAACAACATCGGGCAAATACTGATGATGATATCTCGGATGATTCACAATGCTTTGCGCATCGGCACCAAAATAAAATTCTAAACTTCCCAATAACACCATGGTAATTATACGACTGCCACCCGGTGTGCCGATCACCGCAATTTTTTCATCGGTCTCTAAAAAGGTTGGCGACATCCTCGACAACATGCGTTTACCCGGTTCTATTGCATTCGCTTCTGCACCAACCAGGCCATACGCATTGGGCACGCCTGGCTTAGATGAAAAATCATCCATTTCATCGTTTAATAACACACCCGTACCAGGCGGAACAAAACATGAACCAAATGGATAATTTATCGATAGTGTTGCAGATACTCGGTTGCCATCATGATCTATAACTGAAAAATGTGTAGTATCCTGACTGTTATTATCATGTGCTATGCCAGGCAAAAAACTACTCAATGTAGCCTTATCCGGATGAATAGTTGCCGCCAACCCTGCTGCATAATATTTATTTGTTAAACGTTTTGTTGGTACTGAGACAAAATCACTATCGCCTAAAAACTGCGCTCGATCTCGATAGGCACGACGCATTGATTCAATGACCAGGTGCGCTGCCTGCGATGGCTCCAGCCCAGTTAAAGAATAGTTTTCTAGCTGATTTAAAATTTCTATCATTGTAATGCCGCCGGAAGACGGTGGCGCAACCGTGGTTATTTTCATTTCATGAAACTGCCCGACGACAGGCTTTCTTTCTAGCGCAAAATATTTTTTAAAATCGTCTTCCTGCCAAATGCCACCAGCCTGTTTAACACCACTTAATAATTTTTCAGACACTTTACCGCGATAAAAACCAGCAGACCCATGCTCTGCCATCGCCTTGAGTGTATTGGCTAAATCTATCTGTTTAATAATATAACCCAGGGCCGGAACTTCATTTTTATGCAAAAAAATTGCCGCCGCTGCTGGTGATGTACGCAATGCCTTTAAACGAAACTGAGCCATCTGCCGATAATGTTCATCCACCTTAAAACCATTAAGTGCATAATTAATTGCCGGTTGTAAACTTTGCTTTAAACTAAGACGCCCATACTTCCTGGATAAATGTTCTAGTGCCGCAGGTACGCCAGGAATGCCCGCCGATAACGGTCCATCCATTGAGGCTTTTGGAATTACGTTACCTTGATCATCTAAATACATATCACGATGAGCTAGCAGCGGCGCTTTTTCTCGGCCATCGAGCATCGTTTCAAATCCATCGCTACTACGATGCAATAACCAGAAGCCACCGCCACCAAGCCCCGAGCTGTAAGGTTCAACAACCGCAAGTGCCGCACTAATCGCTACCGCGGCATCAAATGCATTACCACCCTGTGCAAGAATTTTTTCTCCAGCAGCTGTAGCCATGGGATGTGCAGTCGCAATACCTGCCGGTTGTTTTGCATTTGCGTTAAAGGTAAACAAAAATAGAAAAAGTATGATTATTTTTTTCATCGTTTTATTCACTTTTTTTAAGGCTTGTTATTAAGAAATGAGATTTGATAAGACAGATAAAACAAAGGCTCCTAAAGGAGCCTTTGTTTTATGTTTTTATTTACCCACCAGAGCGTTGTATTTTTCCAGTAACTCTTCTTTTGTTTCTACATGATCTTCATCTTTAGGAATGCAGTCCACTGGACAAACCTCTACACACTGCGGCGTATCATAATGACCGACGCACTCCGTGCATTTGTTAGGATCGATTTCATATATTTCATCACCAGGAGAAATAGCCTCATTTGGGCACTCCGGTTCGCACACATCACAGTTAATGCATTCGTCAGTTATGATTAATGCCATCTATTGCTCCTAAACTAAATAAGTATCTGGGTATCTATTTGGGTAATTATCTGGCCCCGATGAGGCCAATATTCAATCTCTGCAGCACTATTCTGACTCTAATAATGAGTCATAAAAGCCGTTTTTGTATGCCAATCTGCACAGCCCCAAAATATTAGCAGATGATTATACCTAAAAATTACAAATTTCGCCCTTACTAGGTGTAAT
The DNA here is from genome assembly GCA_963924875.1 of uncultured Gammaproteobacteria bacterium. Classification (GTDB taxonomy): domain Bacteria; phylum Pseudomonadota; class Gammaproteobacteria; order SZUA-229; family SZUA-229; genus SZUA-229. Next base: position 2,095 of record CAWUSX010000010.1, read on the forward strand.
ACTTTAAGCGTAACGTTGCTTCAATGCCTCAACCACCAGTGGATGGACAAATTCTGAGACATCCCCGTGATGATAAGCGATTTCTTTTACCAGGGTAGATGAGATAAAACTGCTTTTTTCCGAAGGTGTCAGAAATAGCGTCTCTATCTCCGCTGCCAAATGCCGGTTCATACTGGCCAATTGCATCTCATACTCAAAATCTGAGACCACTCGCAGGCCACGCAAAATCACGTTGCCTTGCTGTTTGCGGACAAAATCGACCAGCAACTCAGAAAACCCACAAACAACCACGTTCTCATGTTCGGATAATACCTCTTCAGCCAGCGCTATACGATGATCGAGCTCAAGCAACGGCGCTTTTGAAGGGCTGGCCGCGATGGCGACAACCACTTTATCGAATAAACGTGATGCACGCGCGACCAGATCGGCGTGACCGTTGGTCACTGGATCAAACGTTCCTGGATATATCGCAACAACAGACATGCCGTTTCCTTATGATTAATTATTTCAAATTATACCCAGAACTATACGCATAAATGTAATATTGCGTTAGACCTCCGCATTATATCTGACTAAATAATAATTAACCTGACCCGCCTTTTTTTCTTTAGATAATAACCAGCCTGCAGGTAATGTCGGTAGTGGCTGATGATTCGCACATTCTAAATATACGCATGCATTTTCAGCCAAACAGCCTTTCTCATCTAATTGTTGAATCGCTTTTGCCAAATAATCACTATCAAACGGCGGATCTAAAAAAACCACATCGAATGATTGCCCCTGATAAGCAGACAACCAGTTCAATGCATCTTGCTGGATTAATTCAATATTATTGGCTCTATTATGGGAATCTCCCGTATCTGCACCAAGCAATTGCTTATTACTCTTTAATATCTGCATCGCATTATTCTGTAACTCAAGCATGGTTACAGATGCGGCACCTCTTGAGGCAGCTTCAAAGCCCAGCGCACCACTTCCGGCAAACAAATCCAGACAATGCGCACCGGGGATATCATTTTTTAGCCAGTTAAATAATGTCTCGCGCACTCTATCTGTGGTTGGCCGCAGGCCAGGCAAATCAACCACTGGCAATTGTCGACTGCGCCATTCACCACCAATAATACGTAGCTTGCCCAGCCCTTTATTGGCGTTATTTTTAACCACGGATTTACGGCTCATTAATTTTGCTTAGCGCCAACAATAACCGTAAGCATTTTCTGCGGTTCAATGCGGCGCTTTATAGCATCGTCCACCCTGGTTTTATTTTGTTTATTTATATTATTTACAAAGGTATTTAAATAATCCAGCGGCAGACCATAAAAACCAATCACAGATAAATATTCTGCTATTTTTTTATTACTATCTATACGTAACGGAAAACCACCGGTTATATTTTTTAAACTATCCTGTAGCTCATCTTCACCGGGGCCTTCTGCCACATATTTATCCAGCTCGGCATGAATAATGCTCATCGCCTCATCTACCTGATCATTACGTGTTTGTAGGCCAATTAGAAACGGCCCTGCTTGATGCATAGGTGAAAAATAACTATAGGTGCTGTAAGCCAGACCACGTTTTTCACGCACCTCATGCATTAGGCGTGAACCAAAACCACTGCCACCAAAGGCATGGTTTGCAAGATACAATGAAAAATAATCCTTATCGCCTCTGGCCACACCAACCTGCCCCATCATTACCGTACTTTGCGTGGATGGAAAATCTATGTGAATCGTTTTGGCCTGTTTAAGCGGCATGACCTTGGGCAACTCTTTAGGTGCATTCCCAGCAGGCAGTTCTGCAAGCAAATTGTTAACCAACACCTCGGCTTCTGCTCTGCTTAACTGCCCAACAAGACTAACTACTGCATTATTTGCTACATAATATTTTTTATAAAATGATTTAAGATCCTGAAGACTTAATTTTTCTAAACTTTCTTCTGTTCCTGTGCTTGGAGACGCATAAGGATGACTGCCATAAAGCTCTGCAAAAAATCGATCCGATGCAATCGCATCTGGCGATTGTTTCTTTGCCTTCACCGAAATTTTTAATCGCTCTAATTCTCTCTGAAAGGCGACTTTTGGAAAGTCTGGTTTAAGCAAAATATTCTGCAAGTTTTTTAATGCTGGCTGTAAATATTTATCATCACGCAAACTACGCAAGCTTAACCAGGCCATGTCCTTAAGCGAACCATTGCCAAACTGCGCACCTACTGCCTCAAATTTCTCTGCCAGCATTTGCGCATCATTACCCGCAGCACCTTCCGCCAGCAAGCCATTAGTCATAACAGCTGTACCCGGTATTTTTTCATCCCGCGCACTACCCGCATCAAATACAATACGTAAATCAACCATAGGAATATCATTTGAAGGCACAAAGTAAACTTTTGCTCCTTCAGTGGTTTGCCAATGCTGAATTTCCGGTGACGCAGAAACACTTGTAACCACTGCCGCCAATGCAACTGACAGTGAAATTGTTTTTAGCATTTTATAAAATGAATTACCCACCATGACGTCCTCCTACCGATTTATGCATGGGTCGTTTATTCCCATCAATCGCCTGCGGTTCAAGCACCGCTACCGTCAAACGATCATCCTGGAAATATTTTTTTGCAACCTCCTGAACTTGCTTTGCCGTCACCTGCTGTATTTTTTTAAGATACTCATCTTTTCTCTGCCAGCCCAGGCCAACAGTTTCTAATATGCCTAGCTGCATCGCCTGATAAAAAACAGAATCTTTTTCATAAACCGATGAGGCCATGACCTGTGCTTTAACACGATCCAGTTCATTTTCTGATGGTGGATTATTTTGAATATTTACTATCTGTTTTTTAATCGCCTGCTCAAGTTCTGCTACGGTATGCCCACTTCTTGGAACGCCGTCAAATAAAAACAGGGTTTGCTGACGTGCGTACGGATCATACCCTGCACCGACAGAGGTTGCGATTTCAGATTTTCTGATTAGCTGTCGACTCAGGCGACTACCGTTACCACCATCTAAAACACCAGCCAATACTTCTAGTGCATAAATTTCTGCCGCATCATCCGTTGTTTTTAAAACCGGCACTTTGTAACCCATGAGTAAGTACGGCACTTTTGCGGGTGCTTTAACCGAAATTCTACGTTCACCCATTTGCTCCACTTCCCTGCGCGGTTTCAGAGCATCAATAACGGATGGCTTTAACACACCAAAATATTTTTCGGCCCAAAGATAAACCTGCTGAGGATCAACATCACCCGCCACAATCAATGTCGCATTGTTTGGCGCATACCAGGTGGCGTACCACTGACTCAAATCTTTTAACTGCATATTATCCAGATCATTCATCCAGCCAATAATAGGCTGCTGATAACTCGAGTTAATAAACGCCGCTGCATTAAATCGCTCACTGGTTATGGATGTTGGGTTATCATCGGTGCGCATACGGCGCTCTTCCTTGATAACTTCAATTTCTTTTTTAAACTCGGTTTCATCTAACTGCAAATTACGCATTCGATCGGCTTCATTTCTTAAACATAGCTCTAGACGATCACTGGATATACGTTGAAAATATGCCGTGTAATCTTTACCCGTGAACGCATTTTCACTGCCTCCATTGGCTGCAATAATTTCTGAGAATTCACCGGGTTTTAAATTCTTTGTGCCTTTGAACATCATATGTTCCAGCGCATGCGACACACCGGTTATGCCTGCGTATTCATATGAGCCACCCACCTTGTACCAAACTTGTGACACAACGACGGGTGAACGATGATCTGCTTGCACCAATATTTTCATGCCATTCTCTAACATAAAGGTGTGCACCCCGGATTCACTCACCTTTGCGGGCATCACAGGCTTAGTGTTTTGAGCCTGACAGCCCACAACCAGCGCAGTAACACCGGCCAATACGATTAACATGCTAATTTTCTTTGTAAATTTCATTCACACACCCTAATTATAAATATTCTTTGCTTAACGAATGACCGCCAGACTTAACCTGAGTTCAACAGAATGATAGGATAAGCACCTTCTGATACACAAGCACAACAATTATTATGTTTGGTTTTTTACGCCGCAAGAAAAAAGAAGCAGATCAAGCGCCTGCTGAAATCACCCAACTCGATACACAATCGACTGACATCGTCACCGACATAGTCGAAGAGATAGTCAATGAAACACCCGTTTCTGATGAATCCATAGCAAGCGAAGCTGACATTAGCCTTAGTACTGCCACAACACAAGAGTCTGTAGCAGCAGAAAATTTCGACGTAATCACCACTCAAACAGAGATATCCGCCGAGCCTTCTGTTGAACCCGTTGCAGAGGCGACTAAAAAAGGCATGTTTGGCCGACTTCGTGATCGCTTAAGTAAGACCCGCGCCAGTCTTACCGACGGCATGGCCGATTTAGTCCTCGGCAAAAAAAATATTGATGACGAATTACTCGAAGAACTGGAAACGCGCCTGCTCAGTGCCGATGTAGGCGTTGAGGCCACCACACGCATCATTGCGGACTTAACCAAACGCATTTCACGCAAAGAACTCAATGATCCTGAGGCGCTATTTAATGCCTTATGCGAAGACATGGTTGATATTTTAAAACCCGTTGACCAGCCACTACAAATAGATAGCAGCAAATCTCCCTTCGTGATTTTGGTGATCGGCATCAATGGCGCCGGTAAAACAACTACCATTGGAAAGCTCGCCAAACGTTTTCAGAATGAGGGCAAATCGGTCATGCTCGCCGCCGGCGACACCTTCCGTGCCGCCGCTGTTGAACAACT
>CAWUSX010000011.1:0-40510 GCA_963924875.1 uncultured Gammaproteobacteria bacterium
AGGTGATGACGGATGGCTTACCTAAAACGACAGAAGAAATAGAAGCCATTATGGCAAGTGGCAAATAAAAAATAATCGAATTTAAGTTATAAATGAATCAACAAATTTCAGAATACGATGTGATTATTATTGGTGGCGGCATGGTCGGTGCGAGTCTGGCCGCGGCGTTAAAAAATCATTTCGATAAAAAAATAGCTGTGATTGAAGCCTATCCGTTTCAATCAGATGTGCAGCCGAGTTTTGATGATCGTTCTATTGCTTTGTCATATGGCTCACGGCGTATTTTTGAATCCATGGGTTTGTGGAAAACATTAGAAGCAGAAATTGAAGCGATTAAATCTATTCATGTTTCGGATCGGGGGCATCTTGGCGCAACGCGTTTGCATCACACAGAAGAAAATGTAGAAGCACTTGGCTATGTCGCAGAAAGTAAAGTAATTGGTCGCGTATTGATAAATGAATTGCAAGATCTGCATCACGTCGACTGGTTTTGTCCGGCGACGATTGAAAGTATGCAATCAGTTGATGATGCCGTTCGCATTGAAATTAAAATGCACCAACGGTTAATTTCAATGCAAGGTAAGTTGCTGGTTGCCGCGGATGGCGTGCAGTCTGCTACCCGACAATTGGCCGGAATAGGTATTAAACAGGACGACTACCAACAGTCGGCGGTTATCACAAATATACAAACGGATCAGTTGCATCAGGGTATAGCGTTTGAGCGTTTTACCGATACAGGTCCTATCGCCTTTTTACCCATGACGGGAAATCGGTATTCAGTCGTCTGGACGTGCAGGCGTGACGATGCGCAACGCGTTTTAAATTTAACTGATGCAGAATTTATAAACGAGTTGCAGCAACGTTTTGGATTTCGTGCGGGAAATATTCAAAAGGCTGGCGCGCGGTTTAGTTATCCACTGATTTATAGCGAAGCCGAAACGTTGACTAAAGGTCGTGTTGTTGTAATAGGTAATGCAGCTCATGCCTTGCATCCTGTTGCTGGGCAGGGATACAACCTGGCGCTACGTGATGTCGCGGAATTGGCCGAGTTGATTGTTACAGCAGATGACCCGGGAAATGAATTAATGTTAGCCGAATATCATGCTAGTCGACTTAAAGATATGCATCGCGTACATACTATTACCGACACTCTGGTTAAAGTATTTTCAAATAATATTTCAAGCGTAGGCCATGCACGCGCAATGGGTTTGATTTGCGTAAATTTAATTGCACCTATTCGTACATTAATGGCAAGACAGAACATGGGGCTGTTAGGTCGCATGAGTAAATTACAACGCCGGTTGCCATTGTGATGAATCAAAGCAAACATTACGATGTGATTATTGTTGGTGGTGGCATGGTGGGCTTAACGCTGGCCTGTGCGTTAGGACAACAGGCGTTTAGTGTTGCCGTAGTCGAGGCGTATGAGCCATTGGATATACAGGCCGGCGATGATTATGAATTGCGCGTTTCAGCTATTAGTAAGTCATCCCAGCAAGTATTTGAAAATATAAATGCCTGGCAGGGTATGCTAAAGCGTCGTGCCAGCCCTTATCAGCATATGCATGTGTGGGATGCTACCGGTGACGGAAAAATTCATTTTGATGCGGCTGATTTAGGTGTCGATGTATTGGGGCATATTATTGAAAATCGCGTGGTGCAATTTTCTTTATATGAACAGTGCCAACAGCTGCGCAATGTTGAGTTGCTGTGCCCGTATCAGGTAAAAGAAATTCATTACAATGAAACACAGTCTGAAATTATATTAGATGATGAGAGTTGCATAACAACTAAATTGTTGGTTGGTGCAGATGGCGCAAACTCTAAAGTGCGTGATGCTGCGGGTATTGCAATAAATAAATCTGCATATGAGCAAAAAGGCGTGGTGTCGGTTGTTAAATCTACGCAGTTTAATAAAAGTACTGCATGGCAACGGTTTCTACCAACAGGTCCATTGGCCTTTTTACCACTAAGTGATGGGCGCTGTTCTATTGTGTGGTCGGCGGAAAATCAGCGTGCAGATGAATTGTTAGCTATGGATGATGAAACATTTTGCCGAGAGTTAGAGCAGGAATTTGATTTTACCTTAGGCAAGGTGGAGAGTGTCGGGCAACGTGCTGCGTTTGCATTGATTCGTCGGCATGCAGATGAATACGTAAAAAGTGGTTTGGCATTAATTGGCGATGCTGCGCACACCATTCACCCACTTGCGGGGCAGGGAGTGAACCTGGGTATTTTAGATGCTGCGGCACTGGCTGAAACGATTGTTACTGCCAGAGCTAAAGGGCAAAATATTGCATCATTAACTACGTTAAGAAAATATGAACGCTGGCGCCGTGCTGATAATAGCTTAATGATGTACAGCATGAGTGGTTTTAAAAATCTATTTAGTAATGAGCAATTCAGTTTATCGTTAATACGCAATGCAGGGCTTAATTTAGTTAATAGTATGGGGCCTGTTAAACATAAGTTTATGCGTCACGCGATGGGCTTAGAAGGCGATCTTCCCAAAATGGCCAGGCCAGTTGGCTGGTGAAGTGTTGGGAATAATTGGCCTGGGTCGTAAAGGCGGTGAGCTAGTTAAGAGTTTGCTAAGTATAAGCTCATATCAATGAACTTATACTTATTGACTGAGCTCAATATTTGGCGGTAGTATTTAATTAAAAGCCCCGATTTCATTTGCGGTTTGTTTCATTTGTCTCCCCTCTGTTTATTAAGTGTCATTCGATCCACTAATGCAGGATTTTTAAATGAAAACTATGCTCTATTACACCGAGTTGATTAAACTTATTCAAAGAGTCCAATTGAAAATTTCACTTATTTGTTCTGCATAAGCAGGTTTTAAGTTACAGGAGAGAGGTTGGTCGCAACCCAGGATTAAGTGATGAAATTAGGATGTCCATAAAATTTATTATTCAGGATGCGGTACTAAATATTAATGGACAGAATAATCATAATCATCCAGGGATATATAAGTCGTTAGTGTATAGGTATAGCCGTCCGGTGTACGTTCAAGCTATCAACCGTGAAGTATTTTAAAGACAGAAATAGTAAGGCAATTTTTAACAGTATAGAAAACAGGCTGGAAAAAAGTACCGTCGATCACATGCACGAGGCAATTAGATACGCTCGTCAGGGTGATGAAAGAAACGCTCAAATGCATGCAGATATTGCCAGTAGTTCGTGTGAGGAGCTGTCTCATTTTATAGGTAAAGAACAGTACCGTGATTTTGTTGTTCAAATGAAAGATAGTTTGGAGGAGTTTAAGGCAGTTAATTAAGGGAATAGGCTATTGAGTCATTTATTTATGTGCTGCTTATTTTTATTCAGGGAGTGTTTAGGAATCACTTAAAAATGGGATGCTTATTTCCGCGATAGTACCACCACCTTCACGACTATAAAGCTGTATTTTTATATTGTTTAATTCTGCGAGTTGCCGGGCAATGCTTAAGCCAAGCCCTGTACCCCCGGTTTCCGGATTGCGTGACTGGTCGAGTCGATAAAAGGGTCTGAATACGGCTTCCATTTCATTAGCTGGAATGCCTGGGCCTCGGTCCATAATTTTTATTGTTGAAAAGTGTTCGTCACATGAGTGACAAACATCAACTATTTTTCCTTCACTGTAACGCACAGCATTTTCTAACAGATTAACAATAATGCGACGCAGTGCCATAGGATTATTAATGACTCTGCAAACTTGAGTTTCTTGCCATTGAATATTTGCGCCACCGCGTTTTGCACAAACAACCAGATCATCTAGCATCTCTAATATATTTATGTTCTGTTGTGTGCCTTTTTCGAGTGTCTTGCTTAACTCAAGAAATTGTCCGATAAGGCAATTCATCTGTTCTACATCACCACGTATACCATCTACAAGAGCAGGCTCGGCGTCACCTGGCAGCATTTCAAGAGCCAGTTGAATGCGCGCAAGTGGTGTCCGCAGGTCATGTGATATGCCTGCTAATAACGTAGTGCGGTTAGTTAATAATTCTTTAACCTGGACGGCCATTTTATTAAAGCTTTTTGCCAGGGTGAGCATTTCATCTGGCCCTACTTCTGGAATTAATTCGGGTTCTTTGCCGCTGCCTATGCGCAATGCATTTTGTGATAAAAATTCAAGTGGTGTTGTTAAATGTCGAACCAGTGCTGCAGCGGTTACGAGTGTTGCCAATCCACCTACAACAAGTAGCAATATTAAAACCAGTGGAGGTTGTGCATTTATATGATTACTGGAAAATCCTATACGAACATTTTCTTTGTTAATGATTAAATTAGCCCAGTACCAATCTGTTTCATTATTATCCTGTGATATTTTAAGTTGTACATCATGTCCGGTACGTGATTTAAGGGCTGATTCTAAAAAGTAATAGTAGGGCAAGGGCTTAAAGCTGACAGACTTAAGTTGCTTATTTTCAGCAATGTCTAAGCGATAATTTTTTAGTAAATAGCGTTCAAATTGCACTCTTTCTTCGGCGCTAGCTGCTGACCACTGGTTCGCACTAAAGATCATTAATGCTGCCAAATCGTCCGCAGATTGTTTGCCAACAGGAATCAACATAAAATAACTAATCACACTAAAAGCAAACAGTAAATATGCAACTGAAACGGTTGAAATCATGGTTACAGTTCTGGCAAATAAAGTTTTTGGAAATATCATCAGGTGTTAATTTCAGGATTGGGAGTGAATAAATAACCTTTACCCCAGACCGTACGAATATAAACCGGTGAGGATGGGTCTGTTTCAATTTTTCGGCGTAGCCGTGTAACGCGAACATCAATACTTCGGTCGAAGGGCTGGTGTTCGTAGCCTTTCAGCAGCTGCAATAATGAATCCCTGTTAAGGACTCGATTCGGGTTATTTGCAAATACTTCTAACAGAGTGAACTCTCCACTGGTAAGTACAACTTCTTTCTCATTGAGAAAGAGTTGTCGGCTTGCAGAGAGTATGTGGAAGTTACCAAATTCAGTGTGCTGATTTTCTGTGGATATTTCATGTGAATTATTATGACTGCGTCGTAATACAGAGCGTATACGTGCCAACAGTTCTCTGGGATTAAAGGGTTTTGAAAGATAGTCATCAGCGCCGATTTCAAGTCCAACAATACGATCTACTTCATCGCCTCGGGCAGATAAAATAATAATGGGAATGTTACTGGTGCTACGAAGTTTTTTAGCAAGTGTCAGGCCGTCATCGCCTGGCAGCATAAGATCGAGAATTATAAGTTCAGGCGTGCTGCCTTCCAGTTGTTGAAACATTTCTGTTCCATTGTTTGCGATGAGTGTTGTGTAGTTATTATCGGTTAAATAACGCGTAAGCAAATCGCACAAGGGCTTGTCATCATCTACGATGAGGATTGTCTCCGGCTTTATATCTGCATCATTCATTAATCTGGCTCTTGTAACAATTTGTTACATTTAACATAGTTTGTGAAATACCCAGGAAACATATCTATGTCACTCTCTAATCGTGCCACTTTTAAAGTAAAGGTAGCATACAACTATCTGATACTAAACCGGAAGAAAAACATATGTCATTAATCTCAAACAAGAACCATACAATTATCGCTGTAAGAAAAGTGATTCAACATATGGCTATTGCAGCCGCTTTAATTACATCGACCAATGCTGCGTATGCTGCTGATAATAATCAGGCTCGTGCAATGGATAAAGAAACGATGATGGCGATGCAGAAGGTTATGAAATCTGATATGGCGCTTATGAAGCCTGATTTACAGAAGCAGGTTCAGGGCCTGTCGAAACAGACAAAAATGCAATTAATGAAAATCCTCTCGGGTCATACTCGCCGCAGCAAACAGCTTACATTGCGACAGGTGATGCATGAAGTTCTATCTGATTATCAGAGTATAGCTGCCGGTTTGGTGACAGATAACACTGAACAGGCTGCAGATTCTGCACGACGCCTTGCGAATCATCGCCTACCTGTGGGCGGGCTTATACCTTACATGTCGAAAACAGATGTTAGTGACGATGGTCTGACTAGTCTGGTTGGTTTTAATGATCTGGTTGAAGGTAATGCATTGCGTCTTGCAGCGGCCGCAGATAAAGGTGATACAGGTGAAGCCGCCAGTTATCTTGGGAAAATTGCAGAAGGCTGTGTTGCCTGTCATCAGAGGTTTAGAGGGCAGCCAGGTATTTCGAATCGTTTACGTTAAGAACTTATATTTTAGCTGAGTAGTTATAAGGTTATTTTCCAAAAATATTATCGCAGAAATTAAAATTTAGAATCATAAAACTAAACCGAATGAGGAACAAAGATGATATATAAAAAATTCATTAAAGTGGCAGCAACTTCCGCAATTGTTAGTGCGGCCTCTGCTGTGTATGCAACTAATGGTGACCAGATGTTAGGTGTTACGGCAACTCAATGGGGAATGGCCGGTGCCATTGTAGCCGCACCTCAGGATAGTGGCACAATACTAACTAATCCGGCGGGTCTTTCGCTGCTTAATATTGAAGATGTTCGTTTTGATATGGGCTTTGGTTTTCTTAATCCGCCACGTAAAGCAAATGGTACAGACAGTGATTCAGATTTGTACCTGATACCATCTGGCTCTGTTGCGTTTAAAATTGATGACAAATTAACCTTTGGTATGGGTATGGCGGGTTTGTCTGGCATGGGTGTGGATTTTGCAGATATTGCAGCGGGCCTTTCTGGAAACCAGAACGTAGTTACTACTAAACAATTTTATAAAATTGCACCCGGTTTTTCATATCAAATGAATGATAAGTTGGCATTGGGTGCCGCCTTAAATATCGATTACCAGAGTCTGGCATTAGATAATGCACAAATGCATTTGCCACAAAATCAGGTTTATGGATTTGGCTTTACATTGGGCATGATTTATAAAATAAATGATGTAATGAATTTCGGTGCGTCATACGTTAGTAAACAATCTATGAGTGCATTTGAGTGGAATACCACCGCCGGTGCTTACTCTATGACTATGGACGCGCCGCAGACATTGAGTATGGGGCTCGCTTATCAACCAGGTAATGGTTTGCTGGTTGAGGCGGATATTAAATACATTGGTTTTTCAGATGTGCTTGATAAAGTTGATTTTGACACACCTGCCGGCCCGTCTGTGATGAATTTTGGCTGGGATGATCAGGTTGTATTTTCATTAGGTGTGCAGAAAGAAATTAGTGATAAAACGACAATACGTGCCGGATTTAACTATGGTGAGTCTCCTATCGGTGAAGAAGATGTTGACAATAATATAGGTTCACTGGCGGTTACTGAAAGTCATGTGTCTTTTGGTGCTACTCGTAAGCTAGGTAAGCGCATAGAAGGTTCGGTATCTTATCTGCATGCGTTTAGTAACGAAGTAAAATCCGCTACGACTCCTAATGTAATCGAGCTGGAACAGAACGTAATTAATTTTCAAATATCTTATAAAATGTAACTCAGGAGAAAAATATGACTGTTGATAGAATCGTTCACTTGCTGGCAGGTATTATGATACTCGTTAGTATAGCGTTGGCACACTTTATCCATCCCAACTGGATTGGCCTTGCTGCATTTGTGGGGATTAATCTGGCGCAGAGTGGTATAACAAATTTTTGTCCTTTAAGCAGTATTTTGAAGAAAACAGGCGTAAAGGAAGGAAATTGTTGTTAAAAAATAAATAAAGAATCCAGGCTTGTTTATGTTACAAAAAAAACTTAAAGCAATGGCTTTTATTCTCTGGTTTCTAACTGCGCTTATTATAATTTATATTGTAAATGCATAAATAGTTGAGTTGTCGTTTAAAAACAAGGAGTCTGTGTCGTGTTATGCGACATAGTCCCCTAAATAAATATTAGGAAAATCATGTGTAAATTATGTTGGTCGTTATTGCTGGGTGCGATTATTGTTATAGGTGCAATGACATATAAGTTTATTATTTCTGGTGAAACATTAATAGCCGAGGATGGCAGGCAGTCTTTAATGTTGGAGGCAGGTGAAAGAGACCTTGTACTGACGGAAATGCGAATGTTTCTGACGGCGGTGCAACAAATTACTCAAGCTGCAAATGAAAGTGATGCAGCAGGTGTCGCAAAAGCGGCAAGAACTGTTGGCGGTGCCGCACAGGCAGCTGTGCCTGGTTCGTTGATGAAAAAGCTACCACTAGAATTTAAAAAGCTAGGTTTTGATACGCACAGTAAATTCGATCAGTTGGCTCTGGATGCTGAAGAATTTGGTGATCCGGATGTTAGTATGAAGCAGTTAGGTACATTAATGAAAAATTGTATTGCCTGTCATGAAGCTTACCGTGTTGATGCGTTAGCTGTTAAATAAATAACATTAGTAGACTGCAATTACACGGCATGTGGTTGCAGTCTTTTTTTTATTTCTCTGGTGTACGGATTGCGTTATGATTTATCAGCAAGAAAGTTATAAAGTTCCAATGTGTGACTTGGCTAAGGCTGTAAAAAATTACTCTTTCGGTAATGATTTAATATAAACATCTTGCTTGCTATAAGGGATCTCAATACGGTGTTTATTAAATGCCTTATAAATATCCGTCAGCAATGCATCCACTACATTTCCGCGTAATGACGGGTCATCTACCCAGCATAATAATTCCAGATCCAGACTGGAGTTTCCAAAACTTCTGAAACGTACACGCGCTTCCGGATCGGTACATACTTTTTGTTCCGCGTTGGCAACTTGCAGTAAAATTTGTTTCACCTGATCAATGTCACTTCCATAGGCCACACCGGTTTTTACGCGGATACGGAATTTTTTATATGGCCCACCGGATTCATTAATGATTTTCGTGGTTCCCATTATAGAATTGGGAATGGTAAGTTCTACATCATCACGGGTAAGCATGCGCGTACTGCGAATGCCGATATGTGTCACCATGCCGCGTTCGCCACTGTCGAGCACGACGTAGTCACCAATTTTATACGGTGCATCGGCGAGTATTAATACGCCGGAAAATAAATTAGCTAAGGTATCTTTTGCAGCAAAGCCTACGGCGATACCAATAATGCCCGCTGAAGCCAGCCATGCCGTCATGTCTATATGCCATAAAATAAACAGTAAATATATGGTCAGGCCAGTAATGAACAGAATGGATAAATTTTGAAACAGTGGCAGCGTTTGGCTGGTGATAAATGGCATATATTGTTCGCTGCGGCTTGAGTGCATTAGTAAAATGCGGCTTAAGCGGATCATGAACAATGCCCATATAAGTATGGCAATGGTATACAGGGTATCAGCGGTGATTTGCGCGGATTTTTCCGGCAGGATAAGTGAACCCGCAATGCTCAGGGCGATGAGTAAAATGCTCTTGTTGATGGTCGGGCGACTGATCTGGATAATCTGATTATCTAGTTGTGTTTTGGTTTTATCAGCGAGTTTTAAAATTAGTTTGCTGACACCGTTATTGAATAAACGTGATATCAACAGGCTGGCAAGAATAATGATAACGGCCTGATAAAATGGGTTTTCACTGAAAACAGTTAGTAAATCAGAAAGTTGTGCGTGGTTTAGCCAGTCCATAAGAGTGCCAGTAAATGAGTTGAATGGCTGGATATTCACAGAATATTCAAGGGATTACAATCTTCGGCGATCAATGTTGGGTGAAATTTTATTCTAATAAATAGCTGTAAAGGGAAATGGAATTTTTCTTTCGTGTAGTTTATAGTTGCGCCTCAATTACAGTCGGCTGATTTTTTGTTTGAATTAAGCCGTGTTAGAAGCTGTGGGAGAGACCTTCTTTAATGAAGGCACCGAAGGCGCAACCGCCCGGAAACGCTCAGGTAAATGGACTACAGCTTCTGTCTCACCATATTTGTATATGGCAGGAAAATTGACTCTGGAGAGCGATCACAACAGGTGATCCACCGAAGGGGACACGTTGGTATTTAACCGGCGTTAATCTCTCAGGTATCAGGACAGAGGGGTAAACCATGAACCCAATGGAGTACCCTTAATGAGTCAAAGAACTTGTCTGTATGACAACCATATAAACCACGGCGGAAAAATCGTTGATTTCGCTGGCTGGGAAATGCCTATTAATTACGGCTCGCAAATGCAAGAGCATCATCAGGTGCGTACCGATGCAGGTATGTTCGATGTGTCTCACATGACGGTGGTCGATCTTCAGGGTGCTGGCGTAACAGCCTTTTTACAATATATATTAGCCAATGATGTCGCTAAACTAAAAACCTCTGGCAAGGCGCTATACAGTGCCATGTTAGATGAGAATGGCGGGGTTATTGACGACCTGATTGTGTATTACATGAATGATGAGTGGTTCCGCATGGTGGTGAATGCGGGGACACGTGATAAAGATTTGGCGTGGATTAACAAGCAGGCGGCTAACTTTGATGTGCGCGTTACAGAACGCGCCGAAATGGCTATGATTGCTGTGCAGGGCCCAAATGCGCGTGAAAAAGCAATTTCGGTATTGCCCACTGATGTAGCGCAGGCAGCGGGTGATCTAAAGCGGTTTGTCGGTGCGGCATCGGGTGACTGGTTTGTGGCTCGCACCGGTTATACCGGCGAAGATGGTTTTGAAATAATCTTGCCTGAAGCCAGGGCCTCTGCATTTTGGGAGGCCCTGGCGGGTGTTGGCGTTAAGCCAATCGGCTTAGGTGCGCGTGATACCTTGCGCCTGGAGGCTGGGATGAATTTGTACGGTACGGATATGGATGAAAGCACATCGCCATTAATATCTAACCTGGGCTGGACAATTGCCTGGGAGCCAGAAGAACGTAACTTTATTGGGCGCGATAAAATTACCGCAGAAAAATTGGCCGGTGTGCAGCAAAAACTGGTTGGACTTGTGCTAGAAGATAAGGGCGTTTTACGTGGCCACATGAAGGTGGTTTGTGATGCCGGTGAAGGCGAGACAACATCGGGGACTTTTTCACCCAGCTTGAAGCAAGCTATTGCACTTGCACGTGTGCCAGCTAGCATTGGTGATAGCTGTGAAGTTGAAATTCGCAATAAACGTTTAAAGGCTAAAGTGGTTAAACCGGTGTTTTTCCGTGAAGGAAAATCTTGCCTGTAAACATTTTTAAGTATTACTAAATATTATTTAGATTAGAAAGAGGATATTACGATGAGTGAATTGCCAACAGATTTACGTTATACATCATCTCACGAGTGGGTTCGTCTGGAAGAGGATGGCACAGTAACGGTCGGAATTACTGACCATGCACAGGGTGCATTAGGTGACCTGGTATTTGTTGAACCACCTGAAATAGGTACTGAATTATCACAGGGTGAGGCTTGTTGTGTGATTGAGTCCGTTAAGGCGGCGTCTGATATCTATATGCCTATTACTGGCGAAATTGTTGATACCAATCAGTCCCTGGTTGATGAGCCGGAAATTATAAATAGCTCACCTTACGATGACGGCTGGATTTTTAAAATTCAACCGGCTGATGAAGATGATATCGAACAGCTTATGGATGCAAGCACGTACGAATCTGAGCTAGAAGACGAATAATCTTAAACACTTAGTGTTGTATTAATCCGCTGCACTATGTTGCAGCGGTTTTATTTTAGGTTTTAATACCATGCCATTTATACCCCATACCGAAACTGAAATTAATGAGATGTTGTCTGTTATAGGCATCGACAGCATTGAAAACTTATTTGATGAAATTCCTGCGCATCTAAAAATCAAAGGTCTTGAAAAAGTACCGCCTGGTTTAAATGAGATGAGCATTAATCGTTTGATGCAAAAACGCGCAGCACAGGATGGTCAGCCATTGTGTTTTATAGGCGCGGGCTCATATGATCATCATATTCCAGCGGCGGTATGGCAAATCACAACACGTGGTGAATACTACACGGCGTATACGCCATATCAGGCTGAGGCATCTCAAGGTACGTTGCAGTTAACCTACGAGTTCCAAAGTATGATGACTGCATTGACGGGTATGGATGTATCTAATGCATCTTTATACGATGGTGCAACGGCAATGGCCGAAGCCGTATTAATGGCCGTGCGATCTAATCGTAAATCCAGGTCACGTAAAATTTTAGTACCGCGCTCGGTTAACCCAACCTATACGCGGGTTACTGAAACTATCGTTAAACACCAGAATATTGAATTGGTGGAAGTAGCGATTGATACAGCGACTAGCAAAACTTCAATGGATGCGCTTAAAGCATTTGGTGGTGAAGACATTACGGCTATTGTTATTTCGCAGCCTAACTTCTTTGGTACATTGGAAGATGTCGATGCGATGACCACATGGGCGCATGAAAATAATATTATGGTTATTGCGGTTGTTAACCCACTAAGTTTAGCGATTTTAAAACCCCCAGGTATCTGGGGTGATGCCGGTGCAGATATTGCAGTAGGTGATGGCCAGCCATTGGGTGCACCTATGTCATCGGGTGGCCCTTACTATGGCATCATGACCTGTAAAAAAGCCTTTGTTCGACAAATGCCGGGACGTATTGTTGGGCGCACCGTTGACCAAAAAGGTCGTGAAGGTTTTGTGTTAACACTGCAGGCACGTGAACAACATATTCGTCGTTCTAAAGCGACTTCAAATATTTGTACAAATCAGGGTTTGGTTGTAACCGCATCCACTATTCATATGAGTTTGTTAGGCCCAGAAGGATTAAAACAAACCGCATTAAGCTGTCATGCGAATACTCAGGCTTTAGTTGAAAGGTTATCTTCAATAAATGGTGTAGAAATTGTTTTTGATCAGCCTCGTTTTCACGAAGCAGTGATTAAGATAAATAAATCTGCAGCTGATGTTTTAGCCAAATTAGCCGAGCAGAATATTCTAGGTGGTTTAGATTTGTCTGAAGACTTCCCTGAAATGAAAGATTGTATTTTGGTTTGTGCGACAGAATTACGTATCGCAGAAGATATTGAAACCTTTGCATCGGCTTTAGCTGAAGCGCTGAAATAATCGGAGTTAGATTAATGTTAATTTTTGAACACTCAGCCGATGGCCGTAAAACTAAAATCCAGTCGACCTCTGGTAATCAGATGCCAACGGATATTCCTGCTGCATTTTTGCGTGAAGTGAAACCGGGCTTACCCGAAGTTTCAGAGATGCAGGCTGTGCGTCACTACACGTCTTTGTCGCAGAAGAACTTTTCAATCGATACACATTTTTACCCATTGGGTTCGTGCACAATGAAGCACAACCCACGTGTGTGTAACTCACTGGCGATGTTGCCGGGGTTTTTATCGCGGCATCCTTTAGCACCAGAGAAAAACTCTCAGGGCTTTATGGAATGCATGTATGAGTTACAGGAAATGCTATGTGATGTAACGGGCATGGCAGGTTTTTCATTGGCACCAATGGCCGGTGCACAAGGTGAGTTTGCAGGTATTGCAATGATCCGCGCCTATCACGATTCAAGAGGTGACACGGCGCGTAAAGAAATTTTAGTGCCAGATGCAGCGCACGGAACGAACCCAGCAACAGCAACTATGTGTGGTTACACGGTTAAAGAAATATCAACATTGGCTAATGGTGACGTTGATATTGATGCATTAAAGGCTGCAGTTGGCCCACAAACAGCCGGCTTGATGTTAACCAATCCATCAACACTGGGTGTGTTTGAGCGTCGTATTGAAGAGATTGCAAAAATTATTCACGATGTCGGTGGTTTGCTTTACTACGATGGTGCAAACCTCAATGCCATCCTGGGTAAGATTCGCCCGGGCGATATGGGTTTTGATGTTATTCACTCAAACCTGCATAAAACATTTTCTACGCCACACGGTGGCGGTGGTCCAGGCTCCGGTGCAATTGGTGTGGCCGAGCGCCTAAAACCATTTATGCCAATGCCTGGCGTGAAGAAAGTAGGTGGCGAATACCAGTGGTTAACAAAAGAAGATTGCCCACATAGTATTGGACGTATGTCGGCATTTTTTGGTAATCCGGGTGTGTTATTACGTGCCTATATTTACATGCGTTTACTAGGTCGCGAAGGTATGCAACGTGTTGCTGAGTTCGCAACACTTAATGCAAACTACATGATGGCACAATTAAAGGCACGTGGTTTTCAAGCGGCGATTCCTGATCGTTATGCTTCGCATGAATTTATTATTACGCTGAAAAAACAGGCAAAAGAGCTGGATGTCAGTGCAATGGATTTTGCTAAGCGTTTGCTAGATTTAGGTTTCCATGCGCCAACAACTTACTTCCCGTTATTAGTACCAGAATGTTTGTTAATTGAGCCAACAGAATCAGAAGCCAAAGAAATGTTGGATGGTTTTATTGAGGCAATGGTGCAAATACAGCATGAAGCCGAAACGGATGCAGACATGTTACACAATGCACCTTACACAATGCCGGTGAACAGACTGGATGAAGTGCGTGCAGCCAGGCAGCTAGATTTATCCTGGTCCCCTGATTCAGAAGCATAAGGTTTATAAAATGGCATACAGTGGCAATACAGGTATTACTCGTATTATTAAGGCAGCTGGTTATTCATGGCAAGGCGTGAAAGATGCCTATAAATATGAAGATGCTTTTCGGCAGGAAACCTGGTTGGCATTGGTGCTTATTCCACTGGCTATTTATGTGGCTGAAAATGCCACTCAATTGGCATTTATGATTAGCAGTGTGCTACTGGTCATGCTGGTGGAAATTTTAAACTCGGCGATTGAAGCGGTGGTTGATCGATTCGGTGGCGAGCTGCATGAGTTGAGTGGCAGAGCTAAGGATATGGCATCAGCGGCGGTTACATTTTCGCTGATTATAATGGCGCTGATTTGGGGTTTAATGCTCTGGGAAATTTTTAAGTAATGGTATAAAAAATTTTATTCTGCAATAACGACCTGATTTCTGCCACCTGCTTTTGCTTCATATAGTGCCTTGTCTACACGTTTTATTATGCTTTTGGTCGTGTCGGAATCGCAGTCGAATTCAGCTATGCCTGCGCTAAATGTTATGTGTCCTGCTTTACCAAACACATGGTTATCCATACTATCTTTAATACGTTGATAAATTTCCAGTGCGGTATGTTTATCCGCCATTCTAGCCAGTAAGATAAATTCTTCTCCGCCGTAGCGTGCAAATAAGTCGGTGTCTCTATTAAGAGATCGGATGATGGCAGAAAAATCGATAAGGGCTTTGTCTCCTTCCGTGTGTCCATACTGGTCATTTATCTTTTTAAAATAATCTAAATCAAAAAATATAATACTGAATGCACGTTTGTATCTAATGGCGAGCAATGCCTCTTCAGCCAGGCGCTGGTCAAAATATAGCCTGTTACTTGCGCTGGTTAATTTGTCTGTATTGGCTAAAGTGCTTAATTGATGTTGCAGAATTTTATTTTTAGCCAAAAGAAATCCGACGACTGATGCGGCAGATATGGGGACTAAAAAATTTACCAGGTGGATTTGATTGTAGGTGATGTAAGAGTGAAAAATGGTTAGACAGGTAAAAACAGCAATCGAAATACTGATGTAAATTGTATAGAGTGTGAGCGGCTGTTTTTCTTTAGATGCAGGCATGACATGTTTTTTATCAGATAGATCCACACCACCAGTATAGTCATTTTGTACTTAATTATCGAGGTAGATGTTTTTTTATGGGCATAAAAAAGGCAAGGGTAACTACCAGGGAAGAGCTGGAAATGATTGAAGGGGGGATTTAATTGCGAGCTATTGTCGATATATTTGAGTAGAAACCCGGTGCTCAGAGCTAAAGTCTGCAATGTGTAGGGTTTGAGTGTTGCGTGATTTGCATGTCGAGGTAGTCAGACGGCGCTCATCAGTGCCATTTGTACGGCTTCTTCATCCTGATAAATAGCATTTAGAAGCTGGCTGATTTTGGGCATAACTTCATCGATAGACGGAATGCTTTCCAGCGCTTGTAAATATAAATTAATATTGTGAAAGCTGCACTCAATACTGGATGGTCCATTGCTCGGGGATATTTTGTCTGTACTGAAGGCCTTTTCCAGTGCCAGTTGGGTCATGTGCTCAGCATTGAGCTCCATCTGGTTCATGTTGTTAATGGTTTTCTCGACTAAATGAGATGGCATGGCAATGAGTTGTTGTTGCATCATCTTTCGCGAGTCACGCAATGGTTTTATCATGGTTTGCCAGGGGGTGACGGTATCTAACAGTGTCTGCATATCATCATCGTTCATGCTCAGGCTTTTATTGCCTATCCAGCAGCAGAACAATAAAATATTAACATCTGCATCGTACATGTTTTGCAGTTCTAAACAAATCGATTCAACTTCTGGCAGAGTCCAGAGTTGGCTAGTGTGAGTCCAGAGGTTACTGTCGGGAAATTCCATAAAGAGTACATATTAAATAAATAAAATCTAATCCTAGTCTAGATTGAATTTGATTTCACCCATTCTATTGATTCTTTTGGCTAACCTGACGTGCTGCTGCGAGTAATTTTTTTCGTGTGATCACGCCTGGTAGCATTTCATCCCCAATAATAAAAGTCGGTACGCTCTTTGCCTGAATTGCTCCGGCGTATTGAAGGTAAGGCAATAAACTCGCGGGTATCGAATCCGCGGGGCCCTTGGCATGTTTATCGCTCCACGCCTGATTAACAATATTTTCAGGGATGTTATTTTGCCTGGCAATATCACGCAGTACAGACTCATCACCAATATTTTCACCATCAATGAAATACGCTGTAAATATCTGCTCATGTAGAGGGTAAAAAACATCTGCACCGAGTGATTTACAGGCCTCGCTAAGTAATAAGGCCTTGCGCGAGTTGGTTGTCATGGTCTGCTTGCAGAATGTAATGTTTTCTTCTTTGGCAAGGGTGTTTAGATTCTTCATCATCGCATCCCAGGTGTCTTCATTGTAATTAAGGAGTTTTACAGAGTGTCCTGCGGTTGGGGTTTCGGGGTGTATTTCGATAAAACACCAGTTTACTTTTACATCATAAATGTCGCGCAGTGAATCCAATCGCAGGTTTCCAATAAAACAGAAAGGGCAGATGTAGTCGCTGAGAATGGTGACCTTAAGCTCCGGCTTTTGCATTTTTGCCTACCCTTTTTAATTTATATAATTGGACAATAGTCTGATTATGTACGTATTTCAAATTATGGGCTCGAACTCTATTGATTCAACGACTATGCTTGGGCTTAGCTTTTGCATACTTAGTTGGGACGAAAATGATTTATAAATTAATAACTGCGCTGCTGTTGTTAGCCGCAAGCCATATGGTGCTGGCGAGAGATTTTGAAGGTAGCTATGCGGTGTATGGGGCTGGTTCTGATAGCTGTCAGCAATATACAGGCTCAATGAAAAATGCGGGTAAAGAGCAGGATTATTTTATTGACTGGATGATCGGTTATTTATCCGCCTTTAATGTCATTATGCCCAGTACCTACAATGTACTGGGTGAAACGGGCTTTGATGCGGTGCAATTATGGTTACAGCGGCGCTGTGAGAAATATCCAAAGGAGCCATTTATTACCGCGATGATTAGGCTTACAGAGGTGCTTTATCCAATGCGGCATCAGTCGGGATTGAAAAAAACACCAGCAACTGCAGCTGAGGTGGAGCCAAAGGCCGCACCTGCAAACTAGGCAAGCTTTAGCTATTGAGTAAATAAACGGCGAGTACTATTAGTAGGTAGGCAAAGGTTTTCTTGAGCTTTTGCACATCTAAACGGTGTGCGAGCGAGGCCCCGAAAGGGGCGAAAATCACACTGCTGATAACAATGCCGAGTAACGCGGGCAGGTAAATAAAGCCAAGAGAATATTCGGGCAAACTGGCGTATTGCCAGCCGGTGTACAGATAGCTAATAGAGCCAGAAAGTGCAATCGGAAAGCCAATAGCGGCGGACGTCGCAATGGCCTTATGAATGCTACTACCGTGCCACATTAACCAGGGCACACTCATTGTGCCGCCGCCAATACCCACAATAGATGAGACAAACCCTATCAGGCCGCCGCTAATATTAAAGTTGAGCTGAGAGGGCGTTGTTTGATGAGCGCCGGGTTTATTACCAAAAAGCATGTATGCCGCCACCAGTAGTTCAAATGTGGCA
Source organism: uncultured Gammaproteobacteria bacterium (assembly GCA_963924875.1). Taxonomy (GTDB): domain Bacteria; phylum Pseudomonadota; class Gammaproteobacteria; order SZUA-229; family SZUA-229; genus SZUA-229. Next base: position 17,980 of record CAWUSX010000011.1, read on the forward strand.
AATACAGGTTTCAGAAACTCGCTGCTTAATTGGCTAGCAAGCAATCCGCCGCACCAGGCGCCAAATAAAATACCCAAACTTAGTTTAAAGACCTGAGGCCAGACAACAGCGTGCTTTTTGTGATGGCTAATAACAGATGATATAGAGGTAATAACAATGCTTGCGAGAGAGGTGCCAAGCGCCAGGTGCATAACGATTTGGCTATCTATGCCCTGTGCGATAAACAGCGTGGCGAGTACCGGGACGATGATGAGCCCGCCACCCACGCCAAGCAGGCCTGCAAGTACGCCTACTGTCGCACCAAGTAATAAATAGGTGCCAGCTTCGGCGAGCATTACGGTAGGCGGTGAATAGAGAGGTTTGTGTCAAACAATAGAGTATTTACCTGCGTTGCTGATGTCTGCTCTGTCCATTGCCGGGTCTGGAGCCGCCTCGGCCGCCTTTGTGCTGGCCTTTATTGCCGCCATAACGCTCGATTTTGGCTCGCGGCAGTGGCTTGGCGAGCAATTCTGAGGTAATTGCTTCATTAGGGATGCTGTAGCCTATGTATTGTTCTATTTCAGGCAGGTATTGAGCGTAATTCTCGCAAGCCATACTAATGGCATGGCCTGAGGCGCCGGCACGAGCCGTGCGACCAATACGGTGTACGTAATCTTCGGCTTGCTGAGGTAGGTCGTAATTAAATACATGGCTGACTTCAGGTACATGTAAGCCACGCGCCGCAACGTCGGTAGCCACCAGTACATTGAATTCACCATCCTGAAATTTCTTCAACAAAGTCTGCCGCTTTGCCTGTGGAATATCACCCGAAAGAACCGCTGGCGGGATATTATTTCCAGTCAGCCAGGCGCTCACTTCCTCGGCAACACGTTTGGTGTTGACAAAAATAATGCTGCGAGTGGGTTTATCTTTTGCGAATAAGCCCAGTAGCAATGGGATTTTTTCATTGTTAGCGGGGTAAAAAACACGTTCTTCAATTTTATCGGCGGTACGCTGCTCAGATTCAATTTTAACGTGCTGGGGATTATTCATATGCTCATATGAAAGCTCCTGCACGCGATAAGACAGTGTGGCAGAAAAGAGCATGCTAAGGCGATGCTCTGGGGCAGGGCAACGACGTATTAAATAGCGGATATCATCAATGAAACCCAGGTCAAACATGCGGTCGGCTTCATCTAATACCAGCGCTTGAACCTGCTTAAGATCAAATACGTGTTTTTTAAAAAAGTCGATTAAGCGCCCCGGGGTGCCAATTAATATATCGGCGCCATCTGCAATGGTTTTTTGTTGGGCGTCATAGCCGGTGCCACCATACGCTAGTGCAAGCTTTATACCCGTATGCTTACCGATCAGCTCGGCATCATTATGTATTTGAATGGCGAGTTCGCGGGTTGGTGCAATAATTAACGCGCGAGGCTGATTGAGCCTTCTGTGCTCTGCGGCAGGTTCAGTGAGTAGCTTGTTATACACGGCTACAAGAAAGGCAATGGTCTTGCCTGTGCCTGTTTGTGCCTCACCGGCAACGTCAATGCCATCCAGTGACAATGGCAGGCTTTGTGCCTGGATTGGCGTGCATTGTTTAAAACCCGCCTGATTCAAGCCTTGCAGCAGTGATTCAGCTAATTTATATTGATCAAAGTGTTGATCGGTCAGATGTGTGCTCATTGCCCTAGCATAAAGCACTCTGCCGGACTGTACAAATGTGTGGAATTAGTTAAGATGCAATATATTGAATTCGAATAATAACAAACCCACCTGATTGCTGTTCTGCTTAACTACATATTAATCATTAAGCGCTTTATAGGAATAGCAGTTGAATGGAATCCTAACCCGGAGGTTAAACACTGTGAGCGAGATCATTCATGTATCTGATGACAGTTTTGAAAGTGACGTATTAAATTCTGATGTGCCTGTTTTAGTTGATTATTGGGCAGAATGGTGCGGTCCTTGTAAAATGATTGCGCCAATATTGGAAGAGATTGCGGGTGAGTATGACGGTAAAATCAAAATTACTAAATTAAACATCGATGAAAACCCTGGTACACCCCCTAAGTTTGGTATTCGTGGTATTCCTACATTAATGCTGTTTAAAAATGGCGAAGTAGAAGCGACGAAAGTGGGCGCACTATCCAAATCACAGTTAACTGCCTTTCTCGATAGCAATATTTAATGTACAAAACAGCATAATACTATTGGCATAAAAACAGGCTGCTCCGCTGAAAGTGTAGACGGCCTGTTTTTTGTATGCTAGAGTTCGCCTTAATAAAAATTCGTAGCCGGCATTTTTCCTCGCCGACCAATAAATACGATCTAGTAACCCGGCTAAATCCAGCCACAATAATTCAAATTTGATATAAACCAAAAATTTAATTAATCCTTGAACCGTCTAATCATAACCTTTCTGAAAATACCTCACTATGAATTTAACTGAACTAAAGAATAAAGCACCAACCGAACTTGTTGAAATTGCCCAGTCAATGAAACTAGAAAATCTTGCCAGAGCCAAGAAGCAGGATATTATTTTTGCTATTTTAAAAACACACGCAAAAAGCGGTGAAGATATTTATGGAGATGGTGTCTTAGAAATTCTTCAGGATGGCTTTGGTTTCTTGCGATCAGCAGAAGGCTCATACTTAGCCGGTCCAGATGATATTTATGTATCCCCAAGTCAGATCAGACGTTTTGGCTTAAGAACGGGTGACACAATAGCGGGTAAAATCAGACCGCCAAAAGATAGCGAACGTTATTTCGCTATGCTCAAAGTAGATACAATTAACTTTGATGCACCTGAAGCTGCAAAGAATAAAGTTGCCTTTGAAAACTTAACGCCACTACACCCAGAAGAACGCTTAAAGCTGGAACGCGGTAATGGTAGTTCAGAGGATATTACGGGTCGTATAATTGATTTAGTTGCGCCAATTGGTAAGGGACAGCGTGGTTTGATCGTTTCTCCACCTAAAGCCGGTAAAACGATGCTGATGAGCAATATCGCTCAGTCAATTGCCGCGAATCATCCGGAATGCTACCTGATTGTTTTACTTATAGATGAACGCCCGGAAGAAGTAACAGAAATGCAGCGTATGGTATGTGGTGAAGTTGTTTCATCAACATTCGATGAGCCAGCAAGTCGCCATGTTCAGGTCGCTGAAATGGTTATCGAAAAAGCCAAGCGTTTAGCAGAGCATAAAAAAGATGTTGTTATATTGCTTGATTCTATTACACGTTTAGCGCGTGCCTATAATACAGTAATACCATCGTCTGGTAAGGTACTAACCGGTGGTGTTGATGCACACGCGTTACATCGCCCTAAGCGTTTCTTTGGTGCGGCACGTAATATCGAAGAAGGTGGCAGTATTACAATACTTGCAACTGCATTGGTTGATACCGGTTCTAAAATGGATGAGGTTATTTACGAAGAATTCAAAGGTACAGGTAACTGTGAAATACATCTGGATCGTAAAATTACTGAAAAACGTATCTACCCGGGTATAAATATTAATCGTTCTGGTACGCGTCGCGAAGAAAAGTTAACAGACCCTGAAGAATTACAGATGATGTGGGTGTTGCGTAAAGTACTTCATCCTATGGATGAAACAGGTGCGATTGAATTTATGCTTGAGCGCTTACAAACAACCAAAACGAATGATGAGTTCTTCGATAAAATGAAGAAAGGTTAATTCGAGCTTTTGTATAAATTGTTCTAAAAAATGTTTGTTCGATTGGTGGCACTATCCGAAAATAATGCCATCAATCCTTCTGTCTCTCATATTAAAATATCCCCGTTTATACAGAAATAGATCTGTATCCAAATATATCTTTCCTGAAAGTTTAAATTTAAGTTATTAAGCCTTACGGCTTCAATTCTGGCTATATACGTCTAAAATATTAAGTATTAAATGATTTTAAGGAAAAATCGATCTTGTCTACATCTTTAGCTTATCTGGTCATGTTGATTTTGGTAGCCAATGGTGCGCCCATATTAATTAGAAATATATTGGGTGACATTGCCAGTTATCCATTGGATGCGGGGAAAACCCTGCGTGATGGCACTCCAGTATTAGGTCATTCTAAAACATGGAGGGGTATATTTTCATCTGTATTTTTCACAGTAATAGTTGCCTATGTTTTGGGTTATGATTTTATCTTTGGTTTAGTGATCGCAATATTGGCAATGTCAGGTGATCTGTTGTCGAGCTTTACCAAGCGGCGTTTAAAAATGCGACCTAGTCAAAAGGCAGCATTTTTAGATCAGATCCCGGAGTCACTTTTACCTGCTCTTTATATGATGCTGGTATTCTCACTGACGTGGCAGGATGTGGTGTCTATTGTTGTGATATTTATTGTTCTTGAATTTGTTTTGTCAAAAATGTTATATCGTCTGGGTATTCGCCAGCGGCCTTATTAATTTAAAGCGATGATAGAGTGTTAATGTGAAAGAAAAAAATAAAATAGTCAATTTACCCAATTTGGTGAGTTTGATTCGACTGTTAATGACGCCTGTTTTAGTGTGGCTGGCGCTCGATCAACAGCCTCATTGGTTTATTGTTGCACTTGTTTTTACTGTATTTACAGATGTATTAGATGGTTTTTTGGCAAGGGCCTTAAATCAGATAACAGAAATGGGATCGCGTTTAGATAGCTGGGGTGATTTTGCTGTGTATTCGGTTATGGCTTTTTCGGCCTGGATATTATGGCCGGATATTGTGATGGCGGAGAAGTACTCTTTCGTTGTTATTATTATGAGTTTTACCTTGCCGGTTATTATAGGTTTATTCAGATTCAAAGTGCTGACCAGTTACCATACATGGAGTGTAAAGCTGGCGGTTGGTATTACGGTTGTGGCCTACATTCTATTGTTTTCGGGGGCAGTGGAATGGGTGTTTAAACTGGCTGCAATTATGTGTGCATATGCGGCAATCGAAGAAATTGCAATTAGTTTTATTTTAAATCGACAGCATGTTGATGTGCGAACTATCTGGCATGCATTAAAAATAAATAAGCAGGAAAAAATATCTAAAATAAATTAGGATCCTACGGATTAAGCGGTATGTTCATCAGGTCTCTTTTGCAGGAAGTACAAGAAGAGCCGTTATTTTAAAGCGTCTCTTCTTTGTATTAAGCTTACTTAACTTTCATTCCCGCTTGTGCGCCATCATCAGGGTTTAATATCCATAAATCCTTGCCGCCTGGGCCCGCGGCTAACACCATTCCCTCTGACATGCCAAAACGCATCTTGCGAGGTTTCAGGTTGGCGACCATTACGGTTAGTTTACCTACTAAATCCTCTGGTGCGTAAGCCGATTTAATACCGGCGAAAACATTACGTGTTTCACCGCCTATATCTAGTGTCAGCTGGAGTAGTTTATCTGCTTTCTCTACATGTTCAGCCTTAATAATTTTGGCTATACGTAAGTCAACTTTAGCGAAGTCTTCGAATTCTATTTCATCTGCAATCGGTTCATTGGCGGAAGCCTTTGCGGGTTTCACTGTTTTGCTTTCAGTTGCCTTAATATCTTCTTTAGATGCATCGACGATTTTATCAATTGCTTCCTTTTCAACGCGTTGCATTAATGGCTTGAACTTATTAATGCTGTGATTAAGTAATGGTTTATTTAAATCACTCCAGCTAAGTTCACCACAGTTTAAGAAGGCCTCGGCCTGCGCAATTACTTCGGGTAACATTGGCTTTAAGTATATGCACAGAATACGGAACATATTCACACCCTGTGTGCAGATGGCATGTACTTCAGCTTCTTTGCCTTCCTGTTTGTTTTTCGCCCAGGGCTCTTCATCGGCAATATATTGATTGGCCTTGTCAGCCAGTGCCATAATTTCTCGAACCGCCTGGCTGTATTTTCTGTTTTCAAAGTGTTCAGCAATTAAAACGCCAGCATCTACCATTTCCTGATGTAGTGCAGCGTCTGGCAATGCGCCGGCTAACATGCCGTCATTGTTCTTTTTAATAAAACCGGCAACACGTGATGCGATATTGACAAATTTACCCACTAAATCTGTATTTACACGTTGCTGGAAATCTTCTAAATTTAAGTCAATATCGTCAATGCCTGAAGATAATTTGGCCGCATAGTAATAGCGTAAATATTCAGGTTTTAAATGATCCAGATAACTGCGGGCTTTAATAAACGTGCCGCGAGATTTTGACATCTTGGCACCGTCAACGGTAAGGAAGCCATGACAAAAAACTTTTGTCGGTGTGCGATAACCTGAGCCGCTTAAAACAGCGGGCCAGAAAAGCGTATGGAAATAGGCGATGTCTTTACCGATGAAATGATACAGTTCGGTTTTATCATCCGCTTTCCAGAATTCATCAAAATTTAGTTTTTTCTTTTCTGCAAAATATTTAAAGCTGGCGATATAGCCAATCGGTGCATCTAGCCAGACATAGAAAAATTTATCTGTGGTATCCGGGATCGGAAATCCCCAGTAAGGCGCATCGCGGGAAATATCCCAGTCTTTTAATCCAGATTCAAACCATTCGGATAATTTGTTAGATATTTCAGATTGCACATGCCCTGCAGTCGTCCAGCTTTTTAGCATGTCTTCAAAATCTGCAAGTTTGAAAAAATAGTGTTCGGTATCTTTTTTGATCGGTGTTGCGCCAGAGACAACGGAATATGGATCTTTTAGATCGGTGGTGTCGTAAGTTGCGCCGCATACCTCGCAGTTGTCACCGTATTGATCTTCGGCTCCACACTTTGGGCAAGTGCCTTTAATGAAACGATCGGGTAAAAACATCTTTGCTTCAGGGTCGTAGGCCTGAGATATAACGCGGGTTGTAATATGGCCAGCGTCACGCAGTGTGCGGTAAATGCTCTGTGAAAGTTCTTTGTTTTCTTCTGAGTGAGTACTGTGATAGTGATCAAAGCCAATGAGGAAATCTGAAAAATCCGCCTGGTGATCTTTGCTTACATCAGCAATAAGTTGTTCCGGCGTAATGCCATCCTGTCTGGCACGCAGCATAATAGGCGTGCCATGTGCATCATCGGCACACACGTAGTAGCATTCGTTACCGCGTAATTTCTGGAAGCGAGCCCATATATCGGTTTGTATATACTCTACAAGATGTCCCAGATGAATTGGGCCATTGGCGTAAGGTAGGGCGCTAGTGATCAATATTTTACGAGGTGCTGTAGTACTCATGTGTGCTCATTGTGGTGAATGTATATCCAGGCGCGTAAAGTAGCATTTTCGGAGCCTTTTTTCATCTATCTTTAGCGTAATCGCTTGATTTATGCGGTTTAATCCCACAGAAATATCACGTTCATCAATGGCAAGGCTTCTTATATAATGTGCATTATTGTTAATAATTGAATTGATGTGATTTATGGACGTAGTGGCACCCTTTGAAATATCGGTAGAAGATCCTAAGCCTGATTTGCGTGAGCTACATTTTAGCTTTACCAAAGACTTTCAGGAAATGACGCTGGATCAGCGAATTGAAGCATTACGCGCTTATGTGGAATCGCTGATTAAACAGGCTGAAACGCTGGTTGATGCAGAGTCACAACGAGGTATTATCACGGTTATTCAAATCACCGAGCAAATTTTGCCACATATTCAATCGGCTAGTTTGCCGCTGCAAGAAGTATTAATTGTTGAGATTGGTAGTGCGGCTGAAGGCTCATCGTTGGATGAATTATTGGGCAAAGAGTTATTAAACTAGAGATTGATGATGAGAGTAATAAATAAATTAGTAGGATTGGTCGAGCGCCTGTATGACGAGACGGAGGGGTATATTGATAACCCATCGGATGCGCAAATTTGGTACAACCGAGGTTATGCAAACGGCGTAGTTGCATTTCTTAAGGCTCAAGGCTTTGTTGATGAATTAGCAGGTTTAAGCCTGGATGTTGCGGGGCTGCATGATAATGAGCGAATTATGGAATGGCAAAAGGCGTATCACCATGGATTTGAAATGGGCGAGCGCGAATCCGCTGAAGTACATCAAGGGCCGGTTGTTAAGACTTAAGCTTATGCTTCGAGGCTTAATTGATAACCGCCAAACTTACGCATGTTTAATACGCCCGTATCAAGTATTAAATACTGGCCTTTAATGCCATTTAGTACGCCGCTGACTTCAGGTGTTTTATCAAAATTAAATGACTTAACTTTTTCAGGATAGATATTGACGGGATAATTTATATCGATTGATTCTTCGCTATCAAGGTATTCGATTGCGTCATCATCCAGGGTTTCAGATAGTTTTTTAATAGCGCTTTCGCAATGAGAAAATAATTCGTCACGCCTGGCTTGCATGTCTTGTGGTTCGGCTTCGCCTTTGAGCATTTTTTGCCAACTGGTTTTATCGGCTACGTGATCTTTAAAAATAACCTCGACTAAGCCCGATGTTAAACGATTTTTTACGCGGAAAATAGGCAGTGCCTGCGTTGCGCCCTGGTCCATCCAGCGAGTTGGAACTTGTGTGCCACGGGTAATGCCAACTTTTATACCAGAAGAGTTAGCGAGATATACATAGTGATCGGCAAGACAGTTTTTTTCGCCCCACTGTGGCTCTCGGCATGTGCCTTCTGCGTAGTGGCATTTTTCAGGTTTAATAATACAGCTATCGCATTGTGCCAATGATTGAAAACAGGGATAACAAAAACCCTGACTAAAACTTTTTTTAGTTTTTCGGCCGCAGGCGATACAATTAATTTCACTTGTATGAGTAAGTTTAATCGGTGAGCCAATAAGTGCATTCATATTAACCAGTTCGTCACCAATGGGTAAATTGTATTGCACGGTTTCATTTAACAGGGTGTGCATTTTCTGGATATTACCGATATGTTTCATGGTGGGCTTCTGTGTTGGTCATTGTATGAAGGTTTTGAATATTAACACAGACGGATCTGTTGGCGACAAACATGTAATATAATGATAAATAATTTGACGTAATTATGAATAAGAGAGCAAAACATGTCGGAAGATGATAATGAAAGTATATACCCCATAGCTAATTGGGATATTGGGCCAATTGAAGAACATCAACTGGTGGTATTTCGTCCGCACTTTATTTCTTCACCAGAGCAAACAGCGGAAGATGCCGAAGTCAGTCGTTACTATGCCTTAACAGTAACGCCGGCGAAAGAATTAAAAGAGGCACTGGAAACCGCCATCATGATGTTGGAGAAGAAATAAAAGCAGCATTTATATCAGGTGTAATTAATGCCATCTTTGTTGATGGCTAGTTTGGAACGTGCCGATTGTCTGAGGGTATTGTTGTACCAGGATGAAATAAATTATTTACAGTATAATGCCAAAAAATTAATAATTGTGACGTGAAATTATGAGTGAAAAAATATTTGCCGGTTGTGTATTTGATGCAGCACAGGCTGAAAAAATGCTTGGAAAAACGGTGTTGGTGAGCTTGACCTGTATGAATGACTTTGGTGACCTGGAGGCGTTTGAACAGTTTGCAGGAAAAATACTACGGGTTACCCATGAGGATGGTCTGGTTGTAATGCGCACGGATACTGCAGAAGAATTTAGTTTGCCGCCTGATTTAGATCATTATCAGGTGGCAAAGCCGGGTGACTATAAATTGGCGGATACAGATGAAGTGATAACTAATCCAGACTATCTGGTGGAGTGGGATATATATCCACCAGGCGAAGACGCTAAGCCTAATTAATTTGGGTTGTGGGTGGCTAGCGCATAATCGAATTAATAACCTGGCCTAATGCGGCATTAAAAATTGAATGATCAGCAATAATTTTGGATTTTCCATCATTCAGTTCAGTAACAAATTCGTCGGCATGCTTTTCGATAACCTTATTGCCAAGGCGGTCAACAAAAATGAGCTTGGCTTCATCAAATAAAACAACAGATAATTTAACTCTGCGTAATGCCTTACCTTCTCCATTATAAATTTCAAACCAGACGCCTTGCTTAACATCTCCGGGAAGACGGGCGATTTGTACGTGGGGTGGCTCGCCTTTTTCTTCTGGCATCGCCTCAGCGAATTCTGCGATAGCTTCATCTAAGCTGATATCAGGCTCAGAATATTCAGGGCTTGCCTGATAAAATTCCGAGCTCTTTAATAAACGAACATGTATTTCTTTTAGCGCGCTCATTGAGGCATCTATGCTGCCCGGGCTAAGCCTGGTATTTTCCAGTAGCGTTTTTGTTTCTTCAATCAGGCTATCGGAGTCTTTATTTAATAGCATCCATTGTGTCGATGTTGTTATAGGCTGAACGCTGTAAATCATGTGTTTTAGTAAAGTGATAATTTCGTCCCATTCACGACTGTCTTTACCGTATTTAATAAACCGTTGAAACATCACGGTAGACCACTGCTTTAATATGAGTGGTTTAAGTTCTTTTTGAATTATTCTTTTATAAGTGTGTTTTTGTAGTTCATTTAAAATAACTTGTCTGGCGTGTTCTTTGAAAATTGCTTTTTGAGTTTCTTCTTCTTGCTTGCCAGATTTATCTTCTTCAATAGATTTTAAGCGGTTTAAGGCAGTTAGTGCGGTATTAAAACTGGTGAGATTCTGATCAAATGTGGTTTGTAATTGCTCAACAATTAACTGCATTGTTTTAAATAAAGTATTTTCCTTGTCTTCAATGCCTATGCCTAAGTGGGCAATAGTGTCTAGCACGTTACGCGCGGTGTGCTTGTTGTTCTGGAAAAACTTGGTGTCTAGCATAGCCACTTTGATGAGTGGAATTTGTAACTCAAGCAATAATGATTTGAGTGCAGAAGATATATTGGAGTCACGAAGGAAGGCTCCAAACAGCATTTCAACAAAATCGACTGTTCGACCATCAATGGCATTTAACGACTTGGACATCGATGTGTTGCCCATTTTTGCCATGCTATTTATTAGGGCATGTTTAAATGCATCCGTTTGTATGCTTGTTTCGCCTGGAACATAGGCAGGCTTATAGTTGGTTTGTAAGTTAGTTAGTGCCTTGATGACGTCGCGGCGGTCATGGAATTGTTTGCCTGAGCCGCTGTGGCCTACACTGGTTTTTGCGCCATCACAGTCCTCGTTCTCTCCAGAAATAAAGTTCTTAATTGCTTTAGATACTTTCTCCTGATCATTTACATCTACTGTTGTGTCTGGCGTGTCTGAATCCGAGCTCATGATAGTTATAATTAACGTCCGGTTAATGGTATATAAGATGTATACGATTGTAGTCGCAGAAAATCAATTTTACAGTGATTAAGTGTATATATGTCCCGTTGAGTGGCTGCTGATTTGAATCAACAGGGGTAAGGCGGATCTTATTTTAGATTTTAATGAGGCTATATCACCTTGCGCGTAGCCTTGAAGCTGCTTTGATTAATAAGGGATTGTGGGTGTATTTGCTAAAAGATCAGCGGAGTAGACGTACTATCTGAATGGCACGGTGTAATGAAGCCGCAACCTTAAGGGTAATATTGGCCTTGAAACTTTGAAAAGTGCCCATAGGTAAGGTCATCGGATATTTTAAGTGCGTCTTGCTATACCAACAATGGGTGGGGTTAATTCCTCATTAGCTAGTGTAGAATGCGCACCATTCATTTAATAGTATATAGAGTGCCCAATAGGGCCAGACACATTCAGGTTTTGGAGTAAGTGCCATGAGCGTTTCACAGCAACAGGTTGAAGAAGCAATTGCAAAGTATGTCGATCCTTATCTTGTGAAGGATTTGAAATCAGCAAATGCAGTTAAAGGTATTGATATTAATGGCGCTGAAGTTGCCATTAAAATTGTATTAGGCTTTCCGGCTAAAGGTCACTATGCAAAAATTGTTGAAGAACTAACTAAGCTTGTAGGTGCTCTGGACGGTGTTGATTCAGTTAAGGTTGATGTTAGCCATGAGATTGTTGCTCATTCTGTACAATCTAGCCTGAAGCCGCTTGAAGGTATTAAAAATATTATTGCCGTTGCATCGGGTAAAGGTGGCGTAGGTAAATCGACTACGGCGGTTAACCTGGCGTTGGCATTAAGCAAAGAAGGCGCAAATGTTGGTATCCTGGATGCCGATATCTACGGCCCAAGTATTCCTCGTATGCTAGGTATTACGGATAAGCCCGATTCTGCTGACGGTAAAACACTGGATCCTATGATGGGTCACGGACTGCAGGCTATGTCTATTGGCTTCATGATAGATGAAGAAACGCCTATGATCTGGCGTGGCCCTATGGTTACACAGGCATTAGAGCAACTGTTAGTAGATACACAGTGGAAAGATCTTGATTATCTGGTTATCGACTTACCACCAGGCACAGGTGATGTGCAGCTTACCCTGGCACAAAAGGTTCCAGTAAGTGGTGCGGTTATCGTAACAACACCGCAGGACATTGCATTACTTGACGCCCGCAAGGGTCTGAAGATGTTCGAGAAGGTTGAAGTACCGGTACTGGGTATTGTCGAGAACATGAGTATGCATATTTGTTCAGAGTGTGGTCATGCAGAGCCTATCTTTGGTCAGGGTGGTGGTGAGCGTATGTCAAAAGACTACAATGTTGATTTCCTGGGTGCATTGCCACTTGATATGGCGATTCGTACCAGTGGTGATGAAGGCGCGCCTTCAGTGGCCGTTGATCCTGAAGGGACTATCGCCCTTATTTACCGTGATATCGCACGCCGTACAGCAGCAAAATTGGCGTCACAAGCTAAAGACTACAGCAGCAAGTTCCCGAATATTGTTATCGAAAACAATTAAGGGTTAGCTAGCGCCTGGTTTTGCTTATTCACAGCTTGTGAATTCCCCTAAGGCTCGTGATAGAATGCCGCCACTAGATTTTAGTGGCGGCATTTTTTATGCGCAGTTATAAAACACAAACGGTCGACAACAGAAAAATGCTAATGGGGCTACACGCTGAATAGCAGTACAGGGCAATAAAAAAATGAGTATTAAGTCAGATAAGTGGATTCGTCGTATGGCGGAAAATGAAGGCATGATTGAGCCATTTGAGCCAGGGCAGGTGCGTTATGATGCGGATGATAATCGGCTGATTTCTTACGGCACCTCTAGCTATGGATATGATGTGCGTTGCGCCAATGAATTTAAAATTTTCACTAATATTAATTCAGCAATTGTTGATCCCAAGGACTTCGACGACAATAGTTTCGTCGATGTGAATGCGGATGTTTGTATTATTCCGCCAAACTCTTTTGCACTGGCGCGCACAGTTGAGTATTTTCGCATTCCACGTAGCGTCTTAACTGTATGCCTCGGTAAGTCGACTTATGCACGCTGCGGTATCATTGTGAACGTAACGCCTTTAGAACCCGAGTGGGAAGGTCATGTCACCTTAGAGTTTTCAAATACTACGCCACTGCCTGCTAAAATATATGCCAATGAAGGCGTTGCACAAATGCTGTTCTTTGAATCAGATGAAGTATGCGAAACCTCATATGGTGACAGAGCAGGTAAATACCAGGGTCAAACGGGCGTTACCTTACCCAAAACTTAGTCTAAACTTCTGTTATTGTTTTTATTTAACCGGACTGTTCGATTGCTTAGTTTAGAAAAACTGATTGATAAGAGTGGCAAGCTAGGGAGCTTGCCAGCTATTGTATATCGCGTATTTGAGGTGATGGATGATTCCAGGTCCACCGCCACACAAATTGGCCAGGTGATTAATGATGACCCGGCGCTTACGGCCAGGCTCCTCAAGCTTGTAAATAGCCCCTTCTATGGCTTTTCAGCCAAGGTAGATACCGTCTACCGTGCGGTTGCTCTAATTGGCCACCAGGAATTGCGTAGCGTTGTTGTTGCTGCTTCTGCGGTTAATGTGTTTGCAGGCATACCCTCTGATCTTGTGTCTATGCCGGCGTTTTGGAAACGTAGTTTAAGTACTGCTGTTGTGGCGCGCGTACTGGCGGCCTTTAAGCGTGAAAAAGTCATTGAGCGTTATTTTATTGCCGGCCTGTTACATGATATTGGTTCTTTGCTGTTATACCTGCAGCAACCAGTTGAAATGACTCAGGTGCTGCAATTACAGCAATCGGAAGGTATTAGTTTAAGTTCCGCAGAAAAGCAGGTGCTGGGTTTTGATCATGCCGAAGCGGGTGGTGCATTATTGAAAAAGTGGAATCTTCCACCGGTTATCTGCGGCTCAGTTAAATTTCAGCAGGCGCCTTTAAAGGCGCCTGCGTCTGAGCAGGAGTCTGCCTGGCTGATTTGTCTGGCGAGGGCTATTGTTGATCACCATATAGAGCGAGATCCTGATTTGGCAGAAGATGCGGTGATTAGCCCCGATACGTGGCAAGCCAATGGTCTGGATGAGGCCCTGCTGCCGAAAATTCTTGAGAAAGCCGAGCAGCAGTACGAGAGCTCTAAAGACATTCTTTTATCGTAAACTCATAATCAGCCAGCCCGCTGCGTTTGCGTGGGCTAGTAGCTTATCATCGGGATCTACTGCAACGGGGTGATCGGCCTCTAGCAGCAGGGGCAGGTCATTGTGAGAGTCACTATAAAACCAGCTGTCACTCATATCGAGCTTATGCTCTTGCATCCATTCTGTTAGGCGTACAACTTTGCCACCCTGCACGCAGGGCGTGCCGGCAATTTTCCCCGTGTATTTACCATTTACCACTTCAGGTTCTGTTGCTATTAAATTATCAATGCCAAAGGCGCTGACAATCGGGCTGGTGACAAAACTATTGGTGGCGGTAATAACTACCAGCGTGTCGCCTTGCGCTCGATGTTTGGCAATGAGTTCAAACGAGGCCGGGCTCATAATGGGGCGGATTTTTTCTTCCACAAATTTCACTCTTAAGGCTTTCATCATCTCCGTGTCATTGTTGACAAGAGGTTGTTGTGAAAATGCCTGGAATTCATGGATATCGAGTGTGCCCTGATTGTATTCCGCGTAGAAACGCTGGTTTTCGCGCTCATATACATCGCGGTCGACTACACCTTGCTCGGTTAGAAATTCACCCCATAAAAAGTCGCTATCACCTGCTAATAGTGTATTGTCCAGATCGAAAAGTGCTAATGCCATGAATGTTCTCGTGTGAGTTGTCTATAAATAAAATTTTAGAACTACATATCTTCATAAAAATTGCCTATAGTTAAAAGGCAGTCTGCGTATTGTAACTAAAACATTGCATGATGCTGAAATTTTTGAAAAAATTCTAAATAATACTCGGATAGGCGACCCTTAGTGATTGATTCTGACGGCTTTAGGCCGAATGTTGGCATTATACTCAGCAACCCTGAAGGCAAGGTCTTCTGGGCGCGTCGCTGTGGACAAAATGCCTGGCAGTTTCCACAAGGCGGTATTCAAACGGATGAAACCCCGGATGAAGCGATGTATCGAGAGCTATTCGAAGAAACAGGCTTGAGCCCTGAGCACGTTGAACTGGTGGGTAAAACGAGTAACTGGTTAAGGTATCGTTTGCCCAGGTGGATGGTGCGCAAGAATACTCATCCTGTGTGTATTGGGCAAAAACAAATCTGGTTTGTGCTTAAGTTGGTGGGTTCGGAAAACCATTTTAATCTGGGTGCTATTGATAAGCCCGAATTTGATCATTGGGCATGGGTTGATTACTGGCACCCCATGAGTGAAGTAGTATTTTTTAAACGCAAAGTTTATAAAAAGGCGCTAACAGAGTTAGAACCCTTATTGTTAGATCAGATAGGCGCCTGAGACCTACGCAGGTTTAATCACCACTAAAATTACGATGGCGGTGAGTACGAGCACCGGAAACTCATTAAACCATCTATACCAGATATGGTTTCGCCTGCTTTCATCATTCGCAAATACCTTCACTAAATGTCCGCAGTAAAAATGATAAACAACCAGCAGGCCGACGAGTGCCAGTTTTATGAGCATCCAGATTGAACTGTACATTTGCCACTCAATCATCAACCATGTGCCGAGGACAATTGTAAGTATCATGAAGGGCGTAATAAAGCGGTATAGTTTGCGCTCCATTATCTTAAATCGTTCATTTCCAGCTTCATCTTCGGTCATTGCGTGGTAAACAAATAAACGCGGCAAGTAAAATAAGCCTGCAAACCAGCTGACCATAAAAATAATGTGAAAGGCTTTAACCCAAAGCATGATGTTCTCAATTTATTAATTGTATGGGCATATTAACGCGGCTGAGGTTTGGTTAAAAGTTTTGTGCGCGATATCTTCCGGGTATGCGGTGGTGAAATTTCAGTCTATACTTAGCCGTCTTAATATCAATCACTTGTAAGCACTTATTCATTTAGTTTTGTAATGCTGCAAGTTTGAAATTTATAACATGAGGTCTTTACATGATTAAAGCCGGTATTGTCGGTGGCACTGGTTATACAGGTGTTGAACTTTTGCGTTTGTTAGTGGCGCATGATGAAGTTGAGCTGTCGGTTATTACGTCGCGTTCTGAAGCGGGACAAGCGGTTTCTAGCCTGTACCCTAACTTACGTGGTCATGTAGATATTCTTTTTTCAGAGCCAGATTTCGCGATGCTTTCTAGTTGTGATGTGGTGTTTTTTGCAACACCCAATGGCGTAGCGATGAAAATGGTGCCTCAATTATTAGATGCAGGCGTTAAAGTTATCGACCTGGCTGCCGATTTTCGATTAAAGGATTCTGCCATTTGGAAAAAATGGTACGGCATGGATCATGCGTGCGAAGATGTGTTGGCCGAAGCTGTATATGGCTTGCCAGAATTAAATCGTGATGCAATTAAGCAGGCGAGGATTGTTGCAAACCCGGGTTGTTATCCAACGGCGGTGAGTTTAGGATTTATTCCACTTATAGAAAATAATCTGTTAGATGATCAGCACTTAATTGCAGATGCAAAATCAGGTGTCAGTGGAGCGGGCAGAGGTACCAACCTTGGTTCTTTATTATGCGAAGCTTCAGAAAGTGTTAAGCCTTATGGTGTTGATGGGCATCGACATTTGCCAGAGATTAAACAAGTGTTAAGTGAAGTGGCTGGTCATGACGTGGGGATTACATTTGTGCCTCATCTTATGCCGATGATTCGGGGTATTGAAACCAGTTTATATGGAGTTCTAAAAACACAGGTTGAAGACTTGCATCTGTTGTATACAGAGCGTTATAAAAATGAACCATTTGTTGATGTTTTACCTTTAGGGGTAATGCCGGAAACAAGGAGTGTAAAAGGTTCTAATATGTGTCGTATTTCAGTGTTTCGTCCACAGGGAGGTGATACAGTTGTAATATCTTCTGTGATTGATAATCTAGTTAAAGGTGCTGCGGGTCAGGCAGTGCAGAATATGAATTTAATGTTTAACTTAGATGAAGCAATGGGTATTAGTCAGGTGGCACTATTACCTTAGCCTTTATGGTGAAAGTAAGGGCTAATTAAGCGTATGAAGTCAGGACCAACACAGAGTCAGTTTTTAATTACTGTACATCAGCCAAAGTTATGGATTGCGAGTGCAATTATAGCTTTGTGTGTAATTCTATTTTTTATCTGGTCATCATTTGAATATGGTCGTCAGGCAGCTGGTTTTAATCAGTCAGATTATGATCAGGAAATAGAAATATTACGTCAGGCTCTGGACGAGCAGACGGCAAAAAAAGAAGTCGCTCTAAGAGAAAATGCGCGCTTGTCTCGTGGTAGTGATATTCAGAAAGATGCGAGTAGTCAGGTGGGTGACTCTTTAGCGGCATGTGAAGATGAAGTTCTTAAAATGAGAGAAGAGCTGACTTTTTATCATAATATCGTGGCACCGCGTCAATCGGCCAGAGAAGTACAGATTAACAAAGTAGCCGTTACACAGGCAGAAAATGGTGCATTTAACTATAAGATAGTGCTGATTCAAGCGGGTAAGCATGACTACACTCAAAGAGGCTATGTCGAGCTATCTTTTAAGGTGCGTAAGGCGGATGGCTCTGAAATTATCTTAGACTTACCAAGTGTTGCCACAGAAAAAACAACGAAACGTCAAAAGTTTGGTTTTAAATATTTTCAAAACTTTGAAGGTGGCATCAGATTCTCAGAAGGAATTGAGCCATTATCGATATTTATTAGTGCTATTCCAAAAAGCGCTAAAGTCCCCAGGGTAAAACAAGAGTTTATCTGGGGTGATCTAATTGCTGGAGGTAATGTTTCCAATGTGGGGCAAAAATAAATCAAAATCAGCGAAAATTGAAACCTTAATCGGTACTACCATGGAAATTCAAGGGGATTTAATTTTCTCCGGGGGCTTACATGTAGATGGGAAGATAATCGGCAATGTTATTGCGGAAGAAAATTCTCACTCTATGCTAGTGCTGAGTGATCGTGGGCAAATTGAGGGTGAGGTACGTGTGCCTTTTGTCGTGCTAAACGGTCAAGTGATTGGTGACGTATACGCCAGCGAGCGAGTGGAGCTGTCGAGTCAGGGGCAGGTTAACGGCAATGTGTATTATAATTTGCTTGAAATGGCCATGGGTGCAGAAGTAAATGGCAATCTAGTGCATTGTAAGGATGATAATAAACTCCTTGAATTTCAAACACATGATAAGAAAACCAAGTCGACTGACGATGCTACCGACGTGGAACCAAGCCCTACAGCCAGCTAGTAAGGTGAACAGAATAAAACTTGACTAAATTAGTCGGGTAATGATAACTTGCACCTTATATATGGCTTTAAACAGAATTTTTGGAGAGAACGAATGACTGCTGAATTAGCTGACATTCCAGCACCGCTGGATTTTACCGACGCTGCTGCAGCCAAGGTACAAACACTGATTGAAGAAGAGAAGAACCCGAATTTAAAACTGCGCGTATTTATTTCCGGTGGTGGCTGCTCGGGCTTTCAGTATGGTTTTACATTTGATGAAGAAGTAAAAGACGGTGATACAGCTGTTGAAAATGGTGGTGTTACCTTACTGATTGATCCAATGAGTTTTCAGTACCTCGTTGGTGCAGAAATCGATTACAAAGAAGATTTACAGGGTGCGCAATTTATTATTCGTAACCCGAATGCACAAACAACCTGTGGTTGTGGGTCTTCGTTCTCACCTGCTTAATGTTTTAAACATTATGCTCAAGTTTGAGTGAGTTCAATAAAAAAAGAGACGCCAATGCGTCTCTTTTTTTATTAGAACCAGAAAGATAGGTACATCCTAATTACATTCGCAGAAAAGCTGTACTCGGGTTCACTTCCGGCAGCAAAGCTAGTTTCACGAATATCTCTGAAGTTATCGTAGTTGAATATAATATGGCTGAAATAAAGATTAGCCGAGGCCTTTTCAAATAATGACAGACTATCGTTATTTAAGGTGTAGCTAACACCTATATTAAAAGAGTAATCAGTAAAATTGCTGAGTTCTTTGTCACGTGCGAGATAGTTTTGAGCATCTTCAAATGGAAATAAATCGCTATAAAAGTCCGCCTGGTTCTGATTGTAATAGCGAACACTTGTTTCAAATATCCAGTTTTCCTCAACTGGGTGTGTATAGCCAACTTCAATGGTGTCAGCTTTAATGCCCCAGGAGTCAGTAAAGATTCGATAGCCTATAAATACAGCAGCTCGATAAGGTAGATGATAACGAAGATTCAAGCTGGCCGCATTAGAGGTTCTTGTACGCGGATAGTTTTCAGCTTGAAAGCTATAACCGCGTGCAGCACTAGAATCTAAGTACCTGACCTGGCGATAAGGGTTGTTTAGAAAGCCTTCATCCGTAATAAGGTCGTAGGTTAATGAGAGAATGGTTTTTTTAGTAAGGACTTGTGCCAGTGAGGTACGATAATTTTTGAAAGATGCAACATCTGAGAAACTATCATCACCTGTTTTAGATACTATATTATCGCCTTGAGTATAACTTAAGCTAACAGTCGTTAAGCCGCCGAACATTTCCTGGCTTATACCAATATAATTTGTCTCTGCATCGTAGTCATTTTCGGTGCTATAAGTGTAACTATAACTAAGCGTCGATTTTTCATGGAGATAATCAATAGCCGCGGAAGTTTGAGTTCTTTCTTCTTTGTAAGGGCTGGCCTGAGTGACGGCATCTATAGAGGCGCTGGAAATGCTATCAACATAATAATTTGCTGACACAGATACTTGTTCAGCAAAGTTTTTGCGCACAAGAACTGAAGGCCCATCAATAGTAATACCACCACCATCGTAGTTATGATAAAGCGCATCGGCTCGTTCTTCGGGTAAAACGGCAGCGCCTACATAGAGATGCGGGCTTATTAAAAATAGAGCAGTAAGTGCTTTTAGTCTAATTGCAGCCACAACCACCACCCGATGCAATACCAGCACCTCGCGCGCTCTCGCGAGCATCGTATACGTGTCCAAGATAAGAGCTGGCGACAGGGTCTCTATCAAGCAGCATTACTTCATCAGCTAAATATGCTCGCTCATATGGTTTAACCCAGGGAGTCATGCTGCATGCCGTAAACATGGACGATATGAATAGAACAAAGAATATAGTTTTAAATTTATTCATCCAGTAGGCCTTTAATGATTTGCTGTATTTTCTGAGTGTCTTTTAAGTCATCTTCATTAAGCGTACTGTGAATGTCACCATCTCGGTTAATGAGAAAAGAAACAGGTACTGTTGATACGGAATATAAAGCGCCAACTTTGTTGTCGTTGTCGAACAACATAGGGAAAGTAGTGCCGTAGTTTTTAGCAGTGGCGATAAATTTTTTAAAGTTGCCGCCAATATCAACAGCAAAAATTACGAAGTTGCTGGAATTATTTTTTCGTTGTAGCTTTTCGAGTAACGGAAATTGTTGTAAACATATGCCACACCGGGGTGTCCAGAAGTTTAATAACACAACTTTTCCGCGCATTTCTGATAGTTTAATATTTTCACCTAACTGACTTTTTAAAGTAAAGTTTGGCGCGGCCTGAGTGCTGGCTTGCACTTGCGTAATTTGAATAAATAGAAACATGGCGAATATTGCAGTGCATAGGCTATGCATGCTGAAAAAATCACTGTAGTTAATGCTGTGTTTTCTAATGTGCTTATTGTTCATTAGAAGTAAAAACCAATGCCAAACTTAATTGCCAGGTTATGTGTTAGTTTATCATCACCGAATAAATCAATGCTGAAGGCTTGATCGCGCATATCTATATAGGCCGTAATATAATCGGAGGCAATTATCCTGTAGCCAAATCCCATGTTGTATGTGAAATTATCGGCGCCTGCAAATTGCGTGTTGCCAAGGCCGCCTATTATATAAAAGGCTGAATTAAATGTAGTGTTTCTTGTTACAAAAGTTTCGCCAGGGAATATATCGTAGCCAATGTTAAGCAGGTAATAGTTCAGGTCTTTTTCATTGTCTGAGAGTAATGTTGTGCCAGGGAGCAATTTTTCGACACTTGTATCACCGGCTTTAGAAAGGCCATATTCAGCACCTACAAAAAAACCTTCGGTAATACGGTATGTTAGCTGGAAACTGATAAGCGGATTAACACTAAAGTCTTCAATACTTAATATTCCTATAGAGGAAATTAATTCAATATTGTCAGAATCGATTTTCGATTCGTCGAAATTTAAACGCTTAATTTCAGGCTTTATTATAGGGTCAATTACCTGATCAATATTTTCTTCGCTAGCCGATATAGGTGTATTGAATATAAATAATACACTGCTAAAGCATGCTAAAAGAAGAGTGCGAAGCCTGCTTTCCATTCGGATATATCCTCATTGTCGTCATTGTCTTTGGTGGCGGAAAAAATAACAT
This sequence comes from uncultured Gammaproteobacteria bacterium, assembly GCA_963924875.1. Taxonomy (GTDB): domain Bacteria; phylum Pseudomonadota; class Gammaproteobacteria; order SZUA-229; family SZUA-229; genus SZUA-229. Next base: position 39,598 of record CAWUSX010000011.1, read on the forward strand.
AATTATTATATTCAATACGTAAAATAATTCGTTGTGTTAAGTGAGTACGCAGCCCGATGGTAATATTGGAAAACTGGTTATCCTGATCCACAGGCTGAATTAAATTAGATGCAGGCTTAACGCTTATAAGACCGGTGCCCATATGAAAAAAGGGCGAATAATCCGATTCTGGGAAGGGCTGTATAAGAATGCCTATTTTATAAATCAGGCTACTTGATGAATTACCAATTGATTGTGAAAAACTGGCTTCAGTAGCAAAATTTTTATTAAAGAAATAAGATCCATATGTTGTAAAAATAGGTGCACCACCAAATTCTCCGCCTAAAACACCCCATTCCCAGTTGCGTTGAGAGAAGTCGTCATGCAGTTGCGTGGTGAATGTAACGGCTTCTCCACCAGGGCTAAGCGTTTTTGATAGTTGCTTTAATGGCACCCAGCCTTCCAGGCCTTTGTCATTCTTTACTTTATACCAGTCAGCCCGTTGCAAAATGATTTCCACTGATTCGCCACGTTCCATTACATGGAATACGGGGTAACCGCTTCCCGGACCTGTAGACATTTCAATATAAGGGTCGTCTATTACTACGAGCTGGAATTCATTTGTGGAAGCAATGCAAATATCAATACCAAGCAGGTGTATTGATAGTATAACTATCAATTTTTTAAGCATAGTAGTGCTGGCTGTCCATTTCGGTTGTATCCGCATTTTATTATTATAATTCGGCTATGAAGTTTAGTTTTCAGGTGCCAGAGGATCAAATGGATTGTTGAAATACTGGGCACCTATGTCTAACCATTCCGCTATTAAACGTAATTCAGCTGGGGTAAGCATATTAGTATGATCCACCGTAGGTGTCGATAGAGGAACGCCCGTATTTAAATTCGTCTCATACATCTTGTGCATAAAGCGGCT
>CAWUSX010000012.1:0-15217 GCA_963924875.1 uncultured Gammaproteobacteria bacterium
CCAGGAATATTTCTGAATTACAGGCCTCTCAATCAGAGAGGCCTAATTGTCCCTCTGGCTATACGGCCTAAAACTTATTGATCAATTATTCCTTCTTAAATAGCCCAGCAGCATGCGGCTTGTACGCGGCGTTTCATATAAGATACTCGATGAGTTAGAGGAACAAACTTATTCTTTGATATAAAGGATTAAGGCTCTGCTTTGTTGATGACGCGCAAAACGACTTATTGCATTATCGGCGCTATGTTTTAGGATGGCAGAATTACTGAGAAAGTGGTGAGTATTAAATACTTATAACGTGGTGGGAAAAGCATTAGTCAAATCACACTCACGCCTTAACCTCAGCAAATAACAATGACTTTAAAGCATAATTAACTATGTCCGAGCAAGCAGCAGAAGAAAACCTCGATCCCATCGGCATTAGTCAGCAGCAATTTGCACGTGCTATTGCTCATTTAGTGCACCTTAAAGCCGGCTTAATTGAGGTATTAAATTCACCTAAGCGCACAGTAAGCGTTCACTTTCCAATAGAGATGAGTGATGGATCGGTCAGAGGTTTTCAGGGCTATCGCGTATTGCACAGTAATGCATTAGCCCGGGTAAGGGCGGCATTCGTTATCACCCTGAATTAACGCAGCAAGAGGTCACCGCACTTGCCTCATTAATGACATGGAAGTGTGCCCTGTTAAAGGTGCCTTTTGGTGGAGCAAAAGGTGGTGTGATATGTGACAATAAATCGCTTACACAAAATGACCTGCGTAGAATTACTCGACGCTTTATATCCGAATTAGGTAATAACATTGGCCCGCACACCGATATACCTGCACCGGATATGTATACCAATGAACAAACCATGGCCTGGGTTTATGATACACGACATGCTGCAAATGGAATGCGACATTTTAATCCCCGCCGCCATGAGTAACCAGATATGCCAGCACAATGCTCATCAAATAAAAGCCAGGCTGATAGTAGAGGCGGCCAACGCACCGGTCACCCCAATGGCCGATGATGATATTTTATATGCCCGTGGCATTCCTGTATTGCCAGATATTTTATGCAATGCCGGTGGTGTCGTAGTGAGTTATTACGAGTGGGTACAAAATAATCAAAATGAATCATGGGACCTTGATGTCATTTTAAATAAATTACAACGCAAAATGTTTACTGCGGTAGATAACGTGGTTGAACGCATGAAAACACGCGCGGAAGAATGCAATAAAGATGACGAAGATTTTAGAGTTGTCGATTTGCGAACCATGGCGCATATGATAGCGATTGAACGTGTTGCATCGGTGACATTAGAGCGCGGAATTTGGCCTTAAATTTTACCCGCTTATTTAAGCCTGTATTGCTGCAGATATAATCCGCGATAGCGACCTGGATGTTTTTAGGTAGGCCCCATTTACATTAAGAAATTAAAACACCTGCTAGCGGATCGTCGCTCTGCATAAGATAACAATTAAGTTAAAAATATGAATCCTTTAAAATTATTAGGCACGGCCAATATCCCCAATAACGGCGGTGAACTCAGGCTAACTCAGCGCGCCAATGTTTTTTCTATAAACCTGAAAGGTGCCGGTGGAATTCTCATGACCAGCCGAGTGAATGGCTCTGAAATAGCCCTCGCGGAGCTAGGTTGTACGCATCTTCAGGGCATAGAGAATAGCAAAGTACTGGTCGGCGGCATGGGCATGGGTTTTACTCTGGCCGCCGCCCTTAAAGCGACGGCAAACAGTTCCTCGGTGGTGGTTGCAGAGCTGGTACCGGAAGTGATTGAATGGAATAAAGGCCCATTGGGTGAATGTGCAGGCAGGCCGCTGGATGATAAAAGGGTACGCGTACATTTGGGTGATGTGGCCGAACTTTTAAATACACAGCAAGCCGAATATGACGCTATTTTATTAGATGTAGATAACGGCCCCGAAAGTTTTACACAAGCCGATAATAACAAGCTCTATTCAATGGAAAGTTTACAGGGCATAAGGCAAATACTTCATCCGGCTGGTGTGTTAGCGGTGTGGTCTGCCTGGCATGATCCAAAATTTACCCAGCAACTTAAAAAAGCCGGCTTTAAGGTTGAGGCAAAAACCGTAAGGGCGCATAAAGGTAAAGGGAGTCGACATACTATTTATTTGGCGAAAAAGAAATCTGCCGAGTAAAAATTATTCAGCAAAAAATAAATCAATCGGGTGGATCAAGCGCAGCGGATCCACCGGGTTCAGTCTTTAATTTCCGATGCATCCACTGCGCTTGATCCTCTCGACTTATGTGAAATTATTGAAGCATTATTAACACGTGTGTAGTTTCATCCTAAACGCAAAGGCTTAGTACTTAGCTTTCTTGCAACAACCATTAAGCTCAATACAATTAACAACCCGCCTCCCATAGAACCATGACCCGCCACATAGACATCGGTTGTTGCGGCGTGTGAATAATCTGCGTCATAACCATCGTAAAAATCATCGTTATAACTGTCTTCTAATGGCAATGCGCTAATTGAGCTATCATCATACGGGCCGTAACTTAATAACCAGTCATTATTATCGGCATCATATAACTCAATGCGTACATCGTAATAGCCGGCATAAAAACCATCGCCTAATTCTGTTTCAATCGTAAAGGCATCCGTCGCGCTGTCGCTGTATATATGATACGCGTTACTGCTCGCCATATAGCTCCAGGGGCCACCTTCATAACTCAGGTAAATTTTCGCATACACATAGGCACTGCTATAAAGCGTGTCGGCATCTATGGTGATGCTAAAGCGGTGATAAAAACCATCGTAATCAAAGTCACTAATTAAATCGGTATCAACATTGTAAATACTAAAGTCACCGCTGTGCATGTAACTGGTGTTGAGTGTAAGTTTTTCAACACTGGCAGATTCAGAGCGAAAACCCTGCTTAGGTACGGGGGCAATTACAATGCTCTCGGCCTGTTTTAATAGCGCGGTTTTTGTTGTGGTGTCTAATGCCGCATCGCTTGCATAGCTGATAGATTTAATGCTAGTGCTAGTGTTGGTATCAGCAGCTGTGGCTACAGAGGGCAAGGCAAATAATCCAATTAATAAAAGTGGAATATTTAGGCGTATTTTTTTTGTTATGGTATTCAGCAACATGGTCATTCTCCGCGTGTTTAAATCACGGTTTCATTACAGCATGACTTAGCTGAACAATAACTGAACGGAATATCTATAGAGTAAATATTATGCAGTGAATAAAGTAGGCTGGATCAAGCAAAGTGGATCCACCAAGTTTGGCCTTTAATTTCCGGTGGATCCGCTGCGCTTGATCCACCCGATTGATTGAATAGGGCTTAATAAAGCCGCTATAAAATCAGCTTAATCTCCGCACCACCTAATGGGCTTTTGTTAATCACCAGTTCACCCTGGTAGGCATCCACAATATTACACACAATAGAAAAGCCAATGCCATGCCCGGCCACGTTCTGGTCGGCGCGTACACCGCGTTGTAATAAATGCGCCACCTGATCCGGCGCAATGCCGGGGCCGTCGTCCATAATGCGCAGGCACAGCTTATTGCCGTATTGTTCTGCCACTACATCAATTTGTGCATTTGCCCACTTGTAGGCATTGTCTAGCAGGTTGCCGAGCAGCTCCATTAAGTCGCCTTCATCGCCCTTAAAGCTGAGGCCCTCGCTTACCGAAACATTTAACGTAATGGCTTTATCTCGATACACCTTTTGCAGTGAGTCGAGCATTCTGTCGAGCACCTGTTTAACATTTAATAAACCCGTACCACTGGCAGAGCCTGCGGTGGCTGCGCGTTGTAACTGGTATTCTACAATCGCGTTCATGCGGGAAATTTGTTCTTGCTGAGTGCCATCTGTATGGCCCTGCGAAATGCCGCTTTGTAAAACCGCCAGCGGTGTTTTCAGGCTATGCGCTAAATCGCCCAATGCATTTCGGTAACGCGATTTTTGCTCGCGCTCCTGTTGCAGCAGCTGGTTAATGTTACTCGTGAGCTGTTCAATTTCCTGTGGGTAACGCTGCTCAATTTTTTGTTGATGCCCGCTTTCAATTTTACTTAATTCACCACCCACCTGGCGCAAAGGCGCAAGCCCCCAGCGTAAAATCGCCGCCTGGCTTATGAGTAATAAAAAAGCCATGGCAAGCAACCAGCCCCAAAGCGTTGAGCGGTATTCATCTATTTGTTTATTAAAAGATGCTAAGTCGGTGGCAATATTAAAGGTAAGCGCAATCTTGCTGGTTTCGGTTATCCAGTTAATGCCATAGGCGAAGGTGTAAAAGTTTTTATTATTTAAACTGCTTTTATTAAAGCGTTTAGTGCCACTGGGCAAAGTATCGGCAGGCGGCAGGTGCGTACCCAGCACAGAAGATGATTGCCATAAAGTTTTGCCAGCGGCATCCACAATATAGGCATACACACCAGAACTCGGCAGGCCGAGCAGGGCATCTAATTCACTAGATGGCATGAGTATTTCGTTGTCGTTTACCTCTGCGGCGGCCAACAGTGCATATAACTGGCTGGTTAATTTATCACGCAGCGCGCTTTCACTACTTTCAATAAAGGCACGGTTAAGTGCGGCGGCGGTAAGTGTAATAAAAATAAGTAACACAGCGGTGGCGCTTAAAATAATACGAAGGTTAAGTGAGAGTGTCTTAATAATTTTTATCTTATGGCTTGTTTATGTTTTTAAATTTAATCGTAAATATTAATCGCAAGTATTGATGCGTTTGCATTATTTGCACAGCGTAAAACGATAGCCACGATTTCGTAGCGTTTCAATCGGGATTAGGCTGCCATCGGGGTCGAGTTTTTTGCGCAGGCGGCCAATTAATACCTCAATCACATTACTGTCGCGGTCATCATCGTGGGGGTAAAGGTAATCCGCCAGACGTGTTTTAGAAACCGCCTCACTGGAGTGGCGCATAAGGTACTCCAACAGGCGGTATTCAAATGCGGTCACCTCAATGTTTTCGCTGTTGCGCAATACCTGTTGGGTTTCTACCTTAAGCGTAATACAGCCACAACTAAGCTCGTTAATGGCAGCGCCTGTGGCACGGCGTAACAATGCCTTTAAACGCGCCAGTAGCTCCTCCATTTGAAAGGGTTTAACCAAATAGTCGTCCGCACCGGCCTCAAGCCCCTCTACCTTTTCCTGCCAACGGCTGCGCGCGGTAAGAATAAGCACGGGTAACACCTGGCCATCTGTGCGCAGCTTTTTAATAATTTCAATACCCGACATGCCCGGCAGGCCAATGTCGATAATCGCCGCATCAATGGGGTACTCAGCGGCAAAAAAATAGCCCTCATTGCCATCGTTACTGGTATCAACAATATAGCCTTCCGTTTCCAGGCGGGATTTTATATCCGCGAGTAAATCCAGCTCATCTTCAATCACTAAAATACGCATAATTATTATCTATAACTTAATTATCGACGAATCACTTCGCCACTTTGCGCATCTATTAACAGGGTGTGAACCTCGCCACCGTCATCAATAATTCTAACCAGGTAGGCCTGGCCCTTATTCTTAATGGCCAGCACACGCCCCGGGTGTCTGCGTTGCGCAATGTTCATTGCCTGCTGTTTACTAATGCCCTGTGGCTTGCCGTTTTGCTTAGCGGCATGCACGGGGGTGCCAAGTAAAAACATCAGTAAAATAATAAGGGAGTAAATAGTCGGCTTCATAAGCTGGGTCACAGTGGCTAAAGGCAATTAATAATAAGCGCAGTTTACACTGCGGGGCAATTGGCTTCTACCGTCTCCACTCTCCATTCTTTATGGCTGTTTGCGGCCTGCGGGTGCAGGGCGATGTTTAAGTTGTTTTATTGTTTCAAAACGCCAGTGAACCTGGTGGATCCACTTCGCTTGATCCACCCTTGATTGATTGAATATTAGTGTGCTTATTAAGCCGGCTAATGAGGCCTTATATTTAGTCATGAAACACAATATCAAAATTATCTGCATGTATGCCCAGCATTATGCCCAGGGCGTTGCGGCTAATAAAACGCTGTGGCTGGTAGGCATATGAGCGACTGTTGGTATGGTGCTGGCAATATCTGCTATGCACATGCTTGTGCTCAACGTAGTGGCGGTTATGCACTATACGGCGTGGCTCATAATACCTGTTGTTATGGCGTTTTACCCGGTGGTGATCCACAGACTGGCCATCTCGATGGTTCGAATGCGCGCGACGTTCGCTATGCTGTTGGCCGTTATATTTTGCGCCATCATGTTTTTCTGCAAGCGCAAGGCCGGGTGAAAATCCAGTGGCAAGTACAGCAAGTAAAGGCAATGCTTTAAGGGGTGATAAAATAGTCATCTTGATTCTCCAGCGTTATTAAATAAAACCAGGTAAGCCCCGGTGACTAAAAGATACCGCAGGCTGGCTGAATGAAAGCTGAACGAGAATGAGGAAAACAGCCGTTTCTTGAATCATCAAGAGGCGGGGTTTAGTTAATTTATAGCTGGAGCAATGTGCAGGCGTATAAAAAGCTGTAAAAATACAGGTTTTTGAATGTATAAATTGTGTGTGTACTCTAAAATTACCAACCGCTTTTGGTTACAGTAAAATATCTATGGTGGTCGGCGAAGTACTCATTATCGCCTTGATAGCGTGTCTTGAACTTGCTAATCATGTTTGTTGTAAAGATTTCACTCAATCAATACGCAAACTCAGCTCTCTTTAATTTAAGCTCACCAAGCTCATTAACCGACTTTTTATCACATTGTAATATGTGGTTATTTATAGATACTGGTTTTTGACGGTATTGTTTTTTTGAATAACAGGCTTTTATTTTCGCTATTAAACACATAAACACTGTGTATTGGTGTATTTCCTGCAATCGCCGTCATACATTGAAAGGTGAGGGTGTTGTTTGATAATGCGGCATTTTAAAGGTTCCAGCACTGCTTGAGTAGTTTCTTATTGTTACCACTGGTTTTGTTGAATAAAAAAACCGCTGCCTGACGACCCTCTACTTCATCATGGGTGTTACCAGAATAGGTTCATTTAATAACTAAGGCATATGAGTTACTAAGTGATTTAAACTCTGAGTGTGCATCATCAAATGTCCAGCTTATGGTGTTGCTGGGTAAGCTAAAAATGCTGCTGTCGATAAACTCTTGTTGATAATAAAGTAGTGAGTTTTTATTTACTTTACACTCACGCAGGTAACTATCTGTTACGTGTTTTTTTGCAGCTGTTAGCGCTTGCATAATTTTGTTTTTATTAAAACTCATATCTGATGTTAGTAATACTAAACCAGGTTTTAAGTTACTACAGTCATTACTATTTATTACTGTAATATTTTTAAAGTGTTTAGATAATTGTCTTTTTGCCTATTAATCCATCAACTAACAGTTTCTTCTCTCATATCTTCTATTATTTCTTGGCTTTTCAATTGTTACTGGCTGACAATAGGTTGGATGCCTTCTTTTTGGCCACTGCATTCATTAAGATATGTTCTGTGTGCTTGCCAGTGGGTGCATCGATAATTTTTTTTAATCGCTGAGTATATGTTTCTTTTTTAATGCGTCCTTTAAGATACTTAAGCTGTAAAAAATCAATAATAAGCAATCGATTATGATTGAGGCTACGAGCCTGTTCAAAATATTTTGTGGCAGTTGAATTATTGCCTCCCAGGTAAAACGGTAGTGCTGCATAATACACAGCAAAAAATAAATAGGAGCCATAATGAAGATAGCTATCATCTAGCTTTATAACTTTTTTCATTAGTATGGCTGGTTTGTGAAATTGAATTAGATAACTAAAACTTGGTTGTTTTATTTCAATTATCTTTGCCCAGCTGATTGCTGTCCAGTAAAGCGCATCCGTTGCATCTACTTTTAGAGCATGTATTTTTTGGCGTAGGTTTATTGTGCTGCCTTTTAAATCAGACTCTGAAATGCCATGTAAAGCCAATGCTTTTTTAGCATGATGGTAGGCCTGAGAATAAAGCCAGGTGGCATGATTTATATCTTTGTCTTCTATAAAACCAAACGCATAACTGTAATAAGCTTGTGCTGCATAAATATGTAGTTCTTTATTATGCTTGTTTTGGGTAATCAACTGTTCCAGTGACTCGATGTTTTTTGGTAACTGTTGCTCAACTTTTAGAAGATCACTTTCGCTGTTTAACGACTCAATTTTATACTTAATATAATTTGAGGTAATGCGCATAGAAATACGCTCGATAGAGCATGCGGTAAGAGTCAACAAACACACGCCAATCATTACAAATTGTAAATACTTTTTAGGCATGGCAGTAGCGCAGATAAGTCCGTTTCTTGGGGCCGTTACTATCCCAATTGATGGGATATATTTCTGTGATGTGGTTATCAAATAAATAAGTGGGGTCCAGTTGTTTCTAATATTAGTAACAACTTGGTTCTGACCTCGCTTACTAAAAGGAGATTACTTTTATTTATAGCTAGCTTCACATCGATTTTTTTGTTTATCTAATTTACCTCAGCCAGGTATTTCCCTTATATGCATCTCAGCTGACTTAATACTAAAGCTTACTGTTATACTAAGCGTCTTTGTTTCTTTTTGAACTGCTATTGGCATAATCCTGCCTGGGCCGTATGTTGTAGGCCGTAAGTTGTTTATTTCCGTTGTTTATTTATGCACCGAGGCTTTATATGCCATTTTCAAAACTTGGATTAAGTGATCCCATTTTAAAAGCCGTGGCTGATTTGGGCTATACCGCGCCGACGGCGATACAGAAACAGGCCATCCCTGTGATCTTGTCGGGTAGAGATGTCATTGCCGCTGCGCAAACGGGGACAGGTAAGACGGCGAGTTTTGTGTTGCCGATACTGCAGATGTTTAATATCGAACGCAAGCTACGTGGCAAGCGTATTCGTGCGCTGATTCTTGTGCCGACGCGTGAGCTGGCGATACAGGTTGAGGCCAATGTTGCCCAGTACAGTAAGTATTTAAACCTTAGCTCGATGGCGATGTTTGGTGGTGTTGATGCCGAGCCTCAAAGACAGCGGTTATTACAGGGTGTTGATATTTTGGTTGCTACGCCGGGGCGGTTGTTAGATATGTCGAATCAACGCGCCTTACATTTTGATGAGCTGGAGGTGCTGGTGCTGGATGAGGCCGACAGAATGCTGGATATGGGTTTTGTTAACGATATCAATAGAATTATTGATCGCTTACCTGAACAACGTCAGAGTTTATTGTTTTCGGCCACACTCACTGACGATGTGCGTTTTTTAGCCGATACGGTTAATGACGATGCACTTGAAATTTCGATATCCGCCAGTGCTGCGTCTACGCCAAAAATTGAGCAGTGGCTGATCACAGTAGACAAGGACAAGAAGTCTGCATTGCTTAGCCATTTAATTAATCAACTGCAGTGGGATCAGGCGCTTATTTTTATCGAAAAGAAACACGCGGCGGCCAAGCTGGTTGCTCAGCTTGAAAAGCGCGGCATTAAAGCGGAGGCAATTCACAGTGGCAGAAGTCAGGCGTCTCGTGAAAGAGTACTGGGCGAATTTAAATCCGCTGAACTTAGCTTTTTAGTGGCTACGGGTATTGCTGCTCGCGGTATCGATATTGATAGCCTTACGCGTGTGGTTAATTATGATTTACCATACCAGACTGAGGACTATATTCACCGAATTGGCCGTACCGGTCGTGCGGGTGCATCCGGCGAAGCCATTTCATTTGTAACACACAATGATTTTAAAAATCTTTGTGCTATCGAAAGCCGCCTGGGGCATATTATTACGCGAAAAGAATTTGCGGGCTTTGAGGTCAAAAAAGTCGTGCCGGTTTCTATTTTGAATTACGTGCCTAAAAACAGGCGCTAAGAAAACATAAGGTAACGCTGAAAACGGTTCAGTAGTGAAGGCTCAATAAAGAAGTCGGATGTATAGTGATATAAATAAAATACAGGCAATGATTTACAAGGCACAACTTCTAAAACCTGCAAACACATCATTCCTATCTGCAGGATAATAATTACGCCATGTGTTTCTGATCATTCGAGATCGGGTTGCCCAACAACCCCCGCGTAATACTTTTGTTTGACCAAACAATGGCTGAGAATAATCTTCATACATATCGGCAACAAATTCGGGGTAGGGTTCAAACGTATCCGCCGTCCACTCCCATACATTCCCCAACATTTGACGACAACCGTAAGCACTATCGCCATTGGGTAATGCACCGACATCTATTGTGCGCATGGCACGAGAATTCATATTGATATGTTTCTCATTGGGCAGTTCATTACCCCAGGGGTAAGTGCGTTTTTCATTAATATTTTCAGATGAACCCGATGCAGCGAGTTCCCATTCCGCTTCAGTGGGTAAACGGCGTTCTGCCCATTGGCACCAGGCACTGGCTTCAAACCAGTTGATATGAATGACTGCGGCATGCGGGCGCATCGGCTGCCATTGATCAAACTCTTTAATAAGCCAATTCCCACCAGCATCTTTTTTCCAGCCATTGGGGGTTGTTATTTTATTTTTTTGCAACCAGTCCCAGCCTTCTTTATTCCAGTATTTTTGATTCGCATAACCAGCATCTTCAACAAACGCGGCATACTGTTGATAGCTGGTTGCTGCTTTTGCGATAGCGAAAGATTCAATCTTAACTGGGTGTTGCCATTTTTCATTATCGAAACAGAAATCAATATTTTTATCTGCACCGAGTAAAAATTGGCCACCTTCGATGTTAACATCACCGTCGAGCGGGCCGGCATTATAAGCCTGATCTTGTAAAACACTCTCAGTAAAAACAGGCGCAGGGTAGCTCAATGTGCGTCGGCTATAGGTATACGCTTCGGTATGCATATCTTCATGAAGCAGGGCATAGCGAGTTAGATAAATATCTAATTCTGTCACCTGGTCTTTTTTAAGCCGAGTGATTTCAGCATCAAGAACCTGTTGCATATAAGCTTTGGTATCTTCTAATGATAATAGCGGTAGATTCCAGCGCTCATCATGCGCGATATTAATTGAATCATAGAGCTCATCAGCATTTTTTAGTAATGAATCTGCACCATCGATATGCCGTAATGTCCAAAATTCATGAAAATAGGCAGCATGCCCAATTTCCCATAACAATGGATTAACGATGTTGATTTTCGGCCCCATGAGCTGTTGTCGATTAAGTCCTTCTACCAATGCTAGAGTACGCCGACGGGCATTGTTTAAATCATCAATCAATGTATTGATGATCTGCTTGGTGATTTTTTTCTCTGACATAGTTTTATTACATTCTTATTTGTTTACACTTGGTTTAACATGGCTCAATGCATATTGGTATCATAACACCAGCAGCGGCTAGATCGCTAAACGGAAACAGGGCAACTGCATTACGCTGGGCTGAATTTTTACGCCAACTCGGCCACCATGTAAGCATTGACGTCGAATGGCATGGCGCAGCTTATGATTTGATGGTGGCATTACATGCCTGGCGAAGTGCGGACTCTATCGCAGCATTTAAGCAGCAATATCCACAGCGTCCCCTGGTGCTTGCGCTGACGGGTACAGATTTATACCGTTTTATTAAAAGTCATCCAGAGCCTACTTTGGCATCTATAGAATCGGCCGATCGACTGGTGACCTTACATCATCTTGCGGCACGGGTACTGCCGGTATCAGCTCATCATAAAGTACATGTTATACATCAGTCTGCGACTCCACTACCGAAACCGGCAAAACGTTCCATCAGGCATTTTGATATCTGTGTGGTTGGCCATTTACGTGAAGAAAAAGATTCGTTGCGGGTCGCCTATGCTGTAAGAAATCTCCCGGAAAAGAGTAAATTACGCGTACTGCATTTCGGTAAGGCGCATAGTGAAGAGTGGGCTAACTATGCGCTAGAAGAAATGAAAATCAACCCGCGTTATCACTGGTTTGGTGAAGTCCCACACGGCAAAGTTCGACGTGCATACAGTTCCTGTCATCTTATGGTACTGCCCTCGATCATGGAAGGTGGTGCAAATGTAATCTCTGAAGCTGTTGTTGCAGGCTTGCCTGTCCTTGCATCTGATATAGATGGTTCGATCGGCTTGCTAGGTGAAAATTATGCTGGTTATTACCCGGTGAAAAATACACAGAAATTGCGCGAACTTTTATTAAAAGCTGAAGCTGAGGCAGATTACCTAAAGACATTATCAGAACAGTGTATTAAAAGGGCAATGCTATTTACGCGTGAAGCAGAAAAACAGGGCTGGGCTGATTTGTTAAACGATATGGGGCTGTAATTATATTTTATTAATTACAAAACGCTTAGCCTGCAATCAAACTAACACTCTCCACATTTTTAGTATCTTCCGTCACCTTACCGATAATCACACTGGCTGGATAACCCAACTGAATTAACTCAGCTAAACAGGCCTGTGCTTTTTCTGCAGGAATAGTTGCTAACAAACCACCCGAAGTTTGCGGATCAAATAATAACGGGAAGTGTTTATGATCTCTCAATTCGCCCGGTTCTTTTATGGCACGGCGTAGTCGAACATTTTGTTCTTGAAGAGAACTGAAAATACCGCTTTCGATCATTTGCAATGCCCCATCAAGGGTGGGGATGAGGTTTAGATTAAGCTCAACACTTTTTCCTGAAGAACGCGTCATCTCAACAAGATGTCCAAGCAAACCAAAACCGGTGACATCAGTGCATGCCGTGGCAGCATGGCGATGCATACACATACCGGCGGCCTGATTAGATAACAACATACTTTCTATCGCAGCATCAATCCAACGGCCTTTGGCTTTAAGACGCATATCAGCAGCAAACAATGTTCCTGTGCCCAGGGCTTTCGTCAATATCAAAACATCATTAACGTGCATGCCAGATTTTTGCATTACCTGCTCGCGACTAGCAAGACCAGTGACTGAAAGACCAAATGAAAGCTCTGCGCCTTCACTGGTATGGCCACCCACTAAAGCCGTATTGCTGGCATTTAAAACTGAAAGTGCGCCTGCCATGGTTTGGTATAACTGTTCTTCAACTTGTTCTTCAATGCCATAAGGAATGGTGGCGATTGCCATTGCTGATTGTGTTTCTGCTCCCATCGCATAGATATCACTCAGCGCATGATTGGCAGCGACCTGGCCAAAGATATAGGGGTCGTCCATAAAGCTGCGAAAATAATCTACACTTTGCACAACCAGCTTACCCGCAGGAACTTCAGAGACAGCCGCATCATCTGGGTCGTTTAGTCCAATAATAATATCGTCACGTGTAATGGGTTGTAATCGATTAATCACACGCGATAAAACCGTGCTACCAACCTTTGCACCACAGCCACCACAGCGCATCGCAATGGCAGAAATTTCATGCAGGGTTTTTTCATTCGTCATCGATTTATTAACTTTAAGCTGTGCATCATTGCCTGCATGCAAATCCATTTCGGGTAGCTTATTAAAATTATCCATAAAACGGCGATCTATCCAGTCTTTGATCTTCCATAACCATGCACCTTCCAGTGACCAGTTACTGCGGGATGCTATAGCGTATTTATCACCGGTACTTATAAGTCCAAGAAAGTTTTTCTGTGGTGTGAACGATTTTAATGTTTGTTTTTGCACTGCGCGAGAAAGGTTACGGGCTAATGGCATACCCTGACGAACAGCGAACACACCTGATTTGGCACGCGGGTGGTTAACCACAGAAGCGATATCACCGGCCGCAAAAACATTTTCATGTGATACAGAGCGTAAGCAGTCATCCACTTTTATGAAGCCTTGTGTATCAAGATCAAGGCCGGTATTTGTTAACCATGCTGGTGCGGAGGCATTGGTCACCCAAATCACTGCATTGGCTGGATAGCGTTTGCCTTCATCATTCAACAAATGGCTTTGCGTAATTTCAGCTATACGGTGACCGCTGTGTACGTTTATATTTCGTTGTTTGAGTATGCGATTAAAACGTTTACGAACCTGTTTGTTATGGGTCGGCAAAATATCATCAGTGTCGCAATAAAGATCGATGCTTATACTTTCTACAGATCGATTGTGTTGTTTCAGTAAATGTTGCAAACGGTACTGTGTAGCCAGTGCCATCTCAACACCACCAGCCCCAGCGCCGACAATAGCCAGATTAAAATTATCATTAGAATGAATGGCCTTTTCTGAAACTCTTTGCCAGTTTGCCAGAAAATTATCGATTGGTTTAACCGGTATGGTGAAATCATTAACGCCAGGTATATGTAAGCTAACAGGCCTGGAACCGATATTGATTGAGACATAATCGAAATGGATCGGTGGTCGATCGGCACAAATCACATGGCTGTTTTTCAGGTCAATATTGTTGACTTCGGCATGGTAGATGCGCGCACCTGCGAACTGTGCCAATGGGCGTAAATCAATGTGAGCCTCATCATATTCGTAATGGCCTGCGATATAACCCGGCAACATACCAGAGTAGGGGGTATGTAAATCGCGTGTGATCAGCGTGATGCGTAAGCCCGGTACGGGCTTCATCGCAAAATATTTTAAAACGGAAAGGTGGCTGTGACCACCGCCCACTAAAACGAGATCCTTAATAACAGGGACTGTGCTGGAATTATTCATATGAGATAGTGGGACAAATTTAATTTAAATAGTTTATCAATATTAAGTGGTATAGCTTACAGGTAATTTATTCTACTATAAACGCCTATTATTTGTGGCGATTAAGCGCTAGAAAAGTTATTAGGTATTAGTATTTCATTGTTTTTAATATAAACCGTATAAGTGATATGTCTCTTTAGCGCTTTTAGTATGGTATTTTGTGTTGAATGTATTCAGCAAATTGTACTCTAAATAATTTAAAGGTCATTTCATGCGTTATTCATTAATAATTTTGTTATTAGCTGCATAGCAGCTGGCTAATGCGGCCGAATCGATTCCTGGCTATCAAGAATCACTGAATCAGTTTATCGAAAAATCAAAATCGGCTAAATCACCGTACTCTGCAGCAGACAGAGCCATTATGAAAAAAGCCGGTGAATCGCTTGCCGCTGATATGCCGGAGCCGGGTATTAAAGTCGGTGAAAAAGCCCCCGAGTTTACATTGAGTAATGCGCTGGGCAAAAAAGTAAGCCTTAAAGAAGAATTAAAGAAAGGCCCGGTTGTGTTGGTGTTTTATCGAGGTGCCTGGTGCCCCTTCTGTAATATGTACTTGCATACATTACAAAAGAGCCTGCCTGAGTTTAAAAAATACGCTGCACAACTTATTACGGTTACACCACAAACGCCTGACAAATCCTCGGCACAAA
>CAWUSX010000013.1:0-26370 GCA_963924875.1 uncultured Gammaproteobacteria bacterium
TAAAAAAATAACAAATACATCGCAAGATATTGTTTTATAGAAATATTTTTAAATAAGCATAGATTTAACATTAACAATTATTCAATATATTTCTAGCCATATCATCCCTGCATTAAGTAGCCAAAACCGGATTGATTCAGATAGACCTTAAAAAATTAAGCTATCGCATGATACGAATACTCTGAAATCATGCAAATATTTTGCTTTAGCCTGTTCCCTGCAATACATGCTTCAAACTATTGTTAGTTTTAAATCAATCGATCAAGGTTCTTACTGCTTACCAAATTCATGCTTTAGATAGACGAGAGGTGACGCTGAAGATTTATCTAAATCTGTCTGTATTTCAAATAATTCCATCAACAAGTCAGACACCGCATCATGAGAATTTTTTATATCTTTCAGTTCGATACTTTTCTTAATATCAATATCTGAGGAATCGCCAGCCCAGATAATCAGCGGAACCTGAGTCTGTGTATCTGGTGCAATCATGTAGGGCATACCATGTAAATACAAACCAGATTCACCCAACGATTCTCCGTGATCGCTAATATAAAACATGCTTGTTTCGTACTTTGGCGTATTACGTTTTAGTAGTTCAATGGTTTTTGATAGGAAGTAATCGGTGTATACAATAGTATTGTCATAAGCATTATTAATTTCTTCATCGCTACACTGTGCAAGCTCAAGCGTATTACACGCAGGTGTAAATTTCTCAAACTCTTTTGGGTAACGCTTAAAATATGCCGGACCATGGCTACCCATAGAATGTAAAACAATTAAAATATCACCTTTTTGCTCATCGATATATTCCTGTATGCCATTTAGCATGCCTGTATCGCGACACTCTATATCACAGTCGGGATTCTTCTCTGAGGTTTGATAGTCCTCATAGGTAATACGCCGTGCTACACCCTTTGAGCTGGAATTATTATCACGCCACAGAACACTTACACCAGCACGTGTTAGCAGATCTAGCGAATTCTCTTTATAGTAGGATCTTTCACGATCAAAGCTTTCACGTCCTTCATGTGAAAACATACACGGCACTGACATCGCCGTTAAGGTTCCACAGGATGAAATATCACTGTAGCTAATCAGATTTTTTTCCATTTCCAATCTGGGATTCGTCTGCCGGTTATAGCCATTAAGTGAAAAACGATCGGCTCTGGCTGTTTCACCCACCACCATGATGATTAGTTCCCTATCTGTGTCATAAGGCATGCGCTCTACATTCTCTGTCAGCGATATAAATTCATGCGTTTCAGCCGCCTTCACCTCCTCTGCAATATACTTACCCATATTGAGAATACTCACAGTGGGATACATATAATTTCTTAATGGCTTATGCTCACGAAAAAAACTGGCGTAATGGTCGCCGAATGGGAATACGCTTAATATCAAAACGACAATAACCACAACGCTGCTAAAGGCCTTAAATTTTACTTCTGTATAAAATGCCGATTTCTGAAACGGAATCATCCACATAAGCACTACAGGCAATACACCCTGTAACAAAATATGCAGTATAAAACCGCCATTCAGTATATCGCTTGCCTCTGCGATATTGGTTTCAAACATCGTCCTGATCATGTCGGTATCAATCATGATACCTAGCTGTGTGGTGTAATATCCCTGCATTGCAGTAATCAGGATAAATATACTCGCGATCACGCGCACAGGGAGTAGCAGGCTAAAAATAGCCATTAATAAGGCAAGTAGGCTGTAGTGGAAAAAGGCCAGTGAAACTAGAAAACCGCCATTGTCTGCGCCCCACGGGTAGAGCGCCTCAACTTTGGTAAAAAATGTCGCGCTGCTGGTTAATATCAGAAGCGCTGGCAGAATAAAAATAAGCCGCGTAGGCGTGAGCGTTATAGAACGCAAACGATCAAAATAATTCATACAATAAATATCTAAATAGTTAAGGCAAATTAGGCACAACTTGCATGTAAAAGTTCAATTAGCCTATTGTCTGTTAGATTGGGTCAACACCTTAATTTTAAAGGGTTTTCTATCAAAAAGAAACTTACATTACCTGTTTCTGCGATACACATTGTCTATTGCCCCAAGGCGCTAGTTAAAACTATGCACTTTAGTGCAAGGCTTTAGCGGCTACACATGTGTTAATGAAGCTAGAACTATTTGAAGAAAAGGGTGGATCATGCGAAGCGGATCCAGCAGAATTAAAAGGTGAAATAGGTGGATCCACTTCGCTTGATCCACCCCTACAGATTGATTGTATTTGTATGTGGTTATTAATGGGTAGTGAATTGCATAAGAGAGGACTTTTAGTCCTCTGTCGCCAACCTATGGACTTTCAGTCCATAGTCGTTGAGTCTTCAACTATCACCTACATCTAGTATCTCCACTGGCCTAAAACCCCCATATAAGCTATGATATGCGCCTTTTATGGCCTTAAGGCCAGCTTAACAATTATTAATCAGTTTTTTTACGATTTTCGGAGATTAGAATGTTTTCAGCAGATATGACTATTCAGGGTTATGACGACGAATTGATGGATGCCATCAATGAAGAAACGCAACGTCAGGAAGACCATATTGAGTTAATTGCCTCTGAAAACTATACCAGCCCCCGCGTCATGCAGGCGCAGGGTTCTTCGTTAACCAATAAGTATGCAGAAGGCTATCCGGGCAAGCGCTATTACGGTGGTTGTGAGTATGTTGATAAAGCCGAGCAGCTGGCGATAGATCGTGCGAAAAAGCTATTTGGTGCCGATTATGCCAATGTGCAGCCGCACTCTGGCTCACAGGCCAATGCAGCGGTATTTATGGCCTTATGTTCACCTGGTGATACGGTTCTGGGTATGAGTCTGGCACACGGTGGACATCTAACTCACGGTTCACATGTAAGCTTTTCTGGCAAAATGTACAACGCCGTTCAATATGGTTTAAAGGCGGAAACCGGTGAAGTGGATTACGAGCAGGTTGCTGAACTGGCGCGTGAACACAAACCAAAAATGATCATTGCAGGTTTTTCTGCCTATTCAAAAATAATGGACTGGCAGAAATTTCGTGATATCGCAGACGAAGTAGGCGCCTATCTGTTTGTAGATATGGCTCATGTAGCAGGTTTGGTTGCTGCGGGTATTTATCCCAACCCGGTACCAATTGCGGACGTTGTAACTTCAACTACACATAAAACATTACGTGGCCCACGCGGTGGAATCATATTGGCTAAGGCCAATGATGAAATTACTAAAAAGTTTAACTCGGCTATCTTCCCAGGTACACAGGGTGGCCCATTGATGCATGTTATTGCCGCCAAAGCCGTTGCCTTCAAAGAAGCAATGGAGCCAGAATTTGTTGAATACCAGAAGCAGGTAGTGAAAAACGCACAGACTATGGCGAAAGTCTTTATGGATCGAGGCTATGATGTTGTTTCGAATGGTACCGAAAACCACCTGTTTCTCGTGAGCTTTATTAAAGCCGGTTTAACCGGTAAAGACGTAGAAGCGGCTTTAGGTGAGGCGCACATTACAACCAATAAAAACTCCGTACCGAATGACCCACAGTCGCCGTTTGTGACATCGGGTATTCGTGTGGGTACGCCTGCATTAACAACCCGTGGCTTTAATGAGCAGGAGTCAGCAGAACTTGCTGGCTGGATGTGTGACATTATTGATGACATGTCGAATGCCAGCGTAATTGAAGATGT
Organism: uncultured Gammaproteobacteria bacterium; assembly: GCA_963924875.1. Lineage (GTDB taxonomy): Bacteria > Pseudomonadota > Gammaproteobacteria > SZUA-229 > SZUA-229 > SZUA-229. The sequence continues at coordinate 3,673 of CAWUSX010000013.1, forward strand.
TAAGACAAAGGTTTCAGCAATTTGTGCAAGATTGCCAGTTTATGAAAAGTAAATTTTCAGAACTAATCACTCGTCGTTTGGTGAGTGATAACTAAATTGATAAAAGAAACTCAATATGCATTGTCCTTTTTGTAAAGCGCCAGATACCCGAGTAGTAGATTCACGATTAGGTGGCGATGGCGACCAGGTAAGGCGACGCAGAGAATGTGTTGTGTGTTCTGAACGTTTTACAACCTATGAGAATGCAGAGTTAAGTTTGCCGCGTATTATTAAGCAAGACGGTACGCGACAAACCTTTGATGAAGTTAAACTGCGCTCAGGTTTAACTAAGGCGCTGGAAAAGCGCCCGGTTAGTATTGAAAAAATTGAAGATAGTATCAGTCACATAAAACATAAACTACTTTCACAGGGTGAACGTGAAGTGGATGCCAGAAAGATTGGTGAATGGGTAATGGAAGAGCTGCAATCTCTGGATCATGTCGCGTACATTCGTTTTGCTTCTGTGTACTTAAGTTTTGAAGATGTGGATGCATTCCGTAAAACCATTGAGAAGCTAGAGCAGCAATAATCGCTTTCAATATTTTTTTAGATTGCTCGAAGCACTAAATAAATATCGTTAAAAATAATTTACCCAGTTAACCCAGGCTTAAATACAAATAGATGACTCAACGATCAATCGATCATAGCTTTATGGCCAGAGCAATTCAGCTGGCGAAAAAAGGGCTTTATACAACACAGCCTAATCCTCGTGTGGGTTGTGTGATTGTATTGAATGACGAAATAGTTGGCGAGGGTTTTCATCAGCAGGCGGGTGGCCCACATGCAGAAATTCATGCGCTTAAGCAGGCGGGTTTACAAGCCAGAAAAGCCACCGCGTATGTCAGTCTTGAACCCTGTAGTCACCAGGGTAAAACACCGCCATGTGCCAATGCATTAATAGATGCGGGTGTTAGTCGAGTAGTGTGTGCCATGCAGGACCCAAATCCCCTGGTTGCCGGGCAGGGTATTAAAAAATTACAGCATGCGGGTATCGCCGTGGAGTGTGGTGTTTTACAGGCAGAGGCCGAGGCACTTAATCCTGGTTTTATAAAACGCATGAAATCAGCAATGCCGTTTGTACGCGTTAAGCTGGCTATGAGTTTAGATGGACGCACAGCCATGGCATCCGGTGAAAGTAAATGGATTACCGGTTCTGCCGCGAGAGCCGATGTACAACGCCTGCGTGCCAGAAGTTCTGTGGTACTAACGGGTAGTGGAACGGTTGTCGCTGACGATCCTTCAATGAATGTTCGGCTAAGTGCGGAAGAATTAGATTGTGCTGTTGAGCCTTATCAACCACTAAGGGCGATTGTTGATGGTCAATTAAAGGTATCTGCTGCAAGTAATATCTTTAAACAGTCAGGTAAGTGCATTGTATTCACCGCTGTTGATGAACAGCAGGCTAAAAATTTTACCGCCAGCCAGGTAGTGTCGTTACCGGCTGCGACAGGCAAAGTTGAGCTTACAAAAATGTTGGCTTACCTGGCCGAGCAGCAGGTTAATGAAGTGCATGTGGAGGCGGGAAGTGAGTTATGCGGCGCGCTATTAGAATTGCATCTGGTTGATGAAATTGTAATCTATATGGCGCCTCATATAATGGGCGATTCAGCCAAAGGCCTGTTTCATTTGCCCGGTTTAAAAAATATGCCGCAGCGCATTAATTTAGATATAAAAGAAATAAGACAAATAGGTAAAGATTGGCGTATAACCGTTTTACCGCAGTATTCATAAATTGCCGAGATGTATTTCGGCAATAAATTTAATTTAATAAGTGAGTAGATTATGTCCACAATTGTGGTGGTCAGTAAAAATGGCAAGGCTTGTATAGCCGCCGACAGTTTAACCAGTTTTGGTGATTTGAAAATGGGCTCTGCTTATGATCGCTCACATGACAAAATTCAGTCTTATAAAGATGGACACTTTGGTATTGTTGGTAGCGCGGCTCATGCACTGGTCATGGAGTCGGTTCTTTCCGATGAAAAAGTTGAAATAGATTTTAGTTCACGTCTCGACATCTTTGAAAGCTTTCGTACACTTCACCCGATACTCAAAGAAAATTATTTTTTAAATTCTAAAGATGAAGACGACGACCCATATGAAGCAACGCATATTGATGCATTAATATGTAATCCTAAAGGTATCTTTGGTGTGTATTCACTGCGTGAAGTGAGTGAGTACACCAAATTCTGGGCCATTGGTTCTGGCTCTGAGTTTGCGCTGGGTGCAATGCATGCATTATATGAACGTTTAGATTCTGCTGAAGAAATTGCTAAGGCAGGTGTGGAAGCGGGTGCAGAGTTTGATAGTTCATCGTCATTACCGTTGAGCTTTAAGGTTATCGACCTGCAAACCCAAGAGTAATAACTGCGGGAGATAAATAGCATGTTTACAGGCATTATAGAGTCGGTTGGCAAAATCGAATCGATAGAAGATAAAGGCGGTGATGCTCGCTTGTGGATTAATACCGCGAAGATGAATATGTCGGATGTGAAGCTGGGTGATAGCATTGCTATGAATGGTGTGTGCCTAACCGCTATTGAGCTGCGTGACGATGCATACTGCGCAGATGTCTCTGGTGAGACACTCTCATTAACATCACTTAAACAGCTTAAAGAAGGCAGCGCCGTTAATCTGGAAAAGGCCCTAACCCCGCAAACACGTTTGGGCGGCCACATGGTGAGCGGCCATGTGGATGGCCTGGGTAAGGTGATTGATCGTTATGATGATGCGCGTTCAGTACGGTTTATCATTGAATCACCCAAATCACTGGCCAGGTACATTGCTGTAAAAGGTTCAATTACGGTTGATGGGATTAGCCTGACAGTAAACAAATTAGATGGTTGTCAGTTTGAACTGAATATTGTGCCGCATACCATTCAGCAAACAATTATGGGCAATTATCAGCCAGGCACAGAAGTTAATCTTGAAGTTGATCTTATTGCGCGTTACCTTGAGCGCTTAATTTTGGGTGATAAAGCCGCTGAGTCAGGTGCAAAAATTACACAGTCTTTTCTAGCAGAAAATGGATTCATCAAGTGATCAGCTATAAGTAGTAAGCTTTTGGGTTGATTTGAATAGTTGCAGCATGATTATAAAACACATTAAGAAATAGATATATGTCATTGAATAGTATAGAAGAAATAATAGAAGATATTAAGCAGGGCAAGATGGTTGTCATTATGGATGATGAAAACCGTGAAAATGAAGGCGACCTGTTGATGGCGGCTTCTGCTGTGACTGCTGAAGACATCAATTTTATGGCGCGTTATGGCCGTGGCCTGATTTGCCTTACGTTGAATGAAGCGCGTTGTCGTCAACTGCGCCTGCCGCAAATGGTTGATGCGACAGATGACATGCATGGCACAAATTTTACCGTCAGCATAGAAGCGGCGGAAGGTGTAACAACGGGTATATCGGCATCAGATCGTGCGATTACGGTTCAGGCTGCGGTCGCTAAAGATGCAGGCCCACAGGACATCGTTCAGCCAGGCCATGTTTTCCCTTTAAGAGCCCAGCCAGGTGGCGTACTTAATCGTGCCGGTCATACAGAAGCGGGTTGTGATTTAGCGCGTTTAGCTGGTTTTGAGCCAGCTGCAGTAATTGTTGAAATTCTCAATGATGACGGCAGCATGGCGCGTCGTGCGGATTTAGAAAGGTTTGCGCAAGAACATAATCTAAAAATTGGTACGATTGAAGAGCTTATTCGTTACCGCATCGAAAATGAAAAAACAGTAGAGCGTGTTGCGGAAAGTGATTTCCCTAATGACTATGGTCATTTCCGTTTGTATGCCTACCAGGATGAAATTGGTAATGATTTACACCTCGCGCTAGTTAAAGGCGAGATAGATAAAGACAAGCCCGTGCGCGTACGTGTGCATATGGAAAACACCATGTGTGATGTGCTTGCGTCGAGTAAAAAACGCGGTTGGCCACTGCGTGATGCAATGAAAGAGATTGTCGCGGCAGATGAACCCGGCGTTATTGTTATTTTGCGTGAACCAGAATCGGCAAGGCAAATAGTGCAATGGATGGTTAATCATAATACTGAAGACGAGTCGAGTAACAATGCATCGCCCAAAGACTTACGTACCTACGGTATTGGCGCGCAGATATTGATAGATCTTAATGTGCAAAAAATGCGCCTGATGGCTGCACCACGTCGTATTCATGGATTGGCCGGCTTTGGTCTTGAAGTGGTCGATTATATTACTGGTGATGAATAACAGGTATAATTCGTCAGCTATAATACATACACACTTTAAGTTACAAAATTAATACGTATATACAGAGAAGAATAATGTCAGATATAACAATCATTGAAGGCGAGCTGCAATATAAAGAAGGCAACTTTGCTATTTTGAGTGCTCGTTTTAATAGCTTTATTGTAGATAGCCTTGAATCAGGTGCCATTGATGCACTTAAACGACATGGTGTTCCCGAATCAAATATTACCGTGGCGAAAGTGCCCGGTGCCTATGAGATGCCATTGGCGATTCAACAGATGGCACAAAGTGGCAAGTATGATGCGATTATTGGTCTGGGTGCGGTTATTCGTGGCTCTACTCCACACTTTGATTTTGTTGCCGGTGAAGCCTCAAAGGGTATGGCTAACGTATCACTAGATCACAATATTCCAGTGATTAATGGCGTACTAACAACTAACTCGATAGAACAGGCGATTGAGCGTGCTGGGACAAAAGCCGGTAATAAAGGTGCAGAGGCTGCGACTACGGCGATTGAAATGGTAAACCTATTGAAGAAGCTTGCCTAATGTCGTTTTCAGTTGCAAAGGGGCGCAGTAACGCTCGCAAAAAAGCAATGCAGGCTTTATATCAGTGGCATATGTCAGGTAATGATCTTGCTGAAATTGAAACGCAATTTCAGCAAGAGCAAAACATGGAAAAGGTTGATGTTGAATACTTCAGCGCCTTATTACATGGCGTGCCTGCGCAGGTTAATTCATTAGATGAATTAATTGCCAAATACAGTGATCGTAAAAACAGTGAGCTTGATCCTATTGAGCAATCTATTTTACGCTTATCCACTTATGAAATTAAAAATCGCATTGATGTTCCGTACAAAATTATTATTAGTGAATCGCTTACTTTAGCTAAATTATTTGGTTCTGATAAAAGTCATGCATTTGTGAATAGTGTTTTAGATAAGCTTGCAAAAGAGCTGCGTAAAGTTGAAATTGATAGTGCCAGGTAAATAAAATACCAGCTACGGTAGCAAAATAAAAAACGACAATTTTATAATTGTCGTTTTTTTTGCATTAGATATTATTTTCAAAGCAAAAAAAAGCCCTGCATAATATGCAGGGCTTTTATATTTAAGCCTGGTAATTATTAGAATATGTACCCAAGATTGATACCAAAGGTTGTTATGCCGAGGCCAATTTTTGCACCTGTTGCTGGAGACGTATAAGTTTCATCCTGAGCTTTAGATGCATGCATAGCTATTTCCCAATATTTATTAATTCGGTAATCGGCACCGAATGCAAAGTGGCTTTGAGTAACAGCAGGTAAGATATAATTTGTATCGGTTGATGATTCATCAAAAGGTGCATCTGAGTGGTTATATCCGGCACGTAGTTTCAATTTATAATTTACAGCCACTTCTACGCCAAGCGCCAAAATGGTTTGGTCATCCCAGTTAGAGTTGAGTGTAATGATTTCACCATTGGGACCCATTACAGTTAAGGCATCTAATGTTTTAGACCATTCGATCACCTTAGCGTCGAATGAAATATTGGTGAATTTATTAACCTGATAAGCTAAACCGACAGAGTACATTGCTGGGAAATCTAACTCTAGTGAGTATGTGCCAGCAGGACATGTAGCTTTAGGGCCGAAATCTGTCGTTACGTCAGGGCAGCCACTAATAGGAAAGTTTCCTGTCAGGTCACTTATATCACCATCTGAAAGTTGGTATTTCAAATCACTAAAATCTTGTTTTGTTTTATATGTAGCGCCAACTGTAAGGTCGTCATTAACATCAAACAGAACACCTAAACTAATGCCATAACCAAATGCTTGCGCCGTGCGGCTTAAATCAAAGTTGGTAAAATTAGTCTCGGCACTACCGTTTGCATCTGTATCGGCATTAAATGCCTGTTTAAACGATACAGATTGGTAATCGATATTTAAAGATACACCAAAGGTTAAATTGTCATTGTGGTTCCAGGCAATGGTTGGTGCCATTTGCCAGAATTGAATAGCCGAATAACCAGCAAAATACATTGCAGGATTACCGCCACCGGCTGCAGAAAACTGAGTTTCAGGGTAGTCGGTACCCAGGCCTGATGTACCGTAGATGCCACCACCAAAGTAGACATCTGAGCCGTCTTCAATGGGTGCCGTCCAGCCCAATGCGGGAACGCCATACTGGTCTGCTGCTGAATCATTTTTTTCACCACCCGTCGCCGTGAAATCTACAAAGCGCTCAGGCATAAACATTTCAAGGCTAAAATCAGCGCGCCTACCCACGCGAGCCATACCTGCTGGATTGCTGATAGCACTCATAGCAGAGCCGGGTTTTGCAGTTACTGCACCCGCCAGGCTTTTCTGATAAGCGCCTATGCCGGTAAGTTGATAACCGTTAGTCGCGTATGCAGTGGATGAGGCTGTCAGGCAGGTGAATAAGCTAAGGCTGATCTTTTTATTCATAAAATTCTCTATATATAGAAATGTGCTGGGGGAAACGCGCATTATTATACGCAATAAGATAAGAATTTACTTATTTTATTGTGTACTTATAAAGTATTCTGGCGAAACAGGTATCAATCTATAGGTTGATTCTTGCTATAGATTGATTCTAGGACATTAATGACTGCTTGGTGCTTTCTATAATTTCCTTGTTTTCTTCTATCTCGACTATATTGACCTCTGTATCCATTCCAAGCTTGGCAAAGGCGGGGACACTGCCCCAGTCAATATCGGTTTCTGCATGGCCGCCTTGCAGAAGGGCTATTTGCACCAAATCAACAAGGTCTGCGCCACCTTCATGGTCGTAACTAAAGTTAAGCGCATTTCGTGTCACATCAATCATGGCATCACCAAAGTTCCAGGTTTCTAAAATCAATATGCCCACTCGGCCCTGTAATTCGGTAATCACCTGACCAAGTGCTTCACCATCATTAAAGAGATCATTATCATCCTCGGCCATAACGAGTATCGGTAAGGCGCCGATGTTATGAATTAAGCCGGCAAGTAGTGCCTGTTCCGGATTAATGCCCGGCACGTTGGTTGCCAACATTCGACAGATAGCGGCAACCTCAACGGAGGTATTCCAGATGCGGCGGAAATGTTCATCCAGTACATCGGAAGTGGCCTGATAAATTTGCTTCATTGCAAGGCTGATCACCAGATCACGCACCATACGAATACCGAGGCGAGTAACGGCCATTTGAAGGTCTTCAATCGGGGTTCTTGAACGGTATAAGGGACTGTTGGAAACCTGTATGAGGCGGGCAGATAGTGAGGCATCCTGGGTTAATGTCTCTGCGACTTGCTGTGCTGAAGTATTTTCACTTTCAACGGCTTCACGTATTTTTAATGCGACTTCTGGCAGGGTGGGCAAAATAAGCTGGTCTGATTCAACAGCTGATTTGAGTTCACTAAAAAATTGCTCTGCTTTTTCTGTCATGTGGCTTGCGCTCGAAAGTTAAATTGTTATTTAAATTAATTAGTTAGTTATCGACTAGTATAGAAGGTTATTTAAAGAGTGAGTCGGTTTCTTCAAAAATTAGCATATTTTCTTCAGTGTCTAACATGCTTGTCAATGGGTCTATACCTAGTCGTGCAAAAGCAGTAACCGTAGACCAGTCTTCGGGCACTTCTAGCCCGGTGTAAATACTGCCTTCAATAAGCGCGACCTGAACAACATCAACGTAATCCGCGGGGCCAGTATGGTTGCGCTCAAATGAATAGCATTCACTGGCGACTTCAGCCATATATTCAGGAAAGTGCCAGTTATGAAATATATAAGCACCGACTTCTCCCTGCATTTTATTCACCACTTTGCATAGGGCTTCTGTGTTATCAAATAAATCATCATCATCTTCCGCCATAAGAATGATGGGCAGCGCACCAATATTATGGATTAATCCAGCTAACATAGCCTGTTCGGCATCCAGATGGTCAATTTTCATCGCAAGCAGACGCGCAATAGAGGCGGTTTTTGTACTTGCCATCCAGAGCTCATGAAAACGCTCGGCAATAACATCGTTACTCGCTTTATATAATTGTTTCATGGAGAGGCCCATGATTAGGTCACGAACCAGGTTGAGGCCGAGTTTTGTGACGGCGCTTTGAATATTATCTGCGCTATGCCGTGTGCGATATAAAGAGCTGTTAGCAATTTGTAGCAAGCGCACAGACATCGCCGGGTCCAGGCCAATAACATCGGCAATTTTCTGTGAGGATGAGTCCTCTTTTTCACATTCTGCCCTAATTTCTAAGGCAATATCAGGTAAAGAGGGTAGTGATAATCTTTCTGCGGCTACCGCATCTTTTACTTCATCTAAAAACTCTTCAATCTTGTCTTGTATGTGTTTCATTATTTATTTGGGTTCGGTTATAGCTGTATTAGACTATCACGTGTTTCATCAAGCGTAGCCCGCATTGTTTCATCAAATGTTCGTATTTCAGGGTCTAAGCCTGGTTTATGGATAGCGGGTATATCAGACCAGTTTTCAGGTGCGTATTCTGCGGCATGTTGTGTATGTAAAATAGCCGCCTCTACCAGGTCTACATAATCAGCGCTCGCATCATGTGTGCGGTTAAAATTATTCCACTGGCTAGCAACATCAATTAACGATTGCGGGAAATTCCAGAAGCTGAGAATTTTATTACCCACTGGCGCCTGTATCTCCCTTGTGATGTCTCTTAAGGACTTTGTATCAGGTACTAGTGTGCTTTGATGGTTGGCTAATACGATGATAGGTAAAACACCAATATTATGTATTAGGCCAGCCAAAACGGCATGTTCTACATCTAATTCAGGCCGTGCTTTAGCAAGTGCCCGGCAACTGGATGCAACGTCAACACTGGTTTGCCAAACCTGTTTAAACGGTTCACTTAGAGCCTTGTTGCTTGTCGTAAAAGCCTGTTTAATTGCGAGCATAATAAGCAGATCTTTTACAATGCGCACACCGGAGTCGGGTAATCGCCATTTGCAGGCTGTCTATTTTAGTGCGTGCCCGGTAAAGCGGGCTGTTAGCCAGTTGCAATAAACGCACGGATAGAGCCGTGTCTTGCGCCAGTAGTTCGGCAATTTCAGTAGCAGAGTGATCGCCTTTTTCTACGGCGGTGCGAACTTTAAGCGCAACCTTAGGTAGCGTGGGCAGCTTTATCTGGTCAGTTTCGATGGCTGTATTAATCTGCTGGAGCACTTTTAGTGCATTTTCTTGTATTTGAGTGCTCATGAAATAATTTTAGTGGGGATTTTTATTATGAGTGTAGTGAATACAGAGTAAAAAGTACGATATTGCTTTGCACAACTTAGAAGTAAGTTATGCAAAGCAGATAACGTGTTTAAAAAGTAATTAGGAATAATCCAAAATTTGTAGTTGATGTTTAATTTATTTTTCTTTTACTTCAATGGTATAGGGTAAATCTTCTACAGAAAGGCTCGGGCCATTTTCATCATGTAATTGCAGATGTCCTGATTCTGTATCTGAAATATTCACCACCGCTAGTGCGCTATACCCTCCCTCTGCATCTTGTTGTGCGCTAACGATTTGTCCGGCACCTTGTGCTGAAGAGCTATTGGTATTAAATAATTTATCGCCTGGCTTAACAATATCATTGGTATCAACTTTCACACGGAACATACGACGCTTTAGTTTGCCTAAATATTGCATACGCGCCACAACTTCTTGCCCGGTATAGCAGCCTTTTTGAAAGCTAACGCCATTTAGTACCTGCATGTTCGTCATTTGTGGAACAAAGGCCTCGGATGTTTCAGCATAAATAGTGGGTATACCGGCCTGAATATCGAGCATTTCCCAGGCACCGGCGCCAACGGGCGCTGCGTGTACATCCAGGTTACTCCAAAGTTTTTGCATAGGCTCTAACTCGCCATAAATTTCATAGCGTGGATGTGGGCCGGCAACCTTAATTACGGTGTAACCATCTGATTGAGCTGCATCATCTACTTCTTTAGGTAGATTTGAGATTAAGCCCTTTAGGCGTTCATCGGCTTCTGCCCCGGAAACACCGAATCTCACTAGCGCATTACTGCTGTTTTTAATACTTACCTTAGACATCAATATAAACATACTAATGCGTTTTAAAGTTGGCTCTAGTAGCGAAAGGGGTAAGCGAAGATAAAAGCTATCGTCGCGTTTAAATACGCGGAAGTTTGCCAGCATGCGGCCCTTGTGCGTGCAATAGGCGCTGAGTTGGCTGTGTTGCTCACTTACATCGCGTACGTCGTTAGTTAGCTGGCCCTGTAAAAAACCAGTGGCATCTTCTCCATCAACAGAAATTAAGCCCTGATGACTTAGATCGCTAATCACAAGGCCGGTATGGATTATGTGTTGTTCGTGGTTTAAATTACCAAAACTTACGACTTGATTGTTTTCAATTTCAGCACCAGCGTCTTTAAGAAATTCTAGCCATTCGGGTTTCATTAGGTTTACCTGTAAATTTGAGCAGAGTATGCTGACTATAGTAAGCGACTTTGTATGACCCTGTCACACACATATCTTGTGGATTACTCTAAAGTTTTTACTGCAGATGGAAATAAATCCACTACAATGTTTATGAATAATAACAATTACATACTATCAACCTTAAGGAAAAATGAGTAATGGCCGTCTCTGACAATAGACCCTTTTTCCTCAATTTATTTAAAATCCGTTTGCCTGTCACGGGCTTTGTTTCAATATTTCATCGTATTAGCGGTTTGCTGATGTTTTTGGCAATTCCGTTTTCCATATACCTGTTTGACATTTCCTTGCAGGGCGAGTCTGGTTTTAATCAGGCGGCAGGGATTTTGCAGCATCCTTTTATACAGTTGATATCACTGGTATTGTTATGGTCAATTGTTCATCATCTGGTTGCCGGTATTCGTTTTTTACTCACTGATTTTGATATTGGATTAGAAAAGCGACAGGCTACATTATTTGCATGGCTGGTTTTCGTTATAGAAGCTATTCTTTTTGTCCTATTAGCCATGAGGATTTTTCTATGAGTTCACCCGGCTTACAGGGATTACGCCCATGGATAATTCAACGCGTCAGCGCCGTTTATATAGCCCTATACATTATTTATTTTTCATTACTACTTTTTATTGATAATCCTGTTACTGCTCAGGACTGGGCTTTATGGGTAGCGACACCTTATAACAATATTGCACTGGGTTTATTTTTAATTGCAGTGCTTTGGCATGCATGGGTTGGTGTAAGAGATATAGTGTTAGATTATGTACCCAATGTGGTGAGTCGTTTGGTGGTGTTAACCATTGTCGGCTGTACAATTTTGGGTAGTGGCTTATGGGGATTTAAAGCATTGTTTATGGTTGCAATTAAATGAATATAGATGACATTCCAAGAAGACGATTTGATGCTTTAATTATCGGTGCAGGTGGCGGCGGTTTAAGAGGTGCATTACAACTGGCCGAAGCGGATGCCTCCGTTGCTGTGGTATCTAAAGTATTTCCAACACGTTCACACACCGTTGCGGCACAGGGCGGCATGAATGCAGCGCTGGCAAATGTTTTGCCCGATAACTGGCATTGGCATATGTTTGATACCGTTAAAGGCAGTGATTATTTGGGCGATCAGGATGCGATTGAATATATGTGTCGTGCGGCACCCAAAGCAGTTTATGAAATGGAACACTTTGGTGTGCCATTTTCTCGTCTGGATAATGGAAAAATTTATCAGCGTCCATTTGGTGGTCAGTCACAAAATTTTGGTGGCGAACAGGCAGCGCGCACATGTGCGGCTGCGGATAGAACTGGCCACGCAATTTTACACAGTTTGTATCAACAAAATATTCGCGCAAAAACACATTTCTTTGATGAGTACTTTGCGGTTGATTTATTAAAAGACAGCGATGGGAATATACTCGGTGCCTTTGTATTTAATATTCACACTGGTGAAGAATTAATTATTGAAGCAAAAACCACGTTGTTGGCAACCGGCGGCGCGGGGCAATTATATAAAACCACAACCAATGCACTGATTAATACAGGTGATGGCTTGGGTATGGCATTACGTGCCGGTATACCTTTACAAGATATGGAGTTTTTCCAGTTTCACCCAACCGGCATAGCTGGTCGCGGGATGTTAATTACTGAAGGTGCGCGCGGTGAGGGTGGTTATCTGGTTAACGGTGAAGGCGAACGCTTTATGGAACGTTATGCACCAAGCGCAAAAGATTTGGCTTCGCGTGATGTGGTGAGCCGATCCATTTACACCGAGGTAAAAGAGGGACGTGGCTGTGGAGCGAAAAAAGATCATGTAATGCTCAAGCTGGATCATTTGCCAGAAGATGTTTTACAGTCGCGTTTACCGGGTATTCGTCAAACCAGTATTACCTTCCTTGGAATTGATCCAGCTACACAAGCGATTCCCGTTTACCCAACCGCGCATTACACCATGGGTGGTATTCCAACCAACCGTAAGGGTCAGGTAGTTGTACCGGTTAAAGATACACCAGAGGAGCCGGTTACTGGGCTGTATGCCGCGGGAGAGTGTGCCTGTGTTTCTGTTCACGGGGCTAATCGTTTAGGCGGCAATTCATTATTAGATATTTTAGTATTTGGTCGCTCGGCGGCAAATGACATTATTGAATATTTAAAAGAAAATCGTTTTCACAAAGTGCTGGATGAAAGCAGTATTCAACAGGCCTATGAAAGATTGCATCGTTGGGATGATACCGGTGAAGGTGAATCGATAGATGTTATTCGTCATGATTTACAAACAGCAATGGAAGATAACTGCGGTGTTTTCAGAACTCAGGATGTTCTGGATAATGGGGTGAAAGAAGTCTCCAAAATTGCAGAGCGTTTTAAAAATGCAAAAATCAGTGATCATTCAGGTACGTTTAATACTGCACGTGTAGAAGCATTAGAATTAGAGAACTTAATTGATGTAGCCCTGGCCACCGTTTATTCCGCTGCGGCACGCCATGAAAGCCGAGGTGCGCATTCACGTATTGATCATACTGAACGGGATGATAAAAACTGGATGAAGCATACCTTATATTCCAGAGAAGATCGTAAGCTCGATTATAAACCCGTAAGAACCAAGCCAATGTCAGTGGCAAGTTTCCCTCCCAAACCACGCGTGTATTAATTTTAATATTAAGGTGTAATTATGCGATTTCGCATTTATCGATTTAATCCAGAAACAGATAAAGAACCCTATATGCAAGACTATCAGTTGGATGATGTGTCTGCAGATATGATGCTCCTGGATGCGCTGTTGTTAATTAAAGAAGCCGATCCCACGCTTGGTTTCAGGCGCTCTTGCAGAGAAGGTGTCTGTGGTTCTGATGGCATGAATATTAATGGCACGAATGGCCTGGCATGTATCACGCCTCTCAGCAGTTTAAAACAGCCGGTAGACATTCGTCCCATGCCACGCTTGCCGGTTATTCGTGATTTGATTGTCGACATGGAACAGTTTTATCAACAGTATCGTGATGTAAAACCTTACCTCACACTTAAGGATCCATTACCCGAAGTAGAGCTAAAACAAACACCAGAGCAGCGTAAAAAATTAGATGGTACTTACGAATGCATTTTGTGTGGCTGTTGCACAACATCCTGTCCATCATTTTGGTGGAACCCGGATAAATTCCTCGGCCCAGCTGCATTATTACAAGCCGCACGCTTCTTAACCGATTCGCGAGATCAGGCAACTGAGGAACGTTTAGCAGCTTTAGATGATCCCTTTAAGTTATTCCGCTGTCACACCATTATGAATTGTGTTCAGGTTTGCCCCAAGGGATTAAACCCGGCCAGGGCGATAGGTGAGATTAAAAAAATGATGGTTAAGAAATCGTTATAATATGTCTGCCGTAATACAAACGACTATGCCTGATGAGGTTGATTCTGTTTTACGCTGGCGATGCCGTCGTGGCATGCTGGAATTAGATATTTTATTAAATGGTTTTTTAGATAAGTCTTATAAAAAATTAACTGTTCAGCAAAAAAATACCCTGGATCAAATGTTAGATTACCCCGATCAGCTTTTATTTGATTTGTTTCTAGGGCATATGCAATCCTCTGATAATAGTGTCTCAGAACTTGTCCAGACAATACGCCACTCCATTACTACTTAACGTAGCATGCTCAAAAATATACCGTAATCTGGTACTTGCGATATTTGTACTCAGTGCATTATCTGTTTATTTGATTTTTACGTCGTTTAACACGACCAGTAGTTTTATTTTTATTTGTGTTTTGCTGGGTTTAATTTATGTTACTTACAGTACGTTGGCGAATAATCGCGAATACGAATTAAACTGGCAAGAAAATAATTATTGGCTGATTACACAAAACAATAAGTGTGAAACCGCAGAGCTTTGTGAAAGTAGTGTGATTACATCTTTTTGCGCGGTTTTAAATTTCAATCTTAAGCAAGGTAAACGTCAAACTATTTTACTTTTCAATGATAATGTTGATGCGCAAAGCTTCAGGCGTTTACGCGTGCGCGTAAAAGTGCAGGGAATTAAACCTCAGTCGCATGATACAATCAGGCTATGAGTTATAAAGAGCACCAGAAACAGTTATTATATTGCACACGTAAGACCAGCCAATATGGTTGTGAAGATGTGCAGCCTAAAGACTTTGTCAGCTTGATGGACATGTATGAAGAAAATTATATTAAGCTGCGTAAATTAATTCCCAATTTGCAGCGCATTGAAGATGGCGCCGTTTCAAAATCCACAGGGCATCTGGATTTACATTTAAAAATTAAAGAACGCAGCAAATTCACAACCACCTTACTGTTGAGTTACTACTTCGATGAAGGCAGCGAATTACGTATGGAGCCCAATTTAAAAATACGTATTTATCATGATGCGGGATTGGCCGAGGTCATGTCGGGAAAGCTCCATCATGGACGCCTGTTACTGGATAACTTGCCGTCTGACGCATTAAAACAAAAATGGATACTCAATCGATTTTTGGCAAAGTGGCTAAAATACTGCCTGCGACAAAAGCACGGCTTTGCGCAGTTTACGGCTGCGGCAACAATCTAGGTCCTGTTTTACCAGATAAAATCCCCATCGATTAATTTTGCCTGATATTAGTACTATGGATTGATCAAAATTTAACCACTTCAAATGCCTTTTAAAAGCCTATTCATGTTCCCGTTAGTCACTGATTTATGGTAATATTTCCTGCTTTATAGATGTGTGATCTATACGGACTTAAAGTCTGATAAAAATGCACTAAATCAACGATTAAAAAGAGACCTTATGGCTGATTTTGCCAAAGAAATTGTACCTGTCAATTTAGAAGACGAAATGCGTCAGTCCTACCTGGATTACGCTATGAGCGTAATCGTGGGTAGAGCGCTTCCCGATGTTCGAGATGGTTTAAAGCCAGTTCACCGCCGCGTTCTTTACGCGATGAGTGTGCTGGGTAATGACTGGAACAAACCCTACAAAAAGTCGGCTCGTGTAGTCGGTGATGTAATCGGTAAGTATCACCCGCACGGTGATACAGCAGTGTATGACACCATCGTACGGATGGCTCAGCCATTTTCGATGCGCTACATGCTGGTTGATGGTCAGGGTAACTTTGGTTCGGTTGATGGTGACTCACCGGCGGCGATGCGTTACACAGAAGTGCGTATGGATAAAATCGCGCATCAAATTCTGGCCGATTTAGATAAAGAAACCGTCGACTTCGCTGATAACTACGATGGCTCTGAAAGTGAACCCACTGTAATGCCGACGCGAATTCCTACTTTGCTGGTTAATGGCTCTGCGGGTATTGCTGTAGGCATGGCGACAAATATCCCGCCACATAACATCAATGAAGTGATAAATGCCTGTATCGCCCTGATTGAAAATCCTCAGCTGGATATAGAAGGCCTGATGGATTACATTCCGGCGCCAGATTTGCCGACATCAGCCTTTATAAACGGTACTAAGGGTATTCGCGAGGCCTATCGCACAGGTCGTGGTCGTATGTTTATGCGTTCACGTACGCGTATTGAAACGGCTGAAAATGGCAAACAACAAATTATTGTTGAAGAGCTTCCGTATCAGGTGAACAAAGCGCGCTTAATTGAGCGCATTGCAGAACTGGTTAAAGAGAAGAAAATAGAAGGCATCACTGAGATTCGTGATGAATCGACCAGTGTCATTCGCATTGTTATCGAAGTGCGTCGTGGTGATGTTGCAGAAGTATTGCTGAATAACTTGTATAAGCAAACATCAATGCAAACCGTATTTGGTATTAATATGGTGGCGCTGGTCGATGGTCAGCCAAGATTATTAAACCTCAAACAAATTCTTGAAGCCTTTGTACGTCACCGCCGTGAGGTGGTTACCCGACGTACAATTTATGAATTGCGCAAGGCGCGTGAGCGCGCACATGTATTAGAAGGCCTGGCCATCGCGCTGGCAAATATTGATGAAGTGATTGCACTGATCAAGCAATCAAAAAATTCAGCAGAAGCTAAAGCCGGATTAATCGGCCGTGCCTGGGCGCCAGGTATGGTCTCAGATATGCTGAGCCGTTCGGGTGCTGAAACTTCACGTCCTGAGTTTTTGCAAAGTAACTTTGGTATGCGTGATGATGGTTACTATCTTTCAGAAGCGCAGGCGCAGGCAATTTTAGAATTGAGGCTGCACCGTTTAACGGGCTTAGAACAAGATAAAATAATAAATGAATTCAGTGAGATACTGGATATTATTAAAGCTTTAATTGAGATACTTGCTAGCCCAGATCGCTTACTTGAAGTGATTCGTGAAGAGCTAGAACAGGTCAAAGAAGACTTCGGTGATGAGCGCCGCTCAGAAATTATAGAGTCACAGCTCGACCTCAGCATGGAAGATTTAATTACCGAAGAAGATATGTTGGTGACCTTCTCACACGAGGGTTACGCGAAGTCACAGCCATTGACAGAGTACTCAACTCAGAAACGTGGTGGTAAGGGCAAGTCTGCAACGCGAATGAAAGAAGCCGACTTCATCGACAAGTTATTTGTGGCAAATACACACGACACATTATTGTGCTTCTCAAGTAAAGGTAAGGCGTACTGGATTAAGGTTTACCAGTTGCCAGTAGCTAGCCGTGGTTCGCGTGGTAAACCATTGGTTAATCTATTACCGCTTGAAACGGGGGAGCGCATTAATGCGGTACTGCCAATTCGTGAATATGATGAAAAGCACTTTATCTTTATGGCCACCAGCTCGGGCACTGTGAAGAAAACACCATTAACCGCATTTTCTAACCAGCGTGCAGGCGGTATTATCGCGCTAGATTTACGTGGCGATGATTTACTGGTTGACGTGGCATTAACAAATGGCGAGAAAGACATTATGTTAATGGCCGATTCAGGCAAGGCGATTCGCTTTAGTGAATCTGCTGTGCGAGCTATGGGTAGAACAGCTGCCGGTGTTCGCGGTATAAAGATGACAGAAGGCCATAGGCTAATTAGCTTAATCGTGGTTGATGACGAAGCAGCGATATTAACGGCAACCGAAAACGGTTACGGTAAACGAACTGCATCGACTGATTATCCATGTAAAGGCCGTGGCGGCCAGGGTGTTATTTCTATTCAGTCATCAGAACGAAATGGTTCTGTTGTCGGCGCGGTTCAGGTAACTGAGCAAGATGAATTTATGATGATTTCTGATGCCGGTACTTTAATTCGAACCAGTGTAGAAGAAGTTCGTGTAATGGGCAGAAACACACAAGGTGTTCGATTAATTCGTCTGGCCGATGATGAAAAGCTGGTAGAAATTGAGCGAGTTGCGTCTATCGGCGGTGAAGCTGACGATGTCGACATAGAGGCAGATGACGCTGACGAATAGTTTCAATAACGTAATTAAATAATAAATAATTTAAAATAATCAGGGTGGGATGATGAGTAGAATTTTCAACTTTAGTGCAGGACCAGCAACGCTTCCGGAGGCTGTTTTAAAACAGGCACAGGAAGAAATGATGGACTGGCAGGGTACTGGCATGTCGGTTATGGAAATGTCTCATCGCGGCAAAGCATATCTTTCAATTGCAGAAAAGGCAGAGGCCGATCTGCGCGAAGTAATGAACATCCCATCTAATTATAAAGTGTTATTTTTACAGGGCGGCGCGAGTTCACAATTTGCGGCTATTCCTATCAACTTACTGGGCAGCAACACTAAGGCTGATTATCTTCTTACGGGACAGTGGGGCAAAAAAGCCATTTCAGAAGCCAAACGTTTTGGTGATATAAATATTGCTGCAAGCTCAGAAGACAGCAAATTCATGACAGTACCTGCTCAATCAACATGGAATCTACGTGAGGATGCAGCGTACCTTCACTACACACCTAATGAAACAATTGTGGGTGTTGAATTCCCTTTTGTGCCTGATGTAAGCATGCCATTAGTTGCCGATATGTCTTCTAGCATTATGTCGAAAGAGATTGATGTAAGTAAGTTCGGTATTATCTATGCGGGTGCACAAAAAAATATTGGTTGTGCAGGTTTAGCGATTGTTATTGTGCGTGAAGATTTAATTGGTAAGCCAATGCCCGGCATGCCTGTGATGTTAGATTATAAAGTTCATGCGGATAACGATTCAATGTACAACACACCAGCAACCTATAGCTGGTACATTGCAGGCCTGATATTTGACTGGCTTAAACAGAATGGTGGTGTTGCTGCAATTGAAAAAACCAATCGTCGTAAAGCAGGTAAATTATACGCTGCTATTGATGAGTCTGGTTTTTACAGTAATCCAGTCGATGTTGAGTGTCGTTCATTAATGAATGTGCCTTTTATTCTTGCCGATGCAGAGCTTGATTCAGTGTTCCTGAAAGATGCTGCAGATGCAGGTTTGCACACCTTAAAAGGTCATCGTTCAGTGGGTGGTATGCGTGCAAGTATTTATAACGCTATGCCTGAAGCCGGTGTTGATGCACTCATCGACTTTATGAAAGAATTCGAAAAGAAAAACGGCTAATAATAAATATAAACTAATAGATGAAGTAGTTAATTATGTTAACTACTTTTGAGTTTTAATATTCCTGCGCTTTGTTGTTTCAGTCGTTTCGGGAATTGTTTTCTAGCCACACATTGGCTAATCATTGTTAAAGCGGGTCAGAATAAAAATGTTCAAAATAAAAACATATAATGCTATTTCATCTTTGGGTTTAGACCGTCTTACATCTGCAGGTTATCAGGTTGGCGAAGAAGTAAGTGAGCCAGATGCTATTATGCTGCGTTCATTTAAAATGCATGGAGTGCCCGTTGCAAGTTCAGTAAAGGCGATCGGCCGTGCGGGTGCTGGCGTAAATAACATTCCTGTCGATAAAATGTCAGAGCGCGGTATTGTGGTGTTTAATGCGCCGGGCGCAAATGCCAATGCAGTGAAAGAGCTGGTAATTGCAGGTATGTTAATGGCGTGTCGTAACTTGATCCCAGCATGGAAATATTCTGATGGATTAACGGGATCAAATGAAGAGGTAATGAAAGCGGTAGAGGCGGGTAAAAAGAAGTACGCCGGTTACGAATTGCCCGGTAAAACATTAGGCGTAGTTGGTCTGGGTGCCATTGGTGCGCAAGTCGCCAATGCTGCAGAAGCCCTGGGTATGAATGTAATTGGTTTTGATCCAAGTATTACAGTACAGCATGCATGGCAGTTATCAGCAAATATAACAAAAATGGATAGCGCAGAAGAGTTGTTCCGTGAAGCAGATTTTGTAAGTTTTCATGTGCCATTAATTGAAGCAACAAAAAATATGCTAAATGCAAAAAGTATGGCGGCAATGAAAGATGGTGCCGTTATTATGAACTTTGCACGCGATGGTATAGTGAATGATACAGATGTACTGGCCGCTATTAACGCGGGTAAAATCGGTGCTTATGTATGTGATTTTCCAACAACAGAGTTACAGGGAAATGAACGAGTTATTGCGCTACCACATTTAGGCGCTTCAACAGCACAAGCCGAAGATAACTGTGCCGTAATGATTGCCGACCAGCTCAAAGATTTTTTGCAAAATGGTAATATAAGAAATTCTGTAAACTTTCCAAACGTTAAGTTAGCAAGACGTTGTGATTACCGTCTTGCGATAGCAAATTATAACCAGCCAGATATGTTGGCGAAAATTTCACATCAGCTAGGTGAGTCAAAAGTGAATATTGCACATTTGGCAAATGAGTCACGTGGTGATTTGGCTTATACTTTAATAGACGTCGAGAGTCAGCTCGATGCTGCAACACTGGACAAAATTTCTGGTATTGAAGGCGTTTTGTCTGTCAGGTCGATTTAATTTTTACAAAAGGTTTCCGGCTTCGTATGAATGAACAAGATAAGCTTCTTGGCATAAGAGATAAAATTGATGCAATTGATAAGCAGATTCAAATGCTTATTAATCAACGTGCTGAATGTGCACAACAAGTTGCTGAAATAAAAATTAAAGCCGGTGAAACTGAGCACTTCTATCGCGCTGAGCGTGAAGCGCAAGTTTTAATGGAAATTAAGAGACGAAATAAAGGCCCTTTGGGTGATGATGCCATGGCGCATTTATTTCGTGAAATTATGTCATCTTGTCTGGCGCTGGAAAAACCAATTAAGGTTGCGTTTTTAGGCCCGGCAGGTACTTATAATCATGCCGCTGCCAATAAACACTTTGGTGCATCGATTGATCAACATCCCGTTGATAACATTGAAGACATTTTTCGCATTGTAGAAATTGGCGATGCTCACTTTGGTGTGGCGCCTATAGAAAATTCAACTGAAGGTGTTATTTCCCATACCCTGGATTTATTAATTAACTCATCGCTTAATATTTGTGGTGAGGTCGACTTACGTATTCAGCATAATCTAATCAGTAACGAAACTGAGCTTAAAAATATCACTAAGGTGTACTCTCATCAACAATCACTGGCGCAGTGTCGCCGGTGGCTGGATGCAAACTTACCAAATGCAGAACATTATGCGGTCCGTAGTAATGCAGAAGCTGTACGTCTTGCGAAACAGGAGAAAGGCGCTGCGGCTATCGCAGGAAAAATGGCGGCTGAAATATATGCAGTGCCAATTTTAAATACAGAGATAGAAGACGAGCCAAATAATACAACGCGTTTTATCATCATTGGCAAAAATCAGGTACCCGCAAGTGGAAATGACAGAACATCATTACTGGTTACCACTGGAAATAAAGCAGGGGCCTTGCATCATCTGCTTAAGCCATTGGCAGAACGTGGTATTGGCATGAGTAAAATTGAATCTCGTCCATCACGTAAAGGTGTATGGGAATATGTGTTCTTTATTGATATTGAAGGCCATAAAGACGATCCAAAGGTTGCAGAGGCATTGGCAGAAATTGAACACGAAACTGCAATGATCCGCATTTTAGGCTCATATCCCAAAGCCGTACTTAAATAAGCCATTATGAAAAATAAATTTTTATCGCTTGCCGCACCCGGTGTTCAGCAATTAAAACCCTATCTGCCTGGTAAGCCTGTAGAAGAGTTAGAACGTGAACTTGGAATTACCAACTCTATAAAACTTGCGTCTAATGAAAATCCATTAGGTCCAGGTCCAAAAGCCATTGCAGCTGCTGAGTCAGTAGTGTCTAAGGTAAATTTATATCCGGATGGTGCAGGCTTCAAACTTTCACAAGCGCTGGCTAAAAAACATAATACGGTTATTGCTTCGATAACATTGGGTAACGGATCTAATGATGTACTGGAATTAATTGCCCGGGCATTTTTAACCGCCGAACATTCTGCTGTTTTTTCAGAATACGCATTTGCTGTTTACCCAATTGTTACACAGGCGATTGGTGCCAGGGCAAATATAGCCAGGGCATACCCGGCAGATCATCCAGACATGCCATATGGTCATGATCTGGATGCGCTTCTTAAGGCAATAGATGACACAACGCGTATTGTATTTATCGCCAACCCAAACAATCCTACCGGTACATGGTTAGACATTGAGGCCTTAAGCGACTTTTTAAATAAAGTGCCTGAAAATGTAATTGTCGTGTTAGATGAAGCCTATTACGAATACATGCCGGATGAATTAAAGCCAGACAGCAATGCGCTACATAAACAGTTTGATAATCTAATACTCACGCGGACTTTTTCAAAAATGTATGGTCTGGCAGGTTTACGTATAGGTTATTCTGTCTCGCATCCGGATGTGGCGGATTTATTAAATCGTGTACGTCAACCCTTCAATGCAAACCTGATTGCACAGGAAGCGGCACTCGCTTCACTGGATGATATACAGCATATAGCGGATAGTGTTGCGCTAAATGATGCCGGGCTTAAGCAACTAACCGAGGGATTTACACAACTTGGTTTAACGGCCATACCCTCTATCGGCAATTTTTTAACCGTCGATATTCAGCAAGATGCACTGCCTGTTTATAATGCCTTATTGCAAGAAGGCATTATTGTCAGGCCGCTAGCCAATTATCAACTGCCTAATCATTTACGTATTACCGTGGGCACAGAAAAGCAAAAT
>CAWUSX010000014.1:0-8313 GCA_963924875.1 uncultured Gammaproteobacteria bacterium
AGTTGAAACCATCTTTGATACCCTTAATGCAAAAGCCGCGCTGTTTGCCATCATGAAATATTTTGATGACAACAACGTGAAATTACCGGTGATGATTTCCGGCACGATTACCGATGCCTCCGGGCGAACATTGTCCGGCCAAACCGCACAGGCATTCTGGAATTCGGTGCGCCACGTAAACCCCATTAGCTTTGGTTTTAACTGTGCATTGGGCGCGGGTGAGTTACGCCAGTACGTGGAAGAAATGTCAGGCATTGTTAACTGCAATATTAATGCACACCCCAATGCTGGTTTGCCCAATGAATTTGGTGAGTATGATGAATCAGCAGAAGAAATGGCCGCGCAAATTGAAGAATGGGCAAGTTCTGGTTTCTTAAATATTATTGGCGGTTGTTGTGGTACGACGCCAGCCCATATTCAAGCAATAGCTGAAAGTGTTGCAAAATACCCACCGAGAAAAATTCCAGACGTAAAAATAGAATGTCGTTTAAGTGGTTTAGAGCCACTGACTATTAATGAAGATTCATTATTTGTAAATGTTGGCGAACGTACCAACGTCACTGGTTCGGCAAAATTCAAACGCCTGATTCTTGAAGATGAATACGAAGAGGCGCTAGACGTTGCGCGTGAACAGGTAGAAAACGGCGCACAAATTATTGATGTGAATATGGATGAAGGTATGTTGGATGGCGAGAAAGCTATGGTGACATTCTTAAATTTAATTGCATCCGAGCCAGATATTTCTCGCGTACCGGTAATGATCGATTCATCCAAATGGCACATTATTGAAGCCGGTCTTAAATGTATTCAGGGTAAAGGCATTGTTAACTCAATTAGTTTGAAAGAAGGCGAAGAGATTTTTATCGAACAAGCCAAACTGATTCGTCGTTATGGTGCTGCCGCAATTGTTATGGCGTTTGATGAAGCCGGGCAGGCGGATACCAAACAACGCAAAATTGAAATCTGTACACGCGCCTATAAAGTTTTAACGGAAGTTGTTGGCTTTCCAGCAGAAGATATTATTTTCGACCCGAATATCTTTGCAATAGCCACGGGTATAGAAGAACACAATAACTACGGCATGGATTTTATTGAAGCCACAGAAATCATTAAGAAAACATTACCTCATGCCATGGTGTCCGGTGGTGTTTCTAATGTGTCTTTTTCATTCCGCGGGAATAACCCGGTACGTGAAGCGATTCATGCGGTGTTTTTATACAATGCGATAAAAGCCGGTATGGATATGGGAATCGTGAATGCGGGCCAGTTGGCGGTGCTTGATGATCTGCCTGAAGAGTTGCGTGAATGTGTAGAAGATGTGGTGCTCAACCGGCGCGATGATTCAACTGAACGTTTGTTAGACATTGCCGATAAATATCGCGGTGATGGTGCCGGTGGAAAAAAAGTAGAGACATTGGAATGGCGAGAGTTTGAAGTTCGTAAGCGTATTGAGCACGCCTTAATAAAAGGTATTGATGCCTATATTGTAGAAGATACTGAAGAAGCACGCATCAGCTTTGCGCGTCCAATTGAGGTAATAGAAGGTCCGTTAATGGACGGCATGAACGTGGTGGGTGATTTGTTTGGTGACGGCAAAATGTTTTTACCACAGGTGGTTAAATCAGCCCGTGTTATGAAAAAAGCCGTTGCACATTTGATTCCGTATATTGAAGCGGAGAAAGATGGCAAGGTGCAATCTAATGGCAAAATATTAATGGCCACGGTGAAAGGTGATGTACATGATATTGGTAAAAATATTGTCGGCGTTGTACTGCAGTGTAATAACTTTGAAGTAATTGATATGGGCGTTATGGTGCCCGCGGCTAAAATTTTAGAAAAAGCCAAAGAAGAAAATGTAGATATCATCGGTTTAAGTGGATTGATTACACCGTCACTAGATGAAATGGTACACATGGCGAAAGAGTTGCAACGTTTAGAAATGGATGTGCCATTAATGATTGGCGGTGCAACCACATCGAAAGCGCATACCGCTGTGAAAATTGAACAAAATTATAATGGCCCGACGGTTTGGGTTAAAGATGCCTCGCGTGCGGTAGGTGTTGCGCAGAAATTAATATCTGCAGATATGAAAGCCGATTTCATAAAAGAGCTCAGTGAAGACTACGAGCAGGTACGTATTAATCATGCAGGTCGTCGGCAAAAAACAAACTGGGCAAACTTGCAACAGGCGCGTGATAATAAGGTAAAAATTGACTGGGAAAAGAGTGATATTGGAAAGCCAGCTTTTACCGGCATTAAAGTGTTTGATGATTATTCGCTGGATGAAATCAAAGATTATATCGACTGGACGCCATTCTTTTATGCATGGGAATTAAAAGGTCGTTATCCAAAAATTCTCACGGATGCAGAAAAAGGTGAAGAGGCGACTAAATTATTTAAAGATGCCAAAACCATGCTGGATAAAATCATTAATGAAAAATGGTTGCAGGCAAAAGCGGTTGTGGGTATTTTTCCGGCTAATACCGTGAATGATGATGACGTAGAAGTTTATAGCGATGCCAGTCGCAGTGAAGTGACAATGACATTAAACTTTTTACGTCAGCAAACACAGCAGCCCCCGGGTCGACCTAATCATTGCCTGAGTGATTACATTGCGCCAAAAGAAACACAGCTGAGTGATCACATTGGTGCCTTTGCGGTAACCACGGGCATTGGTATTGAAGAACACATAAAACGTTTTGAAGCCGATCATGATGACTATAATTCCATTATGTTGAAGGTGTTAGCAGATCGTTTGGCCGAGGCCTTTGCGGAGTTAATGCATAAGCGTGTTCGTAAAGAGTTTTGGGCGTATGCAGCTGATGAATCATTAGAAAGCGATGCATTAATTGCCGAAGAATATAAAGGTATACGCCCCGCACCGGGTTATCCTGCATGTCCTGATCACACCGAAAAAGCCAAGCTCTGGGAACTGATTAAGCCGGATGTAAATGCCAATATGACAATTACTGAAAGTTTTTCCATGTACCCTGCATCATCGGTAAGTGGCTGGTACTTCAGTAATCCGGAATCAAGATATTATGCGGTTGCAAAAATTAACCGTGAACAGGTGGAGGATTATGCCAAGCGTAAAGGCATGACCATGGCGGAAGCGGAGCGTTGGTTGTCGCCTAATCTTGGTTATGATACCTAAAGTGATTATTAATAATTTGTGAAAATATAAATTAAAAAAGCCTGTCAATTGATAGGCTTTTTTATAGTTGCTGACTTAGTAGAATCTAAGCATTTTGATATTGTTATTACATGTGATCGATGATCGATTCTGCAAATTGGCTGCATGAAACCTGAGTGGCCCCATCCGTTAAACGAGCCAGATCACCTGTTAAGGTGCGCGCTGTAATCGCGCCTTCCATGCCCTTTATAATGAGGTCTGCGGCTTCTGTCCAGCCGATATGTCGTAGCATCATTTCGGCAGACAGAATGAGTGAAGATGGATTGGCGATATTTTTTCCTGCGATATCGGGGGCAGTGCCGTGAGTGGCTTCAAAAATGGCAATGCTGTCAGAGAAATTTCCACCCGGTGCCATACCAATACCGCCAACCTCTGCTGCCAATGCATCAGAGATGTAATCACCATTCAGATTTAGAGTGGCAACCACATCGTATTCTTCAGGCTGTAAAAGAATTTGCTGTAAGAACGCATCGGCTATTACATCTTTAATGATTATTCCATTGGGTAATTTCAAGCAACCACTGTCTTCAATTTCCACGCCAGAAAATTCTCGTTTGGCTAGCTCATAGCCCCAGCTTTTAAAGCCACCTTCGGTGAACTTCATAATGTTACCCTTGTGCACCAGGGTAACGGATTTGCGCTTATGCTCAATGGCATACTGGATGGCACTGCGTATTAATCGTTCACTGCCTTCGATGGATACTGGTTTAATTCCAATGGCTGAAGTCTCCGGGAAACGTATATTGGTTACGCCCATTTCCTGTTGCAGAAATGTAATTAATTTTTTTGCCTGCGCAGAATTTGCCGGCCATTCTATTCCGCTGTAAATATCTTCCGTGTTTTCACGAAAAATAATCATGTTTACTTTTTCGGGTGTTTTAACCGGTGAGGGAACGCCGGCGAACCAACGTACCGGACGCAAGCAAACGAATAAATCGAGTTGCTGTCGAAGTGCCACATTGAGAGATCTAATTCCACCAGAAATAGGGGTGGTAAGTGGGCCTTTAATAGAAACCACATGATCTTTTATTGCGCTAACGGTCTCTTCTGGTAAGCAGGAATCTTTGCCGTAAACCTTGACGGCTTTTTCACCGGCGTAGACTTCCATCCATGCAATTTTTCGTGTCAGTCCAAATGCCTTTTTTACTGCGATATCTACCACCTGCATCATCTGAGGACTAATATCCACACCAATACCGTCGCCTTCGATGTAAGGGATAATAGGAAAATTCGGCACCGTTAACGTGTGGTCTGTATTAACGGTAATTTTTTTACCCATGCCTGGGGTGATTATGTGTTGATACATTTTTGTCCTTATTAAATAGTCGATTTTAAATAGGCGTTAAAGGTGGGTAATTGCACCGTGTAATAGCGGCTTACTTCGAGCAGTATTTGCACGCCAATTTTCTGCTATTTGTTTTGTGAATTTGGTGGTTAACCAGACAAAACTACAGCGTTTTTATAAATCTCTTTGGTGTCTTACCTGGCATGGTGAGGCATGCGCGCTAGCTGTTCGGCTGAGGCATTTTGCTGAATGTAGTCGCGTATCAATTGACGGATTACCTGTGATGAAGTCAGGTCTTGCATGGTGCATATTTCTTCGAGTATTTGTTTTTTTGTCGGATCGATCAAAAGAGTAAGTCGTGCCGTTCGATTTTCCATAGGTTTGTTTATCTACATGTTAATCATATGTTAATCATATGTTAATGGTGATAATATGTCACCCTATACTTTAGGGTCTATAAATTATGATCGCTATTCTCGAAGCCAGGCGGGCTGGCCTGTTCGCTAAAGGTCATTGGTTTAATAATATAATTGCCGGTGTAATTGTCGGGATAGTGGCGTTGCCGCTGGCTATGGCCTTTGCTATTGCCTCCGGTGTTAAGCCGGAACAAGGTTTATATACCGCTATTGTGGCGGGTGGTTTGACTTCGTTATTTGGTGGAAGTCGTGTACAAATCGCCGGGCCAACCGGTGCCTTTATAGTGATTTTGGCAGGCATTACCGCCAAATATGGTTTCCATGGGCTACAGGTAGCCACCTTGATGGCCGGCGTTATGCTGGTATTCATGGGATTTGCGCGCCTCGGGTCTGTTATTAAGTTTATCCCCGACCCGGTGATTATCGGTTTTACCAGTGGCATTGGGGTGATTATTTGGGTTGGCCAGTGGAAGGATTTTTTTGGCCTGACACCGCTGCAGACCTCGGGACATTTTCATGAAAAAATTTGGTCTTTGATTCAGGCATTTCCGGGGCTGCACCTTGAAACCACGGCGCTAGCCGTGCTCACGCTAGCGATACTCTTATTCTCGCCACGTTTTTTTAAGCGCATTCCTGCGCCATTAGTAGCGATGGTGGTGATTACGCTTGTGCAGTGGCAGTTTGATTTTGCGGGTGTTGCTACTATTGGCAGCGCCTTTGGTGGTATCCCGCAGCACCTGCCACATTTCGAAGTACCCACCATAACCTATGCAGAAGTACTACAGCTCATCGGGCCGGCTTTCACCATTGCCTTGCTTGGTTCTATCGAATCGCTTTTATCCGCCGTCGTGGCAGATGGTATGACCGGTAAAAAACATAATTCCAATCAGGAGCTCATCGGTCAGGGCATCGCAAATATTTTTTCTCCGTTATTTGGTGGGATTGCCTCAACGGGTGCCATTGCACGTACCGCTACCAATGTTCGTAACGGTGCTACAAGTCCATTGGCGGGTATTGTTCATACCCTCACGCTTGTCGCTACTATATTGGTGTTGGCTCCGTTGGCATCACATATACCACTCGCTGCACTGTCGGCCATTTTGTTTGTTGTTGCTTACAATATGAGCGAGTTACATCTGTTTAGTCACATGCTGCGTACGGCACCTAAACCCGATGTTGCCGTGCTGTTAATTACCTTTTTCCTCACGGTACTCAGTGACCTGGTGGTGGCGATTAATATAGGTGTGATACTGGCTTCGTTACTGTTTATGAAACGCATGGCGGATAGTACCGATATTAAGGAGCAGCGGCATGAGGAATTGTCGGTAGAGGATAAAAAATTCACACTGCCGCCGAATACAGTGGTTTATAACATTGATGGTCCGTATTTCTTTGGTGCTGCAGAGCGTATTGAATTTGTCCTGGAGTCTATACATGAGCACGCGGAAACATTAGTTATACGCATGGAGAAGGTGCCCTTTATCGATGCGACTGGTTTGCAATCGCTGGCTGATTTATTGGCTGTATGTAAAAGCCATA
Source organism: uncultured Gammaproteobacteria bacterium (assembly GCA_963924875.1). Lineage (GTDB taxonomy): Bacteria > Pseudomonadota > Gammaproteobacteria > SZUA-229 > SZUA-229 > SZUA-229. The sequence continues at coordinate 6,434 of CAWUSX010000014.1, forward strand.
ATACACGACTGGTGCTATGTCAGTTGCGTCCGAATGTTTTTAAAAAGCTCAGCTCGTTTGGTTTGATTAAACAGATTGGTGAACAGAATGTGTTGCAGCATCTTCAACAACTGCGAGTGGAAGAAACGCATAAGTAAATACATTTGCAATCGGGCTTATCGATCAGTCGATTGCAAACATTTCGTGTGTGAAGCGCATATAAATATTGTTGCGCTGCAAACTTCGCTTATGTGTGTATGTAAAATTAACAAAAATAATATTTAGAAAATTATTTAATTTCATCAAGGTAAATTATGAGCCATTTAAAGAACGACGTTTTTCTACGTGCCTTGTTGCGCCAGCCAACCGAATATACCCCGGTATGGATGATGCGTCAGGCGGGACGTTATTTGCCCGAATACCGTGAAACGCGTAAACATGCCGGCAGTTTTATGGACCTGTGCAGAAATACTGATTTTGCGACAGAGGCCACCTTGCAACCATTGGCTCGCTTTCCTCTCGATGCCGCAATTTTATTTTCTGATATTCTGACTATTCCGGATGCAATGGGACTTGGGCTTTATTTTACTGAAGGTGAAGGCCCGATGTTTGAGCGTCCTTTACGTGACGAATCGGACATCCGTAAATTAACCGCGCCAGATCCTACAATACAGCTACGTTACGTAATGGACGCCGTGAGTCAAATACGCAAATCGTTAAATGGAGACGTGCCACTCATTGGATTTTCCGGTAGCCCGTGGACACTGGCCTGTTACATGGTGGAGGGTCAGGGCAGTACGGATTATCTACAAATCAAAACCATGCTTTATCAGCGTGCGGATTTATTGCATCACATTTTAGAGGTTAACGCGAAGGCGGTAACCGATTATCTTAATGCGCAAATTGAGGCCGGTGCTCAGGCGGTAATGATTTTTGATTCATGGGGCGGTGTGTTGTCTCACTCTGCCTACCGTGAATTTTCGCTAGAATATATGCAGCGCATTGTTGCGGGGCTTATTCGTGAACGAGATGGTCGTAAAGTGCCCTGTGTTATTTATACCAAAGGCGGTGGAATGTGGCTGGAAAGTATCGCAAATTCGGGCTGTGATGCAATTGGATTAGACTGGACCGTAGATATTGGTGAAGCGCGTAAACGTGTTGGTGACAGGGTAGCTCTGCAGGGTAATCTCGATCCGGCGGTATTACTCTCTTCTGCAGATGTCATCGAGTGTGAGGTCGCTAAGATTTTGCATAGCTATGGTGAAGGCAGTGGTCATGTTTTCAATCTTGGTCATGGGATCACCCAGCACACGCCGGTGGAGAATGCAGCGGCCATGGTTGAGGCAGTGCATAGACTTAGCGGTAAGAATTCTAAAAAATAAAATAAATGCCCATTCACATGTTTGACTTTTTCGGGGATGGATCGCGCTTTTTACGCTTCGTTCCTCTGTGGTTATATGATTGCAATCTTAGTTATGCATTGATATTTTGAGGTTCGCCTGCTGGCGCCTTACTTTTTGCTACAGCCCAAAAAGTAAGCAAAAATCCCGCTCGCCTTTGTCGCTAGCCCTCATAAAAAGCATGAGGGTTCCTGAAAACTGTTTGAAACTTCTTTCATTATTTTTCAAAACTGTTAGTTCGTTACTCTTTTGCCGGGTCGTGTCGGTACGCCGTCCAGGCGTATCGCCACTCAATTCCACATCCCTGTGGAATTGCCCCTAGTGACGTACAGTTTTAAGCTAGCAACAGGTCGGTTTGTCGCCAGACTGATATTAATCTCTTCGAATTACGATTAGCTAAATGGGCTTGCGACAATTTTCCCTGTGACTTGCCGAAAATTATTTCTACCCAGGGGCAAAATCACACGGACGTGATTTTGAGTGGTGATAAGCCAGGACGGC
>CAWUSX010000015.1:0-25980 GCA_963924875.1 uncultured Gammaproteobacteria bacterium
ACTTTGTTGATGTCAGCGGCTTTGAAAGTGGTCCTAGTACAATAACAGCAACGCAGATTAAGCGTGAATCGGAAGTAAAAGAAGTAGAGCTAAAAGGTATAGTCGCGACACCAGTTTCAACTTCAATTACTGTATTGGGTGTAACATTTTTAGTTGATGGTGATACCAAGTATGAAGATGCTAGTAATGATTCTATTAATTATGCCACCTTTATTTCAACCGTGAACTCGTCCAGTGAAACAGTAGTGAGTATTAAGGATAAGTTATTTCCAGATGGCAACCCGCAAGGTACTGCCGACGAAGTGGAAATAGAAAACTAATATCTTTGTGTTACTGAAAATAAAAAAAGCCCACGCATTAAAAATGTGTGGGCTTTTTTTATAAACAATTAAAAATTAATTTTAACGAAGTTGCGGCGCTGTATTTTGGCTCATTAATAGGCTGGAAATTTGACTAGAAACTTGTGCGCCAATTTTTTTGGAAAAACGCTCGAAAATATCCGGCTGAACCGTAAAGTTTACAATGTTATCCACCTTAAATACCTCACGGGCGACATAGCTTGCACTGCCGAGTTCATCAACAAGACCCAGTTCAACGCTTTGATCACCTGTCCAGATTAGCCCGGTGAACATGCCGTCCACTTCTTTAAGGCGATCACCACGGCCTTGTTTAACGGCATAGATAAATTGCTCATGGACACTTTTTAACAGGCCGGTAAGGTGCTGAGTAACGGCTGGATTTTCTGGTGCAAATGGATCAAGTAAGGCCTTGTTTTTACCGGCGGTTAAAGTACGGCGTTCAACGCCTAACTTTTTCATCGCATCAACAAATCCAAAATTATCCATACGCACACCAATTGAACCGACGATACTAGCCTGGTCGGCATAAATCTTTTCAGCAGCAGCGGCCACGTAATAACCACCCGATGCACAGATGTCGCTAATCACGGCATACAGCGGTGTCTCTGGATACTTTTCGCGGAGGCGTAATATTTCATCATAAATATATCCCGATTGTACGGGGCTGCCACCGGGGCTGTTAATACGCAGAATAACACCTGCGGTATCCGGGTCTTTAAACGCGGCGCGTAGGGCGGTAACAATATTGTCTGCACTGGCCTCTTCTCCCGGAGCGATCACACCTTTGAGTTCTACCAAGGCTGTGTGTTTTCCGCTTTTAAGCCCGCCATCGGTTGAACTGGAGTTCATGATAAAAAGGATGGCGAATAAATATACAAATGTCAGAAGCTTGAAAAAAATGCCCCAACGACGACTACGTTTTTGCTCTTTAACGCCTTCAGTTGCTATAGCGGTGAGTACATCTTTTTCCCAGTTATTGCCTTCGCTCATCTAATTGTTCCGTAGTGCTGGTTAAGTATTAAGGTGGAGTGTATGCACATCAAATGCATATTGCCAGTGAATACATTTTTCATCGTCTTTTTTACGACAGATTAATCATTATGAGATTTAATGTTTTGTAAAAAAATATCCAGTTGTTGAATATGATCAATGCAGCCTATGGGCTGGTGCTTTTGCAGACGCTCTGTCGGGTGAACGCCGTAACTTACACCGAGTCGATCCATATTGGCATTTTTAGCCATTTCCATATCGTATTCAGTGTCGCCAATCATCAGCGCCTGATGTGCCTCCAGACCGAGTTGATCGAGTATTTCTTCGAGCATTAAAGGATGGGGCTTAGAGTGTGTTTCAGAGGCACAACGGGTGGTGTGAAAGCGTGATCTCATGCCCGTTATTTCTAATACCTGATCCAGCCCCTGGCGGCCTTTACCCGTTGCAACGGCCAGCCAGTAACCTTGTTGTTCAAGTTTTTCTAAAATATCTTCAGCGCCATCAAACAGTACAGATGTCGTGGTGTTTACTTGCATATATTGATAACGGTAGCTGTCAGACATTTCTTTAATTTGTTGGTCATTACACGTCGGGTGTAATTGCATGAGTGCTTCGCGCAAGCCAAGCCCAATAACGTCTTTTAATTCATCGCTATGGCGAGGTTCTGCACCGAGTATTTCCTCACCCGCCTTGCGCAAGCAATCCACAATGCGTGCGACGGAATCCATTAAGGTGCCGTCCCAGTCAAAAATTAATAATTGATAGGGGAGTTGGGTATTCATAGAAGGTTTATTCATAAGATAACAATTTTGAGTGCGCTAAATCCTGTAAGTGTTTTATAAAATCTAAACTAAATTTATTCATTTTAGGTTTGAACCCATCAGTGTCTGCCACTCATCATCCAGTGGCGCACAAATATCATATGCCTGTTTACCGAGTGAAAAACTCAGGCGGTAAGCGTGTAAGTACATGCGCTTAAAGTTGGATTCTTTAAGTTGTTGGTTGAAGTCATTATCGCCATATTTTTTATCGCCAGCAATTGGCTGCCCGACTGATTGGGCATGCACGCGAATTTGATGAGTACGGCCGGTGAATAGTTTAACTTCCATTAAGCTCATCGAGTCCTTGTAGTCTAAAGGTATAAATAAGCTGCGAGCCTCTTTGCCCTCGGGATTGACTTCCACCATGCGTTCACCACCGCGGATGGTGTTTTTTAGTAGCGGCTTATCAATCACCTGTTCACCACCTTGCCAGCGGCCCATAACGATTGCGCGATATATTTTTTGCATGCCACCATTTTGGTCACGAAAGTATTCATGTAGTTGATTGAGGGCATCACGGGACTTGGCAATGAGCAGGCAGCCAGAGGTTTCTCTGTCGAGCCGATGGACTAACTCGAGCATTTCATCCTCAGGGCGCGCCTGACGCAGCATTTCTATCACCCCAAAGCGAATATTACTGCCGCCATGCACCGCCAGACCCGCTGGCTTATTTAGCACCATTAGATGTGAGTCTTCAAAAATCACCGACTGGTTAAGCATATCGAGTAGATGCTGTGGGGCGCGGCCATCATCGGCCTCAGCCATACGAACCGGCGGGATACGCACCATATCACCGAGGATCAAACGGTAATCTGCCTTCTTGCGGCCCTTATTAACGCGTACCTGTCCGCTGCGTAATAACTTGTACACACGACTCTTGGGGAGGCCCTTAAGTTGAGTTAACAGGTAGTTGTCGAGGCGTTGTTTTTCATTGCGTGGGCCAATTTCCAATGTTTGCACATTGTGATACGGCTCTTGAGAGGGTGATTTAGTCATGGCTTATATGATAACAGAGCTTGACCCGCTTGCCGCAATTTGCAAAACTGTGGTTGTTCCTGTAATAGATATTGTTATTGGCCATAAAAATAAATACGTTTTCAGCGAGTAATTGTTCACTGAAACCGGTATGGGCCAGGCAATTTTCAGGAATGCTCAGTAATCAGATAGTACGCTGAGGCATACAGAATCCGGGTTTATACACAATTGCTATGAACCCTAAAGGGTGTGACAGAGCCATTTAAAGTCTGTTACTAACAACTTATATATCATGAAAATCACTCTGATTAACAATTTTAAAGACGCACTGCACAATTCAACGGCCAATGAGCTGATGGAAGATATGCTAGCGGCTGCCTATCTATTTTTTATAGGCCGCCTGGAAGCTACGCAACAACCTCAGCCTGCCTATGTGCCCGTGACACCAAGATTATCAGAGTGGCAATCCAAATCAGGTTTACATTCTAATGAAACGAATTCTTATAAACGCACTCCAGAAAGAGGAGACTCGCGTGGCCATGGTCGATGGGCAGCAGCTCTACGATCTGGACATCGAAGTTGCTTCTCGCGAGCAGAAAAAAGCAAGTATTTACAAAGGTACTATTACTCGGGTTGAACCGAGTTTAGAGGCCGCTTTTGTTGATTATGGCGCTGATCGCCACGGCTTTTTACCCTTCAAAGAAATTTCCCGTACCTACTTTACTGATGAAGCACGTAATGCTTCTGGCCGTCCGGATATTCGCACGGCTGTTAAAGAGGGCACACAGGTTATTGTTCAGGTAGATAAAGAGGAGCGTGGCAATAAAGGCGCTGCGCTCACTACCTTTATCTCTCTAGCCGGCCGTTATCTGGTATTAATGCCAAATAATCCTCGTGCTGGTGGTGTGTCTCGGCGTATTGAAGGCGATGACCGCAAAGAAATTCGCGAGGCCATGAACGGCCTGGAAATACCACAGAGCATGGGTCTAATTGTGCGCACTGCTGGTGTGGGTCGTGCGACTGAAGAATTACAGTGGGACATGGATTACCAGGTGCAAGTCTGGAGAGCTATTGAAAAAGCCTCTATTGATCGACCGGCTCCGTTCTTAATTTACCAGGAAAGCAACGTCATCATCCGTGCCTTGCGTGATTACTTCCGCGAAGATATCGGTGAAATCATTATCGATAACCCGGACGTTTATAAAACAGCGGAAGACTTTGTTAAGCAGGTCATGCCAAACAGCCAGCGCAAGCTGAAAATGTATCAGGACGATAGCATTCCACTGTTTAATCGCTACCAAATCGAAGGCCAGATTGAATCGGCTTTCCAGCGTGAAGTTAATTTGCCGTCAGGTGGTGCGATTGTTATTGACCATACTGAAGCGCTTATTTCTATTGATATTAACTCTGCCCGTGCAACCAAGGGTGGTGATATAGAAGAAACGGCGACCAATACCAACCTTGAAGCGGCAGATGAAATTGCACGCCAGTTACGTTTACGTGACTTAGGTGGCCTGGTGGTTATCGATTTCATCGACATGATGGCGAATAAAAACCAGCGTGCAGTAGAAAATCGTTTACGTGACGCACTTAAGATGGATCGTGCCCGTGTGCAGATCGGTCGTATTTCACGTTTTGGTCTATTAGAAATGTCGCGGCAGCGTCTGCGTCCATCACTAGGCGAAGCCACGCAAATGGTTTGCCCACGTTGTGAGGGCTACGGCACTATTCGTAATGTTGAGTCATTGGCTTTATCTTTATTGCGTATTGCAGAAGAAGAGGCGCTTAAAGAGCATACAGGCCGTGTCATAATTCAGGTGCCTGTAGACGTATCGACGTTTATCTTTAATGAAAAACGTAAAGACCTCATTGAGATAGAGGCGCGCACCAATGTAGAAATTTCATTTATTGCAAATCAATCGATGGAAACGCCTCATTATGACGTAACGCGTGTACGCGTAGCAGAAAGCAGCGAGTTCGAGGGTAAGCCGTCTTACGAAGTAGCAAATGATGACACGAGTGTTTATATTCCTAATCGTGATGCCGTTAATCAGGTGGAAAGTGAAAAGCCTGCTGTGCAATCAATTACACCGGCACAGCCAGCGCCGGTTGTTGAAAAAGTGGCCAAACCAAAAACTAAACCTAAAGCTGCAGCTGATGCAAAGCCAGGTTTAATTAAACAAATGTTAAATGCTATATTTGGTGAGTCTGACGCTAAACCAGAAGAACAGCCAAAACCCGCGCGTAAATACAAGCATGGTGAGCGCAGTGACGGTGATCGTCAACGCACTCCTCGTCGCCGTAACGCTCGTAATGAAAATCGCAGCGATAGTAGTCGTGGTGAAGCACCAAAGCGTGGAGCTAAACCAGATACACAGAGTCGCCAGAAAAAGGATACTCGCGATACGCAAGATAAGCGGAATGCTGAACGACCACAAAATAAACGTTCACAGGAACGTCAGCCAGAAAAACGTGAAATTAGCCGTAGCCGTAAGCCGGATAATCGTAATAATCAAAAACCAGATCAGGCAAAGCCACAGCAAGAGCAGATAAAGGCTCCAGTGGCCAAGGATGAAACAATACAGCAGGAAGTAGGTGTTGTTGAGCAGGTTGATACACAATCAACTGAAAACACGTCTAATGATCAGGAGCGCAATGAAGGTAGTCGTCGCGGTAATCGCCGTGGACGTGGTCGCCGTCGTGGTAATAACCGTCCAGATAATCGTAATCGCCAAGATGGCAATGATGAAAGTAATAGCCAGCAGGCACCTGCTTCTAGCGAACAGATTACACCGAATGAGATTGATAAAACACTAGCACCTGTACCAGTGAAGCAGCCGGTGAGTAATGATGCACCCGCTGAACAACGTTCTGAAGCTAAGCCGGTTGCTGCTAAAGCAGAGACTAAATCGGAGTCAAAACCTGAAGGTAGAGAGCCTAAATCAGAGCCTAAGCCTGAAGGTAGAGAACCTAAACCAGAGTCTAAGCCTGAAAGTAGAGAACCTAAATCAGAGTCTAAACCTGAAAGTAGAACAGAAAATAGATCTGAGCAAAAACCTCCGAAGCCAGTCGAGGCAGTAAAGCCAACAGTTGAAGTTGAATCAAGTGTTGAACAGCCTAAACCGGTGGCCGCTGTTAAGGTGGAGAAGCCAGAGCAAATAAAGCAGCCTGCAGCTGTGAAGCCAGTGCCTAAAGTGGTAGAGCAAAAGGAAGCGCCTCAGGCGAAGCCAGCTGTGCAAGCTAAACCAACGGCTACACCTCAAGCACCAGCATCGGCAGCGAAACCATGGGAATTTCAAGCAGATAAACCTGTGGCTAAGCCAGTTGCTGAAAAGCCAGCGGCGGAATCCGCTACGGTTGTAACGGATAAACCTGCAGAAAAACCAGCAACGAAATCAGCCGCCAAGCCATGGGAATTTCCGTCTTAGCGAATAATTTTTAGTTGTTGTACACAAAAAAGCCACTCTATTATGAGTGGCTTTTTTGTGCGGAATACATTCTGTGAATTGAAGTTTAAAAGTTGTGCTGCTTTTGTATGTGGGCAAGTAAGCCACGTGATGCATCTTCTACCAGATCCAGCACATGCTCAAAGCCTTGCTCACCACCGTAATACGGATCGGGAACTTCTTTTTCGTTAAAGTGTTCAGAAAAAGACAGGAACATAAATAAATTATCGGCATTGCCACCAGCTACCTGCATTAAGTCATCATGATTGCTGTTATCCATCGCTATCACATAATCAAATTTATCAAAGTCAGCAGGCTCTACCTGTCGGCCACGCAAATTGCTTAAATCAATGCCACGATTACGCGATGCAGACTGCGCGCGAGCATCGGGTTGCTTGCCTATGTGATATGCATGTGTGCCGGCAGAGTCGATATAAATTTTCTCAGCGAGGCCAGCAGTATTAACAACCTGGCGAAATATGCCTTCGGCAGTGGGTGAACGGCATATGTTGCCCATGCATACAAATAAAACGTTGATCATTCTGTTGCTCCAGTCGAAAAGGGGGCCAAATCGAAAGCCAGGGGGCGTAAAAGCATTGTATAATAATCGCTTATTTTTATGGCTATTAATATTGGCCCCAATAGTGATCATTACATAAACCCATGCTGAAAATCTACAATACTTACACAAACCAAAAAGAAGAATTTAAACCCATAGAACCCGGCAAAGTTCGCATGTATGTTTGCGGCATGACTGTATATGACCTCTGCCATCTGGGACATGCTCGTGTTCTGGTGGTGTTTGATATGGTGACGCGTTACCTTAAATCGCAGGGTTATGAAGTGACCTATGTGCGTAATATTACCGATATAGACGACAAAATTATTAAGCGCGCGAATGAAAATAAGGAAGACTTCAATCAGCTAACGCAGCGTTTTATAACGGCTATGCATGAAGATGCTGAGGCATTAGGTGTTTTGCCCCCGGATGAAGAGCCACGCGCAACCACCTCAATGGACGACATTATTAACATGATTATCACCTTGCAGGAAAAGGGTTATGCCTATGCAGCGGAGAATGGTGATGTTTATTATGACGTGAGTAAGTTTGCAAGCTATGGCCAGCTATCAGGCAAAAAAACCGAGGAGTTAAGATCAGGTGAGCGTGTCGCGGTTGATGAATATAAAGATGATCCCCTAGATTTTGTGTTGTGGAAAGCGGCAAAACCAGACGAGCCATTTTGGCAATCACCCTGGGGGAATGGTCGCCCGGGCTGGCATATAGAATGCTCAGCGATGTCGACGTGCTGCTTAGGTAATACATTTGATATTCACGGTGGAGGGCAAGATTTACAGTTTCCGCATCATGAAAATGAAATCGCACAGTCGGAAGCAGCCACCGGTGAGAAATTTGTTAACACATGGATGCATAATGGTTTTGTGCGTATAGACGATGAAAAAATGTCCAAGTCATTGGGGAATTTTTTTACTGTACGTGAAATTCTTCAGCGCTATCGTGCAGAAGATATACGTTATTTTATTTTGGCAAGTCATTACCGCAGTCCATTAAACTACTCTGATCAGGCGCTGGATAATGCCAGTGTTGCATTGACGCGTTTATATAATGCGTTACGTGATATTCAAATAACAGAAATGGATAGCTCTTCCGATGAGTTTATTAAGCGATTTGAAGAGGCCATGAATGAAGATTTTAATACAGCTGAAGCGATAGCGGTATTGTTCGATTTGGCAAACCAGATTAATAAACTTAAAGCAACGGATGTAAGTAAGGCCTCAGCTTATGCGGCTACATTAAAACATTTGGCTGGCATTATAGGTTTGTTGCAGGAAGAACCTGATGTGTATTTAAAAAGCGGTGGTAGCTCCGATGGTTTAAGTGATGAAAAAATCGATGCACTTATTCAGCAGCGTACTCAGGCAAAGGTCGATAAAAACTGGGGTGAGGCAGACCGACTTCGTGATGAGCTGAAAGATCAGGGTATTGAGCTCGAGGATAAGGGCGCAGAAACCAGCTGGAGACGCGCTTAAATTTATCCTAAGCGCCGCCGTTAAAAGCCTGCATACAATAGTTGTTGAGGTATTGGCGTAAAAAGGGTAGTATTCGCGCCCTGAGATTTCATCTGACTATCTCGGTTTTTTTTCACTCCTTGTTCTACTGTGTTGGCTGAGAAGCAGGTACAGAGGGCATTAACCGTAGGGAGCATACAATGCGTCATTACGAAGTAGTATTTCTGGTACATCCAGATCAGAGCGAGCAAGTGCCAGCGATGATCGAACGCTATAAAAGCATTATTGAGACTAATGGTGGTCAAATCCACCGCCTGGAAGACTGGGGTCGTCGTCAATTAGCTTATTCAATCAATAAAATTCACAAAGCACATTACGTTTTAATGAATATCGAGTGCGGTGGCGAAGAGCTTGCTGAACTTGAGTCTATGTTCCGTTTCAATGATGCGGTTCTACGTAATATGGTTATCAAGTGCAAAGAAGCGATTACTGAGCCTTCACCACTATTAAAAGAAGAAGAAAGCAGCAAGCCTTCTCGTTCTGAACACCGTGATAGAAGTGAATCGCCTGCAGCTGAAGCAGCTCCTGCAACTGAAAAAACTGAAACAACTGAAGCGGCTCCTGTAGCTGAATCAGCTCCAGCAACTGCAGCGGCTCCAGAAGCTGACTCAGCTGCAGAATAAGTGAGGATATAAATAATGGCATATTTTCGTCGTAAAAAATTCTGTCGTTTCACTGCTGAAGGCATTACACAGTGTGACTACAAAGATCTGAACTTACTGAAAAACTTTGTAAGTGAAACAGGCAAGATTGTTCCTGCTCGTATCACGGGTACAAAAGCAAAGTATCAGCGTCAGGTAACTACTGCAATCAAGCGTGCGCGCTACCTTGCGTTATTACCATACACTGATCAGCACTAGATCTAGATCTTATTAGAGGGTTAAATGATGGATATCATTTTATTAGAAAAAGTTGATCGTCTGGGTAAGCTGGGCGACGTAGTAAATGTAAAACCAGGTTTTGCACGTAATTTTTTATTACCTTTCGGTAAAGCTAAAATTGCAAATGCTACAAATATTAAAGAGTTAGAAGAGCGTCGTGTGGAGCTTGAAGCTAAAGAAACTGAAACTCTGGCGAATGCACAGGCACGTAAAGCTAAGCTGGATGAGTTATCAATTAGCATTACATCTAAAGCAGGCTCTGAAGGTAAATTATTCGGTTCTGTTGGTAATGCAGATATTGCAGACGCAGTTAAAGCGGCTGGTGTGGACGTTGAGAAAAAAGAGGTACGTCTTCCTAATGGTCCTCTTCGTACAGAAGGTGCATTTGAAATTGATCTGCACTTACACAGCGAAGTTAATGCGGTCGTTAAGTTGACAATTATCGGCGAAGAATAAACACTATTCTTTATCGATAAAGCTTTCAACAGCCGGGCAATAGCCCGGCTGTTGTCGTTTAGGCGATTGTATTTTGAAACATTGCCGGTATTACCTGTTGTTTAAAAATAAACTTTAAATCAGCCTAAAGTGTATTGCAGTTATGCAGTTGAAAAGGCAAACTGAAGCGTCAAGCAAGTCTACGAACATAAAATAAGTACTCTTTAATATAATCATGTCTGAAACCTTAAGCTATCCAGAAAATATCGATTATCAAGTGGCTGATAGTACCAGTAATTTGAAAGTTCCCCCGCACTCTATTGAGGCTGAGCAGGCTGTTTTAGGTGGCTTAATGCTCGACAAGCGTGCCTGGGAACAAATTGCTGATCGTGTTACAGAGGAAGATTTATATCGCCATGACCATCGACTGATCTTTCGTAGTATCGCCAAGCTGGAGGCCGCTGATAAGCCTTTTGATGTGATTACGCTGTCGGATGAGCTGAGTAAAACAAATGAGCTGGCTGCGGCTGGTGGCCTGGCGTATTTAGGTCAATTAGCCAAAGATACACCAAGTGCGGCTAATATACGTGCCTATGCCGATATTGTGCGCGAACGTTCTGTTTTTCGTCAGCTCATCGAAATTGGTACCGATATAGCGGGCAGTGCATATAACCCGGAAGGCCGTGAAAGTAAGGAGCTGTTAGACGAAGCCGAGCGCAGAGTGTTTACCATTGCCGAGCAAGGCACTCGCTCCGAAAATGGCTTTAAAGATATTAAGCATCTGTTAAGTAAAACCGTTGAGCAAATAGACTACCTGTTTGAGCAAGACGGTAATATTACAGGTGTCACCACAGGCTTTAAGGATTTTGACGAACAAACCAGTGGTCTGCAAAAGGGTGATCTGGTTATCGTCGCGGGCCGACCCTCAATGGGTAAAACTACCTTTGCAATGAACGTCGCTGAAAATGCAGCCATTGCACAGGGTATTCCCGTCGCGGTATTTAGTATGGAGATGCCCGCCGAGTCATTGGCGATGCGGATGATCTCATCGATGGGGCGAATTGATCAGCACCGTTTACGTACCGGCCAATTGAATGATGAGGATTGGCCGAGAATAACCTCGGCTGTGTCTATATTGTCGGAGGCGAAGATCTTTGTAGATGATACACCTGCCTTATCGCCAACGGATTTACGTGCGCGTGCGCGACGTTTAAAGCGTGAGCATGGCCTGGGCTTAATCGTCATCGATTATCTTCAATTAATGCAGGTGGCGGGTAAGTCTGAAAACAGAACCAATGAAATTTCAGAAATATCCCGCGGCTTGAAGGCACTGGCTAAAGAGCTGGAAGTACCGGTAATTGCCCTGTCTCAGTTAAATCGTAGTTTGGAGCAGCGTCCCAATAAACGCCCGATTAACTCTGACTTACGTGAATCAGGTGCTATCGAGCAAGATGCGGATATTATCGTGTTTATTTATCGTGATGAAGTTTATAACGAGGATAGTACCGATAAGGGCACCGCAGAAATTATTGTTGGTAAACAGCGTAATGGGCCTATTGGTACAACGCGCTTAACCTTCCTCGGGCAATATACTAAATTTGAAAATTATAGCCCCGAAATGTATTCATCGGATGGTTTTGAGTAAGTGAATTTAGAACACCAGAGCAAGCAGAACCGGGCTGCAAAAGTAACAATAGATTTAGACGCCTTAAAACACAATTTCAAACAAGTTCAAAAGTACTCAGCTAACAGTAATATTATGCCGGTGATCAAGGCGAATGCCTACGGTCATGGAATGTTACAGGTTGCAGATGCCTTAGATAAAGCCAATGGTTTTGCTGTGGCTCAAATAGATGAGGCAATAGCGCTACGTGATCACGGTATTAATAAGCCTATTACGGTATTTCAAGGTTTTGCGGATAGTGCGCAATTAAAGCTAATCATTCAATACAATCTACGCCCGGCGGTGAGTCAGCTGTGGCAAATTGATTTATTAGAATTATTGAGTGATGAAAGCATAGCTACAGATACAGTGTTTAGCATTTGGCTTAAAGTAAATACGGGGATGGGGCGTTTAGGCGTTCAGCCAGATGAAGTTACAGCATGTTGGCAGCGTCTCCAGCAGATTCCAGCCATCCAGCAATTGGGTTTGATGATGCACTTTGCGAATGCAGACCAGCCGGATAACAGCTCAAATCTGCAACAACTCAATTGCTTTAAACAGTTGAATGATGAAACAGCTAGTCAAACCAGTGTGTCCAATTCAGCCGCCATTTTAAGCCGGTTGTATGAGAGCCAGGACTGGGTGCGCCCCGGTATTATGCTATATGGTGCTTCGCCATTTCCTGATGTAACGGCAGAGAGTTTAGGCCTGCAAGCGGTTATGAATCTGCATGCAGAGTTGATTGCAATTAACCATTTGCCCAAAGGGCATCATGTTGGTTATGGTGATGGCTGGACATGCCCAGACGATATGCCGATTGGAATAGTTAATATTGGCTATGGAGATGGTTATCCTCGACTCGCTCCAGGTGGTACGCCTGTTATGGTAAATAGACAGTTAACGCAATTGATAGGTCGTGTATCGATGGACTCTATCGCTGTTGATTTACGCGGCATCAAGGCGCAATGTGGTGACGAAGTGGAGTTATGGGGAAGGCATGTTTCGGTGGATGAAGTGGCATTAAAAGCGGGAACCATTTCTTACGAGTTATTATGCAATGTTGGCCGATGATAGGTTTCGTCACGCGTTTTTAACCTCGTTGAGTCAGTGTCTGCAACAATTGTTCTATAATAAAAAAATATTTTTTATGTCAATGGAGGCAATATGATTAAGGGTTTATCTTTTTCTTTGGTGATTTTAAGCAGTATCTTATTGACGGCATGTGGTGGTGGTTCAGCTATGTTTCGTGGTGATGTAGATCATTCAGGAGTAAGCAGTGAGTCTGCGCCTGGTAAAATGACTCAATTGGCCTGGAAATACTCGGCACCGGATAAAACCTATTCTTCACCTATTGTTGCCGGCGACACGGTTTATCTAGGTTGTAAAGATGGCTACGTTTATGCGCTCGATCTTGATGACGGGCATGTTAAGTGGAAGTTTAAAACAGCGGCTAATATTGAAGCACCTGTTGCCGTTAGTGGTGGCACGCTTTATGTTGGAAGTTGGGATGGTTACTTATATGCGGTAGATATTTCTACCCACAACGAAATTTGGAAATTCCGTACGGCGGGTAAAGTTTATACAGCGCCAGTGATAGAAGACGGTGTTGTTTACTTTGGTGGACAAGATAAACACCTGTATGCAGTTGATGCAACAACGGGTGCGGAAAAATGGCGTTTTAAATCTACAGGCGTAGTTTATACATCACCCGCTATCAGTGATTCCATGGTATTTATTGGTACTCTTGATGGTTTTGTTCGCGCGGTTAATAAAAAGTCAGGGCAAGAGCAATGGCGTTATGCCGTTCGTAGTCCTGTTTATTCATCACCCAGTATATATGATGGCCACTTATTCGTAGGCGGTGATGATAAATATATTCATGCGATTAATATAAAAACCGGACAGTTAAAATGGAAAAAGAAAACGGCAGGTAAAGTGTTTTCATCTCCGGCGGTATATGATGGTGTAGTTTATTTTGGTAGTACAGATAATTATATTTATGCCTATGATGCAGAAGAAAGTGGACGTATTTGGGAATACCAAACGCATGGTCCAATTTTTTCATCACCGATAATAGCATCTGGTAATCTTTATATTGCAAGTACAGATGGTAACTTATATGCGCTTTCTGCTAAAACAGGGCGGGTACTTTGGCGTTATAAATCTGCGCAGAAAGTGTTTTCATCACCCGTTGTAGCAGATGGTAAAGTTATCTTTAATTCGGTAAATGGTGAGGTTTACGCTATCGAATAACGTAATATAAATCATTATGAAATTAAAAAGCCGGCTAATTAACGCCGGCTTTTTAATGGCTAGTATTTTTTATGTTTAGCTGCTCATGACATCAACCTGATATGGTGGTAATCGTCGCAGTGATTCCAGCTTTTCAGATTTTATAAGTTCTTCTATGTGTTGAATATTTTTTTCAAGATATTTTATATATAAGTTATCTCCACCAAAGTGTGCCTCGGCATATTTGTGTACCTGTTGAAATAAAACATTAATGCGGCTTTTAACTTCAGAGTTATAAAAATCAGGTGTTTTTGCTAGCAAGTCTTCAGGCGATGTAAATAATAAAATAAGCTGGCCATCCTGGCCTTCCCTTTGAGTAATTCCACCTAATTCAAATTCAGGAAATAATCGATCCCGGCATTTTTCCAGATAACAACGATCGGACATTTGTGCTATTAAATCAGCGGTACCGAGCATGTAGCCGATTAGATGTAACTTTTCATCGGGCAGTTTGATATTTTCTGGTGCTACCTCATAACCGGTGTAGTGAACCATGTTGGCAGCTATGTCTGCAAATTCAGGCATGCCAGACATATGTAAATAATTGTGTAGAAAATTTGCGCTTCTACTGACATGAACAGATGTGTACTGGGCGCCATTATGGTGTTTTTGGTCATCTGTTTTACGAATATAGCCAGAGTCGTGAAATAGAGCTGTAATTATGGCTACGGTGGTAAGCTTAGATCCAAGGGTATGGTGGCGATCGCTCTGCCTCTCATAGCCATCTATTAAACGAGTCAGTGCCAGTGTGACATCTAAGGTGTGTTGTTTATCGTGGTAGTAGGTGTCACAGGCATTGAAACCATTGTAATAACCATCAAACAAGCTATCGAAGTCATCAAATACCTGGCGTATTTTGCTGTCATCGGCAGATAGATAGCAGCTATGGAAAATATCGCACACAGCATTACAAACAGCTTGAGTGCTAGATACATCGATTGAGTTAGAAACGTCGTATTGTGAATGTCTTTTGATCATGAATATTAATAAAGTTTTTGTATGTAGGGATCCTATAAACAGATGGTTAATTTATCTGTGAGTAGAGTCACACAGCGTGGTTTGTTAAACCGTTCTGTGAGCCTCATCTCATAAAATATTGACTGGCATAACACATATAAGTGAATGATAATGCCATTTGTAGAAACAAGGTAATCTTTTTTACGAATAAACCTGGCAGAAATTAGTGGCAGGTAGCAACGGTAATTTTTTAAGTTGTTATATGGAGTGCCTAATCATTGAGATGCATTTTAATTTTTTGATATATACGTATTATTTAAAATTTAGTGTATTCAGTCTGTATTATCTATCTATAGCATATAGGCAGATTTTTTCTAATGATTTAAGTAAAAGGCTAGAATAAGAGACTTGTATTCGTAAAGTGTTAACAAAAGAGATGATATGTTTATTAAAGCTGTATTTTCTAATAAAATAGTCAACAAGCATAACAGGACTATATAAATGTCAGATAAAAATAAAATTCTATTGGGTGTAAATATTGATCATGTTGCAACACTGCGACAAGCAAGAGGTACTCGTTACCCTGATCCTGTTCACGCAGCATTACAGGCTGAGCAGGCGGGTGCAGACTCAATTACATTGCATTTACGTGAAGACCGAAGGCATATTCAGGAACGTGATGTTTTAATGTTAAAGGATTGCCTGATAACACATATGAATTTGGAAATGGCAGTCACAGATGAAATGCTAGCTTTTGCCGAGACAGTTAAACCGTCGGATTGTTGTCTTGTGCCTGAAAGTCGTGAAGAACTGACAACCGAGGGTGGGCTAGATGTGGTCAGCCAGGAACGTCGAATTAAAGAAGCGTGTTTACGATTGGGTGAAGCCAATGTGCGTGTGTCATTATTTATTGATACTGATCGTAGCCAAATAGAAGCGGCAAAGCGATGCGGGGCACCGGCTATTGAAATTCATACGGGGCATTTTGCTGATGCTAAAACACGCGAAGCAAAGATGAGAGAATTTAAAAAAATTGTTGAAGCCGCAGATATAGGACATGATTTGGGTTTACAGGTGAATGCAGGGCATGGTTTGCATTATCATAATGTACGCGATATTGCCGCTATACCGCATATAAAAGAGCTGAATATTGGGCATGCGATTATTGCTGAAGCAATTTATTCTGGCTTGCCTGCTGCGGTTAGACAGATGAAGCGATTATTGCAGGAGGCTAGATTGTTATCATAATTATATAAACAACACTTATAACTATTGATTGCTAGAGGTGTTTTAAATGATTTTGGTTACTGGAATATTTTAATGGGTATGTTGCTTTTGTAGATGGTTTCTGTTGAATTCTAATAAGTTATCAATGGCTGTTATTACTGCTTCTAAGCCCTCAGAAAACTCAGCTATTCTTTTATGATCAACCATTTCCTCAAACTTGGCCGCTGCATTACGCAGTTCTGGTACGCCGCAGTATTTGGTTCCTCCGTGCAATTTGTGAATGTGTATCTTGAGCTCACCCAGGTCATTTTCGTCCAGTGCTAACAACAAACTGCCCTTTAATTTTTCTAATTCCAGAATAAGCATAGGCAATAATTCATCAGCTAATGTTTCATTGCCGCCAGCTAATTCAATGCTTTCCTGTCTATCAAATATGAGATGGTTTACATCATCCTTTTTTTCTTTTTTGATATCTGGCTTATATTCTACTTTTTGTGGCTTCTCTATCCAGCGTGAAAAAGAATCCATAAATTGATCTTCAGTAATTGGTTTAAGTAAAATATCGTTCATTCCTGAGTGGAAAACCTGTAGTTGCTCTTCCGGCATAGCATTAGCGGTTAATGCTATGATTATTGTGTGCTTACATGGGTTTTCTGTATTACGAATAACTTTTGATGCTTCAAAGCCATTTACCTTTGGCATATGCAAATCCATCAATATTAGATGGAAATATTCCTTATTAGCCAGTTCAATAGCCTGTTCTCCGTCGCAGGCCATTGTGACATTAATGCCTCTCATTTCTAATAATGTTCTGGCTAGTTTTAAGTTTATTTCATTGTCATCAACTAATAAGACCTTTGTGTGAGTAAATATGTGATGGTTTGTGCTGTCGATAATGGAACTATTTTTGAGAACGTTCTCTTTATCTTTTGAGGTAAATGTTGTGAGGATACAGTTTTTTAGGATGTTGCTTCTTGAACTGCGATAAACAATATTATTCAGCCCGGTGTTACTGATTTTTTTGGCGTCGTTAGTGTCAAAAATACTGGCAAGCGTCATATGTGGTAACTGAATGTCTTTCAATACATCGACAATGGCGTCTTGTAGTGCTGTGTTTTTTATATCATTTCTACCGAGGACAATAATAATGCCGTCAACGTCAGTTGTCTCTACAGTGGATAAAATTTCATCAACTCGGCATATTTCTATGAGTTCAATCCCCATGGCATTTAATATTCCCCGGGTAGAAAATTTATTTTGATTCATAGATTCGAGTAAAATTAATTTTAAATTTAATGGCGCCTGTATTTTGTTTGAAGAGATATTGTTATTTTGTAAGGTGATATTAAACCAGAAACTTGAACCTTGATTAATAGTGCTTTCAAATCCAATATCACCATTCATTAATGCAGCAAGTTTACGTGAAATAACAAGGCCTAGACCTGTGCCACCAAACTCACGACTTATAGATGTGTCGGCTTGTGTGAAAGCAGTAAATAGGCGTTGTTTGCTTGTTTCAGTCATTCCCATGCCAGTGTCGGTAACAGTAAAACGAATATTTATTTTGTCCTCTTGTATCTCCTGTATTACACGGATAATTACATGGCCAGTTTGAGTGAACTTAACAGCGTTACTGATTAGGTTAATTAAAATTTGACGAATTCGAGAGGGGTCACCTATTAATTTGTTGGATAGATAAATTAGAGGTTGATATATCAGTTCAATATCTTTTTTGTAGGCCATTGGTGTAAACATGGTTATTATTTCAGCCATAACGTCGTCCAGGTTAAATGGAATGCTTTCAATATTTAACTTTCCGGATTCTATTTTTGAAAAGTCTAAAATATCATTGATAATAGTTAGCAAGCTAGAGGCTGAACTATGTATAGTATTAACATAGTCATCTTGTTCTGCAGTAAGTTGTGTTTTTCCTAAAAGATCGGTAAATCCTATGACTCCATTCATAGGAGTGCGTATTTCATGGCTCATATTGGCTAAAAATTCAGATTTAATTTTGCTTGCGGATATTGCCTGATTACGGGCCAGGTCTAACTCTATATTTTGTATTTCTAATTCTTCCAGTGTCTTTTTTAAATCTGCAGTTGCGCTATTTACTTGCCCTTGTAAGTCGCTGCGTATTAGCTGCATCTCTCTAGCCATTTTGTTTATGCCGTCTTCTAGTGAGCCAATCTCACCGCCGCTACCTGTTTCTATAGGTGTGTTTAATTCGCCTTTAGCTATTTTTTTGACGGATTGTGTTAATCGTTGAATTGGAATAACAACGCTTCGGCTGATACTAATGGCAAGAAATACTGTGAAGAATAAGCCTGAAAATGCAATTAAAAACCCTTTAAGAATACTGTCCAATTGTTGTACTTGAGTCGATCTATTGTCTAAAGTAACGTGAACGTATCCCAGGGTATTTTCTCGGTTATCAGCGATATTTTCAGGAGTGGAGTCGGCTTCCTCATAATCAGAAATGACTATTTCGCTGGAGATTATATTTTTCGAGTATTTGAATTCTTTAGGGTTAACGAAAATAGGCAATATGGAACTACTCGGTTTTATACTTTTCGTCCGGCTAATTAAAACATCATTATTGTTGTTACTGATTGTGATATTAACAATATCACTTTCTTTTATTGTATTTGTAATTAGCGTGTCAAGTATTTCAATATTTCCAGAAAAAATACCATATTCGCAAGCAGGCGCGAGATTGTTTGCGATTAACTGGCCTTTCAAATGCATTGCTTCTTCTATGTAAGCATACCGACTAATGCTGAAATATGACGCCAGAGTAATGGTGATTAGCAATGTGGGTAGCAATGCTAAAAACATCACGCGCTTATTTATGCCCCAGTTTTTCATGGTTTTTTCTCAGATTTTTTCATTTGTTCAATAATAACTGAGCTTTCGGGGAGCCTTATATTCATTGAGCGAGCTACTTTATGGTTCAGTGAAACGGAAAAATAGGTTGGGTAATAAACTTTCTTCTCAAAATAATTTTTATCAAAGAACTGATCGCTTATATTTGCAGCCTGGGTGCTTATCTGTTCTGGCTTGGAGTAAATGGCGGCTATTGCGCCAGCTTTAACATAGGCTTTTGAGAAGCCAATAATAGGCAATTTATATCGATAAGAAGAAAGCAGAATGCTTCTCGTTGTGCTTTTGTTATAAATTCTCGGGTCGGGTAATGCGAGTAGAACATCTGCTTCTTTGCTTAATGATTTTAGTGCGAGTGTTAGTTGATCCCTCTGGTCGATATATAGCGTAGTAAGTGACTGTTCGGATTCAGCCGCCGCTTGCTCGAATAATGATTCTGATTGTTGTGCACGCGGGCCGAGCAGTAGCCCCGTTTTGTGATGTGGCCCTAATATTGCAGAAATCAAAGCAAAGTGTCTTTTTATGGGCTGATCAATAAGCAGTCGACTCCAGTGTGTGACATCGGGGTGACTTTTTTCTAAAACGTCTGAAAAATCTTTTGGGACAAGCAAGCTAAGTGTTGGTTTGTTGATCGCGGACTCGAGCAGTATTTTTGTTACCTTGCTGCCTAAAGCTATAATGAGGTCCTGCTCTTGTAATTGTATATTTAGTGCATGCTGGACAGGTATTTTTATGACATTGAATTTTTTTTCGTTTAAATCTTTTTCCAGATGTTCAATTAATAGCTGGCTAAAACCTTTGTCCTGTAAATAAACAATAGCAATATTTTTTTCTGAATTATCAGCCTGTACAGTGGAAGATAAGAATAGTAAAAAACAACATATGCACAGCACAGCATTACGTATTAGAAGTGAAGGTAGCTTCCGTAAGTGCTGATTAAAAATGGCTGTACTGTGTGTACTACTATTCAATATATGTCCCTGTATTACAGCTGTGTCCGATTATCAACCTGGATTAGAGTGTTGCTCATTTTTACTTAATTAAATTTTAAAGCGACTTCAAAGTAAGCCCGTGTATCCTGTCGGCTACCGGGTATATTGACAACTGTTGGGTTGTTTTTCTCATAATTTGTCCGTGTATAGTCCCAGTAATGATTGCCAATGTTTTGTATTATCAGGGAGTAATTAACTTCCGTTTTATTGATTCTGGATGCTTTACGTATTACCAAATCAAGCTTGGTATACGCCTCTGCTGATCTGTCTCTATGAGGTTCAAGCTCAGGATTGATCCGGTTATGTGTGCGATCGAGCCAATCCATATCACTGACATGGTAAATTGCCAGGCTGGTATCTAAATTGTTCTCCCATGACTTCATTAGCATAGCGCCAAAACTACGCCGGGGGATCGATTCTTCTAGTTGGCCTACGATTGAATCACTCGCTAATGCATTAGTTTTTTCCGCAGTTATTGTTATGTATGAGAAAAAGCTATACAGGCGAAGATCCTGCCGAATTTGATAATCGCTATAAAACTCAAAGCCTTTGGTGATAGATTGGGCTGCATTATCAGAATAATTGGCACCGCTAGTATCGGGATCTATTATGTAATAATTTTCAGGTGGGGCTATTGAAGTTTGTTCGAGTTCGAAGATAAGGTCTTTGGCTTTATCTCTAAATAATTTAAAATCTAAAGTCAGTCGATTATTTAACAGGTTCATCATCCAGCCAAGCTCCAGGCTGGTTATTTTTTCTGACTCTACGCCACCCGGCGAGGTAAACACGACTTCAACCAAAGTGTCGCTACCTAAAATAGTATTTGCAGGATGTCCAGCGGGTAGCGGATCGCCGCCGTTCACTGTTAAGGTTTGTTCTATGGCATAAAAACCGACTTCATCAAATAAAGTAGGCGTACGTGTTGCTTTAGACGCGCCGATTCTTAAGCTATGCTGCTGGCTGGGCTGGTAAATAAAGGCCAGGCGTGGCGCAACGTCGGTACCCGATATATCATTTTTCTCCAGCATAACGCCGGCATTAAGCTGAAGCTCCTCAGTAATTGAATATTCGCCATGGCTATATCCGCGATACAGCATTAGGTGATTGTCTGCATCTGCGTCATATACTCCATCTGCTGTGACGCTATCTAAACGGATACTGGCACCTGTCACCATGCGTAAATCAGCTAGCGGCTGAAAATAATAGGTGGCTTCAAAGTCGTGCCGTTCGGAGGTTAAATCGAGGGTATTATAGATATCAAATGAATCGACTCCATATGAAGAGCCATCAACGTTGATAGCAAAAGAAGATTCATAGCTATTGGTGTAGTTGTAGTAATACTGTAATGCCAGGCTGCTCTGATTATTAAAGCTGTGTTCTAAGCGTAAATGTTGAAAAATGGTCTGCACGTCGACATCTGATGGAACGTAGTCTTTGCTTTCATGCAGACTGCCGTACTCACTGTCCTGTATGCCGCCCTGATAAAATAGCTGAGTATTATTATCCAGTTGGTAATCCAGGCGGTAACTTAGGTAATCGGTTTCAGTAAAATCATTTAACAGGTCAGTGCCATGATTGTTTTTAGTGCCCACGCTTACGCGGTAATCGGCATTCTCTGTACTATCTGCAAATCGGTATAGAACATCGGCGGTAGATTGACTGCCCACGGTGGTTTTTATGTATTGCCCCTTGTCAGCTGAGGCATGTTTGGTGATTATGCTAACAACCGCACTGAATGCATTATTTCCATAAGTCGATGCATTGGGGCCTCGAACGACTTCAATGCGTTCGATATCTTCGATACCAATGACAAGGTCGGACCATGAAATGCCGGAGAGTGTGGGTAAATAGACCGAGCGACCATCTATAAGTAATTGTAAGCGTCGGGAAAATCTATCACTTTGACCATGATAAGACGCCACGGGGTAGTTACCTGACAAGTAACCAACAGTAAACCCCGGAACCAGACGTAATAAATCAGCAACGGTTTGTGCACCACTGGCTTTAATCATTTGACTGTCGATGATGGTGGTTGAGACCGGCGATTCATTTATGGGCTGCTTCAGGCGTGTAGCAGAAATCACCGTCGGCATATCGCCAATAAAGAGTTCTTCGCTACCTAATAGTGATACAGAATCTTCACTGGTTGCGGCGTATAAGCTGGCAGGCAGGAGTAAAAGCCCGATAATTCTTTTTAATATGTGCATTTGTATAGGACAACCGTTCACTGATTTATTATAAATGTGGGATAATGTCCTTGTCTTTACGGGGCAATATCTGCTTGATTGCGATTATAATTCTTTTAAATACGCAATCATTCGGCAATATCTACGCTAACAGACTGTACTCACATAGTTATGTGGCTGATTTTATCAGCTTTATCTATAAAAACTAATTTTAGAAGTGATTTTTTATGAATCCTGAAGATTTCCCTACATTGGAAGACTTTGTTGGCAATACGCCTTTGGTTCGTTTACAACGACTGGTGCCACAAAATAATAATATTGTCATGGTAAAGCTGGAAGGAAATAACCCCGCAGGTTCCGTTAAAGACCGACCAGCAATGACGATGATTCAGATGGCGGAAGACAGGGGCGATATAAAACCAGGCGATACATTAATTGAAGCAACCAGTGGCAATACGGGTATTGCCCTGGCGATGGCTGCGGCTATTAAGGGTTATAAAATGGTGCTGATCATGCCAGATAATATGACCGAGGAACGTCGCGCCAGTATGAAGGCCTACGGTGCAGAATTAATAACCGTTACCCGTAAGCAAAGTATGGAAGGTGCGCGTGATCTTGCCTTGCAAATGCAGAAAGAGGGCAAAGGTATTGTGCTTGATCAGTTTAATAATCCAGATAATCCAGTTGCACACTATAACAGTACTGGCCCGGAAATTTGGCGCGATACAAAGGGCCAGATTACACATTTTGTTAGTGCAATGGGCACCACCGGGACAATTATGGGGACATCGCGTTACCTGAAAGAGCAAAATCCAGATATTCAAATTGTCGGCGTGCAACCAGAAGAGGGCTCCAGTATTCCAGGTATTCGACGTTGGCCTAAAGAATACTTACCGGGGATCTTTGAAGAAAGTCGAGTGGACCAGACAATTGATATTGGTCAGCAATTAGCCGAAGACACAACGCGTCGACTGGCGGCTGAAGAAGGAATTTTCTGTGGTATTTCATCCGGTGGTGCCGTCGCCGCGGCGTTAAAATTATCAGAGCAAGTTGAAAACGCACTCATTGTGTCCATTATTTGTGACCGTGGTGATCGCTATTTATCTACCGGTGTTTTTCCCGCCTAAGCATCAGCTTAACAATAGACATTAATTTAAGGCTTATTAAAAGCGAGTACTTTAAGAAATTATTATGGTAAAACGCAGACGAAGACAACGTATTCCCGAAGCAACAGCTGAAATTGAAATAGAATCATTGAGTCATGAGGGGCGCGGCGTTGGGCACTTGGACGGTAAAGTTGTATTTGTTGATTTTGCACTGCCTGGTGAAACTGTGGAATTTAAATACTCCAAGCAGAGCAAAAAATTTGATCAAGGCCGTGCGGTTAATATCATAAAAGCATCGAGCGATAGAGTCGCAGCGGTTTGTGAGCATTTTACTGTCTGCGGTGGCTGTAGCATGCAGCACTTGAGTAACGAGAAGCAAATATCTATTAAACAGGATGCGTTAATGGATATGTTTAAACATATGGCGCAAACACAGCCGCAAAATATTTTACCGCCACTGCGCGGCCCGATTAAACATTATCGTCAAAAAGCGCGTCTGGGTGTGAAATATGTGGAGAACAAAGGCAAGGTACTCGTCGGCTTCCGTGAAAAAGGCTCTGCCTTTTTAGCGGATTTACTGAGTTGCCAGGTATTACATGAATCGGTGGGTAATCGTTTAAACGTATTATCAGATTTAATAATGACAATGGATGCAAGATCATCTATCCCACAAATAGAAGTCGCTATAGATGACGCCAAAACAGCACTCGTGTTTAGGCACTTAGAGCCTTTGTCGGATAGAGACCGTGCGGCGCTTACCGAATTTGCACAGCAATATGATTTTCAAATTATGTTGCAGTCTGCTGGGCCAGATACCATAGCTGCGTTATGGCCTGAAAATCCAGCGCCCTTGTCATATCGATTAAAGGAACAGGATATTACGATTGAATTTCAGCCTAATGACTTCACGCAAGTTAATAGTGAAATAAATCAGAGCATGGTGAGTCGTGCATTGAGCATGTTGGAATTATCCGCCGACGACAAAGTGCTCGACCTATTTTGTGGTCTGGGAAATTTTACACTGGCAATGGCGCGACAGTGCGCTGAAGTTGTTGGCGTTGAAGGCGCGCAAAGTATGGTGCTTAAAGCGCGCGAAAATGCACAGAAAAACAATATCAATAATGCCAGCTTTTTTGCAGCAGATTTATCTGTCGATATAAGTAATGAACCCTGGTTACAGCAAAAATACGACAAAATTTTATTAGATCCACCGCGCTCAGGTGCCATGGAAATGCTTAAGCATATTGGTAAGCTGGGAGCAAAGCGCATTGTTTATGTCTCGTGTAATCCTGCCACTCTGGCAAGAGATACTCAAATTCTGGTGAGTGAGTATGGCTATACTCTGCTCGATGCGGGCGTAATGGATATGTTTCCACACACGGCTCACGTGGAATCTATTGCCCTGTTTACGAAAAAATAATGAAGCAATTACTGCAAAAAATAGAAGCGCTAATTAAGCAGCATGCGGCCGAGCAAATCATGCCGCGCTATAACCGGGTGGCATACAGTTTAAAAAAAGATGGCAGCCTGGTGACCGAGGCCGATTCGGCGATGCAAAATGCGATGATAGAGAGTCTGCAAGAGCACTGGCCTGAGTATACCGTGCTTGGCGAGGAAATGACGGATGAAGAGCAGCAGCAAAAATTAGATTGTGATACACAGGGCTTATGGATATTGGACCCATTAGATGGCACCAGTAATTTTGCCAGTGGTGTGCCTATTTTTTCAGTTTCGTTGGCATTAGTTATTGATAATGAAGTGGTGTTGGGTGCTATTTATGATCCCAATCGAGATGAAATGTTTAGTGCCATTAAAGGGCAGGGGGCCTGGTTAGATGGCCAAACATTAAAATGTATTACTGAAAGAGAATTACTCAAACAGTGCACCGCGCAAATTGACTTTAAACGCTTAAAGCCAGATATGCGCGTTTGTTTGTCTAAAGAACACCCGTATGCTTCGCAGCGTAATTTTGGTTCAGGTGCGCTGGACTGGTGCTGGTTGGCCGCGGCTCGAAGTCAGATATATATTCATGGCGGGCAGAAGCTCTGGGATTATGCGGCAGGCCAGTTGATATTTTCGGAAGCTGGTGGTTTTGCAAAAACATTTTCAGGGGATAGCGTGTTTAAAAAAACCTTATCGTCGCGTTCTGTTATGGGCGCTGCGAGTGAATCTTTATTTTTGCAATTACAACGATATTTAACATCAATGGAATGTAGGAAAGAAAAATAATCGGTTTGTTAGATAGGTCATGTCATTTGGTGGTTTTTCTATACAATATAAATACCTGATATAGGTCTGTACATGGTTTGTCTGGCTTGTGGAAAAGGATAGCTATTAAAGAGAATAATAAATGAAAGTATATGTGATTAATCAGGACCAGTTAAAACAGTACATAGTTATCGGGATTGCGGCATTGGTGCTGAGCTTTTTGTTTGGTTATGTTATCGGTGGTAGCGTTAATGAGTCGGCTAAAGTAGCTTCGGGAAAAACAATCGACTCAATGGCGACAGAGCGTTCTGTTATGTTGGAAAAGCAAATAGATGCTCAGGAAGCAGATAATAAAAATGATAAAGAAGATATACAAAAAAATATAAAACAAGACAAGTCAGAAGATAAAAAACAAGCAGAGGCCAAAGCCAGGGCAGAAGCCAAAGCCAAAGCAGAAGCTAAAGCTAAGGC
>CAWUSX010000016.1:0-71858 GCA_963924875.1 uncultured Gammaproteobacteria bacterium
GATGATATTCTTTTACAAAATAAAACCATGCTATTAAAAACCCGAAGCCACCAATAATGTTGAGCGCACCAGCACTTGATGTAAATTGTTTGTTCGCATCTAACATTGTCAAAATTAAATCGGGAATTAGTATTGAAAAAATACTAAACACGATAGATATAAGTAAAATCAGCCAAAGGTAATAAAGCTTAAAAAACTTTTTTGATAGAGATTCAGGCAACCAAATTAACATGGCGAATAAACCGCCGATAAAAGTTGCAACTGAGTGCAGCCATACAAAAACCTGGCCAGGATGGATTTGAGAATGAAACATATCTAGCGTGCCCATAGATATGAAGCATGCGATAAGCCAAATATAATTTACTGATAGCTGTTGTTTTTTGATCATTGCCAGCACAATTGCCGCCAACCCAAAACCAATTACTGAGCCACCACCTTCAATCAAGACATGAAATAATTCATTATTCCAATAGAAGTCTGGAATGAATGTATCGATAGCAACAATGCCTAAAAATAAGGACAGTATTGCCCAACGAGAAGTGATCCAAAGCGTATTAAACATTATTTGATAGTGTCGCGTTTAACACACAACGGTATCTGCCCCACAGAAACTCGTTAAAAGTAGTAAAGACTGACAAGATAATTCCATTATTTCTATTCCAATTTTAATCTATTCACCCACCATTGCGGCGAGGTGAAACTTGAGACTACTACAAATAGGAGTATATAACCAAACGCTAAAAGACCGCATCATGTCGGTAACTGCCTGTTAGCTCTATCTATATTAGAGATTGCTAACAGTCTGCTTTGGGTGCAGACCTATATTAGTTTTCTCTAAAGGACTGCTAAGGGTCGTAAGAAGCCCTCTCAAGTGGCTCCCCTAAATGTCCGTATATGGTCAATAAGCTCGATTATTAATACCTTCTAAATAGCCTATATATGATGCCAAAATACGATCACCTTCCATCAGTTTTCGACTTTAATAACCAGTTTTCGACTATATTTGTTTGGAATAATAAGCACACCAAAATTTAATCAATCACAATTAAACCCGCTAATTCCTATGTTAGTATCATCACGTTAAATTAATACCTATTTCACAGACTATTATTGGAACTTTGCCTGACAGCGCAAAGTCTCACACCCAAATTTATACTGGCTTAAGGATTTTTATGCACAAACTATTTTTTCTTGCCTGCCTGGTCTCTCTTAGCGCATGCACAACGGTTCAGCCCTGGGAAAAGGACTTACTTGCTAAGCCCTCAATGTCATTAGTACCCAGCGAAATAGATAATGCGCTAGATGAACATATCTATTTCAGTAAAGAGGCCTCTCTCGGTGGCCAGGGAGTGGGTGGCGGTGGTTGCGGCTGTAACTAAGCCTCACCGTTTATTTCTTTACCGATCTTAGGAACAAGCATGTCAAAACAAACCAATATTCGTACAAAATTAACCCTTGCCAGCGCCACCTTATTACAGGTAGGCAGTGCAGGTGCTGCCGATGCGCAGGACGCCTGGGATGTCAGTTCAGCTATTTTGATTTATCAAGAGAATGATGGCCGTGTTACTGCAATCGAGCCGGTTATTAATGGCCGTAAGGAAATTGCTGACGGTGAAATGGTTAATATAAAACTGGTATTAGATGCATTAACCGGTGCTAGCCCTACCGGTGCAAAAATTGATACTACAACACCTCAAACATTTACAACTCCATCAGGCAATGCAGACACTGTTACCACAGTTGCCGGAGAAACACCCTTAGATGATACCTTTCATGATACACGTGTTGCCGTTAGTGGCTCATGGGAAATGCCGGTTATTGATGAGTACAGCCGAGTCATTGTAGGCGGCAATGTCTCCAAAGAATTTGACTACATGTCCTTAGGTATTTCCGCTAATTTTTTACGTGACTATAATAACCGCAATACAACATTAAGCGCGGCATTAGGATTAAGCTCCGATACGATTTCACCTTCCGGGGGCATTCCAATACCGTTTGAAAATATGCGCGCTGCCAATAGTGGCTTTATTAACCGAGATGGCTCAGACGACAGTAAGACCATCTCCGACTTAATATTTGGTGTGACGCAGGTGATTAACCGCAGTACCTTAATGCAGTTTAATTTAGGCCTTAGCTCTACATCGGGTTATATGAATGACCCGTATAAAGTGATCTCACTGGTAGATGGAAGCGGGAATTTAATCACGCCTTCTCTATCTGATGAGCGACCTTATGAATATGAAAGCCGACCTGATTCACGCTCCAGAACCACTTTTTACTGGAAAACGGTACACCACTTAACGGAAGATGTAATTAATCTCTCCTACCGTTACTACACCGATGACTGGGGTATAGATTCGCATACCATTGACTTCCATTACCGTTATGAACTGGGAAACGGCAGTTACCTGCAACCGCATTTACGTTACTACACGCAAACCGCCGCTGATTTTTATACAACAAGCTTGGTGGATACTGCTGCACGGCCTGAATTTGCCAGTGCCGATTATCGCCTTGGCGAATTTGTGACTAATACTTACGGCCTAAAATACGGCATGCCAACGGGTGAAAATAGTGAGTTTACTGTACGAGCCGAAGTGATTAGTCAGGTACAGAGCGACGATATAACCGCAGATCTAGATTCATTTATTCTTCAATTCGGCTATGATTTCCGTTTTTAAAGCACAAGAAAAACAATCATGTAATCTAGAAATACCATCTAACTAGAAAAATAAAGGTGCGGAAATGCGCCTTTATTTTTCAATGCTACACAATAATATAATTCTAAACTTGATAGCTTTAGAAAATTAACAATTCAGTATATTCTTATGAACATTCTATCTAATAAAAAAAATTCATCCTCCCCTTAAGTATATGAATTAGCTAATCTGCTAATCCTCTTTATGATGGTATGACATTTTTTAGCGTAGAATGGCCTGAATAAAGCCCAACCATGCATGATTAAAATCAAGCACTGGTAATAACAAAAGGGCTAGGCTGCTATCAGGCAAGCTACTTTACAACTATTACTTGAATCATTACCTGGGAATATACCCAGGCAGAGGAAATCACAATGATAAAACCACACGGTTCAAATGAACTGAATCCACTCTTTGTATATGACACTGCGGAAAACGAAGCACTGCAAAAAGAAGCTGAAGGTCTGGCATCTATTCTTGTGAGCTCAGCCAGTGCGGCAAATGCCGTAATGATGGGTGCAGGTTACTTTAACCCACTTACAGGTTATATGAATAAAGCAGATGCATTGTCTGTTGCTGAAAAAATGCATACCGCATCCGGTATATTTTTTCCTACACCTGTTTTAAACCTGGTTGAAGATGCAGGCAGCATTAAAGCCGGCGATCGAATTGCACTTAAGGATCCCAATGTTGAAGGCCATCCTGTACTTGCCGTTATGGACGTGGAAGCCGTAGAAGAATTCACCGATGCTGAAATGGCAATGATGAGTGAAAAAGTTTATGCACCTGCTGCGGGTGAAGCTCATCCCGGTGTTGAAGCCTTTAATTCTCAGGGTAAAGTGTGTATTTCTGGCCCTATTAAGGTTTTGAACTTCTCATACTTCAACACTGAATTCCCAGATACATTCCGCACCGCAGTTGAAATTCGTAATGAAATTAAAGAGCGTGGCTGGAAAAAAGTTGTTGCCTTCCAAACACGTAACCCAATGCACCTGGCTCATGAAGAACTATGCCACATGGCAATGGATCGCTTAGGCTGTGACGGTTTGGTTATTCACATGCTATTGGGCAAGCTTAAGCCTGGCGATATCCCGGCTCCTGTACGTGATGCGGCAATTCGTAAGATGGTTGATCTGTACTTCCCTGAAAACAGCGCAATGGTGACAGGCTACGGCTTCGACATGTTATATGCAGGCCCACGTGAAGCGGTATTACACGCTTTATTCCGCCAGAACATGGGTGCAACACACTTTATTATTGGTCGTGACCATGCAGGCGTTGGTGATCACTACGGTGCATTCGATGCGCAGACGATCTTCAAAAACGAAGTACCAGAAGGTGCCTTAGAAATTGAAATCTTCGAGGCGGATCATACGGCTTACTCTAAGAAGCTAGATAAAGTCGTGATGATGTGTGAAGCACCTGATCATGAAAAAGATGACTTTGTACTGTTATCAGGTACCAAGGTTCGCGAAATGTTAGGCCAGGGCATTGCGCCACCTAAAGAGTTCTCTCGCCCTGAAGTAGCGGAAATTCTTATCAGCTACTACCAGGAGCTTGATAGTAAAAAATCTAAATAATAAATTTTATTATTTAAATAAAAAACGCCCTGATTTTTCAGGGCGTTTTTTTATGTTCAATAAAAACTAATACTGACTTTTAATCATACTTGGTATCTTTCCACTCGCGCAGGGCAGCAAATACTTGCCAGTCCTCTGCCAGTGATTTGCCTGCAAAATTTTCAGCGGCCAGTTTCACATCGGCCTGTTGCAGGCGCATAAAGGGATTGGTTGATAGCTCCAGACCAACAGAAGAAGGCAGTGTTACCTCGCCCTTTTCCTGCTTCGCCATTTCACGTTCATCTCGCTCAACTATTTCTTGTCGCTCTGGCTCTACCCATTTGGCAAACCCCAGATTATCCACCGTATATTCATGTGTGCAGTAGACAAGCGTATCGGCAGGCAGTGAGCCCAGTCTTTCCAGTGATTGCGTCATCATTTGTGGTGTACCACTAAATAAGCGGCCACAGCCGCCTGCAAACAGGGTATCACCACAAAATACCATGTCCTCCGTTAAATAGGCGAGATGATCCAGCGTATGTCCGGGTATGGAAATCACTTCAAATTTAAAGTCCGTTCCGGGAATAAACACCGCGTCACCCTCACCCACCGTAAAGGTAATGAGTTTAGGTATTGGCAAATCAATGCTCATGGCCACTTTTGACGGCGGTATTGCGGGGCCAATCACCGAAATATACGGGAAAGCGGCTAAAATATCCGCCACCCCACCGGTATGATCATAGTGCTGGTGGGTAATTAAAATCGACACGGGTGTTAAACTGTTATCACTGAGATATTTCAGCACCGGTTTAGCTTCGCCAGGATCGATAATAACGACCTGTGGCAGCTCATCAC
The DNA here is from genome assembly GCA_963924875.1 of uncultured Gammaproteobacteria bacterium. Taxonomy (GTDB): domain Bacteria; phylum Pseudomonadota; class Gammaproteobacteria; order SZUA-229; family SZUA-229; genus SZUA-229. The sequence goes on from CAWUSX010000016.1 coordinate 5,114, forward strand.
GCTGTAAAATCCAGACGTAATTATCAGATAGTGCGCGGACAGGAATGACATGTAACATAGCTTTTCTCAGCAAGACAGCAATTAAAAACAATGATAGGGTATGCCGCACATTTTATCTTGAAAAATAGCGCAGAAAAGCTCTAACTTTCCCTAATTATACTGAACAATAAGCCATGAAAGTAATTTCCTTTAATACCAATAGCATTCGCATGCGTCAGCACCAACTAGAGGCCCTGGTAAAAACACATAATCCCGATGTTATTGGCATACAGGAAACCAAGGCGCAGGATGTAGACTTCCCTATAGAAGCCATTGAGTCACTTGGTTATGAGTGCGCATTTCATGGACAAAAAACACACTATGGGGTGGCATTACTTTACAAACAGCGACCTATTGAAATTATTAAAGGCTTCCCCGGTGACGCCGCTGATGCCCAGCGACGTTTTATAGCGGCTAAATTTGAAATAAATGGCGAAATTGTCAGCGTTATGAATGGTTACTTTCCACAGGGCGAGAGCAACAAGCACCCAGATAAGTTTCCTGCCAAGAAAAAGTTTTACGCAGACTTAACCCACCTCATCACAAGTAACTACACAGCAGATGATAAGCTCATCCTCATGGGTGATATGAATATTGCACCCCTGGATATCGACATCGGTATTGGTGAAGATAATAAAAAACGCTGGTTAAAGGCCGGTAAATGCAGCTTTTTACCTGAAGAGCGTGAATGGCTACAAACCTTATATGACTGGGGCCTATACGACACCTATCGCCACCAACACCCTAATGTTGATGACCGTTTTAGCTGGTTTGATTACCGTAGCAAAGGCTTTGATCGTGAACCTAAGCGTGGATTACGTATTGACCTTATTCTTGCAACAAAAAACTTACTCGACAACTGCACCGATACAGGCATCGAATATTTAGTCCGCGGCATGGACAAACCGTCTGATCATTGCCCCATTTGGGCCGAATTTAAGCTATAAGTTGCGCTATCCAGCACCAACTATTAGTACAATGGAAGTTACCAGTCTGGATTTAGAGGTAGATAATTTTTAGATGGAAAATCCACTACATAGCCCACGTTGTCGGTTAATGGCTATATCGCTTATTTTACTCATTAGCTTACTACTAATGCTGTTTAAAGTAGTGCCACAGCTGCTCACACCTAACCTGCTCAATCAGGTTATTGAAAATAATGAGTTGGTTATAGTCACCCGTAATAGCTCTACCACCTACTATGAAGGTCCTAGTGGCTACCTGGGCTTTGAATATGAGCTTGCCAAAAAATTCGCCGATTCGCTGGGTGTTCGCCTTAAGGTTATTACCAGTGATAACCTGCACGATATTTTTAATATATTAAATACTGGGCAAGCTCATCTGGCGGCGGCTGGCCTAACCATTACTGAAGCTCGCAAGGAGCACGTACGATTTGCAGCCAGCTATATGGATGTATCCGAACAACTCATCTACAACAGACGCTCCTATCGCCCTCGAAGTCCAGCCGATTTAGACGATGGCATACTGGAAGTGATTGATGGCTCCAGCCATGTGGAGAGCCTGGAAGAATTAAAGCATGACTATCCAGAATTAAGCTGGAGTACACAAGCCGACATGGAAAGTGAGCAGCTTTTATATCTGGTTGAAAACCAGCTCATCGATTATACCGTAGCCGACTCAAACGAAGTACAGCTTAACCAACGCTTTTTATTAGACCTACGCGTCGCATTTAATATATCGGAACCCAAACAACTCGCCTGGGCATTTCCAAAAACTAAAGATTTAAGCTTATATGATAAAGCCATGAGTTTTTTTTGGCGAAATTTAAACAACGGTGAAATAACTCACTTGACCGAAAACCATTACGGTCACGTGGATAAATTTGATTACGTAGGTAACCGTATTTATGTACGTCACATTTCAACCAGGCTAACAAAATATATTGCCTGGTATAAGGAAGCTGCTGAAAAATATAATTTAGACTGGAAGCTTTTAGCAGCAATGGGATACCAGGAATCACACTGGAATCCACTCGCCGTTTCACCCACCGGGGTGCGAGGAATTATGATGCTAACTCAGCAAACAGCTGGACAGCTTGGCATCAAAAATAGACTCGATCCGAAAAGCAGTATATTTGGTGGTGCAAAATATTTAGACAAAATAAGAAAACGCTTCCCTGAAGAAATACAGGAACCTGACAGAACATGGTTAGCCATGGCATCCTATAATATTGGCTATTACCATGTGATTGATGCTCAAAAAATTGCCAGGCAGCAAGGTAAAGACGCAAATAAATGGGTTGATATGCAGGATATTCTGCCATTATTAGCACGTAAGAAATGGTATAAAAAAACTAGCCGTGGTTACGCTCGTGGCTGGGAACCGGTGAAGTATGTAACCAATATTCGTCGTTATTATGATTTACTTGAGTATCAACTTGATCTTACTGAAACAGATGAAGTAGAAGTTGAGCATGACGCTATTTCTATATTGCCATCAGTACTGTAACTATCAAATAAAACCATCAATTATGATCCCCCAGGTGATGGTTTTATTTAATTATTTATTAGACAAGTCTCAAACAAAAGCTCAATCACACTCGCCTTATACCTTAAATTGATTAACCAGTTGTTGAAGCTGAACAGCCAGACTGGCTAGCTCTTCACTTGCTAATGATGTTTGGCTCGCGCCATCAGCTGTTCTGTCTACTATATCGCTGATGTTTAATATGTTCTTATTGATCTCTTCCGCTACTACGCTTTGCTGCTCTGCTGCTGTAGCAATTTGAGTATTCATATCATTAATTAATGAAACTGAATCAGTAATCGTTTCAAGCGAGCTAACAGCTGTTGCTGCCTGCTTTACACTGTCTTCTGCCTTGCCTCTGCTATCATCCATTACCTTCACAGCTGAGCGTGCACCAATTTGTAGTTTCTCTATCATTTCCTGAATTTCCTGCGTGGATTGCTGAGTCCTGCTCGCCAGGGTACGAACTTCATCGGCAACAACCGCAAAGCCACGTCCATGTTCTCCTGCACGTGCCGCCTCTATTGCCGCATTCAATGCGAGCAAGTTTGTTTGCTCAGCAATACTCTTAATTACGTCGAGTACAGTGCCGATATTTTCACTATCTTTATCTAATTGACCAATGACACTGGCCGCTGTATTAATTTCAGAAGACAGGTTTTCAATAGCACTCATGGTGCTAATAACCACCCGTTTACCTTCAGCTGAAGCGGTATCAGCATTGCTCGCTGCTGATGCTGCTTCTGTGGCATTTCGAGCCACTTCCTGAACGGTGGCTGTCATCTCATTCATAGCGGCTACAACCTGGCTCGTTTCAGATTGCTGCTGCTGCGTATCGCGGTTAGTCTCTGTCATAATAACCGACATCTCTTCAGCTGCAGATGCCAACTGAGTTGTCGAGCCATTAACCTGGCTTACCATAGCCCGTACTTTTTCAGCAAAGCTGTTGAAGGCCCTGGATAATCGGCTAATTTCATTATCGCCAGTTGCATCCAGGCGACGCGTAAGATCACCACCGCCCTCTGCGATTTCATTCATTGCCTCAACTGCCTGACTTAAAGGCCCACCAATTATACGTGCGACAAAACCCGCTATCATTAGCCCGATAATTAAAGCGCCAATACCTATAACTATTGCCGTATTTCGCGCATCATTGATCGCACTAACATAATGGCTACGGTCCATACCAATTTCTAACACACCCACAGCATTGCCATTAAAATCATCTATTACGTTCGCATACACAGCTAAAGACTGATCATGATATGTGCGTTCAACTGCAAGCGGCTTATTCAACGCGGATGATAATTCTTTAGTGTTTAATATTGGCTCGCCAGTTAAAGTAGAGCCAAACTTTTTAAATTTTCCATCCGTAAATGTATATAAAGAAATTTCTACATTATATTTTTCTTTAAAATTTTCAAAAAAGGGCTGACCAAAGGACATGCCAAACTCAACCGAACCAATATGCTTACCTGCAGAAAAAACGGGAGATATACCGCGTATCCCTAAGCCAGCTACCCCCTTCTCTAGTCCGACAACGTTTTGTTTTAATTTATTGGTTGCAACGACTGTTTTACGGAATGAAGATAAATCATCGCCAAATTTTGCGGGCTTATGCAAGCGTAAAAAAGAGGTCGCTGGAGGAGTATGGTATTGAAACTGGCGTGCATTAAAGTCTCTTTTCATTACTTCAAAGACCGGCACTAGCGCCTCGGCTAATTGCTCACGCTCTCCGTTGGCAAACATTGTGCTAAAACTATCAATGTTAGCTATCATCGAAGCCAGGGCATTTGCTAAATGTCCTTCTGACTCTATCTCTACTTTGGCACTCTCAAATAGCTTCTTTAACTCCCTGTTCTCTGCCTCATCGACCACTGAAGTAACAGTACTGATCACAAGGGGAATATTGACTAATGTAACTAACAACAAAACGACTGTAAAACTGATTGCTAGAAGCGTTCTTATATTGAATTTTTTTAGCATAGAGAGAATCCCATTTTTTGATTTTGAATAACTAGCCCACTCACAACACGTTCACGTATAGACCAGGTATATTCTTATTTGACTAGTATAGAGCCCCAGCACATTTATGCCTCATAAATTTCACACAAACTATATCGGCTAATATCATCATTACTTAAGGATAAACATGCTTCTATAAAAAATGACAAAATAGCCCAATCTGTAGCAAAACCCTTTCGGCAATATAGATCTGTCATTTAAGCAGATAAACTGGCTTGCAAAAGTCTCTGCATCAAATCGGACAATTTCCCTTTAAATACACCACTAAATCATTATTACAAACGTCTGTTCAATAAATCCCGTATCTCATCATCGCTCATTACAATCGGGTTTGTCTGCATACTACTGCCCCGGCTATTGGCTACTACATCATCCAGACCCACCTCTGTTAAGCCAAACTTACTTAACATCGGCAGCTGCATAATTTCTGTCCAATCCTGTAATAATTCGCATAATGCCTTACGTGAGCCATCTTTATTGGCGTGTTCTTTCTGTGAAACAATATCACCCAATATGGCATATTTATGTAATGCCGGATTAGTGGGTTCTCTATCTGACATTAACTGTATATTCATTGCTGTGGCTTCTGCAACCAACGTGCCACAGACCACACCATGCGGAATAGGATAAAATGCCCCTAAGGGCGAAGCCAAACCATGCACCGAACCTAAACCCGTTTGCGCCAGACAGATACCAGACATTAAAGAGGCATAGGCCATTTTATCTTGCGCATGAATGTTCCCAACGTCTTCATATAAAGCCAACAAAGCATCTCGAATTGCAGTCAACCCACTTAAAGCAAGCGCATCTGTCATTACATTTGAATTAGTTGAAACGTAGGCCTCAATTAATTGCGTAAGCGCATCCATACCATTCGCTGCAACAACAGATTGCGGGCATGTGCCCAGTAAAGCTGGGTCAATTACTGCGTACTCTGCAACCAGTTTGTCATCTCTAAATGATTTTTTAAAGCCATCCATTCCTTGCACACTCAATACGGCATTTTTAGTCGCTTCCGAACCCGTACCTGCCGTTGTAGGCACAGCAATAAATGGCACAGACGGACCGGTGTAAGGCAGCTCAGGACCAACGCCTTCCAGATAATCCATAACGGAGGATTCAACTTTTAATAGCCCTGCAATGGCTTTTGCGGCATCTAACGCACTGCCACCACCAATACCTAACACGACATCTATTCGCTGATTTTTATATTGCTGAACAATATCATCAACCATCTGAGGCGAAGGCTCGCCTGGTACAGAACACTTTAAGATATTAATACCGGCTGCTGAAAAAGCGGCTATTAAATGCGCATAAGACTCACTAGATTCAAATGACTTAGCGCCGGTAACCAGCAATATCTGTTGCCCATACTGCAAACATAAGTCAGGTAATTGTTTTATTGAACCACGGGAAAAAATAATTCTCGGCAAGCGAGCTATTGAAAAATTAAATAAATTCATGAAGATATATTTTAGTGATTGTTTAATTATCACATCATACGCTATTCATACCTGAGATTACATTATTCAACAACGCTATATAATCATATGTCCTTTAATCAGCTATATTTTTTTGCTGATAATTCGCATACTATTGCACCACTACCAACACACAATATTTTTAATTATGCCTATTTCAAAATTAATATTTTTCCCAAAAGATCCACTCCAATCTTTTGCTAAGGATAAAATATTTAAAATACTTTCCAACCTGCTATTCATTGAAACAATAGCGCATAGTGAAAATCATTATTTACCCGGTGATAATTTTTTAAGTTTACTGACATTTCTTGGCTGCTCACCCAACATCAACTTAATACCAACACCTGATCAAGCCCACTGTTTTATATCGTTAATTACACCAACAATAGAAGTGCAATGCCTTGGCTACACCAATACATGTAAGCCAAAATGCCCAAAATGCACTAAGCGTATAGCTAACTGGAAAACACACAACTGGCCACAAGCAAGCGAGATATGCCAGTGTGACAAATGCGGCGCACAAGCTACTTATGCTGAACTTAACTGGAAACAGGAATGTGGATTTGCTCGCTGCGGCTTTGAAATCGCACATATTTATCCACATGAAGCTGTACCAACTGATCAGCTATTAGACGCCCTACAGGAAAACACAGGCATTGAATGGCGGTACTGTTACGCAAATAATTAAAGCAAATGTTCTATGGGTAACAAACTAAAAAAAACGACTTTTAATTTACGCAATACACCCACTTCCGGTTCAGAGGTATATTGTTTTAGCTCTCCATTTTCTTCGCTCTGCCATACTATTTGAGATTTATTTGATTTTTTGTTTTTATCAAGCATTAAACGATAGCTGTTTTTACCCGAGGAAATATCAGATAGTAAATTTAAAAACTGGTCAGACAGCTCTTTATTATCAATAAACAAACCTATCTCTGTATTCAAATCCGTTGAGCGAGGATCTAAGTTTGGAGATCCCATAAACAGTTTACTCTGATCTATTATCAGTGTTTTTGCATGCAAACTTGCCCGGCTATCGGCACGTAAAATTTTAAAGCGCTTTCGTTCTTTCACATAGGCGGTCGCCTTAAGTTCGAATAAGTTTACACCCGCTTCGAGCAATCCCCGCCGATATATTTTATAGCCGGCATGTACGGCGGTTACATCAGTCGCAGCTAAAGAGTTAGTAAATACATTTACTTTAATACCCTGTTCTACTAAAGACTCAAACCATTTAACGGAATCATCACCCGGTACAAAATAAGGTGAAATAATCGTTATCTCTTCTTTAGCCATAGCTAAAATATTATGCAATCTGTTTCTTAACTGACTGACATTTTTACTTGTACTTTGAACCACACCCGGATCAATTTTATCTGGAATATCATAAAATAAGGTTGCCGCAGACCAGATAAAAGGTAATTTTGGCAGAGACATGCCTGTTTTTAATTTATAAATTTCAGTCGTCTTAACGTAATCAAGTTTCTTTATTTCATCTTGATACTTTTTTAAAATTGATTTTATTTTATTTGACGCATATATTCGCTTAGGCCGTTCATATAAAATAGCCACCGGAACCGACCAACGACTATTCCAGTATTCATCAAAGCTCATTGAAATATTTTTTACAACAGTGCCTAGCGTTAATAAATCAACATCAAGAAACGATAAATCAGGATCGGCAGAAAAATACACATCACTAATATTTCGCCCGCCGACAATGGCTAATGCATTATCCGCAATCATCACTTTATTATGCATGCGCCGGCCCACACGTGATAAATCAACAATAAACTCTAAATAACGTAATAAACCACGAAAATAAAACGGGTTGAAAATACGTATTTCAATGGACGGATAGGCATTTAAAATACGTATGGCTTCATCCGCACCCAGCGTATCAATATCATCTATCAATACTCTAACTCGCACACCACGATCAGCGGCCTGTATTAAAGCCTTAGCAATTAGCTTGCCGCTGGCATCTCCATGAAAAGAGTAATATTGCAGATCCAGCGTCTGCTGTGCCTGATTGATTAAATTGCAGCGAGCCGTAAAAGCATCAATATTATTTTCTAATAAGTAAAACCCGGATTGTTCGGGATGAGCCTCGAGCAAATCTTTGATGGTTTGATCTGTAGTTGAAAAATCTAAGGCATAACTTTCTGGTTTGTAGCGTATTTTATCGACACGATGCATCGATAAAAATGTAAAAAGTTTTAAAAATAATTCAATAACACTTTGCGCTATCAGTTTTATCATATTTCAAGCGATAGTTTTTTCAATTGTTCTATTTTGTCTCTTAGCGCAGAGGCCTCTTCAAATTCCAGGTTTTGTGCATGTTTAAACATTTGTTTTTCCAGTTTATCCATTTGCTTACTGAGCTCTTTCACTGACATATGCGCATATTCTGCCTGCGCTTCCGCGACCCTTAAGGCCTCTTGTTGATAACGTTGCTCGTAACCGACACCCATAATATCGTGTATGGCTTTTTGAATACCTGTAGGGGTTATGCCATGTTCTTTATTGTATGCTAACTGCACTATACGTCGCCGATTGGTTTCATCTAAAGCGCGCTGCATAGAGCCGGTAATTTTATCTGCATACAAAATTGCATGGCCATTCAAATTACGCGCTGCACGACCAATGGTTTGTATTAATGAACGATCAGAACGTAAGAAACCTTCCTTATCGGCATCGAGTATCGCCACCAGAGAAACCTCGGGGATATCCAGGCCTTCACGCAATAAGTTGATACCGACCAATACATCAAATTCACCCAGACGTAAATCACGTAAAATTTCCATGCGCTCTACGGTATCAATATCAGAATGCAAATACCGAACCTTCACACCATGCTCAGTTAAATAATCCGTCAGATCTTCCGACATACGCTTTGTTAGAGTGGTAATCAATACGCGTTCATTTTTTGCTGCACGAATATTAATTTCCGACAACACATCATCTACCTGCGATCCTACCGGACGTATTTCTACTTCGGGATCAATTAGGCCAGTGGGTCGAACCACCTGCTCTGCGGTTTGTTGTGAATGATCTGCTTCATACTGCCCGGGTGTTGCCGACACATAAATGGTTTGTGGACGGAGTTTTTCAAACTCATCAAAGCGCAATGGCCGATTATCTAATGCCGAAGGCAACCTGAAGCCGTAATTCACCAAATTTTCTTTGCGTGAACGATCACCTTTATACATGCCACCTAACTGCGGTATGGTTACATGGCTTTCATCAACGATTAATAAGGAATTGTCTTTTAGATAATCATATAAACACGGTGGTGGATCACCGGGCTCACGCCCGGATAAATAACGTGAGTAATTTTCAATGCCGTTGCAATAACCTAACTCACGCATCATTTCCAGATCATACATCGTCCGCTCTTCCAGACGCTGCGCTTCAACCAGTTTATTATTGTCGCGCAGAAATCCCAGACGCTCTTTGAGTTCTTCCTTAATTTTATCGATGGCCTCAATAATGACATGCCGCGGTGTGACATAATGCGATTTAGGATAAATAGTCAGGCGTGTCACTTTGCGCAACACCTCGCCTGTCAGCGGATCGAAAAAACTTAACTTTTCTACCTCATCATCGAACAGCTCAATACGCACCGCTTCATAATCTGATTCAGCGGGATGCACATCAATCACCTCACCGCGTACTCGATAACAACCACGCCCCAGCTCTACATCATTACGCACATATTGCATGCCAGACAAACGATGCAATATATCGCGCTGCTTAATCATGTCGCCTTTCACCAAATGCAACATCATCTTTAAATAGGATTCGGGGTCACCTAATCCATAAATAGACGACACCGTGGCGACAACGATGGTGTCTTCCCTTTCCAGCAGCGCCTTAGTAGCCGATAGTCGCATTTGCTCTATGTGTTCATTGACCGATGCATCTTTATCGATAAACGTATCACTGGAGACTACATAGGCCTCTGGCTGGTAGTAATCATAGTAAGACACAAAGTATTCTACCGAGTTATTCGGAAACAGCTCTTTCATCTCACCGTATAATTGCGCCGCCAATGTTTTATTTGGCGCAAGAATCATCGCCGGGCGTTGCGTTTGTTGAATCACGTTCGCAATGGTGAAGGTTTTGCCCGAACCGGTTACCCCTAAAAGGGTTTGATCGAGCAAACCATCATTCAAACCATCGATTAAGCACTTAATCGCCGTTGGCTGATCACCCGCCGGTGTTTTATCTGTATTAATTTCAAATTGTTTCGACATTACATAAAATCAGAAAAAGTTTTGTTAACCACCACATTAGAACAGGACAAGAGCAAGTATTTTTGATTATACTCACACCTCGAACCTCTCACGTGAGAGCGAACGTATTCAAAAGAATAAACCGACAGGAATACTGACTTGGGCACACAAGCATCCAACCGAATTCAAAAAGTAAAACCCTCACCCACTTTGGCCGTGACTGCACTGGCCCAACAACTGAGAGCCAAGGGTCGTGACGTCATTGGCCTGGCCGCAGGCGAACCAGATTTCACTACGCCTGACCACGTAAAGCAAGCCGCGATTGATGCTATTAACAACAATCAAACCAAATACACTGCGGTTGATGGTATGCCGAGTCTTAAGCAGGCCATTATAAACAAGTTTGCGAAAGATAACGGACTTAACTACACAGCCGAGCAGATATTGGTCTCTTGTGGTGGCAAACAAAGCTTCTTTAATATGGCACAGGCGCTTTTAAACCCTGGCGATGAAGTCATTATTCCCGCACCTTACTGGGTATCTTACCCCGACATGGTGTTACTGGCCGATGCCGAACCGGTTATTGTGCATGGCGATCAGTCTCAGGACTTTAAAATTACACCTCGGCAATTAAAGGCGGCGATTACCGATAAAACCCGCTTATTTGTGATTAACAGCCCATCCAACCCCTCTGGCAAGTCATACAGCAAAGCGGAACTTAAAGCCCTTGCGGATGTACTGCTCGACTACCCAAAGGTGCTCATTGCCACGGATGACATGTATGAAAAAATTCTCTGGACGGAAGAAGCCTTCTGCAACATTGTTAACGCCTGCCCCGAGCTATATGATCGCACCATCGTGTTAAATGGCGTGTCTAAGGCCTACGCAATGACGGGCTGGCGCATTGGTTACGCCGCAGGCCCGGCAGATCTCATTAAAAACATGAAAAAGGTTCAGTCACAAAGCACATCTAATGCAACATCCATTTCACAAGTTGCTGCACAGGCCGCTTTAGAGGGTGACCAATCTCGCCTTGCGGAAATGAACAGCGCATTTAAAGAGCGCCACGACTTTGTACTCGCCGAACTCAACACCATTGATGGCATCGACTGCATTGCCAGTGACGGTACGTTTTACATCTTCCCCGACTTCACTCGGATAATGAAAAAACTCGGCATTGCAGATGATGTAACCCTCGCCTCAAGAATTCTTGAAGAAGCAGAAGTCGCACTGGTCCCCGGTTCTGCATTTGGTAGCCCGGGACACATGCGCATCTCTTTTGCGACCGATATGGGGAGTTTGCAGAAAGCCCTTGAAAGAATTAAGAATTTTGTTAGCAAAAATGAAAATTAGTGTTGACCGACAAGAGGCGAATCAGTAGTATAGCGGCCCTTGAAACGCTAACGTTTTAAGACACTATTCCCTGATAGCTCAGTTGGTAGAGCAACGGACTGTTAATCCGTTTGTCGTTGGTTCGAGTCCAACTCGGGGAGCCATATACGAAAGGCCTTGCAGGGATGCAGGGCTTTTTTTTGCCTGCTAAAAACACCCAAATGACACACTAATAAGCAACAGATCACAAGCTAGTACAGCCTACGAATTTCAAGCATAACGGTCATACTCAGCCGTTATTTATAGCTAACTCATAATCCGCGGCCAACGGTCATGTACAGCATCTTCCATCACCGGCGTAATGGTAACCACATAAATGCGTTGCTCCTCGCCACTACGTGCAAGCAAGCCTTGTATCCATTGCCCTCGCGGCAACTCGAACCAATGGCTATTCGACTCCATGTCTTTTTCCATAAACTGATCGACAATAATTTTTACCGGCCTGGGAAACCATTTATCCCACACACCCTGTTTAATTGAATCATGCCGCGCCCAACCGCCCATAGGTAATTTTCCAGTTTGCTGTTTACGTCGCCCCCAGGGTAAATATTCAATGGCTCCATTTTTTAGGCGTACCGGCAGGTGTGCTTTCGGGTTAGGAAAATAAACGCGCTTTTGTTCGCCCTGATAAATATATTCAACACCACCACACATAACATAACCACTTAAATAGATTGTCGGTGCCCGTTCGGTTTCCACGAAGGTGCAATTACATTTGGCATTTCAGATTTATTAATCAGCCGACCCGGTGCCAAGGTAAGTTCACCGTAACGTGTATTAATATTATCAATAACGGCATTTAGCTTGCTCTGTTCTTGCGTTGTTATTTGATCTGCAAATAAATCCATCTGGCTATTTTCATGTTGTGGATTTAATGCGGTAATTTGTACCTGATACACGGCTTGGTTGGCCCAGCATTCATTTAATACAAACTGACAGAGGCGTATTAATAATTGCGTGTCATTACTGGGTGTGGGCGTTTTAACTTTTTGCCCCAGCCAGCCATTTTGAGTTTTTAAACCAATAAAAAAAACCGATGCCGCAAATTTATACCGCCTTAAGCGTGCGCACACTCTAACTGCCATGTGAGTAAGATACGTCAGTAACACATCTTTATTTATTGTATTAGGTGGCAGTACTTTTCCGTGACCGATGGTTTTGGGGTCAGCTACATCAAGGTGTAATTTATCCGGGTCTTCTCCCTGTGCCATATACCAGATACGCCGGCCAATATTTCCAAAGCGTTTAGCGAGTTCGCCGATAGGTAATTTTTGCATATCACCGCACACATACACGCCCCGCTCCGCTAAAAATCGCCCTATGCCTTGTGCAATGCCACACAGCTCCGTTACCGGCACATCCGTTAAACGCTGACGAGATTCCCACGGCGGTATCACGGTGAAACCATCGGGCTTATTTAACTTCGCCGCATATTTTGCCGTGGTTTTATCGCCACTAATACCAATCGAACAAAGCAAACCAGAGGCGTTGTAAACCGCTTGTTTTAATAACCGGGCAATGTAAACAGGTGAACCATACAAAGCCTGACAAGGAGTCATATCTATAAACGCTTCATCAACCGAAAATATTTCAATGTCTGGACAAACCGTGAGTATTGCCTCCATGATTTTGCCTGATGTCTCTGCATACACATGCGGCCGCGACGGGCGCTGAATGAGATCAGGATAAAGCCTTCTCGCCGCCTTTAAACGCATACCGGTTTTAATGCCATAGGCACGCGCTTCATAGGAGCTGGTAATAATGCAGGTGCCTTGCTTGCCGTTTGTGACCGCAAGAGGACGCCCACGCAGCTCAGGAAAATCTCTGGCTTCAACCGCTGCAAAAAAACAGTTCATATCAACAAGGGCAATCGCCCGTTCCCAATGAATCGGGCATTGGCTAGTAACGTTATGCATGGTTAATAGGTTCGCAGCGTGCCGACAAGCACACCCTGTATCCGTACACGATCGGCTGAATATATAACGGGGTTCATACTGGCATTGGCGGGTATAAGCTTAATACGCCCATGTGAGAGTGGGCGATAGATTTTTAAGGTCACTTCCAGATTATCAATCAGCGCAACGATCACCGAATCTTTCGCCGCGGTATCACACGACTCAATGACCACCGTATCGCCATCCAGAATGCCCAGCTCAACCATAGAATCACCCGAGACCTTTAAGGCATAACGGTTATCACCACCAAACATCTGGTTTAGATTAATACTGTCATAGCCCGATATGGCCTCTATTGGCTGACCTGCGGCAATTTTACCCAGCAACGGTATGAGCATGCCCTGCTCTGCAATATCATCAGGTAAGCTTAAGCCTCGATGCGAACCTTCTTCATTGATGAGATGCCCCGTATCGATTAAGGCTTTTACATAGCGGTGTGCGGTGCCCAGCGATTGAATGCCAATACCCTGCGCTATCTCCGGGTAAGTGGGCGCACGACCACAACGCAGAATATAGGCCTGTATAAAATCCAGTGTGCGTTGCTGACTATTGGTAAGCATAAACTTTCTCTAAACATTCTCAATAGAGAAAGAATAGAGAAAGTTTATGCAAATAGCAATATAGAATGCCCAACAAACAGACTACGGCCAATATTGATATATAATTAATACAGATGTTAATTAATGAAGATATATCACATATAATTATCATTTATGTTAATTTATATAATTGTCATTAAAGTTAATTATGTTAGAATGATCACGTTAAATTAACGCTGGAGTTAATTATGAATACACAATTACATGATTTAGTTCTTGAAGCCCTGGAAATCGCCAAAAAACAGGGATATAACCAGAAAACCATCGCAGAGAATTCAAATCTTGATGAAGTAAGCATTTCGCGCCTGAAAAAAGCCGATGATGCTATGTTCAGCACCGTACAAGAATTAGGTAAAGTTCTAGGCAAAAAGCTCATATGGGTGGATGACAAGGACGATTTACCCTCTCTGGTTCAACGCGGTGAATTGTTTGATTTCAAGTAATAATCTATGAAAGATCGTACTGCAGTTGTCTGGACACGCCTTGGCTCTCAACCTACCAAGATGGGCACGTTGACGGTTACGGATCGTGAATGTCGCTTTACCTATGAACACGATTATGAAGAAACCGGCCTTCGAGGTCTGGGTTTAGTTTATCCCCCCGCTAGCTTTGATAACACAATCACGCGAGCTCGTACCGAATTCCATGATTTTTTACCACCGTTACAGAGCCTTGTTCCACCACGATCAGGGCGTAATTTCCAACGTGCCCTACTGTTACGTTATTTAAATAAAATTGGTGTGACGCCTACAATTGGTTTTGAAACCGACTGGGAAATGCTAATTAGAAGCGGGCATGGCGCGATAGGACATATCGATGTATTTGCGGATGATCAAGCAGCCTTGCAATGGTATGCCACGCCTTCAAAAAAAGGACTAATTGAACTGGATGAAAAATTTGGTTTTAGTCTAAAAGAATTCATGACCTGGTTTGATGGGGATGCAGAGGCTTTACTAGAAGTTCTAGGCCCGACGCCCAGTGTGGGTGGTGCAATTCCTAAAATTCCATTATCAATTAACCATACTGGCTGGGATGGGCGTATTGGTTTACCGACTCGATTTGGTGACACAGACAGAATTGATATTCTACTAAAGCTGGAAAACACCAATGATTACCCAGGCATTATTGAACTGGAAACACTAGGGCTTAAAATACACGCTGAAGCAAACTTTGATGTGCCTCGTTATTGGCCTGTAGAAGTAAATGGTTTGCGAGCACTGGCTATAGAGCGATTTGATCGTACAGGCACAGGAAGCACTGTATTTATGGAAAGCATGTATTCAATTTTTGCCAGTGGCTCAAAAACAATTACCAATAATTATAGTGCCAACTATAATAATATCGGTCAGGCATTAGATAGCTCAAGATTAAAAATTGTTGATGATCGAAAAGCCGCTAAACTTCATTTACTTGAACGATTAATTTTAGCCATGATCACCGGTAACGGCGATTTACATTTAGAAAATCTTTCGATATTAGATCGGGATGGTGTACTTGCTTTCTCGCCGGTCTATGACCCAACGCCTATGCGAGCATACAAAATTCACAACATGTTATGTCCGCCGGGCATGTCTTTTGGTAATTATGGCGAGCTCCCTGATGACTGGAAAGGTAATGATCCGATTGATTTTTCAAGCGCCATGACACGATTTATTAAGTTATTAGGCATTTCTAAAAAAACGTATATAAATACAGTTGAACGGTTAATGGCTGTAACTGTGGATTATTCGGATAGAGTAAATGCTTTGCTCACTCTACCTCAAGATAATAAAGACAATTTAATTCGTATCCACCATGACACGGTACATCGTTTCAAAAAACATATTTCTTCACTGTGAGTCAATAAAAATTAAAGGCTCGGGTAAGCAGGTCACGACCACAACGCAAATATAGCCCTGTATAAAATCCAGTGTGCATTGCTTACTACCCGATCAGGAGGCCAAATTCTAGCAAGCCAGCTTAAATGGCTGGCCTTTTTTTGTCCCAAACCTTTGCCAACATCAATTGATTCAGGCCACCATCTCCCGTAGTATCAAAGCCCATCGCTTTTGTTGTGCACCGTTTGTGATTTATGTTTTTTATCAAAAAATTTTTATTGCTTGCTGCTCTTTGTTGTTGCCTCTCCCAGCCTGGCCTTGCTTCGAGCATATTAAAAGTCAATATTCAGCAACTGGCCAATCAAGCAGAATCTGTCTTTGAAGGCGAGGTCGTCGCTACAACCCCTGAAATGAATGCCGACGGGAGCATCTATACCTATGTCGATTTTTTACTGCTGGATGTATTAAGCGGCAATCTCAATGTAGGTGAAACCATCACCCTGCGCTTTACCGGCGGCACGGTTAACGGCCTCACCCTGGATATGGGTTCTATTATTCCGCAGACGGGCGAACACGGCGTGTATTTTATTGAATCGAACAGCACGCCCCTCATTAACCCACTTTACGGCTGGTCGCAGGGTCACTACCGCATACTCACCAATGGCAATATCATCGCCGGAAACAATCAGGTGGTGGTTAAGGTTGGTGCAACCGACCACAACACTCCGAGCTCTAAATTAAAATTAAGCACAGGGATCGCCAGCGGTATCACCACACTACCTCCGCAAAAAGTTAATACCGTTCCACTGTCACCGCCTATTTCGCTATATGAGTTTAAAACGCTCATTAAAGATATGAAGCAATAATGATTTTACATTACCGAGTGTTTCATAGCCTTTTGCTACTGCTTGTTTGCCTGCCATTCCAAAGCGCCCTTGCTGAGAGCCTGGGCAAAAAATGGCCTAAACCCGCAGCCATTTTTTTAATCAGCGAACTACCTCCAGGTGGACCTGAGGGTAGCCTTCCTGGCAATACAACAACATGGCGAGCAGCCGCTATCCAAGCCACCGATAGATGGAACAGGGCACAAAGCGCATTTAAATTATCCGCATCCAGCGCCTCCGGTAGTGGAAATTGCACAAGTTCTGGTGACAATATCCTCAGCTTTGCAGACAAAGAATGTGGTACTGATTTTGGTACCAATACACTGGCTGCCACCAGAGGCTGGTCTAGTGGAGCGACGATTATCAAGGCCGATATTATCTTCAACAATAAAGATAAAATCTGGGGAATATATGATGGCCCAATACGTTATACACCGGAGGATTTCGGGCGCGTAGCCATGCATGAGTTGGGACACGCCATGGGGCTTGCTCACACGACGACTCCAAGCGCATTAATGTATTACTCCGCGAGCAACACCTACCTGCCGACCCTCGATGATGTCGAATCTTTAAAGGCCATTTATACCGGTAGCGATAGCAGTAGCGGCAGTGGTTCAATGGGCTACCTTGTATTAACCCTAATTCCCCTGCTCGGCCTGAGATTTTCTTTTCCACACAGGCATAAAAAAGCCGACTAAAAAGTCGGCTAAAAAATACTGCTAAGTTTGGAGATACTACTAAAATGAAAATGGGGTGGATGATGGGGCTCGAACCCACGACCACCGGAATCACAATCCGGGGCTCTACCAACTGAGCTACACCCACCATAATTCGGTGTTTTAAGCTTTGCACTATTCCTTACAAAGGTAAGGCCTACAGAACTCGTTTATCTACTGCAGGCACGTATATGGTGCGCCCGGCAGGACTCGAACCTGCTACCCTCGGCTTAGAAGGCCGATGCTCTATCCAGATGAGCTACGGGCGCAGTATTAAGCTTTTCAACTGGCTGGCGTCACTTATAACAACCTTGGCCAGTTAATTTAAATTTGGTCGGGGTAGAGAGATTACAAAATACGTCCTGTATTTTGCCCTTGCGGGCCGTGCTGCGCACGTTACAAATTGCTCCCGGCAATTTGTTCGAACTCTTACGTTCAAATCTCTCTACTTAACCATGCAAAGCCCTGCCTGATACACGACAAAACCTCGCACTATTTAATTTGGTCGGGGTAGAGAGATTCGAACTCCCGACATCCTGCTCCCAAAGCAGGCGCGCTACCAGACTGCGCTATACCCCGATTTTTCTACACTTCCTCGTAGAAGGAGCTGATTTAAACACTCAAACCCCAACCTCAATACTGATTTCATACATCAGCAAACGAGGAAGCGGATCTTACTCATATCCTTGAATAAGGTCAACCGCTTCTTCTGCAATTCATTAAATTTTCTATCTTTTTCTTGGTTTAGTGGCTTGTGGAGCGGTACCAATGCATGAGAAAATTCGCCACACAATTTTTCTGGATTTTATCAAAAACATGCCTGCACAAATAATAGATGGTAAACAAATCGCCGCTGATTTACATGGAGCGATTAAGCAACGTGTGCAGCAACGCATTGATGCTGGCAAAAAAGCACCCGGCCTCGCCGTGGTACTCATTGGTGAAGATCCCGCATCTCAGGTATACGTGCGCAATAAACGACTCGCTTGCGAGAAAACAGGCATTATCTCTACCGCCTACGACCTTCCTGCCAGCACCACTCAACAGGCACTGAACGATTTAATTGATAAACTTAATGAAGACGAAAATATTCACGGCATTCTGGTGCAATTCCCGTTACCTGAAAACCTGGACGAATCAGCCGTGATTGAGCGTATCCACCCCAGTAAAGACGTAGACGGTTTCCACCCTTATAATTTAGGCCGATTAGCACAACGTAAACCGGCGCTACGCCCCTGCACGCCTTATGGCGTCAAGTTACTACTGGATTCAACCGGTGAGCCATACAAAGGACGTAACGCAGTAATTGTCGGCGCATCAAATCACGTGGGTCGACCAGCCTCACTAGAGCTATTACTCGCTGGCGCCACAGTTACCACGACGCACCGCTTTACTTCGGATCTGGAAGAACACGTACGTCGCTCTGACATCGTTGTTGTTGCTGTCGGTAAGCCAGGGCTCGTTAAAGGTGAATGGATAAAGGAAGGCGCCACGGTGATTGATGTGGGGATCAATCGACAGGAAGACGGCACGCTATGCGGTGATGTGAATTTTGCAGAGGCCTCAAAACACGCCGCCTGGATAACACCCGTACCGGGTGGTGTTGGCCCAATGACCGTGGCCGTACTCATGCTAAACACACTGGATGCAGCGGATAAGCTTGGCTAGGCTTTTCTAGCCGAGCAACAATAGCTTCACTCTGCATTTGCAGTGTTTAAATACAGGCATTTACTTTGCTGCTACACTTAAATTCGTTTTCAATTAACTGTTTTAGTTTGAAGTTAATCTATGCATGATGCCCTTAGTGACACAATAATTTTACTCGCCATCTCTGTTATTGCAGTTGCTATATTCAGACGCATCAAACTCCCTGCCATACTCGCTTATCTCGTGGTTGGCGTTTGCCTTGGCCCACACGCTGCAAATGTCATACAAAATTCAGATGCAATACACTTTCTAGCTGAGGTTGGTATTGCCTTCCTGCTGTTTAGTTTAGGCCTGGAGTTTTCACTTAATAGATTAATCTCCAATCGCCGCGCAGTGCTCGGGCTGGGCAGCGCTCAGGTAACGGTGACTTTATTTATCGCCGGAATGACTGCCTGGTTATTAGGCGTTAAACTGGAGCCCGCCTTCGTGATTGGCTGCGTTATCGCGCTTTCCTCTACTGCCATAGTAATTAAACAGCTCGGTGAACAACTGGAAACCGATTCGCGTCACGGCAATGCATCCATCTCTATTTTATTATTTCAAGATGTCGCCGTGGTTCCTATGCTGGTCGTTATTCCCGTTATTTCTAGCAATAATGACAGCTCATTTATTTTAGAGCTGTCATATAGCTTTGCCATGGGCATTGGTGTGACGGTCATAATGCTTGCTATTGGTCGCTGGCTGCTACGCCCGCTGTTCCATGAAATTGCCTCCGCCCATTCAGCCGAGCTATTCACCTTAGCGGTTTTACTGGTCGCACTGCTCTCCGCATGGACGACTGAATTTGCCGGGCTATCAATGGCATTAGGTGCTTTCCTTGCGGGCATGATGCTCAGTGAAACTGAATTCAAACACCAGATAGAAAATGACATCCGCCCATTCAGAGATATCCTGCTTGGGCTGTTCTTTGTAACCGTTGGCATGATGGTCGATATCAGTAGTGTCCTGGGGACACTGCACTGGGCCATACTCTTGGCCATAGCCATTATTATTGGCAAAACAGCCCTTATCACGGTTTTGAGCAAACGCATTATTGCTGCCCCTACCGGCGTTTCAATACGTACCGGTTTAGTGCTCAGCCAATGTGGTGAATTTGGCTTCGCCATTATGGCGCTAGCCGTCAGTTACAATGTATTGCCAGAGGCAGAATCTCAACTATTACTTGCCACCATCATTATCACGATGATTGCTACCCCCTTTCTGGTTAAGTACAACGGCTTACTGGCGAAAAGACTTACCGGTAGTTATATGGAAAATCGCGAGATAAATGAAAAGACTATCGCCGCGAATACAGACAAATTAACAGGCCATGTGATTATTTGCGGCTTTGGGCGCATCGGGCAGAATATTGCGAAAATATTAGACGCCGAAGAGTTCAGTTACTTTGCTTTGGACTATAGCGTTGAACTCATTACCAATGCCTCCAAAGGCGGCTACAAAGTGGCCTTTGGGGACTCAACACACAGGGAAATTCTGCTCGCTGCAGGCATTGAACGTGCCTCGATTTTAGTGATTTGTCACGACAATGTCGGCTCCGCAGAAAAGACCTTGCGGCAGGCAAAAATGATCAACCCGGACCTGCCCATACTCGTAAGGACTCAGGACGACACCTACTACGCCCAGCTCACTGAAGCGGGGGCTACTGAGGTAATTCCAGAGACATTGGAATCCAGCCTTATGATGGCCTCGCACGTGCTTTCTATTCTTGGTATGCCAATGGCTAAAATCGTCCGTCGGGTACAGGACATGCGGAAGAATAAATACTCCACCATGCGCGAGTTTTTCCATGGCGATGAAGCCGACGGAATTGAACAACCAGATGATGTGCGCAAGCGCCTGAGTTGTGTCACCTTGCAGCATGGAGCTTATGCCGTTGGCAAAACCCTAAGCGATCTACAGCTACATTCTAAAGGCGTCACTCTGAATAAAAATCGCCGCGATGACTTAAATGTCGTGTCGCCGAATTCAAGCGAGATACTACAGGAAGGAAATGTGTTAGTTCTCTTCGGTACACCAGAGGCACTAGAACACGTTGAAGGCTTTTTACTTAATGGCTAACACGTTAAGCACCTGACTGGTCATACTTAATTTCAGGACTCAGGTAACTTACGTGTGAGGGATATTATTTTTCTATTTTTAAAACCTCTTTCGTCATCTCAATCACGCTATCTGAATTTAGAGAAATCGAAGATATTCCCTGCTCCACCAGCCAGCGAGTAATCTCTGGAAAATCCGAGGGAGCCTGACCACAAATACCCACATATTTACCTGCTTTTTTGCAGGCATCTATAGCCATTTTCATCATAATTTTTACGGCTTCATTTCGCTCATCAAAGCCTGTCACTAAACCTGAATCACGATCAACACCCAGGGTTAATTGGGTTAAGTCATTTGAGCCGATAGAAAAACCATCAAAATATTTTAAGAACTCATCGGCGAGTAAAACATTCGCTGGAATCTCACACATTAAATACGTTTTTAAATCGTTTTCGCCGCGCTCTAACCCAAACTCTGTTAATAATTTAAGAACAGTTTTTCCTTCATCGACACTGCGTACAAAGGGAATCATAATATCAATATTATTTAAGCCCATTTTTTCACGTACCAGTTTTATTGCCTGACACTCTAATTTAAAACAGCTTTTAAATTCTTTTGAGGGGTAACGATAGGCACCGCGAAAACCTATCATTGGATTTTCTTCTTCCGGTTCAAATAGTGAGCCGCCAATCAATGAAGCATATTCATTCGATTTGAAATCCGACATGCGCACAATAACCTGTCGCGGATAAAATGCCGCCGCAATCGTTCCGATACCTTCCGCCAGCTTCTGAATATAATACTCGGTAGGGTTTTGATAGCCGGCTATCAATTTAGATATTTCAGATTTTAATGTCTCATCTAAACTATCAAACTCCAGCAATGCGCGAGGGTGTATTCGAATACTATTATTAATAATAAATTCTAGCCGAGCCAAACCTACACCATCGACAGGCAAATACGATGCCTCGAAGGCCAGATCCGGATTTGCCAAATTCAACATCATGCGTGTTTTAGGTTTAGCCAAACCACTTACATCAATTTTGTTTTCACTGTATTGCAAAACACCGGGATAAACATATCCTGTATCACCTTCAGCACAGGACACGGTAACATCCAGACCCGTTTTTATTTTACTTGTCGCATCGCCACAACCTACTATTGCAGGTATGCCAAGCTCACGCGCAATAATCGCGGCATGACAAGTACGGCCACCGCGATTAGTGACAATCGCAGATGCAATTTTCATTACCGGTTCCCAATCCGGGTCGGTGATGTCCGTAATTAACACTTCGCCTTTTTTCAATTTATGCATTTCACCCGCATCCGGAATAACACATGCTGTGCCGTTGGCAATTCGTTTACCAATACTCTTTCCTACTATGAGTGGTTGCGGTTTATCCTGCGAATCTAGCTTGAAATGAGTTTGAAACTGTTTATTTACCTCGGACTGAACCGTTTCCGGGCGCGCCTGCAATATAAATAACTCACCATTTTCACCATCTTTGGCCCACTCAATATCCATCGGGCGGCCATAATGATTTTCTATAATCACCGCATACCGGGCGAGCTGTAATACATCATCATCATCAATGCAAAAACGTGTTTGATCTTCGCGAACCACTTCTACATTATGTGTAGAAAGGCCTGCGGTTGAGTCACGGCTATATACCATTTTAATGGCTTTCTCACCCAACTGGCGGCGAATAATAGGCGAATTCTGATCACTCAGGGTTTCTTTAAATACATAAAATTCATCCGGGTTCACCGCACCCTGCACGACGTGTTCACCCAAACCCCATGCTGCATTTATTAACACCACGCCTTCAAAGCCAGATTCCGTATCCATCGTAAACATCACCCCCGATGAACCCGTATCCGCACGCACCATTTTTTGTACGCCAATAGATAAGGCAACATCCATGTGATTAAAGCCTTTATCTACACGATATGATATTGCCCGGTCGGTAAATAGCGAGGCAAACACTCGCTTACAGGTCAGCACTAAATTACGTCGCCCGGAAATATTTAAATAGGTTTCCTGCTGGCCTGCGAATGAAGCACCGGGCAAATCTTCTGCGGTTGCCGAACTACGCACAGCAACACCCACATACTCATTAAATTCTTCACTCAGCTTTTCATAAGCGCCAACGATCTCATCGGACAGATCATCGGGCATTTCTGCATGCAGAACCCAGCTGCGGATTTGACGCCCAACACGTGCCAACTCTTTTACATTATGTGTATCCAGACTATCCAGGGCACTACGTATTTTGTCTTCTAACTTATTATGACGAATATAATAATTATAGGCCTCAGAGGTGGTTGCAAAACCATTGGGAACACTAACACCTTGCGATGACAGGTTACGATACATCTCACCAAGTGAGGCATTTTTGCCACCCACTTGTTCAATATCTTTAATACCAATTTCAGAAAAAAAACGAATAAAACGCATAATCATCCCACCTCGTTAACACTCATTAAAGTATAAGGCATATATTACGACTTGGAGTAACTAGAACGCTGCTAGTTCAGTGAGAGTTGATTTAACTTAAGTACTGGTCAATATTAAAATCGGCCATGCTCAAGCATCAGTAAGGTACAGTCTTTTACAAATGGAATATCATTATGTAAAAGTGCCAGTTCTAATTCTTCGCTTTCAGTACCCGGGTTTAAAATCACCCGAGATGGGTTGAGCCTAATAATCTCATCAATTAATGGCGTACTGCGTTGCGGCCCCAAATATACGGTGAGTGTATCTATCACCTGATGAATTTGCTGAAGACTATGCTTCACCACTACACCATCAATAGTTTGCAGTTTTGGGTGAACCGGTATCACGTGGTAGCCATACTCCTGAAGCAGTAACATGGCTTTATAGGCAAAGCGGTGTGGCTTATTACTTGCGCCAAGTACAACTACCTGTGGATTTTGCATTAGCTATTTAAGTGCTCAGGTTTAACGAAATTCATCACCTGTGCCGAATACTCACGGTCATATATGAGTGAAATTTGAGTATCACCATCTTTCACTTTAGAACTCACCTGTTTTAAGTCCGGCAAACGAATAGCAAGATACGCCATACTGGCTGAGATTAATTGCTCGTCCTCCGATTTAATCGCCGCCATTAACTGGTTAGCAACAAAATAGGCCTTTTGTTCTTGATCTGGTGCAAAAACATTCCCCTGCCCACTGGGAATACCCATCTCCATTTTCTCGTCCATTTTATCCAGATATTCAAGCTGATTGTCTGGCAAAACTTTATCACGATCATATTCAATTACAGGCTCGCCATCTACCACCGCCATCAGAAGACTCATAACTCGCTATCCACATCATTCAAAACAAGCACAAATATTATCATATTTTGCCAGCCCATAAAGGTACAATGCACCAATAAGCCATATTACAATAAGCCACAAACTCGATAAAATTCAGGAAAATTATGAGCCAACCACCTTCTGCACTGCTACTTATCGCCACTGGTTGTCAACATTGCCCCAGCGTACTGCAAAGCATGTCTGAGCTGGTAAAAGAGGGCAAATTATCAACTCTGGAAGTGGTCAATATTGTCGCGGCACCTGAACGTGCAAAAGCACTTAATGTGCGCTCTGTTCCCTGGGTAAAACTAGGTGACTTTGAACTGGTGGGCATGAAGAGCAAAACCGAACTAGAGGAATGGATAAGCAAAACCAATAAACCCGAGAATATGAGTGATTATTTTGCAGAGCTCATGACCTCTGGGGAAATTGCCAAGGTTCAGCAGATGGTAGAGAAGCAGCCAGAGTACATACAAAGCCTGCTGGATATTATGGCGAATGAGCAATCCGGCTTATCAGCGCGTATTGGTGTTGGCGCTGTTATGGAGCACATCGCCGCTAGTGATGCATTAATCAATACCATAGATACAATAGGCAGCTACTGCCAAAGCCCCAACGCACGCATTAGAAACGATGCCTGCTATTACCTTGGTTTAAGCCAGCATCAAAACGCAAAAAAATATATTCAGCCTCTGCTCGACGATGCGGATGCGGATGTTAGAGAGTGTGCAGCAGATGCACTTGAAGAAATCGGCGATTAAATTTATCTACTCTATGGAGTTGCAGCATATTATTAAAATTTATAATCGGCATGATGTAGTAAAACCATTTTCAATTAATAACGGTATTTAATATTCAATGAACAATCCAGTCTGGAACAATTTTAGTGCCGCACCCCATCGGCTGTTTTTCTTTAGTGGCGCCATGCAGCTAATTTTGCCGCTATTTTTCTGGCTGATAGAACTCTATGGCCGTTACACAGATTTTACATTTCCACTCGATACCGTTATTCCCAGCACCTGGGCGCATGGGTTTTTAATGATTTACGGCATATTTATATTCTTTATTTTCGGTTTTTTAATGACTGTATTTCCACGCTGGATGAATTCAAAAGTAATAGAAAAAGACCACTATATTGCTAGTTTTGTCTGGCTAAATGCCGGCTTGTTTATTTTTGAAATCAGCCTGTTTTATAGCCGAGATGCATTATTATCAGGCCTTATTATATTTTTATTAGGCTGGCTGCACGGCACCTACACTTTGTACCAATCTTTAAAAAACAGCCCTGCTCAGGATAAATTTTATGAACGCATTTTGCTCAGCGCACTCAGTGCTGGGGCAATAGGCGTTATGAGCTTTATGTGGTTTATTTACAGCGACCAATGGGCATATATTTCACTCGCATTCAATGCAGGCATATGGCTATTTTTATTACCCGTACTATTCAGTGTAAGCCACCGCATGCTGCCATTCTTTAGTAGTAATGTGATTGATAATTACAGCCTGTTTCAACCTCGATTCACGCTGTGGATTTTTATTATCGGTTGCTCATTGCACTTTTTTATTGAGCAAAAACAATTATCGCATTTACTTTTTATTGTAGATATTCCACTGGCTATAACAGTACTTGTACATAGCCTGCGTTGGCAATTACATCGCAGTTTTAAAAACAATTTACTCGCAGTCTTGCATATGGCATTTTTCTGGTTATTCATTGGTTTATGTTTGCTGAGCGCGCAGAGCCTCATTCTTTTCCTATCGGGAGAATTCATACTTAACAAGGCCCCTGTACATGCCATTACTATTGGCTTTATAACCTCCATGCTTATTGCAATGGCAACACGCGTAACAATGGGCCATTCAGGTCGACAACTCATCTTAGATAACACGACCTGGTACTTATTTTTGGGCATTCAATTAGCCGCTATTTCGCGCATACTAGCTGATGCTCAGTTTGATTTATTCATGCAAAACAATAACTTCAACTTAATAGCCGCTAGCCTATGGCTAATAAGCCTGTCAGTCTGGTTTTGGAAGTATGCACCCATGTACTTAAAAAAACGTATCGATGGAAACCCCGGCTAAAAAGCGGTTTATTTGGCGGCTATATTTGATAGATTGCTGGAATGGCCAGATATAAAGAATGTAACTGCGCACAGAGCTTAGATGATTATGCAATTGACATACACACCGGTAGCACAAACTAGCAACCTGATATGATGCCACTATGAAAACCTATGGATAAAACAGCTTAACACTGCTTTTTAAAAAATAAATATGCGCTTATTCAAACATCCTCTTTTTATTATTTTTGCACTGTTTATTGCCGGGTATTTTTTTATTCAGCAATACACTCAACAATATGTTTCAGATGCACCGGTTACCTTAACCAGGGCAAACCCACCATCCATCGTTATGTATAGTTCTACAAGCTGCATGTATTGTCATATTGCCAGGCAATTTTTTAATAAACATAATTTACCCTTTACTGAATATAATGTTGATAATTCAGATAAACACAGAGAGATGTTTTATATATTGGGTGGCCGCGGCACCCCGCTGCTCATTATTAACAAAGAAATTATTTATGGTTATGATGAAAGGCTTATTCGTGAAGCTCTATGATTCAATCTACAATATAATATTTTTATGTTTACACGTTCAGTAAAATATACACACAATAAAAAAGCCCGTTAAAATATTTAACGGGCTTTTTTATTACACAAGCAATTAATGCTTATGAGTAGTGCATATTATGCAAGCGTTACATTAACCGCTTGTGGACCTTTCTGACCTTGTTCAACTTCAAATTGAACTTCCTGGCCTTCTGCTAAAGTTTTGTAACCTGGCACCTGAATTGCGCGGAAGTGAACAAATACATCGTCACCGTCCTGGCGCTCAATAAAACCAAAACCCTTTTTTTCGTCAAACCATTTTACTTTTCCAGTTGTTGCAGCCATGAGTAATCTCCAATAATTTTTATAAAAAATATCGCCTAGATTAAAAACAACCCATGCGAAAAAAGTGCTGAAAGATGCGGGGATTACTTACGAACGAACAGGATGTGAGCTAAGGCATGTCATCGAAATTAGCCATAAATAGCCGCTGTAATCTTTACCAGACAGGCAAAGTGTATCGCATCTTTACACAATGTAAAGGGGGCCAAATAATAAAAATTATTAGTAAATATTGAACAGTTTGGCTGCACAGTGAAACATTGCAACAACTTTATGAGGATGTGTGACTATGTCATTGAAAAACCCACTAAAATCTTTACCTGTAACATTTTAGCGGGTTAACCAATAGCTTGAGTACGCTCGATTACTTTTTCTCTGAACGTATTTTAGATGCCGGCTTAGGCTTGCCTTTGTCTTTATTTTTCTTGTTCTTTTTCTTTTTCACCGCATCGCTGGTCTTTAACTTAAGCTTCTCTTTGACTTTGCGTGGCTTCTCTTCCGAGGCTGACTTAACTGCGCGCGGCTGCTCCTCACCCGAGACACGAGAGATTTTTAATTGCTGACCAGATACCCAAACTTTCTTCAGGTCGTTGAATACATCTTTTGGCATACCTGAAGGCAAATCAACCAAACTGTAATCATCATTTATCTGAATGCGACCTATATTAGCGCTATCCATGTTTGCTTCATTTGCAATCGCACCAACAATATTACCCGGCCTTACATCATGATTATTACCCACTTCTATGCGGTAACTCGACATGCCTTCAGCTGGTTTAGAATCACGAGCAGAATCGCGTTTTGGTGAACGCTCGCGATCTCGTCCTCGGTTAGAATCACGAGCAGAATCGCGACCGGAATCACGGTCTTTTTCACGTTCTCTACGGCGCGGACGATCACGACTGCTTCTTTCAGTACGCTCGTCATTACGATCAAAGCTCGCCTTACGTGCTGGTTTATTCGATAGTAAAAACGGCTCATCACCCTGTAACAACTGCGCAAGGGCTGCAGCAACTTGTAAGGCCGGCACATTTTTCTCTTGCTGAAACTGTTCAACCATCGTGTAGAACATGCCCAGCTCTTCTGTCGCCAGAACATCACTAATGCGTTGTTTGAACTTAACAATACGTTGATCGTTAATCAGTTCAGTTGATGGCAATTCCATTAAATCAATGGTTTGGCGTGTTGCACGTTCAATCGCACTCAATAAACGCTTTTCACGTGGTGCAACAAATAATATCGCATCGCCTGCACGACCTGCACGACCTGTACGCCCAATACGATGCACGTATGACTCTGTATCATGCGGGATATCATAATTCACAACATGGCTGATGCGCGGCACATCAAGGCCACGCGCAGCCACATCGGTAGCAACCAGAATATCTAATTTGCCTTTCTTAAGATTATTAACAGTTTTTTCACGCAGGCTTTGCTGCACATCGCCATTAATCGCCGCAGCCGCATAACCTCGCGCTTCTAGCTTTTCAGTTAATTCAACTGTAGCTGTTTTGGTGCGCACGAAAATAATCATCGCATCAAATTCTTCAGCTTCCAGTATGCGCGTTAGCGCATCTAGTTTATGCGTACCGCTCACTGGCCAGTAACGCTGGCGAATAGTGGGTGCCGTACTCGTTTTAACTTCGATAGTGATTTGCTGCGGATCGGTTAAATAAGTCGTCGCAATACGTCGAATCTGCTGTGGCATGGTCGCTGAAAATAGCGCTATCTGACGCGTTGCTGGCGCTTGATCTAACACCCACTCAACATCATCAATAAAGCCCATGCGTAACATTTCATCGGCTTCATCCAGTACCAATGCCGACAGATTATCTAACTTCAAAGTGCCTTTACGCATATGGTCCATAACACGGCCCGGCGTACCTACAACAACATGTACACCGCGTTTTAAGGCAGCAATTTGCCCACGGTAATCTGACCCGCCGTATACCGGCAACACATGAAAGCCTTTCATGTGTTTGGCATAGGTTTGAAATGCCTCAGCGACCTGAATCGCCAGTTCACGGGTAGGCGCTAATACTAATACCTGAGGATCTTTTTCTTTTAAATCCAGGTTAGATAATAAAGGCAATGCAAATGCAGCTGTTTTACCCGTACCTGTTTGCGCCTGACCCAGGACATCCTTACCCTGTAGCAATAATGGAATGGTTCGGGCCTGGATTGGCGTTGGTGTTTCATAACCAACGTCATTAAGTACTTTCTGGAGGGCTGGAATAAGTTCCAGTTGATCAAAGGACGTTACCGTTTCGGTAGTCATGCGTAGTTCCTACAATAGATGAATGAGGTGAAATGCCAATGCTTTCTAGCCAGTGCTAACTTAAACGGGCAAATATCTGGAAGCTGGCTTAGGTGTCCCGTTCAATCTATCGGTGGGAGGTGAAGCCATAACTCGGAGCC
This sequence comes from uncultured Gammaproteobacteria bacterium, assembly GCA_963924875.1. GTDB lineage: Bacteria > Pseudomonadota > Gammaproteobacteria > SZUA-229 > SZUA-229 > SZUA-229. The sequence continues at coordinate 35,192 of CAWUSX010000016.1, forward strand.
CGAGGAGTATATAGGTTTATTAGCAAACTTGCATGCTTTAAATGGGGGGCTACATACTTCAACTACAGTTTAGACTAAACTGAGGCACTTGATTCACTAGCAAGCCAAAGCAGATATTATGAAAATATGGGTCGACGCAGATGCCTGCCCCGTGGTCATTAAAGACATTCTATTTAAAGCGGCTGAGCGCACCGGCGTACAAATGACGCTGGTAGCCAATCACTACATTCAAACCCCCTCTTCCAGACACATTACCTTTTTACAGGTACCTCAGGGCTTTGATGTTGCAGACAATGAAATAGTACAACGCCTGAGTAAAGACGATTTAGTTATCACCAGCGATATTCCACTGGCCGCAGAAGTCATTGAAAAACAGGCCCTCGCGCTAAGCCCTCGGGGCGAGCTATACACCAGCGCGAATATTCGTTCACGCCTCAACATGCGCGACTTTATGGACACCTTACGTTCCAGTGGCGTCGATACAGGGGGACAGGCCGCACTCAATCAAAGTGATCGACAGGCCTTTGCAAATCAACTGGATAAATGGCTAACCCGGCATATTAAAAACGAATAGCAATAAATACCTTTTGAATAAACAAACTCTATCTCATTAAAAAATTTAAAAGTATTTGGACACGAAATTATACGCTGTACGTTTTGGCCAGTTTATAGTCAAACAGAAAATAACCTGTCCACCGTTCTCAGGCAAGCGGGGGTTATCATTTCAATTATTTTAAAGTTTAATTTAGCATCAGGTATTTTTCAGATACCGCTAGCCGGAATAGACATCGATACAGCCATTGTTGGCTATTTGGCGTAAATGCGCCATGAATGAAATTTAAAAAGCCTGCTAAATATTTAGCAGGCTTTTTATGGTTACAATTTTACCAGTAATAAACTTCCCGCCATAAAACAGCCTGTATTATCGAAGCTGCCGTAGGCATCCAGATGTTGACCAGATTGTAATTCTGACACACTGACCATCTCGCTTTTAAAACCACCGCTTTCAAAACTTAACAGGTAAGCATGGGTGTTTTCATCTATTGTTACGCATGTTTCCTCGTTGGTGTTATTCAACATATCAAAACCTGTCATGTCATTGTGGAATGCTATGAAACTACCACTCAACTGTGAAGTCATGGCGGATGCAGGTTCTACGAATATAACCGCTGCATTAACCTGTGCATTGATGTCATCGTAAATGCCTTCAACTTTTATTGTCATATCCAGTTGAAGATCTGCTAACAGCATAGCCTTACCAGTCATATCAAATACTCTGGTTTCAGGTACAAATTTAATAGTCTTAAGCGTATCGTCCTGGTTGCGTATTTCTATCAGCTTATTATCGGTATCAATATTTTCAATCACACCGTTATATGTTTTGAAAACATCCGCAGCGGCCAGTTCAACAACTTCCGCTTTAAAGCCCACATAGCGATCATCATACATAGCGCTATAGAAACCCAGAACTGTAACAGCACTGTTATCTGTTAGCTCAGTCTGAGCGACAGCATGACCCATATCATTAAAGTAGGAAGTGGATGAATCGGTAAAGATTTTTATACAGTGTTCCCGTTCATTTTCCTGATATTCGTCGGCGTCATCATTCAAGTGAACAAGCTCATCGTTGCTGTCTACTGGTTGCTTGCAAAGCTCAAAGCTGTTTTCTTCTATATCATCTACATAACCGCTAAGTCGAACCAGTTTGCCAAGCATGGTGTCCGTTAAAACATCTATAAAAACGACCGGACGGAAGCGATAGTCTCCGTTACCATTTTGAATCAGGTGAATAGATTTCTGTGCATCCATATCCAGTTGCAGTGCCAGAGTTTGCCCAGCGGTGATAACAATCTCACTCCGAGGATTCAGATCCAGTTTGCCATTACCGCCCATTTTTGGGACAACTGTTTCCAGTATGTTTCCATCCATATCCAGAACAAGTAATTTTGGATCAGAGACCTGCATACGTAATTTGTAATAATTACCGGCAGGAATATTAGTCGTTAATGAGAACAGGTCAGAATGGCTGTTCAGGTCGAGTAGATCAATGGTCTCATTGCCGCTAAACAGGCTTACACTGCCATCTTCACCCAGCAGTGATATTTCACTTACCGTAATAAGAAACTTATTGAAGCCATCAATAGGCGCATCGGTTAGTAGAACCGCGACAGAGCCGGTGCCACTGCTGCTATCACCTATACCCTGATCTGAGGATTCACAGCCGAGTATAATCAGTGAGAACACTGTTAACAGGGTGAATTTGAAATATCTGTTGATTATAGATTTCATCATTTATTCTCATATAACTTTGTCATTTGATGTTCAATATACCATGACCACATAGGTGCAATTGTTAGCAATGGTTAAAATAGTGATCAAGGGATCAAAATTAAAGAATTATTGAACTTTGAGACTCATCTCGTTGACAACGATCCCATATCTCATTGTTCTGTGCCGTTGACCAGTTGAAACTGCAAGTGCGCTGTCAGCCGATCTGACTTAATTACATGATCTACAACGCCACACAGACGATATTGGCCAACTTATGCCTGTTTAAGTTACAGCAGATTATGCTTTCATGTACATATTAGAAAAACACTATTTTTTGTAACTCTCTTTATTACACAGCTAAAATGAAGCCACAATGTATTGCGGCTAATTCAGACTAACTAGATAATTTGCTGCACACTTCATTCATAAGGTAAAATGACACCGCATGCATTAAGTATGTAATTACCTAAAACTCCACAACCGAGTAAAAAAAACACAATGAGTATCGAAAAAATTTTACGTGACCGAAGTGAATCTAAATGTGAACTGTGTTCCTCAACAGAAAACCTGGATGTTTATGAAGTTCCCTCTAGCCCATCCAACTCTGCTGATGAGTGCATATATATTTGCCAAACATGTCGTGAACAAATCGAAGAACCTGATAAGGTAAATGTAAATCACTGGCGCTGTTTAAATGACAGCATGTGGAGTCAGGTACCGGCCGTACAAATTATGGCGTGGCGAATGCTAACCCGTTTAAGTGCAGAGGGCTGGCCACAGGACTTACTCGACATGTTATATCTAGACGATGAATTACTTGCCTGGGCAAAGGCCAGCGGCGAAGGTCAAAGCGATGAAGACAGCGTAATTCATAAAGACAGTAACGGCACAATATTAGAAGCCGGTGACACGGTTACCTTAATAAAAGATCTAAAAGTAAAAGGTGCTAACTTTACTGCTAAGCAAGGCACCGCGGTTCGTGGCATTTCACTGGTTGCGGACAATGCTGAACATATCGAAGGCAAAGTCGAGGGCCAACGTATTGTTATACTCACTCAATTTGTTAAAAAAACTGGCTAGTACTATATAAATTTATTAGTGAAATCAGGCTGGAAAAAAACGATGAAAATAATGTTTGTCTTAATTGTCAGCCTGATTATATTTATCCTGCTGTATTTTATTTACCTTAGTATAAAATCGCATAGCGGGACGGCTCCGGGCTTAATCAATCAGAAACTCAGCCCCTGCCCTGGCACACCAAACTGCATTAATTCTGAATTTGAAAATGACGCTGCTCATTTTATCGACACCTTGCCTTATCAAAACAAATCAATACTTAAAATAAATATACTTATAAAAAATGCCATACAAAAAACTGGTGGGCATATAACAATCGCCAATAACCACTATATTGCAGCAACATACAGCAGTAAATTATTTCGTTATATAGATGACTTTGAAGTACGTATAGATGAAGAACATGAGGTCATACATTTCAGATCTGCATCTCGGGTTGGACGCAGTGATTTTGGGGCTAATATAAAGCGTATAGGTTTAATTAAAAATGAACTTGAGAAAAACCTCCATTAACACACATAAAAATGCGCGGAACTATTATTTAAATCTCAATATTAGCAAGGTCGACAGCAAATAGTTCTTCAATGTCTTGTTTAAAAGAGGCTAGATCATAGGGCTTTTGAACAACTTTTATGATATTAGAACAACCGCGAGATTTTTTTATCTCATAACTATCAATAACAGAAGATATAATAATAGGGACTTGCGGATTTAAACTCTTAGATGGAATAATCCGACTAATATTTAGACCATCACTGTCGCCAAGCCGGTAATCTAATATAATCAGATCAACCTTATTTTTACTGACAAAATCCAGGCACTCTTTTCCATTAGCCGCATCAGCACTATTATACATACCGGTGATATCTACAAATTTACATATAATAGAGCGTGCGATTGCATCATCATCAACGCATAGAATAGTTTTCTTTGATTCCATCTTAATCCCTTAATAAAGTGCGTCACAATACTTTACAATGTTGTAAAGCATATTCTAGATCCCTGCAATATGTTATATCTAGTTTCGAACTTTCTTAAAAATCGTAGCTTAACCATTAACAATGGCTTCTGTATTTTTAACGCCCTGGCTGTGATTATATAACATGTAGCCTTTTAAAAACCTTAATTTTTACACACAAATTTCCGGACATTTCCGGACACATGTTGACTATTGACAAACACCAACTGAGCCATTTCGGCAGCGCTGATATTTTACCCATGTTGTACTATCCAGTTTGGCATTATCAAAAATTGCACCGTCAATAATCGCATCCCGAATAGACGCCCTGCTCAGATCAGCGTTGTTAAATTGCACATTCAATAAATTCGCTTCTTCAAACTTTGCTTCTCTTAAATCCGCCTGCCTGAAGTTGGCCGATTCTAAATCTGTACGATTAAACAACGCCATTTGCGCTATAGCCCCTTCAAAATCACCCGCTACAATTTTTGCACCCGTAAAGTCTGATCTATTTAATTCTGAATTTTTAAAATGACTGTGTTTAATTTTTGCATCATAAAAATTCGCCTTATTCAGTCGGCTATTTGAAAAATCACTGGATATAATGTTTGCCCTACTGAAACGAGCTTCATCTAATACAGCAGCAGTAAACTTTGAATTAGTTATTTTGGCATTATTAATTCTGCTACGCTCCATTCGGGATTTTTCAAAATTGGTATTTTTCAAAATTGAAAAACTTAAATCCACATCTTGCAATCTCGAATTAGATAAATTGCTATTAGTGAAATCAACACGCCGAAGAACAGCCGACTTTAAATCAACACCGGATAAATCCAGGCCACTCTTATCACAACCAGTCCAGTTAACGCCTTCTCCTGCTTCGTCTTCACATGCTGCATGTGTCGTAGTAACTACAAATAATAAACTTAAAAAAATTAATCCATGTTTCATTATGTATCTTTCTTATTGTTTCTTTTTAAATGATCTAATTAAAAATCGCGCAGGGTGTAGAGCATAACGCACCCGATTTGATACAGGCAAGGGTTCATCACAGATAACCGCGGCTAATACTTCAGCGCTTAAGAATGCACTGGTAAACCCTCTTGCGCCATGCCCTGTATTCACATATAAACCAGCCCGGTAATTACCCTCTGCATATTTATCTGCGGGCCTGCCCTTATGTAAATCAGCATACGCCTGCCTATAGCCTTCTTCAACCGGTGCAGCGCCAAGTACCGGCATTCTGTCGGATGTTACTGCACGCACTGAAGCTCGCCCGTCACTAATATCATCTTCTGAAAACATATTCGCAAACCACTGCTGCATATCGTTTAGATTTGCCCGATGTTCCTGTTTGCTGAGTTCCGTAGAAATATCATCTGGTATAAAGCTGGCGCCAATAACTTGCTGGTTGTGCAAAGCAGGTAACAAATAACCATCATAAGATAAAGGCAGCTTTACTTTTCTGCTTTGTTGAGTTGGATTAAATATGCTTATCTGCCCACGCACAGGCTGCACACCCAGATGCTTAAGTAATTCAAAATGATTTATCTGCCAGGCACTGGCGCAAATAAGAATATCGGTCTGAGTAATAATTTTTGCGTGTTTATTAAATAACTGCCATTGATTATTACTGTGAGAAAATGACTCTACCTGTGTTTCATAACGAATGCTTAATGCATCCCCCATATCATCAATTAAATTTTGCAATACCCTGAGCGGCTGCAGGTTAACCGCCAATGGATAGTAATGCACCGTCTGACTAATTTCTACGCCGGCAAGCCGACTGGCAGTTTGTGCATCCAGTGCCTGAGCCAGCGCTGCAGTTTGTGGGTACTCTAAAATTTGTTTTTTAATCCGCGCAGAGGATGGCAATTGCATAGCGCCGGTTTGCTGCCAACTAATTTGTTGATTATCGAGCTGTTGCAAACAACGCAAGGCATAAAAATATGCAGATGTATAAAACTCCGCATCAGCGGTATCCTGCAAGCTTAGACGCGGCATCAACATTGCCTGTGGATTACCCGAGGCCTGTGCTCCGCAGTGCTTTCCCTGCTCTATTATCTCGACTTCATAACCCCGTTTAACCAAGGCCCAGGCCGTCGTTAAACCCGCAATACCTGCACCGATAATACAAATGCGCTTAGCTGCTCCAGGTGAGCTTTGCAGGCCTTCATACCAGGGCTGAATTGAGGCGATAGATTGAGGCTCTGACTCAAATTTGCCTGCCAACATATGGCGTTTTTTACCACAGCCGCTTACCTTACTCACCGTAAAACCGGCCTGCATTAGGCCACGCCTCACATCACCCACAGCGGTATAGGTACTAAATGTAGTAGCGTATTGGCTTAAACGTTTAATTTGCCTAAATACATGGCTGCTCCACATACCTGCATTCAAACTGGGCGCAAAACCATCCAGAAACCAGGCATCTACAGGTGCCTGCATTTGTGTGAGCATTGTTTCTACGTCACCAATCATCAGCACCAGTTTTACTCGCCCAGCAAACAGCTCAAATAAATGAAAGCCATAACTGGCGACTTGATACTCTTGCTGCAAGGCCTCTGAGATACTTTTTAGCTCTGGCCAGGCCTGATGTGCAAGCATTAAATCTTCTAGTGTAAAGGGTGTGCTTTCAACCGAATAAAAATACAGGCAATCCTGAGGATTACTGTGTTCCAACCAATGTTTAACCGCGACTAAAAAATTAAGCCCGGAACCAAACCCCGTTTCGGCTATAACAAATCGATGGTTTTGCGTATCGCATGATGCAAATCGCTCAAGCAATTGATTGTGCTTGATAAATACATGCTCGGTTTCTTCTATTCCATTCTCCGCAGAAAAATAAATATCATCGAACTCGGCGCTATAGGGTTGGCCATCACGCCATTCAGGTTTTGCATACTTCATTTATATGATTATACTATCTGCACCATCACTTGCCCTAGCAATAGACACCAGGCATTTTCAGCCTCAAACACTTTAAAAATTTTGCTGCGCAGATCGGACCATTATTTATGAATATTCAACAGGCCTACAAGCACTGCCTGAGCATTTCAAAAAATCATTACGAAAATTTTCCTGTCGCTTCCTGGATACTCCCCAAACGTATGCGTTTACCAACTGCTGCAATATATGCCTTTGCGCGCCGTGCCGATGATATTGCAGATGAAGGAGAGCAAACAGACCAACAACGACTGGATGCATTAGATGCACTGGCACAACAGGTTGAAGCCACTTACGCACAGGTAGCCAGCGATGATCCCGTTTTTATCGCCCTGGCCGATTGTATTCCCCGTTTTTCTCTGCCTAAAGAATGCTTTTTAGATTTAATCGAGGCATTTAAACAGGATGTAACACAAAAACGTTATGCCGAGTTTTCTGAACTCATGCAATATTGTCGACGCTCTGCCAATCCGGTTGGCCGCTTAATGCTGCACCTTTACGGACAAACTGATCGAAAAAGTCTGGGGCAATCCGATGCCATATGCAGTGCTTTACAGCTGATTAATTTTTACCAGGATATGGCACGGGACTACGCAGAACTCGATCGTATTTATATTCCACAAGATGAAATACGTGCCTCATTTGTGAATGAAACCTATTTTAAAAATCGTCGCACCGATGGCCCAATGATTTTGTTAATGCGCAAACAATATGAGCGCGCACATAAATTGTTACAGGGCGGTGCGCCTTTAGGAAAATCCCTTAAAGGTCGATTTGCTTTTGAAATACGTTTAATTATTGCCGGTGGCTCACGAATTTTATTAAAGCTCGACAAACAAACCGAAGATTTATTTAGCCGACCAAGATTAGATTCTCGTGACTGGCTGTGGATTTTCTGGAAGGCATTGCGGGCAAAATAGTACGTCTAATTAGTCGAGCATTACAATACGGTTTCGACCCGATTTTTTTGCCTGGTACAAGGCAATATCTGCACGTTTTACTGCAATCCAGGCATCTTCATCTTCTTCAAGCACCTGAGTCACACCTGCAGAAAAAGTAACATGCAAGGAAGATTCTTCTAATATAATACCCGTGTTAGTCAAATCTTCGCGGGTTTCTTCCAGTACCTCAAATGCCGTGTCGATATCTGTCTCGGGAAAAATAATTAAAAATTCTTCACCGCCATAACGACCGACACAATCACTGCTCCTTAAATTTTTCTTTAAAAATGCACTAATGTGCTTAAGCACCTGATCACCGGCTGGATGCCCATAGGTATCATTTACCGCTTTGAAATTATCAATATCAAGCATCGCAACGGAATACCGCTGCGTATAGCGCTGCATATTTTCAAATGAATGATCCAGCAATAGTGAAATGGCTTTTCGATTAAGTGCACCGGTGAGCGCATCAAAACAGTATTGATGTTCAATCAATATATCGCGTAGCTCTGTGAGCAGGTCGATAAGCTGTCGCTGGTTAGCCAGGAAAGTTTGGTAGGCATTAACCGAAATAGGCTTATCGTTATTTGATAACTCGGCCAGTTCACGGGCATTGTCATGCATAGACTGATGCACTGATTCCAGTGCTGCATATTCTTTAAATGACTTCACCGCATTACTGCTATTACCGTAATACCATTTGCCGAATTCACATTGAGTATGTGCCGCTATATTCAAAATATCGCTGGGAAATGTTTCATTACACACTACTGCCGTATTAAAGCGATTAAACCAGACATGATGATTATTAATAGCCTGATTTAATACCAACAAAACTTCTTCAAGTTCTTTAGATGAAAGCTGATAGGTGGACCTGGCCAATGAAAATCTCCTCAAACTGTGAAAACTCAATATATAGACCATTTTAGAGCATATTAAATCACTCCACCTACCCGATGATCGACTCAAGCCCGACATTTATAAAAACACTTTTGCCTTCTCGCGCCGTTTACGTCAAAATTCGCTCTATTTAAATCATCCTGTGTGAATATGAATCCAGATCAATACTGTCAGGACAAGGCCGTTTCCAGTGGCTCCAGCTTTTATTCAAGCTTTCGTTTCTTGCCGGATAAAAAACGCCGCGCCATCACGGCCTTATATGCATTTTGCCGTGAAGTAGATGATGTCGTCGATGAATGCCACGATATAGAAGTAGCCCGCCAGACGCTCAACTGGTGGCGTTCAGAAGTATCTGCCCTATACCTTGGCAAGGCCAGCCATCCGGTGACGCTTGCACTACAAAGCCTGCTTAGTGACTTTAATCTCGCCGAAGAGCTTTTACAGGAAATAATTGATGGTATGGAGATGGATCTGGATATCCAGCACTACGCCAGCTTTAAAGAGCTATCACTCTACTGCTACCGTGCCGCCAGCGTAGTGGGTTTACTCTCGGCAGAAATTTTTGGCTTCAAAAACCGTGACACACTTAAATATGCCCATGACCTGGGAATGGCATTTCAACTCACCAATATTCTGCGTGATGTACGTGAAGATGCAGAGCGTGGCCGAGTGTACCTGCCACAGGATGAACTGGAAAAGTTCGGTGTAACACAACAGGATTTAACACAGCCGGTGACCAGCGATTCGCTGCAGGCACTGTTTCAGTTTCAAGCGGAACGCGCGCGCGACTACTACAAAAAGGCCTTCAATGAATTGCCCGATGAAGATCGCTACGCTCAACGCGCAGGTTTGATCATGGCAGAGATTTACCAGTCTTTACTGGATGAAATCGAAGATGATAAATTCCACGTACTAGAGCACCGCATCAAACTAACACCTCTGCGTAAAATATGGCTGGCCTGGCGCACCGCAAGACGTGAAAAAAAACGCCACAAACAACACTTGCGTCAGCAGGCCTAAATGCAAAATAAACAACGTATCGCCATCGTCGGTGGTGGCTGGGCCGGGCTCGCTGCCGCTGTTGAACTATGCCGGCACGGGCATGCGGTGAGTGTATATGAATCGGCCCCACAGCTTGGTGGACGCGCGCGCAGCATTGAATGGAACGGCATGACGCTGGATAACGGCCAGCATTTAATGATCGGCGCCTATCAACAAATGCTAAGCCTGTTAACTACTATGCAAGCGGACCTTGAGCATTTATTTAAGCGCCTGCCGCATCACATGCTGATGTTAGATGCCAATACGGGGAACACCTTACTTGAGCTAAAGCTGCCCACCTTTCCAGCACCACTGCATCTTTTATTTGGTGTGCTTAGAATTCCACAGTTATCCTTTTTACAAAAAATTCAGTTACTGCTGCGTTTCAATAAGCTGTTAAACACGCCTATTAAGGAAGACATTTTTGTTAGCGACTGGTTGGCGAGTGCACGACTACCCGCAGCCTACACAGAATATTTACTGCAACCAATTTGCCTTGCCGCGCTTACTACTCATCCGCAACAGGCCTCGGCCAAAGCCTTGCAAAATATTTTACTGCAAACCTTTAATGCACCGGCAGACCACACCGATTTATTAATACCCTGTAAAGACCTGGGCGAGGTATTTCCACAACTGGCCAAATCATTTATTGAACAACATGGCGGTCAGATTTTTACGCGCAGCAAAGTTCAGGGCCTGCAATTTGAAAATTCACAGTTAAGTGGAATTCTGCTTAATGATGAAGTCGTAAATTTCGAGCAGGTTATTTTGGCCACACCACCCACGGTCACCAGCCAGTTTTTAGCTGGCAACCCACTGTTAGTCGACACGGCTAAATTGATTCAGCAGTTACAATACGAGCCGGTAACCACCCTGTATTTGCAGTTTACACAGCCGGTCATTTTGCCTACGCCGATGCTAGGTATAATCAATGGTGTATCCGAATGGGTATTTGAACGGGCGACTAGCGGCCATGAAAATGTACTCGCTGTGGTGATTAGCGCACAGGGTGATCACCTGACAATGCCGCAGAGCGTATTAACCGAGCAGGTATACAAGGAGCTAAAACGTGCGATACACAATCTTCCCGAACTAATGGATAGCAAGATGATTATTGAAAAGCGTGCGACTATTCAGTGCCATCCCGGTGTAGATAAACTCCGCCCAAACATTCGCACAAACTTGAGCAACCTCAATTTATGCGGTGATTACGTGTATATTGAAGAAAATAATCACCCCGGACTGCCATCAACACTCGAAGGAGCACTACGCTCTGGTGTAAAATGCGCACAAACTATTATTCAACAGCCAAACCCCAAAGATTGAGATAACTATGCAATATCAGGCACAAGCAGATTTTTTAAAAGACAAGATCATATTGGTAACCGGTGCCGGTGATGGTCTGGGGAAAGCGGCCGCCATCAGCTATGCAGCTCACGGCGCAACGGTTGTGTTATTGGGCCGCACGACGAATAAATTAGAACAAACCTACGATGAAATCGTTGCCGCCGGTTATCCAGAACCCGCCATCTACCCACTCAATTTAGAAGGCGCCACACCCAAAGATTATGAAGAACTGGCAGATACACTTAGAGAGCAGTTCGGTGGCCTGCATGGACTGCTACACAGCGCGGCAATTCTCGGCAGCGCAACACCTATTCAACAACATGACATTGAAGTTTGGTACAAGGTATTTCAGGTCAATTTAAATGCCCCGTTTGTAATGACCCGCGCACTCATAGCGCTTATGCGCGATACCGCTGGTTCAAAAATTATTTTCACCACCGATGATAAATCGCAGGCCTACTGGGGTGCCTACGGTATTTCTAAAGATGCACTCACCAGCTTTATGAAAATACTCGCCGATGAAATGGATACAGAGGATCGACCTGTGCGTGTAAACGCCGTGAACCCGGGTGCCGTACGCACACAAATGCGGGTACGTGCATTTCCTGCAGAAGACCCAAACTCACTGCCAACTACCGATGATGTGATGCCCACTTATTTATATTTAATGAGCGATGATTGCAAAGAAGTCGGTCAAACGCTTCTAGCACAGAGCTAAGCTTACAACTCCGCGTATTCGCGAAGTTGTAATTTTTACCAGGCGAGAAATACAGGTGCAAAGCAAACAAACTATCTGGCTTCTGTCCGCATATCGCTCACAAAGCCATGCCGCCTGGGCCGACTGGCTGGTAAATACATTTACCCATATTAACTGGCACACCCTCGAATTACCCGGCCGACATTTTCGTTGGCGTATTCGCGGCAACCCACTCTCCTGGTTACACAAACTACCGCAGGCAACACCTGATTTAATTTTAGCCACCTCAATGGTAGACCTCGCTACTTTAAAAGGCCTGCATCCCCGCCTGGCTAATACCCCGGTAATTTACTACTTTCATGAAAACCAGTTCGCCTACCCTGTTAGTAAACAGCAGCATGACTCCGTAGACCCACAAATGGTGCAACTTTATGGCGCAATAGCCGCCAATAAAATTGTTTTTAATTCAAACTATAATCGCGAAACTTTTTTAGCGGGAATAGATAAATTACTCAGCATGTTACCCGATGAAGTACCTGAAAATTTAACAGCCGATTTAAGAAGTAAGAGCCAGATATTACCTGTACCTATTAAACCTGTGCAAATACAAAATAATAAAATACCGGATCTTATTCTGTGGAATCATCGTTGGGAATACGACAAAGCCCCGGACGTATTTGCAGACGCCTTAATAAAATTAAATAACCAGGGTATAGATTTTAAATTAGCCCTAGTTGGCGAACGCGCAAACAACACACCACCGGCTTTATTAAAAATAGAAAATGAATTACACAATAAAATTATTATCAACCAAAAGGTAAGCAAGCAGGAATACCTTCAGTACCTTAGTCAATCGAGTATTGTAGTGAGCACAGCGATTCATGAATTTGAGGGCCTGGCGATATTAGAGGCCGTTAGTGCAGGAGCAGTGCCTGTAGTACCTGATGATTTATGTTACCGAGAACAATATGCAGAACTGTATCGATACAAGACCAGAGATAGTGATGCATTAGCAGATAAGTTAAGCCACTTTTTAAACTCGGCACCCGTAGTGCCTGATATTTCCAACTGGTATGAAGCTAAACTTAAAAGTGAGTGGGCTAATCTTCTTATGAAAAATAAGTAAGGCAATATTCTAGCCAAACTCAACAACTATGGACTTACAGTCCGCTGTTTTACAATTCACTATCTAGTTTAATAAATAATTCAATTAATCTGCAGGATCACAGGTCTTACAATCAGACATTAATATCGTAAAACTTAACCCCACGATTAACTGCCGAAAAAAATCCAGATACTTTTCTGTAAACTCTAATTTACATTCATCCATCAAACGAAGTATCCTCATCTTGCTGCATATTCCATAAGCTCGCATACAGGCCAGCCTTATCTAACAATTCCTGATGCGTGCCTTGCTCAACAATGCGCCCCTGCTCTAGTACAATAATTGTATTCGCATCCACAATGGTCGATAAGCGATGCGCAATAACCAGTGTTGTGTGTTCTTCTGCTACGGCCTTCAATGACTTCAGAATAATTTGTTCTGAGTGTGAATCTAATGACGATGTGGCTTCATCAAAAATAAGGATACGTGGATTTTTAAGAATGACACGGGCAATTGCCACGCGCTGTTTTTCACCGCCAGATAATTTTAAGCCACGCTCTCCAACAATGGTTTCATAAGCATCCGGTAAACCTTCAATAAAACTATCTATATTCGCAAGCTTTGCGGCATGTCGAACTTCGGCTTCTGTTGCACCTGGACGTGCATATTGAATATTATGGAAAATAGTTTCATTAAACAGCACGGTGTCTTGCGGCACTATGCCAATATGTTTCCTTAAACTCGCCTGACTAACAGCCTGTATATTTTGACCATCAATTAAAATTTCACCTTCATTGGTATCGTAAAACCTGAACAATAATCGAGCCAGGGTTGATTTGCCTGCACCTGATGGCCCAACGACCGCTACTTTGTGCCCACTGGGAATTTTAAAACTCACATCATGTAATATTTGGCGCTCTTCATTATAGGCAAACTGTATGTTTTTAAATTCCACATCGGCCTGCGTAACCTGTAATGACTTTGCTTCTTGTGTATCGACTATTTGCGGCGAGTTATCTAACAGCTTAAATAACAAATCCATATCCGCCAGCGCATGTTTCATAGAGCGATAAATAATACCAAGGAAGCCTAACGGTATAAATAGTTGAAGCATCATTGTGTTGACTAACACCAGATCGCCCAAACTCATGCTGCCATCAACTACCCCTTGAGCGGCAAGCATCATCACAAGGGTTACACCAATCGCAATAATGGCACCCTGGCCAAAGTTTAAAAGCGCCATTGAGCTTGTACTTTTAACCGCGCAATCTTCCCATTTTTCCAGCGTTTCGTTGTAACGTGTTATTTCATAATCTTCATTATTAAAATACTTAACCGTTTCATAATTAATCAGCCCGTCAACAGCACGCGAGTTGGCTTCTGAATCGTAGGCATTCATTTCATGCCTAAAGTGCATACGCCATTCGGTTAACATCATGGTGTAAATTAAATAAACCATTACGGTACCAAAGGTCACCAGTGCAAATTTCGCGTCATATCGACCAAATAGAATAATCGCAACGAATACAAACTCCGTTAAGGTAGGAATAATATTGAAGGTGAGATAATTTAAGATAGATGAAAGACTTCTCGCGCCGCGTTCTAAATCACGCGATATGCCACCGGTTTTACGCTCCAGATGAAAGTTTAATGACAAATCATATAAATGCTTTACTACATTAGTTGAAATATCGCGCATTGCGCGGAAACGTACACGACAAAAAATTGCATCACGCAGTTCATTAAATAACACATTCGTTAAGCGCAAGGCTCCATAACCTAGCAGCAGCATAAGCGGCAGCTCTAATGGAACTTTATCGAGTACTTGAGAAGACATTTCGGTTGTTTTAGATAAGGCATCATTTAATGCACGCGCATCTAATGAATCGACAATTTCCTTAAGTACCAGTGGAATACTGACCGTCGCCATTTTTGCCAGCATAAGTGACGCCAGGGCAATAAGCACCCGACCTTTGTAGCTCCATAAAAATGGCAACATACGTTTTAAATTAATAAGGTCTTTGCGCTCGGTGTGTGGTGCTTCGGTGGGACGATTACTGGTGTGTATCATAGGATTTTGCGATGCAGAAAAATACAACATATTATCGACAATCTTAGGTACAATCCACCTAAATAAACCCGCAACTATACCCATACTGAGCCTATGTTTTTACAGACTGCAATACTCAATTTAGCGCGTACACTAACAATACTGTCTGTGGGCATTTTATTAATCAGCTGTAGCGACACTGATAAAGCCAAAGATAAAGCTCGCTCACCTGAACAGTTAGTTGAAACAATGCTGGTAACACAACAGGAAATTGCGGTTAGCCGTACACTCTCAGGCACCTTACAGGCCATTAGAGAAGTTAACATTACCAACCAGACTCAGGGGATATTAACCGAGCTTAACGTGTATCCGGGGGATAAGGTTGAGATTGGCTCTACACTGGCAAGATTAGACGATGCATTAACGGCGGCAGAGGTGCAAAAAGCGCAGGCGATTTTAAATCAGGCAGAGGTTGATTTAAGCCGTTTAAAAGACTTGGCGTCGCGTAAACTGGCATCGGACAGTGAACTCGCCAGTGCAGCCACGCAAAAAGATATTGCCGCAGCTGAACTAATGTTAAAACAAACAGAGCTCAGCTATACACATATTAAGTCGCCTATTAATGGCTTCGTATCTAAGCGCCTGGTCGAGTCAGGCGACGTACTCTCATCACACAGCCATATTTTAAGTTTAATTGACACCTCCAGTTTAAAGGCCGAGATTAATCTTAGTGAATTACTGCTGCCATTAATTAAAGAGAGCAATCCTGTTTCAATAAAAATTGATGCCCTTGGCAAGCAAATATTTACAGGTGAAATTAAACGCATTTACCCCACCATAGATAAAACAACACGCCGTGGTACCATTGAAATAATTATCACACCGGTGCCTGAAGGCGCTCGACCGGGGCAACTCTGCAGAGTCACCATTAAGACGCAAAACAAATCACGGCTGATGATTCCCTATGATGCCATTCGCCATGATCAGGAAGGCAGCTTTGTATTTGCGCTGGTAAACGGACAGGCTGAACGCACCGAGGTTAGAACGGGGATACAACAGGGTGATTTGATTGAAGTGCTAGAAGGTATTTCCCCTCAACAAAATATTATTACTAAAGGTTTCTTTGGCCTTAAAAATAAAATGCAGGTACAGGCTGTAAATACACCGTCAGACAAACCTCAAGCCAATGCTAAAAAACAATAATAAGCCATGAGTAATTTAAGCCGCACAGGCGGCCTTGCCAGTTGGTCAATTAAACGCCCCATAGCGGTTATTATGTTGTCGCTTAGCGTTATGGTTGTCGGTGTATTTTCATTAGATCGCTTAAATATTAATTTATTGCCCGATATTATTTACCCTGATGTGCGTATCCGAATTTTAGAGCCCGGTACACCCGCGCAAATTATGGAGGATAAATTTACACGCCAGTTAGAAGAACAACTCGCCATCACCGAGGGTACTACACGCATTCAATCGGATACCTCCGTTGGCCGAAGTGCCATTAACTTAAGCTTTCCCTACGGCACAGATATTGATCGCGCCTTACAAGATGCCAGCACACGCCTCGATCGAGCCAAACGTTTTTTACCCGCTACCGATGATGCACCCATCATCTATAAACGTGACCCTTCACAAATCCCGGTAATGGAACTGGTTGTGAGCTCTGCCAGCCGTGATCCTATAGAACTGCGGAGCTGGGTTGATTACGAATTATCTAAATGGTTTTTAAACATTGAAGGCGTTGCATCCACTGAAGTAGGCGGTGGTTTAGTGCGTGAAATACAGGTCATTATTGACCAGGAAAAACTCGCTGCGAGCGGATTTAAAATCAGCGATATTAAATCATTACTGCAGGAGGAAAATCAGGATATCTCCAGCGGCACACTTTACATGAACACGCGTAAACTTAACGCGCGCACTGAGGGGCGTTTTGATTCTGTTGCAAGCATTGCCGAACTTCCTCTACATAAAGCCAATCAAAGCAACATTGATAAATCTATACGCCTTAAAGATGTCGCCGAAGTTATTGATACGCACCAGGATGAAGATTTACGTATCCGTTTAAATAAACAACCCGGTGTAAAACTATCTATTCAAAAACAACCAGAAGCAAATACCGTTGATGTTGCCAAGCGCATACATCAACAGCTCAAGTGGTTTAAATCACAACAGCTATTGCCTAAGGACATCAAAATTGAAACGGTTGATGACCAGTCTATATATGTAAGCCGCGCACTTAACAATGCCAGCGTTGCCGCTATAAGTGGTGCGATACTGGCAATGCTCATTGTGTATTTATTTTTGCGCGATATTCGCCGTACCTTAATTATTTCCACTGCCATCCCACTGGCAATTTTCATTACCTTTATCATTATGGGCATAGGCGGAATTAGCTTAAACATTATGTCCTTAGGGGGGCTTGCACTGGGCATAGGTTTATTGGTCGATAATACTATCGTGATGCTGGAAAACATCTCACGTCATCAAACGCAAGGTGAGGCCCCTTCTGTTGCGGCACATAATGCAGCTACAGAAGTCACCGGCGCTATCACCGCATCTACCGCCACCAATTTAGTCGCGGTATTACCATTTTTGTTTATTGGTGGTTTAATTGGTTTATTATTTAGCGAACTAATCATTACCCTAAGCGCGGCCATTATCGCCTCGTTAATTGTTGCTTTAACCCTGGTTCCCGCACTGGGCGCTAAAATACAAACGCCTCCAAAAAATGTCACTAGCGGCACATTTATACGCCTGCAAAAAAACTACATTCGTTTATTACAGGTAACGCTTAAATATAAATTCTGGGTACTTGGTTTATTTTCCTGCATGCTTTTTTTCAGTGTCTACCAATTGAATAATGCAAAGAGTTTATTCTTCCCTGCAATGGATGAAGGTAAAGTTACAATCAGCCTGTCCACTGAACCTGGCACGCGTCTGGAAGAATTTGATCTGAATTTATCAAGAATCGAAACCATGGTACTGCAACAAACAGAGGTACAATCTGCATTTGTGACTTCCGGTGGTTTTGTATTTGGCCGTACACAAATTCAAAACAGCCACCGTGGCACTATTTCTGTTCAGCTAAAGCCGCTGGCTGAGCGCAATTCGATCAGCAGTAAAGACTGGATTAACAAGGTCAATGAAGAAATCAAAAAAATACAACTGGTTGGCTACGTCGTTCGCTTGCGCGTGAGTGGTGTACGTGGTATTCACACCAGTTTTGGCGATGATGACTTTAGCCTGCGCATACAGGGCCCGGATATTGGCATCCTCACAGAAAGTGCCGATAAAATTATTAAAAAAATTGCAGATATACCTGAGCTCAAAAATCTCACACACAGTTATGAAGAACAAAGCAACGAACTTATTATTAAAATTAATCGCGAGCGCGCCACTGATTTAGGCGTAAGCTCAGAAGAAATCGGTGATGCCGTACGACTCGCACTGAATGGCGAGGTAGCCACAGAATTTTTGGATGGCGATAAAGAATATGATATCCGACTGCAAATGGCACGCAACAAAATAAGCCATATAAATGATTTGAAAAACATTATCATCACACTAAATCAACAAAAGAGTATTCGCCTGCTGGATGTTGCCGACATAAACATGTCACCTGAACCCAGCATGATTAAACGTGACAATCAATTACGCATAAATGAAATATCCGCATCCCTGGACCCCGACACGGATTACGCAAAACTGGTACAGCGGGTATTCGAACGCATTAAAGATGTACCACTACCGGATGGCTACAGCATATATGATGGCGGCACACTAGATGCACTTCGCGAAAGTGAATCTATGGCTTTAATATTATTAGGTCTGGCTGTGTTTTTAGTCTTCGTCGTTATGAGTGTGCAATATGAATCACTCACCAACCCTCTGGTTATTATATTAACTATCCCCTTCTCATTAATTGGTGTATACCTTGCGGTAGACTTTTCTTTAGCCGGGCAGCTAACAATGCCTGCAAAATTAGGCATTATTATGCTCGCAGGAATTGTGGTAAACAACGCCATTGTTCTGGTTGAACAAATAGAAATATGTCGTCAAAGTGGTCTGCAAATATTAGAGTCGATTATACAGGCATCCAGCTTACGCCTGCGCCCCATATTAATGACCAGCCTGACCAGTGTTTTCGGTATGATGCCCTTAGCCGCCGGATTAAATGAAGGTTCAGAAATGCTTCAACCACTGGCCACTGTTATTGTATTTGGCCTGTCTTTTTCATTATTTGTCTCATTATTACTTATCCCTGTTATTTATCTGATGATTCATAATAAGAGTGCGCACGCTTGAACAATTGGCAAAGTCAAAATTCCGATAAAACACTGGCCGATAATGAAGTCCACATCTGGCTGAGTTATTTAAATTTGCACCAGGCAAGACTTAAACACCTGTACCCGCTTTTATCTGACGCCGAAAAGGAACGCAGCGAACGTTTTAAACATTATAAACTGCGTAAAAACTACATTGCCTCACACGGGTTTTTACATACCGCACTTGGCTACTACATAAATACCGACGCCGATGAAATAGAGTTTGCACACGGAGAGCAAGGCAAGCCATCAATTATAGAAAGCCAAAACTCGCAGAACATCCAGTTTAATTTAAGCCACTCCGGCAGTTTAGCCATACTTGCCATTTGCAAAAATCATCAGCTGGGTATAGACATTGAATGTACAGATAGAAAGGCAGACTGGGCGGGTATAGTGAGGCGTTTTTTTACTGAAAATGAACAGCAGGCATTTTTTCAATTAGATGAAAGCCTACAGGAAAATAGCTTTTATAAAATTTGGACGCGCAAAGAAGCGCATATGAAAGTCACGGGGAAAGGCTTGTCTCTGCCCGCCACACAGTTTGAAATTAGCATTCCACCTAAGCCTGCGGCATTCATTCGTAATTTAAAAACTGACGAGCAGCACAGCTATAAAATGCTAGATATTGATTTACCCAGTATGTACAACGACTACCATGCCTGTTTATCAGGCGCTTTTGATTTTCAGTCAGTGAAGCTATTTATACATTCATAGCCAGGTAAATGCTTTATTTGACTTCTCAATATAAATCAGTAAATTATGCCTATAACCATATAAATTATAAGTATTTACGTTTCATATCCGGTACATTATTTAAATATGCTAAAAGACACTAAGTGCTGCCCTACGCCGCTGATTCATTTATTCAGCACTGATGAACAACAGACAACTCATTTAAACAAAGCCCTTGTATACAATGGCTTTCGAGTGCAGTCCTTTAGCAGCACTGATCTACTTTGTGATAGCTGCTCACCTAAGAATGGCGATGTACCCGCTGCCATTATCCTTGATTCTATAGCTTCTGACGACAGTCATACACGTCTCCTGACCGACCTTGAATTATGCAAACAACATAATATTCCTGTACTGGTTACATCTGATCTAGACACCTTGCAGGCACGCCTGACATCTTTGCGAGCAGGTGCTAGCCGTTACCTGATAAAACCATTAAATACATCACACGTCATTAACCTGCTCGACGAGCTAACAAATCATCAGCCTCAGGAACCCTATCGCATTGTTATGGTGGGAAATACAAAAAATCCATTCGAGGAAAGCGCCGCTGAGCTTCGCAACGCATGTTTTAAGGTCGAAATCTTATCCGACCCTTTAAAAACTATAGACTTAATAAAATCCTATGACCCTGATGTCGTTGTACTGGATGTAAATACAGCAGAAGTGACCGGGCCTCAGTTGGCCGCTATTATCCATGAAAGAGACCCACACCTGCCTGTCTTGTTTGTTGCCAATAAAAATGACATAAACCAGCAATTACAAAACTTAAACCTGAGTGGTGGCGATTGTTTAATTCGTCCCGTCAATATAAAACACCTTATTTCAACCGTGACATCACGCGCCAAACAGGCTCGCTGTCATTATGCTACACACGAACACCTGCAATCAATTATTTATGAAAACGAACGTAAGCAGCTCGCGCTAAATCAACACGCGATTGTTAGTAGTGCCGATGCAAAGGGAAATATAACCTACGTAAATGATAAATTTTGCGAAATAAGTGGCTACTCACGTGAAGAACTTTTAGGCAACAACCACCGAATTATAAAATCGGCTATCCATAAACCTGAGTTTTATACTGACTTATGGCAGAGCATATCTCACGGTCAGTTATGGCAGGGCATTATATGTAATCAACGTAAAGATGGTCGTTATTACTGGGTAAATTCTACCATTACGCCTTTTATGGACACCAATGGTAAGCCTTACCAATATGTATCAATACGCACCGATGTGACACCGCTTAAGGAAACCCAGGATAATCTGCAAAAAACAAAAGAAAGATTACGTCTCGGTCAGGTATTTGCCAACATTGGTACCTGGGACTGGAATATACAAACCGGTGATTTGGTCTGGTCAGAGCGTATCGCACCTTTATTTGGCTACCTCGAGGGTAACCTCGAAACTTCATACGAAAATTTTCTAAATGCCGTACACCCCGAAGATCGTGACGCCGTAACCAGTGCCGTTAATGAATGCGTAGAAAATGACATCCCTTATGACATTGAACACCGTGTCGTCTGGCCTGATGAAAGCGTGCGCTGGCTTCACGAACGAGGCTCGGTTACTAGAGATGAGAATAACCAACCCGTGCATATGATCGGCATCGTACAGGATATTCATGACAGCAAACTTAATGAACAGGCATTAGAAGAAAGCGAACAACGTTTACGAGAAGCACAAACCCTGTCGCATATAGGAAACTGGCAAGCCGATATTATTACAGGAGAGTTATTCTGGTCCGATGAGATTTATCGCATATTTGGACACCAACCAGACGCCTTTAAACCTTCCATTGATACCTTTAATTCCGCCATACATCCAGATGATATAAATTTAGTTAGGGACAGTGAACAGCGCGCTATTGAAACGGGTATTCATGATGTCGTTCATCGTATTGTGCGGCCTGACAGTACCGTGCGTTATGTACATGAGCTGGCAAAAGGAGAAAGAAATGAAAACGGCGAGCTCATACGCTTGAGTGGAACGGTGCAGGATGTTACAGAATTAAATGAAACACGTGTACGGGCGGAGCAGCAAAAAAGATTATTGAATATGCTGCATCAATCCACTACCCACTTTGTAGAAACCGGTGACTTTGCAAACACCGTAGATAAACTTTTAGATACCCTACTCGAAATAACAGATAGTGAATATGGTTTTACCGGTGAAGTTTTATACGATGAAGATGGTTCACCTTACTTAAAAATGCATTCAATAAGTAATATTGCATGGAATGCTGAAACACAAAAACTGTATGAGGATTCTGTAGCGGAAGGTTTTGAGTTTAGAAATCTTAATACCCTGTTTGGCCATGCCCTTATCTCAAAAAAAACCGTATTGTCTAACAATCCCGAATCAGATCCTCGTGCAAGAGGTTTGCCGGATGGGCACCCAGCTATGCATTCATTTTTAGGCGTGCCTATTTTTTATGGTAATGAGCTAGTAGGCATGTATGGCATAGCCAATAGAAAAGGCGGCTATAACGAGGAGTTACAATCATTTCTACAACCATTCGATGCCACTTATGGCGTGATGATTAATTCTAAACGTACACACGAAAAAGAAGTACAAATAAATAAAGAGCTGTTTGAGGCGATGGAAATAGCTGAAAAAGCCAATAAGGCCAAATCAGAGTTTTTATCCAGCATGAGCCATGAGTTGCGCACGCCGATGAATGCCATTCTTGGCTTTGGTCAATTGCTGGAGTATGCAGAAGATTTATCTGCCGATAACCAGGAAAGTGTTACGGAGATTCTTAAAGCTGGAAAACACTTACTTAAGCTGATTAATGAAGTATTAGACCTGGCTAAAATTGAAGCCGGAAAAATAGAGCTCCATATTGAGAACGTTTCTGTTTCTGCTGTTATAGATGACTGCCTGAGCTTAATAAGCACACTTGCGGTTAATAAAGAAATTTCCATTAAACTTGCTGACCTGAGTGATATATATATCAGCGCAGATCACACCCGTTTCAAACAAATTTTGTTAAATTTGCTTTCCAATGCGATTAAGTATAACCATAAAGGTGGCAACATAAACATTACAGGTCACCGCATAGAAGGCTATTTCCACCTTGATATTAGTGATACAGGTACTGGTATTGCGAACGATCAGGTAAAAGACTTATTTCAACCATTTAACCGTCTTGGTGCAGACAAAAGCAATATTCAAGGTACTGGAATCGGCCTGACCATCACACGGTCAATCACAGAATTGATGGGCGGAAAAGTTGGTGTTACAAGCGAAATTAATACAGGCAGTACATTCTGGATTGAGCTACCTCTGGATATTGAATATAAAAATTCTCTGCAAACTTCGCAATACGTAAAAAATAAACAACACGTACTCTCAGAAAATGTAAGGCTACAAAACACGCGGATTCTTTACATTGAAGACAACCCCGCGAATATAAAATTAGTTGAAAATATTTTAGAATTAAAAACTGACATAACATTATATCCCGCACTAACACCCTACTTGGGCATTGAGCTGGCTGAGGCCTATCTTCCAGATATTATATTACTCGACATAAACATGTCTGGAATGGATGGTTATCAGGTACTGGAAGCATTGAAAAAACTACCGGCATTAAAAGACACACCCATTATTGCAGTAACAGCAAACGCGATGTTTCGTGATATAGAGCGTGGCATAAAGGCAGGCTTTAGTGACTATATAACCAAGCCAATTAATATAACTAAATTTTTAGAAACCATTGAAAAGAATAGTTAAGGTTATAAATAAATAATTAATGACAAATAACTAAAATTGCCGTGATATTATCTACCCCACCATTATCATTCGCACTTGTGATTAACTCATCTACACAAGATTCAACAGGTAATCCAGTTTCAAGTATATGTTGAATTTGTGCATCGGATATACAGTTGGTCAATCCATCTGAACACAATAAAAACATTGCATTTTTTTGCAGGCATAAATGGTTAATTTTAATCTCAGGCTCAGCACTCAAACCCAGCGCCTGACTAATAATATTATGCATCGGCAGTAATTCAAATTCATGCTGGTTAATTTTTCCGGCATTTAGCATATCCTGAAGATAGGTATGGTCTTCTGTTAATTGTGTCAGCAATTTATCAACATACTGATAGCCGCGTGAATCACCTAAATGGCTATATACCATTTGATTATTTTTAATTAACATGACAACCACGGTTGTTGCCATCTGTTCGAACTCAGGCTGCGCCTTTTGCTGATTTAAAATGGCTAAATTCGCATCAACAATGGCCTGTTCTAATGTTAAGGCCAGCCACTGCTCCGCATAACCGCCGCCACTCTGTGCCAGTAGTAATGCCTTCTCCACACTCGTGCGCATGGTTTGTACAGCGAGTAGACTCGCCTCGGCACCGCCTGCGTATCCGCCCACACCATCAGCAACAATGCATAAACTCACATCACTATTATCAAAACTACAGCACAGGTAACTATCTTCGTTTTGCTTACGAACCTTGCCTCTATCTGATCCACCGGCATATTTTATAGCAATGACTTTAAGCGAGGTCATAATATTTTAACCTGGCATCCCACGTTGAATCGCATTAGCCATATCTGCACCACTTGCATAACGTTTTTGTGGATCTTTCTGCAAGGCCTTATTCACAATGCGGCTTGCACTAGCGGGTAAATCTTTGCGCAATTCTTTAATCGGCCTGTGCTTTTCATTGGTGATTTTATATGCGAGGTTTCCCAAACTATCCGCATCAAAAGGCAGCTTACCTGTAAGCAACTGGTAGAAACTAACACCCAATGCATATATATCGGCTCTACCATCTACATGCGCACCGCTCATTTGCTCTGGCGCCATATACGATGGACTGCCCATGAAACTACCGGTACGTGTTTTTACAGAATCGGTAATTCTTGCGATACCAAAGTCTGTAATTTTTAAATGCTTATTTTTTACATCATACATAATATTGCCGGGCTTAATATCACGGTGCACAATATTTTGGCTATGTGCATAATCCAGCGCATTGGCAACCGTACAGGCTATTTTATAAACTTCATCGACAGGTAATAAGTTATCGGCACGTGTAAAGTCAGACAGCGGCACGCCATTGACATAATCCATTGCAATAAACGCGAAGCCTTCTTCTTCGCCCACATCATATACCGTCACAATATTACTGTGGCATAAACGACCAGCCGCTTCAGCCTCGCGTAAAAAACGAGATTTCAGTGATTTCAACTCTGTGGTTGGGAACTGCGTGTAATCCAGTGTTTTAATCGCAACTCGGCGGTTTATTTTTGGGTCCTGGCCTAAATACACTACACCCATAGCCCCTCGACCCAATTCACGCTCTATTTTATAGCGTCCAAATTCTGGTAACTCCATTTCAGGCATAACTAAAGTTTTTTGCGCTTGCAATGGCGTTGATATCACGGTGTTTGAGTCGGATATGCCACTAATCGAGTTAAGGCGTTTTTCTACATCCTTATAATTTTTATTACGTATACTTAATTCAGAATATATTTGTAAGGCACGATCGTATTGACGTTTACGCTCAAAGCTTAGGCCTATTTCATATAAGTCGGCCAATACCTCATCATCAAATTGATAACCACGCTGGCATTTTAACAGGCTACTAATCGCCGTTTCATAATCACCTTTTGCATATTGATAATGGCCCAACTGAAACCATGCGTTGTTTTCTCTTTGTAAAACATTATTAAGTATTTCTTTACCAGACAAATAAGCATATGCAGCCAGCTGACCAATTAGCATTAGCAATAAAATATTTATCGTTGGCCACCAAATGCCTTTAACAATCAATAATACGGGTTGTGCTGAAATTATGCCTAAAATTAAAAAGGCACCTAAAAACAAACCACTTTGTTTTGAGAGTAATGGCAATAACCATAATAAATAAATTACAACGCCCAATAATATAAGCGGTGACATCCACCAGTTATCCACCGGCGTGTGATAGGTTACACTCAGTTCCAGGCTACTTAATGAATCGGCTAAAATTTGCAGCTGATTGGCATCCTGGCCAATCAGGATGATTTTATTTTTGTAAAACGACCTTGGTTTAGTCGCTGCCGTCTCTAATGTCAAAAGATTCAGGTCAGTATGCCTGCCCGTTAAATTGGAGAAATAGGTAAAAACCTGCCCCGACTTGCCCGATTTTATTTCCACTGAATCCATTGTTAATAAACCAGACTCGTCCCAGTTTATTTGCCTTGCAGATTGAGCCTGACTAAATACTGCCAGGCTTAGGTCCGGCAACGACGAGGTATAATCTTCGCTATACCAGATTAGGCTTTGCTTAGCGGTTGAAGATGAATCGAATGGGTAAATTCTATAAGGCCACTGCGCATTTGTTAATTTAAATATTTTTGGCTCAGGTAAAAAAATTGTCGGTATAAACTTCCGCCAACCTGTTTGATACAGTAATGCCTCTTTATAACTAATATCATCATTTTTCTGTGGTGAGTTAATATATTGCGTGAGAAATATTTTTTGATTTTCAAGCATCCATGCCAACTTGTTGCGTTCACCCTCTGTGGGTACCCATTGCTGCTCAACTTCAGATTCATTTTTATTTTCTTTATCTATATCTTCCTTAATCGCATTTTTATTAATTGAATTTTTAATGGGTGTTTTTTCTGTATTACTGTCACTTTCCACCCGAGGCACATAATCCATATGCGGAAAATTATCACTTAACCAGACTATCTCTGCTGCTTTAGATTTTTTTAACTGGCGTAATAGATAACGAAAATCCTGAATACCCTGTGGGGTTTGCAATCGTGCATCATCAAGTTGAATCGTTGTAAATTTATTGGCACTGCTTTGTATAGGTAATAAATAACTGGAAAAACGAAACATCTGTGCATCTAACCAGTTCACAGTGCTATTTTGTGGTGACAATACAGCCAATAAAAAGCAGCTAAATATAAAGATGGAGAAATAAAGTCGACGGTGTTTATTCAATGCAAAACCTGTTGGTGTAGGTATCAGCCTGTGTTATTAATACAGGACAGGAAATATGTCTCAAACAACTGTTATATATAGCAGAATTTAGTCCCGAATATCAAAAAATTGACGTGCCAGAAGCGTCGTCTGCCGCGCGACCTCTGCAGGTTCTTCGTTGATATAGCCCGCCAATGCCTTACACACGTGCGTTAACACCAGAGGCTCATTACGTCTGTCTTGCAAACTTTGCAGTGTATCTTTAGGCAGGTCGCGGGGTAACAAATAGGGCGCATCGGTTTCCAGCATCATGCTCTGTAAGGGTATTTCCTGCACAGCTTGCTGCAATGATTTGCCGCGTCGCTCATCGCATAGCCAGCCTGTCACACCAATTTTCAGATCGATATCAATATACGCCCTGGCTTCCTCCGGGGTACCTGTAAAACAGTGAGCAACGCCACCGACCAGCTGGTCTCTCCAGCGCTCAATAATGGCGAGGAAATCCTCATGTGCGTCACGCTGATGTAAAAACACAGGCAATTTGGCATCTGCTGCTAATTCAAGCTGTGCTTCAAAGCATTTTCGCTGATCTTTAGGTTCGGAGAAATTACGCTTGTAATCCAGACCGCATTCACCAATCGCACGAACCGCAGGATGATCCAGTAAGTTATGGATTTGGTGGCCGACTTTATCGTTCCACTCTTTCGCGTGATGCGGATGAACACCCGCCGTTGAATACAATATGCCAGCATTTAAATCACATAGTTCAATTGCCAGTTCACTGTGGCGAAGATTAGTGCCAGTCACCACCATCTGTGATACACCGGCCGCCAGGGCTCGATCAATCACCGCTGAATGATCATTTTGAAATGCGCTGCCGGTTAAATTAACACCTATATCTATTAGATCGTTTATTACCTCACTCATGCGCCGTCTTCTGCCATGCGGACACTATTGTGCACGCAAAAATCCAGACTCTACTTTTATTAATAATCACTTTGATGACCAGTTTTCCTGCTTCGCTTTGTGTAACTTCGCATAGCCTTCTAGTAATTTATTATGCGTAGTAAAACCCTGCAAACTTAAACCGGGGCTATGTAGGCCATAAAACACTTCTTCACCTTCGATTAACTTAATACATATATTCACTATATGCTCACCGTACATTAATTTTAAGCTATCGGTATAGCTGGCATACTCACGTTCATCATCCAGCTTAATTTCTAATAGTGCCTGTAAGGTGCGGTAAAAACGAATACGCTCATCGTCTAACTGATCCATATGTAGACACCAGTCATTCCATTCCATTGCCTGTTCAAAATCACCTGCCGCCAGGCTCAACATAGCCTTCAGCTCACCTATACGCAAAGTAGCCCATGCAGTCCCGGCATCCGGTGCGATGCCTATAAATTCCGCCACGCGTTGTACATCGTTATAACCGCCTTCTTCCAGGCGCTGTAAAATATCCAGCCACTGATCTTTGCCTAAATTTTTAAGCGATAAAATGTCTTCTCGAAATAACGCGCCTTCATTATTATTACTCCACTCCAAATCATCTGCCGGATAAATATCCGACATGCCCGGTACAATAATTCGACAGGCATAAACACCAAGATGATTGTAATCAGAAATATAAATATCAAAATCCATCTCGTGGATAATTTTGCAGCAATACTCAAATTCATCTTCGGTTGTAGTGTTGTGATTCCAGTCTGCAAATTCATAGTCCGCGGTGTTCTTAAAAAAGTCGTAAGAAATTAACCCGCTTGAATCAATAAAATGCGCCTCTAAATTATGATTATCTGCCACATCCTGAAGATCAAAGGATGGCGGCTGAAATCCATCGAGTTGATCCAGGCTACGGCCCTGTAATAACTCCGTTACCGTGCGCTCAAAAGCCACCTCAAAACAGGGATGCGCACCAAAAGACGCAAATACGGCACCGTCTTTTGGATTAATAAGCGTTACGCTCATTACCGGATACTTACCGCCCAAAGAGGCATCCGCAACACGTAAGTGATAACCATGAGCCTTTAACTCCTCCATGGACTTTTTAATCCCCGGGAAACGATCAATCACAGACTCCGGCACTTCCGGCAAACAAATACCTTCTGCAATAATTTTATTTTTAACATAACGTTCAAAAACTTCAGACAAACTCTGTACACGCGCTTCATTCTGCGTGTTACCGGCAGACATGCCATTGCTAACATATAAATTGCCAATGATATTCACCGGCAAATAAACTGTTTTCAGATCACGTTGACGCTGATACGGCAATGCGCAAATACCTCTTTCGCCCACACCCGAATTGGTATCGACTATGCCTTGTGCCTTGAGTACGCGATCAGGATCATAATAGTCCCATAGTGATTCATCCATTAAATCTTCTGGCATAGCATCCGTTTCTATCGAAAACCACTTTTCATTCGGGTAATGCACAAACTCACCCGCTGAAAATGTTTCCCCCAGATAAAAATCTGCAAAAAAGTAATTACAGCTTAATCGCTCAAAATACTCGCCCAGCGCACTGGCTAAACATGCCTTGGCTGTCGCACCCTTACCATTTGTAAACATCAAGCCACAATCGCTATCGCGAATATGCACAGAATAAACATTGGGTACCGGGTTTAACCAGGACGCCTCTTCAATATTAAAGCCCAGATCTTTTAGCCTTTGCTGCATGCTTGATATGGATGACTCAAGATCTCGATCTTTGCCAATAATAAAAGTCTGTTCACTCATAGGTATGCTCACTGCGGGAATTTGGGTTATTTACGCTAAAAATTTAATGCCTGCAATGATACACAATCCGCAGCAAAATGATTACACTTAAACACTATGAAAGCAGATCCCATTAATAAGGCCAATTCCCCGCTTATCTCTGTTAGCTACAGCCATCCCAGCAGTCAGGGCAAAGCGCGCACTTTTGCTGAGGACAATCATTTAAGCTGTGATAACCTCAATAAGTGCCAGTCACAGCTAGCTCTCAACTTTAGTGATTTACAGGTTGAGTTGATTGATATTCAACACAACATACATTTAGCGGTAGATTTTATTCAAGGTAGCCTGGGGCATAGAAAAAAATATGGCGGCGGTCGTGGCCAGACGATTGCCAGGGCTATCGGCATGAAACAGGGCAAGCCTGCTCCCAGCGTATTAGACGCCACCGCAGGCCTTGCCAAAGACAGCTATGTATTTGCCTGCCTGGGCTGCCCGGTAACCATGCTTGAGCGCTCCCCCATCGTTGCCGAACTGGTTAAAGATGGTATTGCACGAGCTGTGTTATGTAATGAATTTGATGGCATTATTGAGCAAGGTTTTAAGCTGATTGTTAACGATGCGCTAAGTTATTTAAACTTAATAGATGATGAAAATAAACCCGATGTAATTTATCTGGATCCAATGTATCCCGATAAAAAAAAGTCCGCATCGGTTAAAAAGAACATGCAACTATTACAAAAGTTATTAGGCCACGATATGGATACCGATGATGTGTTAAACATAGCTTTACAAAAGGCCGCTAAGCGAGTGGTAGTAAAACGCCCCAAAGGCGCACCTGTTTTAAGTGCTTCATGTAAACCGACCCTGGCCTATGAAAGCAAGAGCACGCGTTATGATACTTATATTATTTCCTAGCATGAAGAAATTTATGCACATAAATTTTAACAAAAAAACATTTGGCTTTATTGGTGGGCTATTTATTTCTTCTATCCTGCTTGCGCTAACCTCGTGTTCTAGCCTGCCACCAAAAAATCTCGACAATAGCTGCGCTATATTTTTTGAAAAAGACGACTGGTATGACGATGCCAACAACAGCTATAAAAAATGGGGCGTACCTATTCACGTGCAACTTGCGATTATTCACCAGGAATCACGTTTTAAATATGATGCACAAACAGATATGGAATATTTTTTATGGTTGATTCCTATCGGACGAAAATCCGATGCCTATGGTTACGCACAGGTAAAAGATGGAACCTGGGACTGGTATATACAACAAACAGGGAATACTGGTGCTGACCGGGACGACTTCGATGATGCCGTTGATTTTATCGGCTGGTATGGTAATTACACCTATAAAAAATTGGGCATTTCTAAATGGGATGCATACAACCAGTATTTGGCCTATCACGAAGGCCATGGCGGCTATAAACGAAAAAGCTATTTAAAGAAACCCTGGCTTATAAAAGTTGCCCGTAAGGTAAAGGCACGGGCCAGCCGTTACCATACCCAGCTGGAAAAATGTAAAACAGAGTTAGAATCTTCCTGGTCCATCTGGCCGTTTTAAACGGGTATTTTAAAAACTGCGTATCAAGCTAAAGCCGATACCAGAATCAACGACTGAATCCGTTAAACCACCTAATACATATACATTGCCAGACCACTGTTTACTAAAACTTCGATATGCAGACAAACTTACGGATTGCCCTTCATCTGTTGTTTCAGTCGTCGCCTGCTGATAATCATATGCCACACTAAACGATGTTTGTGGATTTACTGAATACATAAATCCTGCCCGTGTAAAAAACACATCATTATAATCTGTTAAATTAGTGTCACCAATAAGTAAATAACCAAGGCTAATAAATGGTTTCACATCGTGTTTTTGATACATACTATATAAATTAATCGAGTAGTCATTTTCTCCGGTACCCAATCCCTTACTAAGGCTTGCAGTACCCCATTTCGCTTGCGCCGTTAACTCATAAAACATATCACTGTTTTGTGGCATAAACGCATATGAAATGCTGCTCAAAATATCACCCAAACCAGATTGTGTTTCCACCACTGTACTGGATGTACTACCGGACCCTGAGCCCATTATTGTATTAAGCATACTGCTATTACTGACTGCACCATTGCTGCCCGGCGTGATACTTCCATCACCTGTTACGCTAATAAAAGGCACATTTAATCTTATGCGCCAGGCATCTTTTGTGTACTGCGCAAGCAATGGAACAGTTGTTATGTCTGTGGTATTTTCCAGACCATAATCACCACTGGTCTTCTCATATCCCACACTAAAGTTAAACTGGTTGTCGGCTATGCTGCTTGTAGACATAAGTAACAGAGCCAAAAATTTCAGGTTTAATATTTTACGCTTTATCATAAGCTGCACTCTAAATTTAAGATTCTTTAATTGTTACAGTGAAGCCATAGTAATGCCTACTTTACACGTGAAAGCTATCAATCGTGTAAAGCAGACAAATCATGCATGGCTCGTAATAACCCCTTAGTGTGTAATACGGTTCTGAATCATCATATTTTGACGCACCATTGGAGCGGAAACTGAAGCAGATGCCGAAGCTGATGTTGATGCTGAACCACTCTGGCGTATTTGCATTCTGTTCTGGTATTCATTACGTACCTGTTCTTTTTTCTGTTGCATTTCTTCTTTGCCCGACTGCTGCATCTCCTGCATTCGTGATCTAGCCTGAGCTGATTCGTTTTCAGATGCCTGTAAATTTGCCTCTATACGAACCTGTTCCTGCGAACGGATTTGAGTCGATTCAGCGTCTTCAGCCTTAACTACACCTGTAGATACTGCCATGATTAATGTTGCACTAATAGCTAATAATATTTTGTTAGTCTTCATAATTACACCTTTTGATTTAGTTAACGTGGGATTATTTCCCACTTGTTGCAAATTATGCGTGTGAAATTTTCCCACGTCAACAACTATGTTCAACTAATATCATTAGTTGCCGACTAATTTGACCTATATCACATTGTGATGCCGCTGAAGAAACAGTAGATTTCGCGGCTTATAAAAATGCTTATGTGAACACAGTTTAAAGGCATAAAGAGCGATATCTCAGCTTATAGGGTAAGAGCCACCCACAACGACACTACCAATTAAGGCAAGCCTCTTATCACCAGCGCGGGCAGCCGTTTAATCTCGATATTTTTTCCACAGCTTAATTAAAGCTGAAAATATCAATATTAAAAATATTCAACTTCTGCTGTCGGCCCAGACTGTGTGAAAACTCAAATAACGATATAATTGCCTTTCCTAATTAATGGTTCACATTACATGAGCGATTTCATAGAAGGTGAAGCGCGAACACAAGCTACCTTGTTTCCAGAGCGACTCGATGATTACATTGCAGAAGAAAATGCGGTTAGAGTTATCGATGTCTTTATTGATGAACTTGATCTCACAAGTATGGGATTTAAAAACGATCCCTGCGATCACTGGTCGTCCGGCTTATCATCCAGCCACTATGTTAAAACTTTATGTCTACGGCTATCTAAATCGTGTGCAATCTACGCGCCGACTGGAACGAGAAGCCGGACGTAATGTTGAATTAATGTGGCTGCTGGGTCGACTCGTACCGGACTTTAAACCATTGCAGATTTTAGAAAAAACAACACCCAAGCCATACGTTTAGTCTGTCGTGAGTTTGTGATGATCTGCCGTAAGCTGAATTTATTTAGTGAGGCATTTGTGGCTATCGATGGCAGTAAATTTAAATCCGTCAACTGCAGTGATCGGAATTACACGCGGGCTAAATTAAAACGTCGTTTGAACAGATTGATGAAAGTATTAATAAATACCTGGCACAAATCGTCAGTGCAGATCGGCTGGAAACATCGGCTGCAAAAAACAAAACAGAACGTCTTAAAAGCAAGATCACAAAACTGAAAATAGAAGTTGAACGCCTTAATAAAATTGAAGCGCAGTTACAAGCGGCACCGGATAAACAAATATCCCTAACCGACCCAGATGCACGCTCAATGAAACCGCGGGGCTCAGGTATCGTTGACTACAACGTACAAACGGCCGTGGATACTCGACATCATATTATCGTCGCCCATGAAGTCACTAAAGTAGGCACTGATCGCGCTCAATTAAAAAACATGTCATTACAAGCTAAGGCGGCTATTGGATGCAATAAACTCAGTGTGGTTGCCGATCGTGGTTACTATAATGGTCCAGAAATTAAAGATTGTGAAGACAACGGCATTACAATCTATTTACCCAAATGCCAGACATCGGGCAATCAAGACAAGGGTTTATTCGGTAAGCGTGATTTTATCTATGACACGGAAAAAGATGAATATAAATGCCCTGCCGGTGAACGTGCTATTTACAGAAGTCGTCATGAAGAAAAAGGTAAAACAATAAAATGTTATTGGTCATCTTCATGCAAGCACTGCCAAATAAAATTCCACTGTACAACCGGTAAAGAAAGACGTATCAGTCGATGGGAACATGAAGCAATTTTAGATATTGTTGATGCCCGAATAGAACAAGAACCCGCACGAATGTCAGCAAGACGAAATACAGTTGAACATCCCTTTGGTACGATTAAATACTGGATGGGTTACACGCATTTTCATATGAAAACATTAGACCGCGTCAGTGCTGAAATGAGCTTGCATGTTCTGGCTTACAATTTAAAACGTGTTATGAATATTATGGGTATAGGTGAATTAATGGAGGCGATACAGGCGTAATGCCTTGATGCTTTAAAACCGATCTAAATAGGCTTCACTTAAAGCCTTAGAACACATGTTATTTTGAACATCGCAGTAAGTGCTAAAAAATACCATCAGCTAAAAAAGCCTGATATAAGCTGAATTATTGTTTATTCCGTCGTTTTAACCCATATGTTTATTAAATTGGAGTTTTCACACAGTCTGGGCCAATAGGAGATGGACGGCATTTTAAATTTTATTTCCGAGTTCAATCAGAAGCAGTCCTTTGGACTCATGATTTTGCCAGGGAAATATCATCCAAAGCGGACAGTAGACATTCTAACTTACTATAAAAAATTTTAGATTATGTATTGCTCCTATAACAATCACCCCGCGCAACAGGAAAGTTGTTTTACATCCTTGTTAAACGTTTGTGCGGTCAACTTTAATCCTTCTACCATCGTCAAATAAGGGAATAACTGATTAGCTAAATTTTCTATTGTCATTTTATTACTTATTGCAAGCGCGGCTGTTTGTATAATCTCACCACCTTCGTGCGCCAGCACCTGACAACCAATTATTCGACCACTCTCTTTTTCTGCAACCAGCTTGATAAACCCTCGAGTATCCATATTAGCTAAAGCACGCGGTACGTTTTCGAGATCAAGTTTTTTGCTTTCCACGTCGAACCCCTGTGCTTGCGCCTGTATTTCTGTTAGCCCAACGGTCGCAACCTGAGGATCGGTAAAAACGACAGCTGGCATAGCGGTTAAATCAATCACTACGTCATCCCCAGTCATATTACGGGCAGCACGTGTACCGGCAGCGGCTGCAACATATACATACTGCGGTTGACTGGTGCAGTCACCCACCGCATAGATATTTTCGACATTCGTACGCATGTGGTCATCGATAATAATAGTACCGTTGTCAGCAATGGCAACGCCAGCATTTTCCAGTGCTAGTGTATCTGCGTTTGACTTCCGTCCTGTTGCTACCAGTAATTGATCACAATGTACAACACCCTGCGCGATAGTAACCGTAAAATCCTTTCCATCATGGGTAATATTATTAGGTACAGTATTTAACTGAATATTTAGACCTTCTTCACTGAGAGCTTCTTTCAACCCGATACCTATATCCGAATCTTCTTTCGATAACAATGAACTACGCGCCATAACTGTTACTTCTGAACCAAGATGGCGGAAAGCCTGTGCTAGTTCAAGGGCAACAACCGAACCACCTAATACAACGAGATGTTTTGGGATTTCTTCAGCAATCAATGCTTCAGTTGATGTCCAGTAGGGTGTGTCTTCTAGTCCTTTGATGTTTGGTATCATCGGACGCGCGCCGACTGCAAGTAAAATGCGGTCAGCTTTGATTTCTTTTTCGCCGTCATTTGTTTTAGACACGATTAATGTGCTGTTATCTTTAAAATGCGCCATGCCCCGCAGCAAGTTGATACCAGGATTTGATTCAAGAATGCTTTCATATTTAGCGTGGCGTAAATTTTCTACCCATTGCTGCTGCTTTTGCACCATCGCTTTACGATCTATCACCGGTTTGTTGAACGGCACACCTTCAAAATTATGTTGCCCCTGAATATGCGCAATATGCGCACCACGGATCATGATTTTTGAAGGCACGCAGCCAATATTCACACAGGTACCGCCGATGATATCTGCACCTTCAATGATAGTGACTTGCGCACCCTGTTCTACTGCTTTAATGGCGGCAGCGAATGCACCGGAACCAGTACCAACAATAGCAATGTGTAATCCATCTCCGCTGCCATTCGGTTTGACTGTTTCATTTTTGCTGGCATCAGTATCATCGAATATGCTTGCACCATAACCTTTTGACTCGACAGCTTTCAATAACAAACTGTTATCAACATTGCCGTGTGTTT
>CAWUSX010000017.1:0-23898 GCA_963924875.1 uncultured Gammaproteobacteria bacterium
AAACCACTGGATGGCATGGGCGGGCAGTCTATTTTCCGTGTAACCCCAAATGATGCCAACCTATCTGTCATTATTGAAACCATGGTGGGCCTTGCACAGCACACCGTAATGGCGCAAAAATTTATAGCCGAAATAACCCAGGGCGACAAACGAATATTAATGGTAAATGGCCAGGCCATCCCCTATACACTGGCGCGCATTCCTGCGAAAGGGGAAACTCGCGGAAACATTGCCGCGGGTGGCACGGGCATAGCCATGCCTATTACCGAAAGAGAACAATGGATTGCCGATCAGGTTGGCCCAACATTAGTTGATAAAGGCATTTTATTCGCTGGATTAGATGTGATTGGCAACTACCTTACAGAAATTAATATCACCAGCCCGACCTGCATTCGCGAAATTGATGCGCAGTTTAATCTCGATATTGCATCACAACTAATGGACTGCATCGAACAAATAAAATGCTAATACGTGTACGCTATATTCTCACCCTGTGTTTGCTTTTATGTCTAAATGCATGTGATAACTCTCCTCAGCAACACCAACATAGCAGCCTGCATTTTGGCACCTTAATTGATATTACGCTGTATGGTGTTAGTGATGAAAAAGCGGATTTGGCCTTTGAAAAACTCGATGAAAATTTCACTTATTTACATCAGGCCTGGTCACCCTGGGTAGCGGGCTCACTTGCTCGCGCCAATACATTAATCAAAACCCAGGAAACCTTTTCTATCGCACCGTCTATTTTGCCCTTAATCGAAAAATCAACAGAGATCTCCATAAAAACAGACGGTCTATTTAACCCAGCCATCGGTAATCTCATTAATCTCTGGCAAATGCATAAACGCGATGACCCCGATATAAAACCACCAGCAGATAAAGATATTCAATCCCTTGTACTGCAAAACCCCAGGCTAGCTGACCTGAACATTGATGGCCTGAAAATACACAGCGAAAACCCGGCTGTTGCCTTGAATTTTGGCGCCTTTGCAAAGGGCTATGCAATTGATATGCAAATTCAGGTCTTAAAAAACATGGGTATCAACAATGCCATTATAAATACCGGTGGCGATCTCAAGGCCATCGGGACACACGGTGACCGCCCCTGGCATATAGCCATCCGTCATCCTCGAAAAGACACCTGGATAGCAAAACTAGACACGCATGGTGAAGAAAGTGTATTTACATCCGGCGACTATGAGCGTTTTTACATGTACAAAAATAAACGCTACCACCATATCCTTGACCCTCGTACAGGCTACCCAACTGAACACACCCAATCTGTGACGGTCATACATGCAGACTCTGGCCTTGCCGATGCGGCGGCCACCGCGCTATTTGTAGCCGGCCCCGAAAAATGGCTGGAGATAGCCGCTAAACTTGGCCTGAAACAGGCGATGTTAATCGACCAGGATGGCGTTGTTCACGTTACCCCTGAAATGTATAAACGTTTAATCTTTAATCCAAAATTAGAGACTACAATAAAGGTTACAGCCGCTCTATAATGCCAGCTATGACTCTACAAGCAGTTAACACACCTCAGGTCACGCCTAATGACCGTCTTGGAATGACGGTGTTTTTTGCATTGCTATTTCATGGCATTATTATTCTCGGCATTACATTTATTTCTTCGCCTTCTGCAAAACAAAAAATTCCACCCTCTCTCGATATAATCCTGGTGAATACTTCTAACAATGAAACACCGGACAAAGCAGATTATCTGGCACAAACATCTCAGGACGGGGGCGGTAATAGCGAAAAAAAATTACGTCGTACCGATTTGTTTTCTGCTCCCACACTGTCTGAACAGCCAGGCATGGCTCAGCAACAATCAGTAAATCTGTCACCCAGTAAAATACAGGATGCTAAAAAATATTTTATTACTGTAGATAAATCGAGCCACCAAATACACACTCAAGAAAAACAAAGCAAAGAAGAAAAAATTGAGTTCAACTCAGTACCTCAGCAACAAAATCAGCACGCCGCCCGGATGGCTGAAGAACTAAGCCTAACGCTGCAAGAACATTCACAAAAACCCAAAGAAAAATATTTAACCTCCAGAACCAAAGAGTACATTGCCGCAGGGTATATGCGCGGCTGGATAGATAGAGTAGAACGTTTAGGCAACGCTGATTATCCAGATGCGGCTATTCGTGCAAAACTCAGTGGCACGCTTATTCTGGACGTTGTTATTCGCTCTGATGGTAGCCTTAAAGAAATAAATTTACGCCGCTCATCAGGGCACCAAATACTAGACGATGCCGCTAAACGTATTGTAAAAATGTCTTCTCCCTTTGAACCCTTCCCTGCAAAGTTACAAAAACAGGCGGATATCATTCATATCACGCGCAGCTGGGAATTCCAAAGCAACCACCAATTGAGAAGCTATTAGCCTGGTACATTGCCATGACAAAAGAAACCAACCTCACCAATCACTTTCTTATCGCCATGCCCAGCCTGGAAGACGGTAATTTTTCGCAGTCTGTGACTTATATTTGCGAACACGATGAGAACGGCGCACTCGGCATTACCATCAACCGCCTCTCAGATATAAGACTGAGTGAAATTTTATCTCAACTGCATATTATGTCCAACACCGATGAAGTGCTTGAACAAAACATTCTCAACGGCGGCCCTGTACAAGTTGATCGCGGCTTTATTTTGCATTCGCCACATGGAAAATGGGAATCCAGCCTACAGGTAACCGATCAAATTGCCGTTACCACCTCACAAGATATTATGCAGGCCATTGCCAATAATGAAGGCCCAAAAAATCACCTTATTGCCCTTGGCTATGCAGGCTGGGGCCCCGGACAACTAGAATACGAAATGTCACAAAACTCCTGGCTAAGTTGCCCTGCTACAGAAGATATATTATTTAACACGCCTATAGAGAAGCGCTGGAAAGCCGCGGCTTTATTACTCGGCATAGACCTACAGTTACTCAGTAACCAAACAGGGCATGCATGAGTGTTCAACAAGTTTTAGGCTTTGATTTTGGCGAGCAACGCATTGGTGTTGCCACTGGCCAAACCATCACGCAGAGCGCCAATCCTGTTACTACCTTGTCCGCTGTTAAAAACAAACCTGACTGGGTTGGCATTGAGAAACTTATTAAAGAATGGCACCCAGATGCATTGATTGTCGGCCTACCTTTTTACCTTGATGGCAGCGAAAGCGAGATGACCAAACGTGCAGCAAAATTTTCTCGCCAACTTGAAGGCCGCTTTAACCTCCCTGTGTACACCCACAATGAAGCACTAAGCTCATTTGAGGCAGAAAACTTTTTACAGGGTA
The DNA here is from genome assembly GCA_963924875.1 of uncultured Gammaproteobacteria bacterium. GTDB lineage: Bacteria > Pseudomonadota > Gammaproteobacteria > SZUA-229 > SZUA-229 > SZUA-229. The sequence goes on from CAWUSX010000017.1 coordinate 3,298, forward strand.
AAAAAAAGCAGCACGACAAACAGGACATTGATAAAATAGCCGCAGCAATTATTGTGCAAAGCTGGTTGGAGCAAAATACATGACCCACGCAGCCAACCCAGATGAACTTCTGGAAAAACTGGCCACCGATCTCGAAAATCTTCTACAACGACGTTCTATTGATAAGCCATTGATGGTTGGCATACACACCGGTGGTGTGTGGCTGGCCGAAAAACTTCATCAACGACTCAAACTTGAAGATGAACTGGCGACACTGGATATTAGCTTTTATCGCGATGATTTTTCTCGCATCGGCATGAATCCCCAGGTAAAAACATCGAACTTGCCAGAACAGGTTGAGGACCGACACATTATTTTAGTCGATGATGTGTTGCAGAGTGGCCGAACCATTCGCGCCGCAATGAATGAAATATTTGATTATGGCCGACCCGCATCGATTACCCTGGCCTGCTTAATTGTGCGCAGTGGTCGAGAACTACCCATCCAGGCCGACGCTGTAGGGCAAACATTAAAGCTTGCTGATAACGAACAAATAAAGTTAACCGGCCCAGACCCATTGGCATGGGTTGTTAAAACAGATAACAAAACATAAACCAGCGGTAATAGAGAAAATCACACATGGTAAATAAAGCCACTCGCCCCACCGATGACTTACTTGGTCAAGACCTCTGGAACATTCAACTTGACGAGCAGGGCCGGTTAAAACATTTTTTAACGATTGAAGGTCTGGGCTCTAATATCCTCAATCAAATACTGGATACAGCAGAAAGTTTTGCCGGGGTAAATGCATCGGTGAAAAAAGTACCTATCCTGCGCGGCAAAACCATTGTTAATTTATTTTTCGAAGCCAGCACTCGCACACGCACCACATTTGAACTTGCCGCAAAGCGCTTGTCAGCCGATGTACTCAATATGAACATCAGCGTATCGGCAACCAGCAAGGGTGAAACATTACTAGACACATTGCGCAACCTGGAAGCCATGCAGGCCGATATGTTTGTGGTGCGCCATGCAGACTCTGGCACCGCGCACTTTATTGCAAATAATGTGGCGCCACATGTTCGCGTACTTAATGCCGGTGATGGCAGACACGCCCACCCAACGCAAGCCATGCTCGATGTGTTTACTATCCGACGTAAAAAAGGTGCCGACTTCGGCAAGTTGCGCGTCGCCATTGTCGGTGACATTTTACATTCACGGGTTGCGCGCTCTCAAATTCACGCACTAAATACATTAAATACTGGTGAAGTTAGAGTGGTTGGCCCAAAAACATTAATCCCAAAAGATATTGAAGCCATGGGCGTTAGTGTTTTTCACGACATGCAGCAAGGCATACATAACGCGGATGTGATTATTATGTTGCGCTTACAAAAAGAGCGCATGCAAGGTGGCCTACTGCCGAGTGAGCAGGAATATTTTGAGCTATACGGGCTCACTGAAGAGCGTTTAAAAGGCGCAAAGCCAGATGCCATTGTCATGCATCCGGGCCCTATCAATAGAGGCGTAGAAATTGAGTCTAGCGTTGCCGATGGTCCACAGTCCGTTATTTTAGATCAGGTTACCTACGGTATCGCGGTTCGCATGGCCGTTATGTCGATGACCCTGGGCGGCAATATAGCTGCCAAAACAAATCCGGAGGACGCTTCTAAAAGCGACGGACATAAATAGATGACTAATATCCTGATAAAAAATGCGCGCGTAATCGATCCCAAAAACCAGCTCGATAAAGTAACCGATGTTTATATTAGTAAACAACGCATTGCTGGCATCGGAACCGCACCAGACAACTTCACTGCAGATGAAACCATTGATGCTAGCAAGCTGTGGCTAATACCGGGCATTGTCGATTTAAGCGCACGCTTACGTGAGCCCGGACTTGAGCATAAAGCCAATATAAAAACCGAAACACATGCCGCAGCTAGTGCCGGCATAACGACTTTATGTGTACCGCCAGATACCGATCCCGTAATCGACGAGCCAGCCGTTGTGGAACTCATTCACCACAAGGCAAAACTCGCCAAAAAAAGTCAGGTCGTTACATTGGGCGCGTTAACCGCGGGCTTAAAAGGTGAGCAGTTAAGTGAAATGGTCACACTCAAAAAAGCCGGCTGCGTAGGCTTTAGTAACTGCAAAAACCCTATCAACAATACGCTCATACTACACCGCGCATTCGAGTACGCCTCAACGCATAACATTACGGTATTTATCGAGGCCCATGAGCCACATTTAAGCGCAGATGGCTGTGCCCATGAAGGTTCAATTGCAAGTCGTCTGGGATTAACCCCCATACCTTATGCAGCGGAAACAGCACCCATTGCATTAGTACTTGAGTTAATTCGCGACACAGATATTCGCGTGCATTTTGGACGCCTTTCCTGCGCAAGAAGCATTGAATTAATTAACGAGGCGAAAGCCAGTGGCCTGCAAGTTACTGCCGACGTAGCGGCTCATCAATTACATTTAACTGAAATGGACATCAGTAGCTTTAACAGCCAGTGCCATGTAATACCGCCATTACGTACACAACGCGATATGCAGGCACTGCGTCGCGGCGTAGAAGACGGCGTTATCAACAGCATCTGCTCCGATCACCAACCCCACGAGCCAGATGCCAAACAGGCACCATTTCCTTCAACCGAGCCCGGTATTTCAGGGGTAGAAACATTATTACCCTTAACACTCAAGCTGGTCGACAACGGACAACTATCACTCAACACCGCCATCGCCAGTATTACCTGCAACGCTGCGGCTATTTTAGGCCTGGACGTTGGCCACCTTAGCGTAGGCAGCATTGCAAATTTATGCCTGATTGATCCCGAAGAAGAATGGGTATTTCATACCTCTGAAATGTTGAGTCATGGTAAAAATACACCTTTTTCAGGTTGGAATTTTAAAGGCAAGGTTACGCAAACAATTATGAAGGGCAAAACCATTTTTATTAAAAAATAATCAATATCAACTGTCAGCAAGCACCTGCATCTAAATCACATTGTTAAACTTTATGATTTATACCAGATGAACTGCACGAGATTATCATAATGGGTTATTACTACTGCGCGGGTACTGCAATTAAAATATCACGACTTTCCCAATTATCATTCATTTTAAATATTTCTCCACTTGACCAGTAATATTTATTTTGCTTTATACTTATCAAAGACTCGCAACTCAATAAATCAAGCACTTTCAATTGCAAAAATTAACTGTGAAAATAATTATGCTTATAGTTAATTATCTGCTTGTTAAATATTTTCACGTCCTGCATCAACACAAATAGTAATAATGGATCGGTTACACATTTAATAAGCATTGAGCAGCCTTCATCTCTGCCAGACCATGCCGAAGTAAACGTAATTATACAAATGAATAGCCATACAAGTCTGTACATTTTTTATAATTACCTTAATATCGGCCCATGCTTAACAAAATTTGGGCGAGTTTAATAATTATCGGGATTTCTTTCGCGTTTGCACAAGATGTGTATGACGAGGTATACAACACGCATAACAATGGCATACCTGTTCAGTTTGAGTTATTAACCTCTGACACATCGCATCAACAATTAACATTAACGACTAACACATACAAATTAAACGCCACATTTAAACAGAATAATAAAATTCAAATACACCTGAGTCCTGAAAGCCCGAAAAAATTCCTGCAAATTTCTGCTGCTAACAACCAAAAGAATAATCTTATTGCCGATATAATCAGCAGAGATAACACTAGCATAAGCCTGCTCCTGCCAGAAATACATTGGGAAAAACTCCGTGAAGTCACTCAAGCCGCATTTGACACGGCGAAGTTTGCTGTAAAACTTGCACTCGGCCTAATCGGTATTATGGCTCTCTGGTTAGGTTTAATGCAGATCATTGAAAAAAGTGGCTTAATTAATTATCTGGTTAAATTTGTTCAGCCTTTTTTAAGCTGGCTATTCCCCAACATCCCAAAAAACCATCCTGCATTAGCCAGCATTAGTATGAACATGACTGCAAATATTTTAGGCCTTGGTAATGCCGCTACACCGCTCGGCATTAAAGCCATGCAACAGCTACAAAAATTAAACCACAATAAAGACTCTGCCAGCGATGAAATGTGTATGTTTCTCGCGTTGAATACTTCAAGCGTACAATTGCTTCCACCCGTAACACTCATCGCACTTATGGGCACACAGGTATCTGAGCTCATTGTGCCTATTATTTTAGCAACCAGTTGCTCAACACTGGTTGCTATTACCGTCGCTAAACTGTTTGCTGCTCAGAGGCGCAAAAAAAGAGAATCATGCAACAATTAACAAGCCTCATTATCCCGTTACTAATTTTATTAATTATTACCCATGGGTTGATTAAACATATTGCGGTGTATGAGGAGTTTGTTGAAGGCGCAAAGGAAGGATTCAATATTGCAGTGAATATAATTCCCTATTTAGTTGCAATGTTATTTGCGATTGCAATTTTTAGAGCGAGTGGAGCAATGGATTTAATTCTCAATACAATTAAACCACTAGCAGACCAGATAGGCTTTCCTGTTGAAGTTATTTCTATGGGCATTATTCGCCCATTAACAGGCAGTGGTTCTGTTGGTGTATTGGCTGAATTAATAAGTACCTATGGAGAGGATTCAATGATTGTCAAAATGGCTGCCGTGATGTTTGGCTCAACCGAAACAACGTTGTATGTGCTTGCTGTATATTTTGGCGCTATAAAAATAAAGAAAACCGGATATGCTTTGCAGGCCGGACTCGCTGCCGACCTGGCTGGATTTATTGCAGCAATTGGCATTACTTACTGGTACTTTAGTTAGTACAGGCAGACAAAATCACTAACAATCCATCAGGCCAGCTAAATTTTATTTAACTACCGGTAATTCGTCAGGATCTTTAGAAAACTGTTCAAGACCATTTTCTCTTGGACGACTATCTTGACCAACACCCCCACCAAAATTGATCTTCCATTCAAGGTTACTGCGCGAATCTGCGTACGACAAGGCCGTTTGGATATCTATTTGACCTTCCTGGAATAACTGGTAGAGAGCCTGATCAAATGTCTGCATACCATCTGCTTCACCTTTTTCCATAATGGCTTTTATTTCATGAAAATCACCCTTACGAATTAATTCAGAAATATAAGGTGAATTAACAAGTATCTCAATAGCCGCCACACGTTTGCCTTTTAACCCCGTCACTAAGCGCTGCGAGACAATAGCCTGTAGGTTAAGCGATAAGTCCATTAATATTTGATTACGCGAATCAGGCGGGAAAAAACTCAGGATACGATCCAGTGTCTGGTTGGCGTTAACAGAATGCAATGTCGACAAACATAAGTGACCCGTATCTGCATACTGAATGGCCGCCTCCATTGTTTCTCTATCGCGCACCTCACCAATCATAATAACGTCAGGCGCTTCACGCATTGCTTCACGCAATGCATTTTCATAAGACAATGTATCCAAACCAACTTCACGTTGCCCAACGATAGATTTATTATGATTAAAGGTAAATTCTATTGGGTCTTCAATTGTCAATATATGACCTGGCATAGCCTGACTACGATATTGAATCATAGAAGCCAGAGATGTAGATTTACCAGAACCTGTCGCCCCCACCACCAGAACCAAACCTTTTCGATGACTCACTAGCTCTTTTAATTTTTCAGGTAATTTCAATTCATCAAGCGTTGGAATATCCGATTTTATATATCGAATAACCATAGAGACTTCACCACGTTGCGTATATATATTTATGCGGAAACGCCCGATATTTTTTAAAGACATACCCAGGTTCATTTCCATGGTCGCCTCAAAACCCATCTTCTGGTTTTCGTCCATAACACTATAGGCAATTTCTTTGGTCATACCTGGCTCTAATGGCGTTTTACCAATAGAGTGCATCTTGCCCTCTATATTCATACTAACGGGCGCGCCCGTGGTAAAGAAAATATCAGAGCCACCGCGCTCTGCCATTAGTTTTAAATAAGGCTGTAAATTCATAATTAACTCTGTAGTTTTTTAACGCATCTGATGCTTAGTGTCTGTAGCATCTTCTTGCATCTTCAAGTCAGACACTTCCGACATTAAATCCGTGGTATGTGAATCCTTGCCTTTTAACTTTATTCTCAAACGTAAGTCATTAATTGAATCCGCGTTTCGTAATGCATCTTCGTAGGTCACAGAACCTTCTTCATACAAATCAAATAATGCCTGATCAAATGTAATCATTCCGTATTCATTAGACTTGGACATTAATGTTTTCATCTCATGAATATCGCCTTTAAAAATAAGATCCGACATTAATGGTGTATTCAACATAACTTCAACCGCAGGAACTCGACCCTCGCCACCTTTTAATGGCACAAGTCTTTGCGATATAACTGATTTAAGATTTAATGACAAATCCATTAACAATTGTGAACGACGTTCTTCAGGGAAGAAGTTAATAATACGATCCAGTGCCTGGTTAGTACTATTTGCGTGTAAGGTCGTCAAACACAGATGCCCTGTTTCTGCAAATGCAATGGCATACTCCATGGTTTCACGATCACGTACTTCACCTATAAGAATAACATCAGGCGCCTGGCGCAATGTGTTCTTTAATGCCACATCATATGACTCTGTATCCACACCCACTTCACGCTGCGTCACAATACAACTTCTATGCTGATGTACAAATTCGATTGGATCTTCAATAGTTATAATATGACCAAAAGAATTTTCATTCCTGTAACCAATCATTGAAGCCAGAGAACTTGATTTACCCGAACCTGTTGCGCCTACAAAAATAACCAGACCACGCCTGGTCATGGCTATATCCTGCAATATATCGGGTAAGTGCAATTCTTCAAAATTTGGAATTTCAGATCGAATGACACGCAGCACCATGCCCATCGATCCGCGTTGTGTAAATGCATTAACACGGAAACGGGATACACCTGGCAAGCTTATCGCAAAGTTTACCTCCTGCTTAGCCTCGAATTCTCCAAGCTGCTTATCGTTCATAATTGAACGTACCAGGGTTTGTGTATGTGACGGTGAAAGAGCCTGACTTGATAGCGAGGTCATTTTTCCATCTACTTTCATAGATGGTGCTGCACCCACTGTAATAAACAAGTCAGAACCATCTTTCTGCACCAACATGCGTAATAAATCGTGCATGTAGCGGATGGCCTTATCTCTATCCATTATTTAACTCCATTAATGTTTTTCTTATAGCTCTGAATAAAATCACTCAAAACTCTTTTACATTTTTAATTTATTTAAATCGACTCTTTATTTGCTGCTTTATTACGTGCATCTTCTCTGCTAACCATACCACGATCAACCAGTTCTTTTAGGTTTTGATCCAGTGTTTGCATACCGATGTTTTGCCCTGTTTGAATAGCTGAATACATCTGCGCTATTTTATTTTCACGTATCAGGTTACGAATAGCCGGTGTACCAATCATAATCTCGTGTGCAGCAACACGGCCGCCACCGATTTTTTTCAATAGTGTTTGCGCAATAACCGCGCGTAATGATTCTGACAACATCGCGCGAACCATATCTTTTTCAGCCGCCGGGAACACATCCACAATACGGTCAACCGTTTTAGCCGCCGAACTTGTATGTAATGTACCAAAAACTAAATGCCCGGTTTCCGCCGCAGATAAAGCCAGGCGAATGGTTTCCAGATCACGCATTTCACCTACCAGAATAACATCTGGATCTTCACGTAAGGCTGAACGCAAAGCCTCACTAAATCCCATAGTGTCACGATGCACTTCTCGCTGATTCATTAAACACTTTTTGCTTTCATGCACGAATTCAATCGGATCTTCTATGGTTAAGATATGACCATAATCATTCTCATTAACATGGTTAACCATCGCGGCCAATGTGGTGGATTTACCAGAACCCGTAGGCCCGGTTACCAGGACGATACCGCGTGGCGTATTGGCAATTTCTTCGAATATTTTAGGCGCGCCCAATTCTTCTAAAGAAAGAATTTTTGACGGGATGGTACGAAATACCGCACCGGCTCCTCGATTATGATTAAAGGCGTTGACGCGAAAACGTGCCAATCCGGGGATTTCAAAGGAAAAATCTACTTCCCAGTATTCCTCAAAGGTTTTACGCTGCTTATCGTTCATGATGTCATACACCATGGCATGAATCTCTTCATGCGGCATCGCATCAACATTAATGCGTCGAACGTCTCCATCCACACGAATCATCGGTGGCAAGCCCGCCGATAAATGTAAATCTGATGCGCCATTCTTTACGCCGAATGCTAATAACTGTGCAATATCCATTAAATCTCCCGGAACACTGCGTGAAAAACTTGAGTTTGAAGCCAAGTCTCACTTGAAAGAGGCCAGTCCTTCATAGGACAATGGGTAATGAAACAGGGTTAGGCTGACTATTATCGACAACCATCCTACTTCTAAGTATTCTATTTATAGTCAATAAATTAGCAGGCTTCAAACAAATGCCAAGCCAGACTAACGGTTCTGCAACACACTCTGCAAATATTGCAGCCAATATTCAGCAAATAAACACGCGAATTAGTGCATTTTGTCGCCAGTATAATCGTAACCCTGACGACATAACTCTGCTCGCGGTTAGCAAAACCAAACCCGCTGAAGACATTCAATCTGCCTATAATGCAGGACAACACTGTTTCGGTGAAAACTACCTACAGGAGGCCCTGCAAAAGATTCAAACACTTCACGCGCTGGCGATCGAATGGCATTTTATAGGTGCTATTCAATCAAACAAAACACGCGAACTGGCCGAAAATTTTGCCTGGGTACACAGCGTGGATCGCCTAAAAATTGCCCAACGATTAAGCGAGCAACGACCTGAGTCTATGCCACCCTTAAATATTTGCCTACAAGTAAATATTAGTGAAGAGGCATCTAAATCCGGCTTAATGCTTAATCAACTAAGCAAGCTAACAAAAGAAGTTGTCCAGCTACCCAACATTACCTTGCGCGGCCTAATGGCGATACCCGCAAAAGCTGATACTCTTGCAGCACAACGCGCCACCTTTGCACAAATACAACAGGCATTAAAAACGCTGCAAAAAACATATCCCGGCTTAGACACATTATCGATGGGCATGAGCAATGATATGCAAGCCGCCATTGCAGAAGGCAGCACTATTTTACGTATAGGTAGCGCTATATTTGGCGCACGGAATTACCCATAATTTAAGTATTACCCAATCACATAGGTTTTATCCTATGATATCGGCCCACAAGAATAACGCGACAAACAGAGATATTATGAAGAGTAAAATTTGCTTTATCGGCGGTGGAAATATGGCCAGTAGCCTGGTTGGCGGCCTTATTAATAACCATTATCCTGCCGGTCTAATTACCGTTACCGATCCACAGCAGGACAAACTGGATTTTCTCACAAAGCAGTTTTCTGTTAACACCACCACAGACAACCAGGCAGCGGTAGAAGATGCAGATGTCATTGTGCTTGCGGTAAAGCCACAGGTCCTCGCGGATGTCTGCAAAAATATAAAACATGCAATGCAAGCTAAGTCAGCTTTAATTATTTCTATTGCCGCGGGCATCCGCTCTACCGACATAGATCGCTGGCTGGGTGACAACAATGCCATCGTGCGTTGTATGCCAAATACGCCATCACTAATTCAGGCGGGTGCGACGGGTTTATTCGCAAACCCACAAACCAGCCTGCAACAAAAAGAAATGGCCGAACAAATTCTTGCTGCTGCGGGTATTACGCTGTGGGTTGATGAAGAATCATTACTCGATGCAGTCACCGCTGTTTCCGGCTCCGGCCCTGCCTACTTTTTTCTTTTTATGGAGGCCATGCAGCGAGCTGGAACTCAACTCGGCCTGGATGAACAAACCGCAGGCCTGCTCGCAAAACAAACCGCTTTAGGTGCGGCTCGTATGGCGCTGGAAGGCATAGATGACCCTGCCACACTGCGCGCCAAAGTTACCTCAAAGGGCGGCACTACAGCAGCAGCGATTACCTCATTTGAGGCAAATAACTTCGCAGATATTATTCAACAGGCACTAACCGCCGCCAGAGATCGTGCTATCGAACTGGCTGATGAACTTGGCAAGCAATAACAACACCAAACGGAACAAACCAAAATGAATCCATTTGTATTTTTAATTGATATTTTACTTCAGCTCTATGCAACTGCATTGCTTATCCGCGTACTACTACAATGGGTCGGCGCCGATTTCTATAATCCGGTATCGCAATTTATTGTAAAAATAACCAATCCACCGGTTAAGCCGATGCGCAAACTTATACCTGGGTTCTTCGGCATTGATATGGCCACCCTGGTGCTTTCCATATTAGTACTCGCAATAAAAGTCATGGTGGTATACCAAACGTTTAACCCTGTGGCTATTTCCCTATTGGCCACTGGCCAGCTACTCATGCTAACGCTAAGCATTTTTCTTTATTCAATTATTATTCAGGCGATTCTAAGCTGGGTAAATCCAGACCCTTATAACCCTGCCGTGAGTTTGCTCAACAGCATAACTTCCCCTGTTCTCAAGCACTTCAGAAATCTGTTACCGCCTATGGGTGGCATGGATCTGTCGCCGATGCTTGCGATTATTGTAATAATGTTTGTGCAGTACTCAGTTCGTTATGTGTTTCTAAATGTATTCGGCATTGGCCTGTAATGCCTGAGTTTTATGAATGGCAGGGAGACGATTTAATTCTGCGTATAAAGGCGCAACCCAAAGCCAGTAAGGATGAGTTTGCCGAGGTGCTGGGCAATCGATTGAAAATACGCATTACCGCGCCTCCTGTCGATGGTAAAGCCAATCAACATTTAATCAAATTTTTAGCCAGGCAATTCAAAGTGAGTAAATCTCAAATAGAACTGTTGACGGGAGACAGCGCAAGAGAAAAACGCTTTAAGATCCGCTCTCCCAAACAGATCCCGGATATTATTCCTAACGCAGCAGGTTAACTGCCAACACGATATTCCACACAGCAAACATCATCACTATCGCACCCGCCATATAACGTACGGCCTGTTTTTGTACAAACAGCTTTAACTGATTCGCAAACAGGCCCATTGCGAGTAAGTTTGGCAAAGTCCCCAGGCCAAAGCTCAACATCAATAAGGCGCCATGCTGAAAACTTCCCGCGGATACAGCCCAAACCAAAACGCTATACACTAAGCCGCAGGGTAGCCAGCCCCACAATAATCCCAAGGCCATCGCCTGTAGCGGATTATTAACCGGCAATATTTTTTGCGCCACGGGTTGAATGTACTGCCAAATAATTCCACCTATTTTTTCCAGCCGAACCAGCCCCATCCACCAGCCAGAAATATACAACCCCATCAGCAGCATAAAAATGCCCGCGATTAACTGCATCAATAATTGTATATTGTGAATATCTGTCCATCGAGCAAGCAGCCAACCAACAGAACCCATCACACCACCCGCCATGGAATAACTAAAAAGACGACCACAGTTATATGACAATAGTAGTGTTAACAGGGATGTTTTTTTAGCATTTTTATTTTGCTTAATTGCAAAACTTAAAGCGCCAACAATACCGCCACACATCCCTACGCAATGTACTCCACCCATTAATCCGATGGTAAATGCTGTTATATAAGTAAATTCATGCATTTTCTTAAAATATTCTCACAAAAACCCTTGTATTACAGCGCAAAAGCACTAACAATCCATAACATAGAATAATTCATTAGATTATTCATAATAACAGACAAAATAAATAACCATAGGAGCACAGTATGGCGGTTAAAAAGAAAGCGGCAAAGAAAAAAGTAGCCACAAAAAAAGCGGCTGCATCTGCAGTTAAAAAGCCACCTACAAAAAGCGAAATTTTAAATCACATTGCTGCTGAAACAGAATTGAGCCGTAAAGAAGTTTCAGCTGTACTGGATAGCTTATCTGGTTTAATTGAGAAAAACATTAAACCTCGTGGCGTAGGATTCTTTAATATGCCAGGTCTCTTAAAGATCAAAGTTATTAAGAAACCAGCGACTAAAGCACGTAAAGGCACTAACCCATTCACTGGCGAAGAAATGATGTTTAAAGCCAAGCCAGCGCGTAAAGTAGTTAAGGTTCTGCCTCTTAAGGGCTTGAAAGACATGGTGTGAACCAGTCTTTTTTAGCTTGATAAACGGGGATATATGGAAAACCATATATCCCCGTTTTGTTTCAAATAGACTGCCTGTTAAAATATGCTCAACACCCGATATAATAAGGCCCCAGACATAGCTATGATTCGGCAGCAAGATGGAATACCAATTCACTATAATATAAAGCCAATATGAAAACACTGGCAGCAAGACTTCCTAAGGCACTACGCACTGACAAGCTCAATTTGGCTCTGTTAAATAGACTGTTGCCACCATTGATCTCTCTATTTTTTATCATCGCCTGCAGCTATATACTGGCGCAAATAAGCTGGGCGCTCATCCCCACCGAATCCAACAAAACAGCCCCCGCTGCACACAGCCTCACGGCAAACAACACACAAAAATCAACCCTGAATAACTATAGGCACATTGCAGATGCCCATCTATTTGGTGAATACCAGAAAAAGCCAACAACGGCTGCAGCAAAAGATGCCCCCGAAACCCGCTTAAACCTGGTTTTAAAAGGTGTTCTTGCCGCCACACCAATGAAGTTGGCTAGCGCAATTATTGCCATGGGAAAAAATGGTAAAGAAGATATTTACGGCATAGACGATAAAGTTTCCAGTGCCACCGTTAAAGAAATTCACCCTGATAGAGTTATATTATTGCGCAATGGCCTGTTAGAAACACTGCGTATGCCGAAGGATTCTGGCGTTGATTTAATAAGATCTGCTGCACCAGATAGGTCTGAATCTATTGATAGGTCCTCACCGGGACGCGCATTATCTGATATCCGAAAAAATATTCTGCAAAACCCCACATCATTTGGCAAGTACGCTATCCCGATCCCCTATAAAGAGAATGGTGTACTACGCGGCTATCGATTAAGGCCCCAGGGTGACAACACACTATTTGAAACCGTAGGCCTGGAACCCAGCGATGTCATACTGGCCATTAATGGAATTGAACTAACTAACCCAAATGACGGCCTTAAGGCATTACGCAGCCTACAGAAAGCCAAACAAGTTAATTTAACTGTATTACGCAATGGCGCAGAGCTACCTCTGCAGTTTGATATACCTTAAACTGAGACAATTATTTTGAAATACCGGAATTCACTCAATATGCGCGCAGAAAGCAGAATTTTTACACTAGCCAAACTTGCTCGCAGATTTATTAGCACCTGTTTACTTGCACCAGGCCTGCTGAATTTAAGCCTGCTAAGCATGGGCTTGCTATTTATATCGCCTGCCTACGCAGCAGAAAACCAGATCACCCTCAATTTAAAAGATGCGGATATTCGTGCGCTCATTAGCACCGTTTCAAAGTTTACCAATAAAAATTTCGTTATAGACCCGCGCGTAAAAGCCAAGGTGACGGTTGTTTCATCCAACACCATGTCTGAAGACGAAGTTTATGAAGTCTTTTTATCTGTTTTACAGGTGCACGGTTACGCGGCTGTGCCCGTCGGCAGCATTATAAAAATTGTTCCCGAGGTAAATGCCAAGCAAGGCCCTTTACCGGTAGTCAGAGGTGAGGGCAGTTCTGGCGATGAATTAATTACAAAAGTTATCACCTTAAATCACGTACCTGCTGCACAGCTTGTACCCATCTTACGTCCATTAGTGCCTCAACAGGGTCACCTGGCAGCCTACAATCCAACCAATACATTAATCATTACAGATCACGCGGCAAACATAAAACGTCTGGTACTTATTATTAGAAGCATCGATCTTCCAGAAAGTGACGAATTAGAAATTATCCCCCTAAGGCATGCATCTGCCTCAGAGCTGGTGCGCATACTAAACTCACTGCATGCCGGTGGCGGTGCTGGAAAAGCGGCGCAAGCGGATAAAATCATATTGGCCGCAGATGATCGCACCAATAGTATTTTAATGACTGGTGAACGATCAGCGCGACTAAAAATTCGCGCCACTATCGCGCACCTGGATACGCCCCTACAAAACGAGGCGGGTAATACGCATGTTATTTATTTAAAATATGCAAAGGCCTCTGACATCGTCACCATTCTTACCGGTGTGCAAAAAAATCAGGCGCAGGCCAAGAATGCAGGCGCAGCTAAAAAATCAGCGCTTGCAGCAAAAGATGACGATGTCGATATTCAGGCCGATGATTCAATCAATGCATTAATTATTACCGCAGGCCCTGATGTTGTGCGGCGTATGAAATCCATTATTCGCCAGCTAGATATTCGCCGTGCACAGGTATTGGTGGAATCAATTATTGCGGAAATATCTAACAATCACGATAAAGAATTTTCTTCACAATTCGTCGTCGCTGGAGACTCAAGCAGCACCAGCAATCAAGTGCCTATTGGTGTCAGTAACTTTGGTGGCTCGGCGGGTATTATTGGTCTGTTCAGTGGTGATGCAACAACCATCGCTGGCTCAATAGGTGATGGTATTACCTTTGGTTTCGGTAGCGATAAAAACAATCGTTTTGGTTTCTTACTAAAAGCACTTACCGCTGATGCCGCCACCAATATTTTATCAACACCCAGCATTGTCACCATGGACAATCAGGAAGCTGAAATTATCATTGCGCAAAATGTGCCCTTCGTTACCGGCTCATTTACAACCACCGCCGATGGCGCCTCTAATCCATTCCAGACCGTTGAACGTCAGGACGTCGGCATTACCTTAAAAGTCACACCACAAATAAATGAAGGCAATACCATAAAGCTGGAAATTCAACAGGAAGTATCTAACGTTACTCAATCTGCCAGCTCTGCCGAAGGCCTCATTACCAATAAACGCGCCATTAACACATCTGTACTGGTTGAAGATGGCGAAATTTTAGTCCTCGGCGGATTGATTGATGACACGCTGCGAGATCAGGTTTCTAAAGTTCCCGTTTTAGGTGACATCCCATTATTAGGCTGGTTATTCCGCTCACACAGCACAACAAAAGAAAAACAAAACCTCATGGTATTTATGCGTCCGAGTATTATGCGTAATGCACATGATGCTACGTATCAGACCAATCGAAAATACAACTACTTACGCGCACAGCAAATTGATGCGAGTGAAAATGGCTTTGGTTTAATGCGCGAAAAGAGTTCTCCTTTATTGCCTGAGCTAGAAGTAAAAAAAGAAGTTGAAAACGAACAGGCCGCTCAAGAGGCAAACAAACAGGAAGTCACATCGCCGGCACCTGTCAAATCAGTCAATCAGTTTGAATACAATGATTTCGACTAAACCATCAGATAATAGTTTAATCGCTGAAAATATAACCAGCGATCAAACTTCGCCGCAAAGTATTTCCTATGCCTTCGCAAAACGTCACGGCGTGTTACTGGGTAAAATTGACGCCGATAAAGCTCAACTCATGTATCGCGGAAAAATAAATCCGCAGGCAATTTCTGAAGTACGTCGAATCATTAATCGAAAAATAGAATTAGCGCCAATTGCAAATGAGCTTTTCGAAACTATGCTCGCACAAACCTATGAGCAAAATTCTGATCAGGCCATGGCGATGATGGAAGGCGTGAGTGGCGAACTCGATTTAGATCAACTTGCGGAAACCATTGAACCAGAAGATTTATTAGAAGCCGAAGACGACGCACCCATTATCCGGCTTATTAATGCCGTATTAACGGAAGCCATAAAAGTTAGCGCATCTGACGTTCACATTGAAGCCTTCGAAAATCGCATGCGTATTCGTTTTCGTGTCGACGGAGTATTACGCGAAATTTTGCAACCACCGAAGAACATTGCGCCACTGGTTATCTCACGCATAAAAGTCATGGCGAAATTAGACATTGCAGAAAAGCGTTTACCGCAGGATGGTCGTATTTCACTTAAAGTTGCCGGGCGCTCAGTAGACGTTCGTGTTTCAACTTTACCCTCAGGCCATGGCGAACGCATTGTGCTACGTTTACTAGACAAACAGGCCGGGCGTTTAGATTTACAACACCTTGGCATGTCCGATACCGATAGCGAACGACTGAATGATTTATTGCATCACCCACATGGCATTATTTTAGTCACGGGGCCAACCGGCTCGGGTAAAACCACAACACTTTATGCGGGCTTAACGCGACTCAATGAAAAAAGTCGCAATATATTAACCGTCGAAGACCCCATAGAATATTACCTCGATGGCATCGGCCAGACACAGGTAAACACAAAAATTGAAATGACCTTTGCCAAAGGTCTGCGTGCCATTTTACGTCAGGATCCCGATGTTGTAATGATTGGTGAAATACGCGATCTGGACACCGCATCCATTGCAGTGCAAGCCAGTTTAACGGGGCACCTGGTTCTTTCAACGCTACATACCAACACCGCCATCGGTGCCGTTACACGTTTACGTGATATGGGTGTAGAGCCGTTTTTATTGGCATCGAGTTTAATTGGCGTACTCGCACAACGTCTGGTTCGCCAGCTCTGCCCGCACTGCAAAGAATCGCACATCGCAAGCCGCAGTGAATGCGAATGGCTAAACCTTGAAGAAAGCCAGGCACCACAAGTTTATCGACCTAAGGGTTGCGAGAAATGCAATCAACTCGGTTACACGGGGCGTACTGGTGTATATGAATTAATTCCGGTGGATGACAAACTGCAACAAATGATTCATGACGGCGCAGGCGAACAGACGATGGAAAAATATGCACGTAGCTTTAGCGGCAGTTTACGCAGTGATGGAAAGCGTCTGGTATTAAAAGGCGCTACATCTATCGAAGAAGTACTAAGAGTCTCACGCGAAGATTAAATAATGGCGGCATTTGAATACACAGCACTTGACAAAAAAGGCCGCGAAAAAAAAGGCGTCGTTGAAGGCGATACCGCACGCCAGGTTAGACAAAGCCTACGCGAAAAAGGCTTGATGCCGCTACAAATTGACACCGCGGCAAATCAGGAAAAAAAACAACAGGCTAAACCGGTACGTATGTCATCGCGCCGCGGTATTAGTGCAACCGACCTTGCACTGTTTACCCGCCAGCTAGCCACTCTGGTACGCGCCGCATTACCCCTCGATGAAGCACTCTCCGCCGTCGGCCAGCAAACCGAAAAGCCACGCATACAAAGCATGGTATTTGCGCTGCGCTCAAAAATATTAGAAGGCCATACACTGGCTTCGGGTTTAGCGGACTACCCAAAAATATTTCCCGACCTGTTTCGCGCAACCGTCGCCGCGGGAGAATCATCCGGGCACCTGGACATTGTGCTAGACCGCCTCGCTGATTACACCGAGAGCCGCCAACAAATGGCGCAAAAAATTGCCCAGGCAACTATTTATCCCGCCATCTTAACCGTCATGGCATTTTTAGTGGTTACCGGTTTACTCATTTTTGTTGTGCCACAAATCGTAGAGGTGTTTAATACCTCCGGCCAGGAACTCCCGGGCATTACCCGCGCAATGATCTGGATAAGTGAATTTTTACAAAGCTGGTGGCTGGCTTTGATTGCACTGGGCGCTGTAATTTACTTTGCGACAAAGAAGTTTTTATCCATCCCTGCCAATACACGGCGTTACCATTTGTTTTTATTACGCCTGCCGGTTATTGGTAGATTGGTAAGGGGTTTGAATACTGCACGTTTTTCCAGAACCCTGAGTATTTTATCTTCCAGTGGTGTGCCGGTATTAGATGCGCTGCAACTTTCTGCACCGGTGGTAACCAACCTGCCAATGCATGATGCGGTTGTTGAGGCATCGTCGCGAGTTAGAGAGGGTTCAACTATTTATGCGGCGCTAGATCGCAGTAAGTTATTCCCACCGATGACTTTGCATTTAATTTCCAGTGGTGAGCGCTCGGGTAATTTGGAAGATATGTTAGACAAGGCAGCCGTTCAGCAGGAACGTGAGCTGGAGGTTTTGATTGCGGTATTTATGGGATTATTTGAGCCGTTGTTAATTGTCGCCATGGGGGGCATTGTTTTGTTGATTGTGCTGTCTATTTTATTGCCGATTATTAATATGAATGATTTAATGCAGTAGTTTATTTCAAGCCCTTAAACAGTTATGTGCTGATATTTTAAGATTCGCCTGTTGGCGCCTCACTTTTCTTGCAACAGCAGAAGAAAAGTAAGCAAAAGACTGCCGTTCCCGGTGCCTTGCCCTCATAAAAAGCCATGAGTGTTCCCAAAAATTTTATAAATAAATATTTAAAGTTTATTAAGCCGTGAGTTTAAAACTTCGTTTTGGGTCGTGTCGATGCGCCGTCCTGACTTATCGCCACTCAAAATCACGTCCGTGTGATTTTGCCCCTGTGTAGAAACAATTTTTAGCAAGGCACAGGGAAGTTTTTCAGTCCGATGTAAGCATGACCTTATTGATTATTTGAAAATATACCATCCAGACTTAACAGCACTTGAAATTAAATCCCTATAATTTCACCCCTCTTTGAATATAATTTTCGGCAAGCGACAGGCTGAATTTAATTATGTTTCCTGAAACCAAAATCAAGAAATTAGTTACTAGCACTAATGATTCTTAACTTTTTCCGACACCTTTAATATTAACCAATACGCTTTGCAAGTGACATTTTACCAATCAGCATACCCAGCCCGGCAAGAAACAGCATTAATGATGCAGGCAGCGGAACCGGTTGTATAGATGAATAGTTACCAATATAAATATTATTAGTTGCTTGAAATACGCCATTTCTAATTGGCGCATCAGAAAACAAAAGCACACTACCAGATTCATTTATTGTCAGGCCCGGATTCTGAAATACTGAAGTTACCAAAAGGTCTGGCATTGCTGGCTCCTGATTATACGAAAATATACTAACGCCTGAACTATTAAGCGTGATAACACTGTCAATAAATATCGAGCTTTGATCGTGATTAAAAACAGAATAATCCAGATATAAGTCACCATCAACAAAGATGTTGTATTCATTCATCATTGTTAATGAATGAATACAACTTGATATGTCTATGCTATTAGCATAGACATCTGCGTTAGATGCAGATAAAACTGTTTCGGCATTTTGATTCGGCATTTCATACATGCCGCTACCATTAAGCGTTACTGCATCAACAGATGTAATAGACAATAGAGTAAGCAATAGTATTGCTGACTTACGGAAGGCATACATAACTAAATCCCATTAGATATAATTTATATATCAAATGTAACAAAAATATATTACCGTTATATGAAGTTTAATCTACGAAGTATTAAAATACTGCCGTGTGTTTTGGACTGTTTTGCATACTAAGCTTAGGTATGTGCTGAAGTTTCAAGGTTCGTCTGCTGCGACAAGCTGAATCGTCACAGGACCGAGGTAAATATATTTTCTGAAATCGAAAGAAAACTGTTGATTACAGATACTAATGATTCATAATTTACTTGCCTTATGTAATTTACAAACTATTTTCTATTTCTTTATTTGGAACAATATCATTTTTTATACTTAAAACAATGAGGTGGACTATATTTAGTGGTGGAGTAAGGCATAACAGAACACCGATTAATGCAACTACTTTTGGATTATTTGTTTTGCGTTTACCTAAGTAGTAACTTAAGCCTCCAACAATAAACATAGAATAGAAAACTATCTCACCATAAAGTGTTACATTTAAATTCATTCCCAATTGTCCTTTTTTATGACAGTAACACAAAATAATATAATTACGCTTTAGTTTTTTCCCCAAGCTCTCAGCTTAGTTATGCTCTGAAGTTTCAAGTTTCGCCTGCAGGCGACATACTTTTTTATGAAAGCCATCCCTGGCTTTCACCCTTTGGGCCATGCAGTGCATGTTCTAAAATGCTCCCCGCATTTTAGTGCTGCAGCCAAAAAAGTAAGCAAAAAGCCCGCTCGCTTAGTCGCTTGTTCTCATTAAACAGCGAATGAGAATTCCCGAAAATTATTCTTAGCTGCTTCTTGTAGCTTAATTACCTGTTAGCTTTCTACTCTTTTCACGGGTCGTGCCGATGCGCCATCCGGGCTTAATCAGCACTTGAAATTACATCCCTGCAATTTCACCCTTCTTTAAATATAATTTTCGGCAAGTGACAGGCTGAATTATCACAAGTCCGAAATAAACTATGCTTCCTGCTTAGTTAAATGCTTTTACTCTAAGTCCAATTAGCACCCATCTATATTAGAAACAATTATTCTCTGACACCTATTAATTAATGGTGGATCCACTTCGTTTGATCCACCCTACAACGTCGTTGATTTTTTTGAATTACGATTCGCTTTATTGGGCTGGCGACAATCTTCCCTGTGCCTTGCCAAAAATTGTTTCTACTTAGGGTGAAAATCACAGGGATGTGATTTTGAGTGGCGATTAAGCCCGGACGGCGCATCGACACGACCCGAAAACGAAGCTTTGAACTAACAGATTTATAAACTTTAAATGTTCAATCACAGAATTTTTGGGAACCCTAATTGGATTTTTAATTAGGGCAAGACACTAGGAACGGCGATTTCTTGCTTACTTCTTTGGCGCTGTTGCTAAAGAAGTAAGGCGCCAGCAGGCGAACCTTGAAGACTCAGTGCGTGACAATGGTTCGGCCTGTAAAAACCA
>CAWUSX010000018.1:0-29647 GCA_963924875.1 uncultured Gammaproteobacteria bacterium
TCTGTTTGTTTTTAAACAGGGCCAATGGCATATTGCTTAACGTCGCCTTGTTGATGGTTGTAGTGCTTCAAGGTCTTCACGAACCTGATATAAAGTTCTTTCGTAAACTATTTCTCTGCCCATGATTTCACCGGCATAGGCCATGTTATTGCTGGTTGGTAATAATTTACATTTTGTACTATGTATGCCTTCGCCAACCATCACTTCTATTTGATTTTCAGTTTTACTGTAAACGAGTACTTCAATAATCTGATCATTTTCGGTGGAGCGAACGTTAATTTTTTCATCGATCATGTCTATATCTTCCTGTGATGCTGTGAGTTTTTATAAAGTATTAATGCCTAACCCAATTTACGTACTCTAAACATCTTACCCTTAATTTTTCCTTCAGATAATATTTTTAGTGCCTGTTTGGCAATAGAACGTTCTACGGCTACGTAAGCAATGGTGTCAAAAATATCTATTTTTCCAATTTGTTTACCGGCAATAATTTTACTCGCGGTTAATGCGCCTAATAAATCACCTGCACGCACTTTATTTTTACGCCCACCATTTATACACAGGGTTACCATGGGTGGGCTTAGTTTAAAGTTTTCACGTAGTTTAAGTGTTGAGCGGTTTTCTATATTTGCCGGTGTTTTTTGGTAATCTTCAATGGCATTTATTTTTTGCGCTTCCGATGCCATAAACATACTTAAGGCCAGGCCTTCCTTGCCGGCTCTGCCGGTGCGGCCAATTCGGTGAATGTATATTTCAGCATCGGGGGATAATTCAAAATTTATAACCGCACTTAAATCCTTAATATCAAGTCCGCGGGCTGCGACATCGGTTGCGATTAAAATAGAGCTGCTCTTATTGGAAAACTGTACTAATACACGGTCACGATCATTTTGTTCAAGATCGCCATGTAAGGCTATGGCATGAAACCCCTGACTCCATAATTCTTCTGCGAGTTCTTTGCACTGATGTTTTCGGTTGCAAAATACCACGGTGTGATCAGGCATAAAATGGTGCAGCATTGCAATTAGCGTATTTGTTCGATCACCTTTTTCAATTTCATAAAAGATCTGTTTAATTTTTTTACTGTCATGCAGGCTTTCGACTTTTATATCAATGGGGTTTTTTAGAATCGCGTTACTGATTTTTTTTATACCATCAGGGTAGGTCGCTGAAAATAACAGTGTTTGGCGAGACTTAGGTGTGAAATCAATAATGCGCATAATGTCATCGTTGAAGCCCATATCCAACATTCGATCCGCTTCATCTAAAACCAGAGAGTTTAAATTCTCCAGCTTTAAAGAACCTTTTTGTAAATGCTTTAAAATTCGTCCAGGTGTACCAACAACGATATGCGGCTGATGTTCCAGAGAGGCGAATTGCGGGCCGATGGGTTTGCCGCCACATAAGCTGATGATCTTGGTATTGGGAATAGCGCGGGCCAGGCGACGCATTTCATTGCTGACCTGATCGGCAAGTTCACGTGTTGGGCAGAGTATGAGTGCCTGAGTTTGGTAGCTTTGTGAATCAAGCTTGTGGAGTAATCCAATACCAAAGGCGGCTGTTTTGCCACTACCCGTTTTGGCCTGTGCCTGAATATCTTTTCCAGCGAATACTTCTGGCAGGCTTTTCGCCTGTATCGGTGTCATTTTGAGGTATTCAAGTGATGTTAGATTACTTAAAAACTCAGCTGAAAGGGGTAGGGAAGAGAAAGCGGTATTGGCCATAATGATCGATCTTAAATGATATGTGCTGTGTGACAGCGTGTTAATAAATTCTGCTGTATATGATAACACTTAATATGCAATAGGGATTCAATGTGTAAATAATCTATCCAGGTATTCGCGAAAAGTTAAACTGGCCGACTATAATGCCTATACTGATTTTAAATTAACGTTTGTTTTGAGCACAAACAAAATGGAGAAAATGTATGATTGTGAGTAATTTGGAAGTAGTTCCCGGGAAGCGAATACAAACACACTTTGGGCTGGTACAAGGCAGTTCTGTGCGCGCCAAACACGTTGGGCGCGACATTATGGCGGGTTTAAAGAATATATTCGGGGGTGAGCTTAAGGGATATACCGAGTTATTGCAGGAGTCCAGGCAAGAGGCGTATGACAGAATGTTGGAACAGGCTAAGGCGATCGGTGCAAATGCCGTACTGAATGTACGCTTCTCTACATCGAGTGTGGCGGCGGGCGCAGCTGAGTTGTTTGCCTATGGTACTGCGGTGATTTTGGAGTAGGACAAATGATAGATTTAATCATATTTATGAGCTTATTGGCATTGGGCTATGGCTTTGGTCAATATACGGAAAAAAAGCATTACAAATCCATTAAGCAGCGTGAGTTGATACTTAGGTCTGTGCCGGTTATTGCTTCACGGATTCCACCCCATGGTAATCCTAATTTTGACAGTCAATTAGTGAGTGGCAGTGTGGTGATTTCAGTGGATTACTTTAAGCGCTTTATTGCGGGTCTGCGTGGCTTATTGGGTGGTCGAATTACATCCTATGAAAGTTTGCTCGACAGAGCGCGCCGAGAAGCTATTTTAAGGGTTAAACGTGAGGCAAAAGATTTAGGCGCCGAGATGGTGTTTAATATAAAGCTCGAAACCGCGAGTATTCATAAGGGAAGGGGTAATGCTATAGGCTCTGTGGAAGTCTTTGCTTACGGCACTGCTCTCATACCTAATTAAAACTATGCAGTATAGTAATCCAAAAATACCAGAAGGTATTAATACCAGTAAGATTAATCCACTTAAAGAATTTATTGTTTTAGCGGGTGGAATAATTGTTACGACAATCGTCGTGCTGGGTTTTTTGATAATGCTTGTTGATTTCTTTGCGGATAAAATCCCTTTTTCATGGGAACAAAATATCCCGGTTTCAAAAATAGTTGGTGAAAGTAAAGCCCAGGCAACGCCCGCATATTTACAAAATCTCACACAAAATATAGCGCAGCAGATGGATTTACCAGAGGGTATGGATATCACGCTGCATTATATGAATGATGATGCGGTTAATGCCTTTGCAACACTCAGTGGGCATATATTTTTATTTAAGGGCTTGTTGATAAAAATAAAAAGTGAAGATGAGCTATCTATGGTGATAGCACATGAGATCGCACATGTTAAATATCGGCACCCGATACGTAGTCTCAGTCATGGGGCAGTTGTTAGTATTGTATTGTCATTAATCGGCTCGTCATCAAGTGATGCTGCGGGCGGTTTATTGGGCAGTTCGAGCATGTTAACGGCGCTGCATTTTTCACGAGATTATGAATATAAATCTGATCAGGCAGCAGTGAATACGCTTATAAAAATGTACGGTCATGCACAAGGTGCTATAGATTTGTTTGTATTATTTAAGCAAGAGTTACAGTCGAGTGAGCCTGTAGAACTTTTTAATACGCATCCATTAACCAAAAACCGAATATCTCAGGTAAGCAAAATTGTTAAGCAGTCGTCTGTTGAAGGTAATAAAATACTAACGCCATTGCCGAAAGAGTTTACCCGCTGGCTAAAAGAAATACCTAACAAAGATTAGTTAGATTAAACACAGTATGTCAGTTATTAGTTATCCATACATACTCATACGCCTGTAGAATAATTTGCTCTCTTGGATCTTTATATTTATGCCCACTGATTAAATCATGCCAATCGTCAAGCTCAACCAGATTGATATCTTTTAATGCAATACTTTGAGGCTGATTGGTAATATTATAAATGCAGAAGATGCTTTGAAATCTGCTCTGGCTCTGTCGCCAGAATGCAAAAATTGAGTCATTAATGTGCATTGTAAACTGCGTTGCATTTGGATGAAATGCAATCTGCTTTTTACGCAGTGAAATTATATGTTTGAGCTGAGTGAAGGCCTTAGAATGTATGGTTGTATCATTTGCAAGCAGACTGTTTAACTGCTCATAATGCCAGTTATGGCGATTTATCGATCGTTTATTAGACGTTGAATTAAGCTTATGATGATCGTTTTGTGTGGCAAACAAACTATGGATATATAATGCAGGCATGCCTTCTAAAGCTAGCATTATGGCGTGGGCACAAATAAATCGATTTAACTGAAATTCATCCTCGCCGTTAAACGTACCTTTAAAGGCATCTATGAGGCTTATATTTAATTCATAAGGTCGATGTTCACCGTTAGCTAAGGTTCTCCATGATATGTCCCCACCAAAACTTTGCATAAGTTCAGCTATTTCATCTACGGTTTCATCACTTAAAATACCTTCTACGGGGCGCAGGCCAATACCATCGTGAGATGCAATAAAGTTAAAATATGTGGTGCCGTTTTGCGCAGGAGGCATACTCATCAGCCATTGCTTTATTAAATCTGATTTACCTGACAAAAGGGTCATTAATAAAGGCTATCGCTCTGTCTACTGAATAGTCATGATGGTTAATTAAGGTGCCATCTAAATCAGTTACTATAATCCACTGGGTATTCATATTCATGATGATTTCTTAATTAATATTTCATTTATAGAGTGATCATTGAATATAGGTATTACTATATCAGCTGTTGTTGGTAGATGTTTCAGTGTGTGATGGCTGATACGCTCGTAATGTTGTATAAAGCGATTTAGGTCAGATTTAGACATGATCTGCAGATTTTTATTATTTGAGTTGGTTTTCCTTAATTTTTCTTCCTGTAAGCTACGCCATTCATATATGCAGTTAAAGTCTGGTGCTTTAAGCATAATGTTCATATCTGCATGATTAAATATTTTCTGCTGATAATTTTTCAATTGATCATTTGCATAGCTTCTCCATATCGCAGACGAGTCTTCAAGTTCCTCTAATTTATTTATAGGTTTTATTAATTCTTCATCTGTCTGAGGTGGGCTATGATTACACCAGCCCTCAAATAAAATTATATCGACTGTTTTTTTTGGCTGTGAATTATATTGAGTCCACATACTGTCATTGCATCGCTCATCCATTGCCTTGTCAAAACGTGGAATAATACAGGCTTGTTTTTCTCTTAATGCCGAAATGGTATTTGTCATTAAATCTAAATCATGAGTTCCGGGCACGCCACGAGTTGCAAAGAGTGGATGAACGTCTTTTGATAGTTGAATTCTCTCCGCTCGAGTTAAATAGTAGTCATCTAGAGATATGGCAGCAACAGAAAGCCCGGATTCCGCTTCGATCAAATGTTTTAAAAACTGCGTAAGTGTCGATTTACCTGTGCCTTGAGCACCATTAATACTTACGAATAGTGGTTCTGCCTGATTTTTGTAAATTATTATTTCAGCCAGCGGCAGATATATATTATTAACAATTGATACGAAGCTCTCTGGCAGTTGCATCTTTTGTATTAGTCGTACACTTTCTAGCTGAATTGTCGATGATCTGCTCATTACAAATTCTATTATCTCTGCTCTTAGTGGTGATTGTTATGTCTGTGCTCTAGTTAATATAATACTAAGCAATTATTGTGCGCATTTTTAAAAATGCCTGAAATATATATAAAATTAACTTTATTCGACCAGGCTACTCTGTGTTCATCTTGCTTTGCGCACTGATCCAGTGCGCTTAATATATTATCTAAATTTCATGCATCGGTTTGGTGCATGAAATTATTTTTATGTCATTGGCTTTGGTGGGTTGTATAAATTAGTGCATTGCGTATATGGTGAATTGTAAAATAGGCTAGATGTATCTTTAAGTCGAATGCAATTGCTTTAGGATGCTCTATCCTGGTAATAATAGTTTTAAATGAGGTTGTAGCTTAGAAATTTAGGTGTCTTTATCAGGGGAGTAGGCCTTTTCAAGTTTGTTCATTACACTTATAAAGTGCTCATCAATACTGAGTGAAGATGTAAGGGTTAAGTTTAATTCGCTTTTTGCATCATGTAGAATGAGCTTAATTAAATCGATGTGCGATTTAGAAATTTTGGCCCTCATACACGTGGCCATTAAATTTTCCTCAAATGATATAAATAGTTCAGATATTGTTATTATCTGTTGATCCATATTGTCCTGAATGTGTGAGAAGGAGTCATTTGTTTTTTTGAATATTTTATAAATATTAGATTTAAGTTCATCTAATTCACTTTTCTGACTTAATGTATCAATGCGGGCATTTGCACCTAATGTTATCATTTCTAAAAAGTTACATACCTGCTTTCCTTTACTGGTGTCTTTGTCCGAAAAATTTGTAGCAATTACGCTAAGGTAGCTTTCATTGAAAATAAAAAAGTCGTCTTTATCTACTTTATTACCATTATTTTTATGAGTATTAATTAGCGTAGTGTTTATATCTTTCTGTGATTCATCTAAGGCATAATTTAATATGTTCTGTTTGTGGCGTATTTGTATACCCATACCAAGCTCCAGACCATCTGTCGACTGGAATATAGACATCACCAAATCCTGGTAGCTCCTTGCAGATAAGCTATTGTGTAAAAAATCAAGAACACTATCCGTTTGAGTTATTTCTACCTCATCAACTGGTTGTTCATGGGATTCTATAATTCGATTTTTTATCTGGCAAAAATTTAGTGCTTCTTCATATACGCCCAGCTTCTCTTCGGCCTCAATAAGGTCATTTTGTAGCGTAAAAAAGTTTTTCTTGAATGACTCAAGATTGTTAACACGTTCTTTTAGAAAGTTGTTTTCATGGCGTATTTTGCCTATTTCAGTTAAAACGGATGGTTTAGATGTTTCATTGCTGTCTGTCGGCATGCTATGTATCCTCCCTCTTTAGCAAATTATAGCTACATAATATACAAGATGCATATTAAGATGTGTTGTTTTTTTATGTAAAGCATAAAGTTCTTGCCCTGGTTTTGTCTTTTAGCAAGCTATTGTTTGGTTTAAGCCGATAAGTCGCTAAATATCCTTGTTTTTAATTAGGTCTGCGTCAGATGGGTTATTTTTACCCGGATTTAGGTGCTGTATAATATATATGGTAATTAGGTTATAAATCACGTTTTAATATGAATACATCAATATCTAAAAAAATCAGCTGGTTTTTTATCATCAGCTTTGCAAAACAGCATAAACGTAAATTACTACAGGCTAATATTATTGCAATTTTTGCCGCAATAATTAGTGCGCCTATGCCTATGTTAATGCCGTTGTTGGTAGATGAGGTATTGCTCGATAAGCCTGCTTTTCTTATTGCTACAATGAATGATATTTACCCTGAAGCATGGTGGGGGCCTGGACTTTATATTGTTACGGTTATGTTGTTAACCATGCTCCTTAGATTCGTCTCGATGATGCTAGCTGTTTGGCAAACTTATAAATTCACGCTGGTTGCAAAAGATATTACCTATAGCATCCGAAAAACATTGCTCGAAAAATTACAATTCGTTGCTATGTCTGAATATGAAACCCTGGGTAGTGGAACAGTGGCTTCTCATCTGGTTACTGATGTTGAGGCGATCGATACGTTTATTGGCTCAGCGCTGAGTAAATTTATTGTTGCCTTGCTATCAATTATTGGTGTGGCTGCCATTTTGTTATGGATACATTGGCAGCTGGCATTGTTTATTTTAATTATGAATCCAGTGGTGATTTACTTTACTACGGTGTTGGGGCGTAAGGTAAAAGGTTTAAAGAAACATGAAAACTCTGCATTTGAGGTGTTTCAACAATCGATAAGTGAAACGCTTGATGCAATTCATCAAATACGTTCAGCCAATCGTGAACGTCATTACCTTCAAAGAGTTGCCGACAAAGCGCGTGGTATAAAAGAAACTTCTGCCGCTTTTAGTTGGAAAAGTGATGCAGCCAATCGTATCTCATTTTTTGTCTTTTTAATGGGCTTTGAAGTATTTCGCGCCATGGGTATGTTGATGGTGGTGTTTTCTGACTTAAGTGTCGGGCAAATGATAGCGGTGTATGCCTATCTTTGGTTTATGATGGGTCCGGTGCAGGAAATTCTAAACATTCAATACACTTACTATGCCGCTAATGCGGCTATGGCAAGACTTAATAATTTACTTAAGCTTAATACCGAACCCCAATATGCGCATAATATAAACCCCTTTGAAGGTGAAAATACGGTTGCGCTACGGGTCGAAAATATAAGTTTTAGTTATAGCGATGGTGAACCCGTATTAAAAGGTTTATCGTTAAATATTCATAAAGGCGAAAAAGTGGCGCTGGTTGGTACCAGTGGTGGTGGCAAATCAACGCTGGTACAAATGATCTTAGGGATGTATATGCCAGATCATGGGCAAATTTATTTTAATGAAGTGCCGGTAACTGAAATTGGACTAGATATAGTACGTGATAATGTTGCAACTGTTTTACAACATCCGGCTTTATTTAACGATACGGTTAGGCATAATTTAAATTTGGGCAAGGATTATTCAGATGCTGAGTTGTGGAATGCATTAGAAGTGGCTCAATTAAGTGAGACTATTAAAAATTTACCTTTGCAGTTAGATGCAATTGTTGGACGAAGTGGGGTACGCTTATCTGGAGGCCAGCGGCAACGCCTTGCAATTGCACGTATGATTCTTTCGCAGCCTAAGGTGGTTATTCTGGATGAGGCTACCTCAGCTCTAGATACAGAAACAGAGGCTAAGTTGCATGCAGCTATGCAGATATTTTTAAAAGGCCGCACAACAATAATAATTGCACATCGTTTAACCGCGGTTAAACAGGCAGATAGAGTTTATGTGTTTGATGATGGAAAAATAATTGAGGAAGGCGTGCATGACGAAATGGTATTGCATGATGGTATGTATAAGCAACTATATGGTACATCTACAGGTGTCTAGTTAAACTATATCGATTGCATTAATATACATTCTTTATAAAACAACAATGAAGTGTAGCGGGGAAATTACTTGAAGACAGCCATTAGAATTGGTCATGGTTATGATGTTCACGCATTTGAAGCGGGTGATCATGTTATTTTAGGGGGTGTTAAAATTCCTCATCATAGCCAGTTTAAGGCGCATTCCGATGGTGATGTATTATTACATGCTGTGTGTGATGCATTGCTTGGCGCCCTGGGCTTAGGTGATATAGGCCAGCATTTTCCCGATACTGATAATGCGTATAAAAATGCAGATAGCCGAGATTTACTTAAACAGGTTATTAAAATGCTAAATCAGCAAGGCTATGAATTAGCTAATCTGGACACAACTATTATTGCTCAGGCACCTAAAATGTCCGCGTATATAGCTGCTATGCGGGCTAATTTGGCAGCTGATTTTAATGCAGATTTAACGCAAATTAATGTCAAAGCCACGACCACCGAAAAATTAGGTTTTGCCGGCCGAGAAGAAGGTGTAGCGGTGCATGCTGTTTGTTTATTGCAAAAAACAAACTAATTGATAAAAAAAGTCTATTTTTTCTTATAAATCAGTTAATAACCCAAGACAATTAAAAAATATCTTATATACTGAAGTTAAGGTTACAAAATGACGATTTTAGAATATAGATATATATGCTGATTTATATCCACGGATTTAACAGTTCTCCACAATCATATAAGGCAGGTTTGCTGCGAGCATACGCGGACAAAATAAACATGCCTGATATTCTGGCAATACCGTGTCTTTCTTATGATCCGGCTATCGCTATAGATCAGCTGCAAACTGAAATAAATAAATTTAAAGACCAGCGTGAAGTTCGCCAATTATGCTTCATTGGCAGCTCATTGGGTGGTTACTATGCTACCTGGCTAGCTGAAAAATATGATAGCCGTGTCGTATTGATCAATCCTGCGGTTAGGCCTTATGAGCTTTTTAAAGAGCATTTAGGCTTTAATCGTAATCTTTATACCGGCGAAGAATATACACTGACGATGGAGCACGTGAATCAACTCAAAGCATATGAAGTAGAGCAGGTCACCCATCCAGATCGATATTTACTCATGCTGCAAACCGGCGATGATGTACTGGATTATAAACAGGCATTAAATAAATATGCAGCCGTACCTTCAATCGTTGAAGAAGGTGGTGGACATGAGTTTGCCGGGTTCGACCGTCATTTAGAAACCGTGTTGGCCTTTTGCGGCATCAACTGCTTAAAAACTTATTCCTGAGGATCCCCTATGTCACTTGGCCCGGTCATGCTTGACCTCGTCGGTACGTCTATTACCCAAGAAGAACGAGAAATGTTGCTTCATCCGCAAACGGGTGGAGTGATTTTATTTACAAGAAATTATGAATCGCCTGAGCAGATTGGCGCTCTAGTGGCAGAAATTCATGCACTTCGCTCACCCCATTTACTCGTTGCTGTTGATCATGAAGGTGGGCGTGTACAGCGTTTTCGCGAAGGATTTACACATATTCCACCGGCTGCTGAATACGGCAAACTCTATGCAAAGGATAAGGCGCAGGGTAAGTTATTGGCACAACAATGTGGCTGGTTAATGGCCTCTGAATGTCGGGCAGTTGGCATAGACATGAGTTTTGCACCGGTACTCGATATTGGCATCGGTGTAAGTGGGGTGATTGGTGATCGTGCTTATCACGCTAATCCAGAGGTTATTGCTGAGCTTGCTCATGAGTTTATGATGGGTATGAATCAGGCGGGTATGTCGGCGACAGGTAAACATTTTCCAGGACATGGTTGTGTGAAAGAAGATTCGCATACGGCACACCCAACGGATAAGCGTTCATTAAATGAAATTATGATGAAAGACGTTATTCCCTTTGAACGTATGATTCATTTTGGATTGGCGGCCGTAATGCCTGCTCATGTGGTATATCCCGCTGTAGATGATAAGCCAGCAGGCTATTCGAAAATCTGGTTGCAGCAAATTCTAAGACGGCAACTTAATTTTCAGGGTGTAATCTTTAGTGACGATTTGAGTATGCTGGCAGCGGGTGTCGCTGGCGACTTTGCGCATCGTGCGAATACTGCTTTAGATGCAGGCTGTGACATGGTCTTAGTATGTAATCACACGCAAGCTGCTCAGCAAGTATTGGCTTCATTAGAAAATTATACTAATCCAGCATCACAAATGCGTTTAATTCGTATGCATGGTCGGGGTAAAATTGACCGTCAGAAGCTTCAGGCATCTGAACAGTGGAAGTCTGTCGTAGAAAAAGTTATGCAGTTAGGTGATACACCCAATTTTGAGCTGGATGTTTAACCAGGCCTGCATTCGATTTGTTAAATTAATGAGAATAAGCAATTAAATTTTAGTTATGGAATTTTTACAAAATATTTATAATCAGTTCAAATTAGATCCTGAAACCATCTGGATTGCACAGGTGTTTGTCATTGTGCTTGTTACCTTGTCCATTAGTTTTATCCAAAAGCGACTATTCCTGCGCATCGCCTTAAAATTATCAGCCACTAGTAACTTATGGGATGATCTTTTAATTAATGCTGCACGTAAACCCATTGGTGTTCTTATTTGGCTGCTGGGTGTTTTATTTGCGGCAGAAATAGTCCGTGATTACAGTAATGACTCTGCAATTTTTGACTTTATAAAACCCGTGCGTGATATTGGGGTTATCAGTATTCTTGTTTATTTTTTACTGCAATTAATTCATGGCACAGAACGAATTCTTATAAAAGACCAGTCGGGTTTTGAAGAACGTGATCTTGATGAACACACGGTTCAGGCGATTGGTAAGCTGATACGCATTTCGGTATTTATTACGGGCGGTTTAATCATGTTGCAAACCCTCGGCTATAGCATTTCTGGTGTGCTAGCCCTGGGTGGTGTTGGTGGTATTGCCGTGGGTTTTGCAGCCAAAGATTTATTGGCGAATTTTTTTGGTGGACTGATGATCTATTTAGATCGTCCCTTTAAAGTGGGTGACTGGATTCGTTCTAATGATAAAGAAATAGAGGGTACAGTAGAGGATATAGGCTGGCGCTTAACGCGCATACGTACATTTGATAAACGGCCTTTGTATGTACCAAACTCTATTTTTGCAAATATTGCAGTTGAAAACCCATCGCGTATGACAAATCGTCGTATAAAAGAAACAATGGGTATTCGCTATAGCGATGTATCAAAAATGGCGACGATTGTTGATCAGGTTAAATCAATGCTGCAAAACCATCCCGAGATAGATACAGAGCAGACGATGATTATAAACTTTAATAGCTTTTCATCCTCATCTGTCGATTTCTTTATTTATACATTTACCAAAACCACGAACTGGATTTACTTTCATGAAATTAAGCAGGATGTTTTGTTAAAGGTAGTTGAAATTATAGAAAGCAATGGCGCTGAATTTGCATTCCCAACCTCAACTTTACATCTTCAATCAATGCCTGAGTCATTTTCTCAAGCAAATATACAGGCCAATAATTCGGCCGGAGAATCTAAAAATGGCTGATAAATTATTGGTAGTGATGGCCAATGTAGACATCACTCGTCCAGCTGAGATTTTGCCACCATTGCTACAGGCGACTATTGCTGCAGCCATGGAATATGAAGTAGAAGTTTTGTTTACAGGTGCTGCCGGGCAGTTGGCAATGATAGGTGAGGCAGAGAGTATCTTGCTGCAGGAAGAAGACAGTAAAAGTGTATACGACCATATTAAACAGGCAAAACAGGCGGGTGTTGTATTTAAAATATGTTCGCCTGCATTCAAGTTTTGGGGCGAAAATTTAATACCCGAAATTGAAGAAACAGTCGGTGGAGCTTATATTATTAATGAGGCCATGGATGATAATGTTGTGACGTTTACCTATTAAAGTGGCTGTAATGAAGTTAGTTGAAGAAGATGTATTTACTGAAGCACAGCGTGTTTTGGAAAATGCAGAGTTAATTTTTAGTGCACAACAAATTGATAATGCATTAAACCAGTTAGCCGGTGAAATAAACGCACAGTTTGCAGAAACTGATCAGCCAGTTATTGTTTTACCTGTTATGAATGGCGGCCTGATATTAGGCGGGCATTTAATATCCCGTTTAGAGTTTCCATTAATTATCGATTATCTGCATGCCACACGTTACCGTGATAGTACCTCGGGTAAAGATTTACAATGGAAAGTAAAACCTCAGCAATCATTAAAAGGCCGCACCTTATTAATTATTGATGATATCTTTGATGAAGGCTTTACCTTACAAGCCATACTGGAATATTGTAAAGAGCAGGAAGTAGCAAATGTTTATTCAGTGGTGTTGATAGAAAAACAGCACCCACGTGTAAAGGCCAATATTAAATGTGACTTTACGGGTTTACAGGTAGAAGATAAATATGTGTTTGGCTTTGGTATGGATTACAAAAGCTATCATCGTAATTTAAATGCAATTTATGCCGTGAGTGATGGTGAGTAATAAAATGAGTGAGCAGCAAACTATAGCGGTTATCGGTGGCACAGGTCTTTATCAGTTAGATGGTCTGGAAGAGATCGAACGCCTTAAATTGTCTACTCGCTGGGGTGAGCCTTCTTCTGAAATTATCATAACCAAAAAAGATGAACAGCAAATTGCCTTTTTAGCACGCCACGGTTTACAGCATAATATTCCACCGCATAAAGTAAATTATCGCGCAAACCTATGGGCGTTAAAAGAATGTGGTGTGAAAAAAATAATTGCAGTAGCTGCAGTCGGCGGGATTACCAGCGATATGTCACCGCAAACACTGGTAGTGCCTGAGCAGATTATTGATTACACCTATGCCCGCGAGCACACCTTCTTTGCCGATGACCTGGATGAGGTGACGCACATTGATTTTACCGAGCCTTACTCCGCTGAACTGAGAAAGGCCTTAATAGACTCGGCATTAGGTCAGTTTACCGATATACGCAGCGGTGGCGTGTATGCCGCCACTCAAGGGCCGCGCCTGGAGACGGCAGCAGAAATTGAACGACTTAAGCGCGATGGTGCGAATATCGTTGGCATGACAGGCATGCCAGAGGCCGCTCTGGCAAGAGAGTTGGGTATGGAATATGCGTGTTTGGGTTTGGTGGTTAACTGGGCCGCGGGCTGTGCAGGCACCCGGCTGATTGATCACGCCGAAATGCAAGCTGTTGTGGATAAAGGTATGCTTAAGCTTAAAGCGGTGTTAATCAACGCGCTATCGCGCTTATAAGTGTTTCATCCGAGAATACTTATATGCCTATACTCGGCTTATTGGGCTGTAATAGCGGCTGTTTCAAACTATATCGGATATTTTCGAGCAAATTCACATCACAATGGCTTTCGGGCATATCAATCAATAGCGCATTGTTATAAAATACGCGCGCTTTCGAATGATGTAAATTAAGGGTAATCAATGTCACGAGCCGATAAGGTTACAGACGCTACAGGTCTGGCAAAAATAATATTAACACTTCGCTACCATGAGCAATCGCGCCAATGGTTTGCCGTGTTATTTGTATTACTAGTAAGTCTACTGGGCAGTTACGAGCCGACCTTATTCATCATTGGTAGCATCGTAGCCTGCGTCGGGATTGCTGTGCGTATGTGGGCTTCCGGCTATGTAATGAAAAACAAAGAACTAGCAACAAGTGGTCCGTATGCACTTGTGCGTCATCCGCTTTACGTGGGTAACATACTGCTGTTAGTTGGCTTTTCTATTGCTTCTAATCTTATGTGGTCTTATGCGCTGATGATCGCATTATTGCTGTTCTACTATCCACCGACTATTTCTTATGAAGATAACAAATTGCGCGGTATTTTCGGTGAAGAGTGGGTGGCGTGGTCTAAAAACATTAATGCCTTAATACCAACTTTTGGATCAAAAGCGGGTAGTGTTAAAAGTACCTGGTCTTTCAAGAAAAGCCTGATGACGAACGCAGAACCACTGATTGTTATTTATCTTATTGGTTGTTTGTACCTGCTTTATACTAACTAATTAAATGCTACAGAATCTGGATTTTGTTTCAGAAAGTGAGTTAACCGCCTGGGTTAACGCACATCTGGATTCTGCAGCGAATGATCTGTCCGCCGGGTATCAGGGGAAAACTCTGTTATTTCAGCAGGGCAGTCATAAGCTTGTTATTAAAGCCCCACTGGGTAATTTTATTACACGCCCAATCAATCTCGCACTTCTGCGGCATGAATTTCGAATTTATCAAAAACTCGCCGGTATGCATGCTGTACCAGTCTGTTATGGCATGGCGAATAATGAATTTCTGGTTTTAGAATTTATTGAAGGTAAAACTATACGAGAGTACAGGCCGGATATTAATTCGGGTTTTTACGAAAGCTTATTTACAGCCGTGGAAGAAATGCATCGCCATCAGGTTGCGCATTTCGATTTAAAGCGTAAAGAAAACCTTCTCGTTACAGCAGATGATAAACCGAAAATTATAGATTTCGGTGTATCGATTTATAAAAAACAAGGCCTGCATTTTTTAAATCATTTTTTATTTAAGCTAGCAAAACAATTTGATTACAATGCATGGCTGCGTCATAAATATGATAAACGGATTGAGTTGTTGAGTGAAGAAGATAAGGTATTTTATAAAAAAACACGTACAGAACTTATCAGTTTAAAGCTTAAAGATTTATATAAAAAATATATCAGGCATTATTATAGAAAATAATTGTAGCAAATAATTATTTACACTTTAAGTATTCGAGGCTGTATTTTAAATTAATAATTCGCTCACTTTCTAAGTATGAATCAATCAATAGCCTAATACTTAATACTTAATGCCTAATGCGTTAAAACCAGTATTGTGGATAGCGTCGATGCGGTGATATGTTGTTTACCAGCAAGGCAACAAGCAGGAGTAGTAAAGCGCCCAGGCCAATTGGTGTAAGGACATATACATAACCAAGCTCATGTATCTTGCTGCTACCTATAATAGCTATGAGTGCTGTGGCTCCGCCAGGAGGATGCAAACTGCGTGTTAAGTGCATGAGCATAATTGCAATGGATACTGCCGTGGCTGCCGCAATGGCGGTATTTTCTTTTATTAGTATTGCGCAGCTAACACCTACAAATGCAGATATCATATGCCCAAGAACGAGATTGCGCGGCTGTGCAAAAGGGCTGGCGGGTATGCCGTAAACTAATACGGCGCTAGCACCGAATGAGCCGACTAAAAATATATTGTCCTGTAGTTGAAAGCCTTGTAAGTGTCCAACAAAATAGATTGATAGTATGCCTAGAAAACTACCCAGTGTTGACCAGAATATTTCATGTAGTGGTGCGCGTTGAGGGACTTGTTTTCCACCGCGCATTTTACTGAAATAATTTAATAACAATCCGTTCTTTTCTTGATTGTTTTTATTTATCAATGGTTAACTCTCTGGTGTCTCCTGTCTAAATTTTTCTGACGAATTTGCGGTTACTTTTGCTATCGAATGGGTTGTTGTAAATTCACTTTGCTGGGTAAACTTGCCAGGCAGTAATTGCGAATAGGGCCATCTGCACTGGCTATTGCCTTAATATGTATGCTTAATATATATTAAGGTGGGCTATTTTATATTAATAATTATGTCATGCAAGGTTTTATAGGAGCTTGTATGCAAAAAAACCGTCATACTAGTTTTCCTGATGTTTAAGGATATTATTTCTCTCTATGTACGTAATAGAGAGTTATATCAATAAATCACATATTTAATTTACATATGATATTGGTCATTGTTTTATTTTAAAGTCATATTTTTATGAGCTTTGTAAAAATTGGATTTACGCTTTCTATTTGTTTGTTATTGCTTAATGCATGTGATAACAACGACTCATATTTTACAATTGTAGATGTGACGCTTAGCGCTAAGATAGCCGAGCTTTCATTGACCGGTGATCCGACGACAAATAGATCTTTACCGCAAATTACAGACAATAAAGCACAACTGGGTATGAAGTTGTTCTACACCAAGAGCTTAGATGGCGATAAGGATTCAGCTTGTGTGACTTGTCATCATCCTATGCTGTGTGGTGGAGATAACCTGTCACTTTCAATTGGCTCAGAAGCTGAGCGGAATAGTTCATAGCTCTACCAATTCGATCGGAAGCAACGATAAGGGACGGAGCGCAGAAATCGCGGTCCATCGCGGATCGAATCAAGCATGGTGAGTACCTGCTTATGAAATTTTTCACGCCTCTTTTAACAGGTAATCAATGTTTTGTTTTGTCTAATCATGCGCTAATCTGTTTTATATTTGATAATTTTTTATTGTCCATGTCCCACCCGTATTTTCCACTCCATACGCCATTTTTATAATCGATGCTTAACCAGCCAGGTACATAGGGTTTTTGATTGGCGATTTTAAAATCTGTTACCGGTGGTGGCCCTGCATGATCAGATACAGAACAGGTTTTAGTCATTACTGTGTTAAACCGCAGGTTTATGTTTTCGGTTACTGCCTGAGAGTCGGCTAATATCTCTGAAAACAGTTGCTTATCCAGTGGGTATGTATTTGCAATTTTACTGTCGGAATAAAAGGCCAGCCTTTTACCAAGTAAACAGCTGAAATAAATTTGTATTTCTATAATCAATGTAGATGGAAGATTTTTACTTTGTTTTTCGGCAGCAGAAGATAGCTGTATATCAATGTCTTTGTTATGAAAGCTGAGGGTTTTTTGCATAAAAATCTTTCCTATTAAACACGTTTTTTAATAATGTCGGCCACTCTGAATGAATTGGCGTAAATAGTCCAGGTGTAGGGGACGCTTCCACCGGTGGGCATAAAACTACCATCAGTGACGTATAAGTTTTCCACATCATGCACTTTACAATCGGCATTTAAAACAGATGTTCTTATATCGTTACCAAAACGACAACCGCCGGCAACTAGATTCGCCGGAGGAGAGCCACTAACACTGGAACGAATATTATCTGCGCCCATTTGTTTTAAGATCATTTCGGCCTTGTCAGCCAAAAATGAGCCAACCTTTAAATCGTGTTCATGGTAACCAACCCGTACTTTGGCAACCGCCGAGCCCCATTTGTCTTTTACATTATTATCCAAACTTACAAAACAATTGTCTGTTGGAAGCCAGTCATTAAATACTTCAAAACGTAAATCTTGTGTGCCCGTAAAAACCGTTTTTAAATCGCGTTTTAAAGGCTCGCCCCAGTTTAAATTATTGTCATCATTAAAACGTGTCGACATAGCTTTTGCAATGGGGTTAGGGTGTCGCAGTAAAAAGTCTATAATACCCCCTTTGGCATGCCCACCAAAGGCCTTGTCTTCAAAGAAATACCAATCCTGTAAGCCACGATTTACAAAAGGCCCGCGGGTTTTCATGGCTGTTGCAGTCAGTTGATCCATTTTACTGTATTGAAATTCACCTGTGCCAGAGCCGCCGGCGGAAAACAATAAATTTTTACCCAGTTGCTGATAATTATTGCCCAGACCATTTGGGTGTTTAGGGCCGGTTGATGCAAGCAATAAACGCGATGTTTCAATCGCATGACAGGCAACCACAAATAATTTCGCAGAAACGGCTTGTGGCTTGTCATTAACATCATAATATAGGGCTTCAATTACTTTTCCCTGACTATTTGTTTTTAATTTATAAACTTTACTATTGTCTCTGATTTCACAGTTACCTGTTGCCACCGCATCATCTAATAATGCAGCACGCGAGCTTCCCTTAGCACCAGAGTGGCAACCATAGCTTCCACAGTAACCAGAGTACTCACAGCTGTTGCGCCCATTGTGAGGGCGAGATAGTACGGCTCGTGGTGTAGGCAATGAAGTTACATTCAGCGCATCGCAGGCCTTATCTATGTTTTTAACAATAGGGTGTTCAGCGGTAGGCGGAAAAGGAAAATCTTTTGTTGAGCGAGGTTCCTGATGTTTGTGAGGAATAATATGCCCAGAGATACCGATTTCTGTTTCAGCTTTTGTGTAATAGGGTTCCAGGTCTGCATAACTAATAGGCCAGTCCACTACATTGGCGCCTTTAATCTCTCCAAACTCAGAGAGCAAACGAAAATCTTTTGGTTTATGGCGATAAAAATATCCACTCATAAAGTTAGATGAGCCACCAACAACATTGCCGTTCCAAAAATCCCAGCCAGATTCTGATGTCGCCTCGCTTGTCCAACTCCCATCCTCGGCTTCTTCTTCTATAACATGTTGTTCATCTTCTAAATTGGGTGTGTAAGTACTGCGTCGGCAACAGGCCATTTCATCTTTAAAAAAATCATCTTCTGTAAGCCAGGGGCCTTTCTCTAAAACTAAAACAGATTTTCCGGCCTTTGCCAATTCTGAAATAACTGGCCCGGCACCAGCACCGCTGCCAACTACGCATACATCATAATCTTTGCTCATGCCTTTGTTCTCCGTTTTGGAGATGCGTGTGCACCAAGTTTAAAATAAACTTTATCTACAGTAGGCGTAGGGAACCCGGGAATGTGTTCTAACCATTTCCAGCCTTGTTGATCTTTGTTGCCGCCATATACGGGGTCACTGAGCAGGGCCTCTATTAAATAGCTCATCATCAGTGATAACCAGCGACTGCCTGCATTACTGGTTTCTATCTGACGTAAAATAGTTTCTTTATTCTCGCTGCTTAATTTTACGAATTTAGATTGATAGTTTTTTTCGGATAAATCATTTAACCAGTTTACGCCATTTAATATAAATGATTTTTCTTCAGCATCGGTATCCGGCGCATCGAGCATATTGCGTAAAAAACGCAGCGCCGCAATATCCTTTGCGCCTGGAGATGTTTGCTCGGATGAGTCACCTGGTGGAAATAAATGTTCCTGTACCTCGGCCAGTGTTAACCAGGGATCTGTCAGGTTTTTATATGCATCTTCATAAGATGCACCTAAGTTATTTAAGCCAGCTACTCCAGTCATTGGCCAACTGACGCTTAATGCCGTTATAGCCTGTATAAACTGACGGCGAGTAATTCCAGATAATTTTGAAGATTGATTATGCATATTTATAATTTATCTTTATTTATTTTTATAGCCCAGCGATCAAAAAATTTCATAAATGGCTTGCGTTGATATGAACCATTTTGCAGAAATTCTGCTGTGTCCTTTGAATAGAGTACAGAACCATCTTTTTCCGCTACGTACATATGCGGGTATCCCAAATTTTTAGGAAATGCTTTTAAAAATTCGGTATTTTTATTTTCATCACTCACATTCACTTTTAACATAACAAATGTTTCATGCAGGCGTTTTTTTACATCTGGATTGTTATTGAAAAATATATCCATTTTATGACACCATACGCACCAGTCTCCACCGAGTTCTATTAAAATTCTGCGGTTGGTGCTCGTGGCTAATTTTATGGCATCGGCACCATCTTTAAATACATCACGCTCAGGGCTATATTTGGTGCTATATGCAGGCAGTACATCTGATGCCTGGTAGGCGTGAACAGGGCCCGATATGATTAAAATTAAGAGTAAATATAGTGGTGTCGCTTTATACATAGGCTTATTATAATAATTATTAAGTTGCATAGGTAGAACTCTATACTAGCAAATGGTTTCATTACGATGCATTTTATCTCAAACACCCATAAGGCTTGTTGAATATGTCGAATAAATTAATGGTTTTACCGAGTAAAGATCCGCAGAAAATTCGCTTGCTTAAATTACCAGATGATTATGAAGAACATGAAGTCTATCGCGCGGCTACTGGTGCTATCGCACGTATTCAGGAGAATGTGCCAGATTATAACTGGGATGATTTAATGGAAGAGCTGGAAGATATGGGCTTTGAAGAGGTAAAGTTTTTATTGGGACCTGAGGTATAAGCCTTTAGGCTGAGAATAAGCAGTAATGCCCAGCTACTTATTCGAGTATTTCCACCGGCATACCCAATTCTAATAATCCGCTGCCATGGGCAATAATATTTTGCCCAAAAAATATATTTTTATCGCGCAGTCGGTAACGTGCCAGGGTTTTAAGAGGCTCAGCGGTTTTTTTTGCAGTGGCAGGGTTAATGCTGGGAATAGCGCAACGGCTACAGGCCTTTACCAGACTAAACTCAATATTGCCTATACGTATACGTTTCCACTGATCTTCCTCAAAGGCCGCGTTGCCAGCAACCACTAAATTAGGCCGAAAGCGTTTCATCTCTACCGGTAATTCTAATCGACTGTTTAAATCGTCTAATGATGCCTGACTAATCAGCAGGTAGGGGAAGCCATCACTAAATGCGGTTATGTCACCCGCCTGGGCATAATTCAAATCAACCTGACGGTGTTCATCGTCGGGAAAGTAAACCAGCCGGGCAGGGGTGTTTAAAAACGAGCTAAACCAGTGCGCGGCTTCATCACCACAGTCGTAGGCATTGCAGGTATCTTCCCATACGGTCGCTTTTATTTTGTTATTGCCTGGCTGAATTTCAAGCTGTTGCATAGCCGGTGCATTCACCGTGAGCCGTGCATTGTTTACGCTGCTATGAATCAAACACATGCGCGCATGTTTGCGTTGCGTTAGCATGAAGCCTTGTTCATCAATCAACATCCAGCGTCTATCCAGCTCCAGCCCAAAGGGGCTAAGCCTTGCTCGCTTAAGCGATATTTGTGCGCATGACTTTAATGGGTATATGTTTAATTCGCTAAGCTTCGTCATAAAAACAAATCATGGGTTTTATTTAATACAATTGTTTAGTAGTGCCTGCATTTTAGTAGTGCCTAATTCTCGTGCCAAGTTAATATTATTATCCGGAATGCTGGCGGTATCCGGGTGGCTGTCGATGGCCTTTTGCAGGCTCTTCTCACGCAGTAAATGTAATATAGGGAAGGGTGCACGATTGGTATAGTTTGCCGCATCATCTGGCTCGGCATCCTCAAAGCAATAGTTGGGGTGAAAATGTGCCAGCTGGTAGGTAGAGCGATAACCCAGTTCATCAATCAGCTGATCGGCGTAATCGATCATTTCAACAAAGTCGTCAAAATCAGTAAATGCCTCAGCAAAAATAAGCAGGGTAGTTTCCGTTTCGGCATGATCATGCAAATATTCTAGCGCCCTGGCAAGCTCATGCAAGTTGGCCTCAATGCCATTGGCGGTGCTTACATCGTAAGAAATACTTTGTTTAATAAATTCGCGTTTCGCAAAGGGACAAAGATTTAACTCAATAATAATCGAGCTAAGCCAGCATCTGGTTTGTTCAATAATGGTTTCAGTGTTCAAGGTGTGCTTAACCTGTGTTGAATGTGACAGCGATATTAGCGTTTATTGACTTTGGGTGCACGATAAAGCAGTTTTTTATTTAAATTTTACATGTGCGGAGATGAGAAAATTAGTGCACTACGAAAAAAAATCAATGGTAATGAAATGTTTTCTTTTGAAGACATTAAAGAATTTACTATGTGTATAGCATAAGACGAAAAGGAGATATGCTTAGAGCGAGTTATAACTGCCGCAAAGTTAATATAGTAATTAACCCGGTGAAATGATTAAAAATTAATCATGGCCCCTAAAATAAACTCCTGTTTTCGACTTAATAGTCCCAGTCTGCATACATCAAATCAACCTTGTCTGATTCCACAGGCTTTATCTGGCAATTTTCCACGCGAGTTACGTTAAACTGTTCATTCAAAATTCTATTGTCGAGACAATCATTGAACAACATTTCCTTTAAAAATCGATACCTGTCACTGGGTGAGGGGTTTTACGAAACCTGTAAACCGACGCCTGTTGAGAAGCCAGAGTTAATTCAGTTTAATCGTGAGCTGGCAGCAGAGTTTGGGCTAGCGGTTGATGAGCTGGATGAGGCCTTTCTTGCGGGTGTTTTTTCGGGCAATGTTATTCACGCGACTTGCGAACCGCTGGCCATGGCATACGCAGGGCACCAGTTTGGTGGTTTTAATCCACAGCTGGGGGATGGCCGTGCGATTTATCTGGGTGAGCTTGAGCTGGTCGCGGGTGCTTTATCTGGCAATGCAGGCGATACAATGGATATTCAGCTTAAGGGTTCCGGGCAAACGCCTTATTCGCGTAATGGCGATGGCCGTGCGGCGTTGGGGCCGGTACTGCGTGAGTACCTGTTGAGTGAGGCGATGCACCGGCTTAATGTGCCCACTACTCGCGCTTTAGCGGCGGTGACAACAGGTGAGCCCGTGGCGCGTGAAAAACTCATGCCGGGTGGGGTAATTACCCGTGCGGCGACTAGCTTTATACGCGTGGGTAGTTTTCAGTATTTTTATATGCAAGAGGACAATGCCTCGGTTAAGAGATTGGCCGATTATGTCATTGAACGTAATTACCCTGAGGCGGCCAATGCAGAGAATCCTTATGTCGCATTGCTTGAGGCCATCATACAACGTCAGGCCAGGCTGATTGCGCGCTGGATGCATATTGGTTTTATCCATGGCGTAATGAACACCGACAATATGTCCATTGCGGGTGAAACCATTGATTATGGCCCCTGTGCATTTATGGATTTTTATAATCACGCACAGGTGTACAGCTCTATCGATCGTGATGGTCGTTATGCCTACAGTAATCAGCCCTCGATTGGTCTGTGGAATTTATCTCGCCTGGCGGAAACCTTATTGCCGTTATTTGCCGACGAAACAGACGCAGCCGTTGGCATGGCGAAAAATATTCTTAAAAAATATATTTCACTTTATGATGCAGAGTGGCTAGGCGGTATGCGAGCCAAGTGTGGACTAAATACTAGCAGTGGCATTAATGCCGACGAAGACAAGGCACTACTGGAATCACTGCTGGATATTATGGCGGAATCCCAGGCCGACTTTACACTGACGTTTTATCAGCTGTCACGCCTTGCTGCAGAGGACAGTTCTAAAGATGCCGACATTCGTGCCTTGTTTGCAAAGCCCGTGGCTATAGATGAATGGCTGGTTAGCTGGAGAGAACGCCTGCAAAAGGAAACCGCAAGCGATAGTCAGCGACAGAAAAATATGCAATTGGTAAA
Source organism: uncultured Gammaproteobacteria bacterium (assembly GCA_963924875.1). Taxonomy (GTDB): domain Bacteria; phylum Pseudomonadota; class Gammaproteobacteria; order SZUA-229; family SZUA-229; genus SZUA-229. The sequence goes on from CAWUSX010000018.1 coordinate 23,719, forward strand.
CCCGGTGTACATTCCACGTAATCATCAGGTGGAGGCGGTAATTAGAGCGGCGGAAGATCATAATGATTTCGCACCGTTTTATGCGCTACTTGAGGTGTTGAATAATCCGTTTGAGTATCAGCAGGGTAAGGATAGTTATATGCTGCCACCAGTCCCCGAAGAAGTGGTGCATAAGACATTTTGTGGTACTTAAATTGACTGAAATTAGTCGCTAATAAGGCTATCTATAGCATGACATAATTTTGTTAAGTTCTTAATAGTCAGTAAGTTATGTAAATTATTTCGGTCAAATCCCGCCACTTCAATTTCTTTTGGCAATTCCATCGCCATATCAATTCAAATTTAGGTGCTTTACTTTTGGTTAATAAATATCAATTATTAAATATTCATTAGCTGCAACATGTTAGTGTTTAAATATGATAAATAGCGGGTTCTTTGCATATTAATGCCACATGCCGGACAATGTACGGACATTTTTTGCGTGTTTTATACGTGTAGTAAATTAACTTCGCTATAATATGAGTTTCGAGCATCAGAGCTTGGGAGTTATAAATGACTATACAAAATATTTTACTTTTATCTACGTTTCAAGGGAATGGAAATGAATGACCTTAAATTCAGAAAACTCACTACAGCCTATCTGAATAGATTTTTTGCAGATAAAAATCTGCCTTATGAAACATGGGATTTTGTAATTAATGGTGTTAGTTACAATGTTAGTAATCTTCATGTGATTGACTCAATACTTAAGGCGCCACCTGAGCAGCAAAGAATGATTGCAGATGCATTGTTTGATTTAGAGGAATCAAATAAGGATGTAAATGGTTTTCTTAAAAATTTGGCCCAGCAAGGATATGAGCTGGAAAAATAACAGCTTAATTTTAATTCTTCAAAGTACGGTGGATCGAGTGTAACGGATCCAGCAGAATTAAAAAGTGACAATGCTGGATCCACTGCGTTTAATCCACTCTACTGAATTTTTCAGGCTATGGATTTTTTGTTGTTAGTCGTTAAGTTGAAATTGGCTGGCAGATATTTTATTTACGAATTTATTAAGCACAATAAAAAAAGCACCCAGATATTGAGTGCTTTAAGTTTGCTTATTTTATTATTATTTTTTTATATTTATATTGCAGCTGCGTAGTTATCAAAATTTTGTTCAAAGTTTGCTTTCCATGCCTTTAAATCTGAGCGAACGTCCATGCGTTCACGTAATACCAAAACAACTTGAAACTGTCCCCTGGCAGATGGTAGGCGATAACGAACATTACCCGTAAGGTTATAAGTTCTGGGGCTGCCATCGAGTTTAACCTGTATATCTAATACCGAATCAATTTCAATTGCATGCTCTACTTCTAATCGAATGCCTCGGGGAGAGAGTTCAATGGCCGTAGTTTTTACGGTTCTACCTAAAAGTGAGGGATTTTCAGATGAGAAGAGAATTTTAACTTCGGTGCCCTCAGCTGTAACAAATTGAGGTTCCTGATTTTTTCTGAATAAGTTTTGTACGATGCTTTTCATAGTGCCTACTTAATAAGTCATGGTTTTTGATTATGTCCTTATCCCTAGGTTCACAAATATCCGCGTTATAATTTTTATGCACTATGAGTTGTTTCTCTGAATGCCACTGTATTCAAGCATATCTCAACAATTAAACAAGCTGTGGACTACGCTATCAATCAAAAGGGTGAGGGTGATCACATAAAAATGTACATGCAGTGGGTGATTATTCTTCGGCGGTATCGCGAATCAGTTGAAAACCTTGTGCAAACGAGTTAATGGAGACTTTTAATACACAGCATTGTTGGCGTGCACTAAGGTGATTTCTCACCATTTGATTAAATTCTTCAAGGCCTAACTTTGTTATTGCGGTTAAATTATAAGTGCTTGAGGACTGTGTTTTTTTAGTCTGCTTTAGCTCAGCCAGCGACAAGCTGAATTGCTGCCCGGTAAAATCAAGCAACGTGCATGCATCTGCATGTTTAAGGAAGTGATTTTCTAGCTCATCGATAAGCGCTTCAGCGGAGGCCAGATAATACAACAGGTCGTCATTCTCAATATGCAAAATTGCAGGCCATGTGATCTGCTTATGCATAGGTTTAAATGAGCGCCTGTTCTACGAGTTCTATCCAGTGCTTTACTGGCACACTGGCCCTGGTGTCTAAATGCATCTGGCAGCCAATATTTGCAGTGGCAATAATATCCGGCTGCTGGTTTTCTAAAGCAGCAATTTTATTGCTTAATAACTGCTTAGATAGCTTTGGTTGCAGTACAGAGTAGGTGCCGGCAGAGCCACAGCAAAGATGCGCGTCATTAACATGTTTTAAATCATAACCCACCTGTTGAAGAATATTTTCTACCACGCCGTTTAGTTGTAGGCCGTGTTGCAGTGTACAAGGGCTATGAAATGAAACACTGCTTTGTTGAGGTGTGATTTGTAGAGAGGCTAAATTTTCATCTCTTAAAATCTCACTAATGTCTTTCGCCAGTTCGCAAACTCGTTTGGCCTTTGCAGCGTATTCCATATCATCCTGCATGATGTGCGCATAATCCTTTAGCATTACACCGCAGCCACTCGCTGTAACCACAATGGCCTCTGCACCGGCTTCAATATATGGCCACCAGGCATCAATATTTTGGCGGATAAAACGTCTGGCCTCTTCGGCAGCAGACAGGTGATGGCTGACGGCACCACAGCAACCGGCTTTATCGGCGGAGATGAGTTGTATGCCTAGCTTATTTAACACCGCTGCGGTAGATACATTGGTTTGTGCAGTTACGACTTGCTGAGCGCAACCTGCAAGCACGAGCATTTTTCGTTGCTGGGTTTGTGATGGCCAGTTACGTGGTTTTTGTACCTTGGGTATTTTCTTTTGAATCGCTTTTGGTAATACCGGTTTAAATAGTATGCCAAGCTTTAGTAGTGGGGCAAAACGCTTCGGGTAGGGAATAAGCTGGCGCAGTAAAAAGCGTGTTGTGTTTTCAAACATATTGCGTGGTACTTGTTGCTCGACTATTTCACGGCCAATGTCGACCAGGCGACCATAACGTACACCGGATGGACAGGTGGTTTCACAGGAGCGACAGGTAAGGCAACGATCTAAATGAGTGCGAGTTTTGGTGGTTACTGCCTGACCCTCTAAAACTTGCTTGATTAAATAGATGCGCCCACGGGGGCTATCTAACTCATCGCCCAAAAGTTGATAAGTGGGGCAGGTAGCCGTGCAAAAACCACAGTGTACGCAGGTGCGTAGTATGCCTTCGGCTTCTTTGCCCTGGCTGGTTTGTAAAAAGGCTTTGGTAACATTGGTTTGCATGAAAGCGTCCTGAAATTTTTATGGCTTAAATGTCGGCGTACATGCGACCGGGGTTTAAAATATTTGCGGGATCAAAGGCCTGCTTTAACTGGCGATGCATGACATGTATGCCCGAGCCGAGTTCATGAAACGGATCTAATTGACTGCTGTTGTTTTTGAACAGGGTTGCATGGCCACCAGGGGATTCCAGTGTATGGCGAATTTTGTCCGCCGATTCATCGCTACGCAGCCAGCGTAAGGCACCGCCCCAGTCGTATAAGGTGTCACCCTGTAAATTAAGGGGTGCAGCATTCGGTGCCAATGATAAACGCCATATAGGCAGTTCAGTATCAAAAAATGCATGTTGCTGTTCTTTAAGCTGCTGCCAGTATTCATTGTTATTTGTTAATTCACCGCCGATGGTTTTGTGGGCGGCCTTTACGGATGCCTCGTTACTGGCCAGGCGAATATAAAGTTGTCCATCGGCATAGCTAGCTGCGGATAGTGGCAATGATTGCTGCACCCAGTGTTGCATTTGATCTATCGCGGTTTGTACATCGCACTCTACTACTACAGTACTTTCGGCCTCTGGCCTGGGAATGACTTTAAGCGAGACATCCAGCAATACACCCAATGTACCCATGGCACCGCACATAAGGCGTGATACATCGTAACCAGCGACGTTTTTCATTACCTCACCACCAAAGTGAAGCGGCTCTGCCTTGCCATTAATAATGTTACAACCCAGTACGTAGTCGCGTGCGGCACCGCGGTATGGGCGGCGTGGGCCAGAGAAGTTACAGGCAACGGTGCCACCAAGCGTTGCGCTGGCGGCAAAATGCGGTGGCTCAAAGCCCAGCATCTGGCCTTCTTCACTTAAGGTGTTCTCTATTTCACTGAGGCGCGTTCCAGCGCGGGCAGTAATCACCAGTTCAGTCGGCTCGTAGCTAATAATGCCACGGTGTTCAGCCAGATTAATGCTCTCGCCCTGTATATTGCGGCCGTAAAAATCTTTACTGCCTCCGCCACAAATTTTTAATGGCGTGTTAGCTGCGTACGCCTGTTCTATGTGTTGTTGCAGCTGCTGTCTAATGTCGTCTTTATTATCGCTCATTAAAAACGCTCCAGCTCGGGGTGCGGTAGCTCGCCATTGTGTACATGCATGGCACCGAACTCTGCGCAGCGGTGTAATGTAGGCACGGCTTTTCCGGGGTTAAGTAGCCCTTTGGCGTCGAAGGCATCTTTAATCGCATGGAACTGGCTTAGTTCAGCCGTTTGAAACTGAATACACATCTGATTAATTTTTTCCAGACCAACGCCGTGTTCGCCGGTAATGCTGCCGCCGACCTCTACGCAGAGCTCTAAAATTTTACCGCCGAATTCCTCGGTACGCTCCAGTTCGCCGGGGATGTTCGCGTCGTACAGAATCAGCGGGTGTAAGTTGCCATCACCGGCATGAAATACATTGGCAACGGGTAGCTTATATTCTGCGGATAGCTCACCCATGGTTTTAAGCACCTGAGGCAGGTGTTTGCGCGGAATGGTGCCATCCATGCAATAGTAATCCGGGGACAGCCTGCCGACGGCGGGGAAGGCGGCTTTACGGCCCGCCCAGAAGGTCATGCGCTCCTTGTCATCTTTGGCGACGCGCACTTCAGTGGCACCGCCTTGTTCGAGCAGATTTTTTACATGTTCTACGTGCTCAGCAACTTCCAGCTCACAACCATCTAATTCACACAGCAAAATAGCCTCTGCATCCAGCGGGTAACCGGCGTGTACAAAGTCTTCGGCGGCCTTAATGGCGAGCTTGTCCATCATCTCAAGCCCGGCGGGAATAATGCCTGCAGAGATAATATTGCCAACAGCGGCGCCGGCCTTTACCACATCATCAAAGGCCGCCAAAATGGCCTTTGATGTTTGTGGCTTGGGCAGTAGCTTTACCGTGGCTTCTACAAAAACACCGAGCATGCCTTCCGAGCCCGTCATTAATGCGAGCAAATCATAACCCGGTGAATCCAGCCCGCTACCGCCTAAAGTGATTAGCTCGCCCTGCATGGTGACGACCTTGAGCTGCTGGATATTGTGCACCGTGAGGCCGTATTTAAGGCAATGCACGCCACCGGAGTTTTCTGCAATATTGCCGCCAATCGTGCAGGCAATTTGTGAAGATGGATCGGGTGCGTAATACAGACCATATTGATCGGCGGCCTGAGAGATTGACAGGTTGCGTACACCGGGTTGAACCACGGCGATACGTTGTATCGGGTCGATATTAAGAATGTCTTTGAATTTTGCGAGGCTGAGCAATACACCATCAGAATGGGGCAGTGCGCCGCCCGATAAACCGGTGCCGGCACCGCGTGCCACGACAGGCACTTCAAGTTCATAGCACAGCTTGAGAATGGCTTGCACCTGCTCAATGTTATTGGGTAATGCGACCACCATGGGTAAGTTGCGGTAGGCGGAAAGGCCATCGCACTCATAAGGACGTAAATCCTCGGTTTGGTGGAGTACAGCATCCTGGGGGAGAATAAGCTGTAGCTTGCGTATTAACGAATATTTGTCATCGTTAGACAGTGGCTGTGATTGCATTTATCTAGTTAATCAAATTCGGCATTATGGTAAACGTTTTG
>CAWUSX010000019.1:0-20503 GCA_963924875.1 uncultured Gammaproteobacteria bacterium
ATGTCGGCTGGCGTATCAAATATTGACAGGCTTTTATCTCCATCACCTGTTACTTCTAGCGTTCTGGCTCTTACTTCACGCGTACTTGTCTGGCCTTGTTTGTTTTTTAATTCCATTATCATCTGCGCTGTAGAGTCAACAAAACCGGTTTCTCTACGGTCTGCCTCTGTTGCAATTTCTAGCCCGCGCGCTTCATCGTTTGCAGAGGCTATCACAGGTGATAAACAGCTTAATAAAATAAGCGAGCCGATAATATTTTTAAATGTAAATGTGTTTTTCATGGTGGTTAATCCTTACGCTGATTTTACGTCAGAAGATGATTTGTTTTTACCATCTATGAGCATTAATAAAGGTGGCAGTAGTAGAAAATCTAGAACCAGTGCGATGGCAATAATAATACTGGTCATTAATCCCATGTCGGAATTTAATAAAAACGATGACTGTGCAAGTATCATAAAACCTGAGATAAGCACCAATGATGTAACCCATAACGCTACACCAACATTTTTAAAGGCATAACGTACAGCCTGTTCACTATCCATACCTTGCTCTTTACGGGCACGAATATATTTACTGATAAAGTGGACTGTATCATCAACTACGATACCTAAGGTCATCGCGGTTACAACCGATAGCGCTAATCCAACCTCGCCGACTATCAACCCCCAAATACCAAAGGCCGCAGCGGCAGGGAACAAATTTGGTATTAGGCTTATTAGTCCGTATTTTACTGAGCGCAGCGCAAGGATCAGAATCAATGAAATCAACACCAGTGCAATGGTTGTACCGGTTAGCATACTGATAATATTACGCTTGCCGATATGTGCAAACATAATGGACGGGCTTACACCTTCGGTGACTAGCTTAGGTGCGTTTTGTTTTAACCAGTCATTAGCTCGCTGTTCTAGTGATAGCAATTCATTCGATGAAATAGTTTCTAGCACAACATTTACTTTGGTGGCCTTTTTGGCTACATCAATCTGGTTGTTTAAATCTAAACCATAAGGTAATGACATTTCATAAAGTAGCAGGTATTGCGCAGCTAGTTCTCGACTTCCGGGTAGTTTATAAAATGCCTCATCATCGCCGTGCATGTTTTTATTTAAACGTTTAAATGTATCGGTGATAGTGCTTACATGAATGGTTTCAGGTTGTTGTTTGTACCACTCGGAAAATTTTTCTACCTGCGCCAGAAATTCAGGGCGGCTAACACCATTTTTTTCACCGCTATTAAGTGAATAGGCAATCGTGTAGGTACCTGTTAGGTGCTCTGTAGTGAAGTCGGTATCCTGTCTAAATTCCACAGACTTATCAAAGTAGTTTACAAATACATCGTTAAGTTTATTTTGTGGAACCATGGCCACTAAAAACAGCACAATTAGTGTTAATGATATGAGTAATGTGCTGCGTTTTTCAACAACAAAGTCACCTATTTTTTCCATTACCCCGGTACCCGCTACAAAGTGCTTGGCCTTGATGGGCAGAATAAACATAATCGCCGGTAAAAATGTGACGGTTAAAATAAATGCACCAATCACACCGTAGGTTGACATGTTGCCTAAATCACCAAATGGAGGTGCATCACTTGAATTCAGGCTTAAAAAGCCTAATGCCGTTGTAATGCTGGTTAGAAAAATAGGTGTAAAGTTAACCCGCATACTTTCTACAATGGCATCATGTTTGCTCATTCCGCGGTGAATCTCTTGCAACATGGTAACCAGTAAATGTACGGCACCGGCAATCGCAATAGTTAAAATAATAATCGGCGCAGAGGCGGATGGTGGTGTTAACTTAATGCCGGTGTGGCCACCCATGCCCATGCCTATTACTATAGAAAAGAGCACTAATAAAACGGTTGCTGCTGTACCACTAAGTCCTTTTAGCAATAATAGTAAAACAATAATAATTACGCCAAATGCGATGGGTATTAATGTTTGTCCATCAGCCTTGCTAGCCTCTGGAAAGGCATTGTTCATCATTGACATACCCGCCAGGCGAAAATCAATTTCTGGATATTTTACTTTTGCCTCAGCCAGCATTTTACGTGCGTATGCAACGGTCGCAGGGTTTTCATTCATTTGATCGATACCGGGCAGCTGTATGGTTATGTTTATACCGGTGTGGGCTGCATCAGCAGAAATTAAACGTTTAGCAAGTTGTGGCTCCTTTAGTGCCACCTGCTTAATATAATTTAAATCCTCAGTGCTTAAGCTGTCTGTTTCGAGAACAAGATCATCAACAATTAAATCATCTTCTTCAGCATAGGTATGCTGGAAGTTGGTAACAGAGTCTACCCGAATAGAATAGGGTATTTGCCATGCCTCATTTGTGATGTCCTGAATAGCGGCAAGTGTTTTTGGTGTAAATACATTGCCATCTTTAGGGGAGACGACAAACAGCACATTGTCATCTTTTGTATAGGTGTTTTGCATGTTTTCAAATGCATTGAGCTGCGGGTTGTCATCGCTGAAAAAAACGCGGTAATCATTTGAAAAAGGCATTAGCTTAGGTGCGCCACTACCAATCAGCCCAACCATCACCAGTGCTAGAATTATTACGAGGTAACGCCACTTTAAAATCCATTCAGTGTATCTAACGAGCATTTTTTTTCTCCGATTCAATTATTATTTTTAGTTCAGATACTTCTTCTGCAAATATTTCATTACAGATTTTTTCTTTTAATGCATGTATATCAAATGTATTACTAAGCGGTTGCCACTGGTAACTATCGAGCAATTTGTGGCTGTTAATCCACATCATTTCAAGTGGCTGTTTTATGCCTAATTGATCAAAAGGGATAGCAGATATATGTAATAGGTTAGAGCCATAACCCATGCTCCATAAACCAAGCATAATGCCGTCGGGCAAATGTGCCTGATCGTTAGGGATGTCACCCTGTTGCATTGCATCGCGAATGATTTGAAGTACTATACCGGTAACCTGTTGCTCAAGCTGTAATAGCTCTTGTTGCTTCTCAGCAGATACTTTTTTTCTTACGGCAGATGATTTTACAAGCTGCATATTTTGTAGTTCTACGGGGTGAAGTTCCGCATATAAGCTATGCGCTATACCAACGGCTGCAATGCGCTCACGATGGCTGCCGGGATAGTTTTTTGCCCGATCAAACATCGCGATTAATTTATTCATACAACGGCAGCCAATACCGCTGATGATTTCTTCTTTGCTGTTGAAATGGTTGTAAATCGTACCTTTTGAATATTCTACTTCCGCAGCAACACGATCCATGGTTAAGCTCTGCAGGCCTTCATGTTGGAGAATGTGTTGTGCCGTATCTAATATTAATTGTTCGCGCTCAAACAGCTCGCGTTGTTTGCGTGTCAGAGATTTGGGGTCGTTGTTGTCTTTATTTGGCATCGCGAGAGAATATGACGAAACGTCAAAACTTGTCAATTTGTTTATTAGTTGGACGATTATATTATTTTATAGATATTATACCCTGCACATTATTAAGCGCATGTTATGATTCATAGGTTGATGTTTTAAAAAGAAATTTTATGGAATATGATTTTCAAACTCTGGCTTATGCTTATACTAAGCCGACGATTAATGGTCGTCTAAAGGCAGTGAATTCAGACTTTAAGGTCAATGAAATTATGTCGGTACAAACCTCAGGTGTGGGTGAGCATCTGTGGCTGAAAATTGAGAAAGATGGCAGCAATACCGATTGGGTTGCGCAGCAATTAGCCAGGCATGCGGGGCTTAAGTCTATGGCGGTTAGTTACGCGGGTATGAAAGATCGGCACGCTGTGACCACGCAGTGGTTCAGCTTACACCTGCCTGGAATGGACGACCCTGATTTTTCCAGCCTGATTAGTGATGAATTTAAAATACTTGAACAGTACCGTCACGATAGAAAGCTGAAGCGTGGCGCATTAACGGGTAATCAATTTCAGATACGCATTACACAGCTAAATGGTGATGTAGCTGAACTTGAAGATAAGCTACAAAAAATTAAACACTCCGGTGTGCCTAACTATTACGGAGAACAACGATTCGGCCGTGAAATGGGAAATATCTCTAAAGCTGAAAAGATGTTTAGAGGTGAATTTAAGAAACTTAGCAAACAACACAGAGGATTGTATTTGTCATCTGCACGTTCATGGATTTTCAATCAGATACTTTCACAGCGCATTCAACAGCACACCTGGTTAGAACCAATACAGGGAGATGTTTTTATGCTGAATGGCAAGTCGGCGTGTTTTGCAGAAGATATTAGTGACGAGTTAAACGAGCGTTTAGCGAATGCGGAAATTAATTTAACCGGCTGTTTATGGGGTGAGGGTAAGAGCATGGCGACAGCAGATACCTTTGCGCTAGAACGAACTATAGCGGATGAATTTAAGCCGTTAGCCGAGGGTCTGGAATCTGCTCGCCTAAAGCAGGAGAGGCGCGCCTTACGTTTAATGCCTGATAACTTAAACTGGCAAATTAAAAATGACGTACTTGAGCTGGAGTTTGATTTACCATCCGGTGCATTTGCAACCATGTTATTACGTGAGTGTGTTAATAGTTAATGAAGTGAAATCTAATTCAGTCTCCTCCTAAAGTGTGTCATATGACACATGGCTTTGTGTCAAATCACCTACATATTCTAAATCTTAAATAAATAAACTATAAAAATCAGTCACTTATGTATTGGTGTGATTTTTGCCTTATTAATAGTTACTTATTTACTAAATGATTCTCGGAGCCAAAATGCAGGAACTAATACCACGTAAATTTTACCCCAGTTCAGTTCTATTTTTAATCTGTGCATCGCTTTCAACAACTATTGCGCAAGGTGTCGAGACCAGCAGTGGCACTATTACTGTAACGGGTACGCGTGAAGAAGTACCTCAGGCAGAAACAGCAGAAACCACAGGCTCCATTCAGCTGCAGGCAATACAAGATACGCACCCCGCTCATCCTTCGGAAATATTAGAGCGTGTGGCTGGTGTGTATGTGAACGTGACAAATGGTGAAGGTCATATGACCGCCATTCGCCAGCCATTGACGACCAAGGCGGTTTACCTCTATTTAGAAGATGGCATACCCACGCGGTCTACCGGATTTTTTAACCACAACGCTCTATATGAAGTGAATATTCCGCAGGCTGCGGGTGTAGAAGTGACTAAAGGGCCGGGTACTTCTTTGTATGGCAGTGATGCGATTGGCGGTGTGATTAATGTATTAACACGTCCTGCACCGCAGCAAGCGGAAGGCGATATATCTGTAGAGGCCGGTGAGCATGGCTGGAAGAGATTATTATTAAGTGGCGGTAATACCTGGGGTGATGATGGTGTACGGGCTGATTTAAATGTCACGAGTACAGATGGCTGGCGTGATAATACTGCATACGATCGACAAAGTACTACCCTGCGTTGGGATAAATTTACAGTTGATGGTGGGTCATTTAAAACGTTGCTGGCCGCATCGAATATTGATCAGCAAGTTGCGGGTACTTCACGATTATCTGAAACAGACTACTTAAATAATCCAACGGCTAATTATTATCCTATTTCATATCGTGAAGTACAGGCAGTACGTTTATCGACCGCCTATGAAAAAGAAGATAATTCAACATTATTGAGTTTAACGCCTTATGCGCGACATAATTCTATGGATTACATGCCTAACTGGTCGTTGGGTTATGATCCCAGTGTACAAAAAACCGAGAGTGACTCTTTAGGGTTTTTAGCGAAATATCGTATGGACTTTGCACCCTACCGTACACGCGTTATTGTAGGTGCTGATATCGATTACACAGCAGGTAGTCGTCTGGAACATAGTATTGATGCATTCAAAGATGCCGATGGCGTATACACCTCGTACACGGTAGAAGAGGTAACTTACAATTACGATGTAAATTACACCGCCGTGTCACCCTACGTACATGTAGAAACATCGCCTACGGATAAATGGCGAATAACTGCTGGCCTACGCTATGATAATTATGAATATGATTACAGCAATCAGATGGCCGATGATTCGTTAAGCGTCACTCCCGCAAGCATGACACGTCCTGCAATATATAATCACCCATCAGACACGCGTGTTGATTTCTCACATTTCAGTCCGAAACTAGGTGCGGCTTATGAATTTACAAATCAGCTAAATGGTTTTGTTTCGTACCGCCATGCGTTCCGCGCGCCTTCAGAAGGTCAGTTATTTCGCCCGGGCAGTAATGCCGCATCATTAGACCTTGATGCAGTTAAGGCAGATAGTTTAGAAGTTGGTGTACGGGGACAGGCAAATGATAACTGGAAGTACGAGTTATCTGTTTACAGCATGAGTGTTAAAGATGATTTGGTGAGTTATGTTGACCCCGTTACTAGTGATAGAACTACGGTAAATGCCGGTGAAACCTCTCATCGAGGTATCGAGCTATCTACCAATGGAAAAATGACAGAAACGCTACAGTTAGCAGTGAGTTATTCTTATGCGAAACATCTATATGAAGACTGGGTGAATAATAATGTTGATTACAGTGGTAATGAAATAGAATCTGCACCGAGAGTAATTGCTAACACTCGTTTTACATATAAGCCTGCATTACTAAATGGTGGTCGCGTTGAATTGGAATGGGTTCATTTAGGTGATTATTGGATGGATCAATCAAATACGGGTAAGTATGATGGGCATGATATTTATCACCTGCGCTTTAATCACCGCATGGATAAGCAGTTGAATCTTTTTGCACGTGTTATCAATGTGACTGATGAACTTTACGCAACTGCGGCTAGTATTAGCCGTGGTAATAATGAGTATGCACCGGGCATGCCGCGTACACTCTATGCCGGTGTGGATTATAAATTTTAATGAAAATAGCGCTTGGAATATTACTGACTTTTATTGCTTTGAGTAGTCAGGCCAGTATGTCTCATAAAAAATCGACTGTTGCTAATAGTGCCTGCATGGATTCATCGCAACCGGCGAGTCTACGTTGTGCGCAGGCGCCTTCAGCCGTGTTTGATCAGAATAATCGATTGTGGCTGTCATGGGTGGTTGCAGGTCATGTCTATGTTAACTACTCTGATGATTTTGGGAAAACTTTTTCTTCACCGGTAGCGGTTAACCGAAAACCGGAAGCGATATCAGCACGTGGAGAAAATAGACCGAAAATTGTTGTTGGCAAAAAAAATGATATTTATGTGTCATGGACAAAGCCATTAGAAAAACGCTTTACCGGGCATATACGTTTTAGCCACTCAAACGATGGTGGTGAGAATTTTTCTGAGCCGGTGATTGTTAATGATGACCTGAATGTAAGTGGTCACCGTTTTGATGCCCTGGCGATCAATGATGCAGGTGATGTTTACTTATCATGGTTAGATAAACGTGATCGTGATCAGGCGAAAAAAAATGGCAATAAATATCATGGTGCAGCCTTATATTACACCTGGTCTGATGATGCTGGACAGTCATTTAAAGCAAATCAAAAAATAATTGATCATAGTTGTGAATGTTGCCGCGTTGTTATGAAAATGGACGAGCAATTGCCGGTTATTTTGTGGCGAAATATTTATGACAAAAATACCCGCGATCATTCTCTGGTTAAATTTATAGATAAAGATAAACCAGGAAAGATTGAACGCGTCAGTTTTGATAATTGGCAGGTCGATTCCTGTCCGCATCATGGCCCGGATATGTCTGTGGCAGAGAATGGCGTATATCACTTAACCTGGTTTGATAATGCGCCTGAAAGTCATGGTTTGTTTTATACACGACGAAATGCAAATGGCACGTATGATAAGGCTATAAATTTCGGTGATTATAATGCGGCGGCTTCGCACCCCAATGTTCTAAATATAGGCAATACGGTCTGGTTAGTATGGAAGCAATTTGACGGTAAACAGGAAAGTATCTGGTTGCAACGATCTGATGATGCAGGGGTTAGTTGGTTAAAGCCTGAAAAATTAGCTGTCGCTAAAAATGCGGACTATCCATTTCTACTATCGAATGGGCAACAGGTTTTTGTTCAGTGGCAAACAGTTGAAGATGGATTTAAGCTAATAGCCTTATCAAAATGAAAAATTTAAAGTTCCTATATTTAATTATCGCATGCTCAATGGTATTTATATCAAGTGCTTTTGCTGTGCAGCAACCCGGTTATTTTAAACTCGATAGTTATAAACAAATTTTACAAGAAAATAAGCAACGGCCTTTTTTGATGGTGTTGTGGTCACTTGATTGTGCACCGTGTATCAAAGAGTTAAAGATATTGGCTGAGTTTCATCAGCAATATCCACAGCATAAAATAATAATGATATCGACTGATAATAAAAACCAGTCAGATGAAATCGCTCTATTAATTACACAATATGGGCTGCAAACCGTCGATCAATGGGTGTTTGATGGTTCGTTTCAGTATTTACGCTATTCAATTGATCCAACCTGGTATGGAGAGTTGCCGCGTAGTTATTTTTTCGAGCAAGATCAATCACGCCTGGCCTCTAGTGGCCAGTTACATCAAAATCAGCTGGTTGGCTATTTTTCGCAGAATATAAAAAAATCAGGATCTAAAACATTATGACAATAATAGAGTTATTCGACAAAGGCGGAGTGATTGTCTGGGTGTTATTAATATATTCGGTGATTGCCCTGTCGATTATTATTGAACGGGTTTTGCATTTTTTATTGATGGGTAAGCCTGCAATCAATAGCGACGAGCTATTTAGCAGCAGCTTTAACCTGGGTGATGCTGGTCAACAGATAAAGACATTAAAAGGCCCGGAAGCCAATGTAATGCAGGGAATATTTCAGGCATGGGAAAAAGGTATAAAAAATTTGGAGAGTGTTGCAACTCGCTTAGGCTCTGAGGAGTTGCAGCGCATGGAACGCGGCTTTCGTACTCTGTCAATCTTAGGCAATACAGCGCCGTTATTGGGCTTGCTGGGGACCATCATAGGTATGATTAAAGCCTTTATGGTAATTGAAGTAGCAGGTGGCCGTGTGGACTCTCAGGCATTGGCGGGTGGTATATGGGAGGCAATGTTAACGACTGGCGTGGGACTGGCGGTATCTATACCTGTGTTATTGCTATTGCATTTTCTGGAAGGTATGGCGGATCGACGCGCGCATAGCATGCGACGTTACGCAATGATGATGCTTGAGCAGTTGCCTCATGAAGAACACATAAAAGAAACGACAGAAGCCGCTCATCACCCCAAAGGTGCGATACATGCAGTTTGAGGGTTTCAGGCGCAGTAGTCACATGCCTAATTTGACACCGTTGATTGATATCGTATTTATGTTATTAATTTTTTTCATGTTAACGTCTCATTTTGTTAATCAGGAAAGTTTGAATATTGAGTTGCCTAAAGCGGAAACAGGAGAATCTTTAGGTGAAGATAATGTTCTGGAAATTATTATTAATGCCGATGGAAAAATAGATTATAAGAATAACAGTTATGAGAATAATGCAGTCTCATTAGAAAAACTACAGGCACAACTGCGTACAGATTTATCTATAGCATCTGAAAAAAATATTCGTATTAAAGGTGACCAGAGCGTGAATTTTGGTAAAGCCGTTGAAATACTGGATATGGCACGTAAAGCAGGGGCGAGTGGCGTAGATATTGTTACAGAACAAAAATGATTAGGCAGGATTATATTATTTGGTTTGTGGGTGTAGGTTTGTCACTCACGCTGCATGCCAGCTTATTGATTCAGTCGGGTGCTCAGCTTGGCGTCGAAAGCGCAAATGAAGGTGTAAAGCCTTTAATAACACGCTTAAATTTTTATCAACAGCCCAGTGTGTCAACTGAAAGCGTTGAAAAAATTGAAGTAGTAAAGCCAAAAAAAATAGCCACTAAAAAAGTGACTAAGCCGGTTGTTAAAAAAATAGTTAAAGCACCAGAGCCTGTGAAAATTCAGGAACAAAAAGTTGAGGAACAGCTGGTTCAGGCTGCACCTCAAAGACAAGGTCAGTTATCTAATAATAAACCCGCCCTGTTTTTAAATGAGAAAAAAGCGTATATGCAGCAGCTATTGGCTCATATAGAAAATAAAAAGTTTTACCCACGTTCTGCACGCAGTCGAGGAATTGAAGGTGATATTCAGGTGTCGTTTGAATTAATGGCGGATGGCAGTATTCGTAAACTCAATGTTGGGGGAGGGCATTCAGTGTTATTACGTGCCACAAAACAGGCAGTGAAAAATTCTATCCCTTTACCTCTGCCACCATCAGAACTTAGTGTGCCGCGTAAAATTGAATTTACTATTCAGTATATGCTGCAATGAATTTATATTTAGCTAACAGGAGAGGTTGTTTTTATTTAGCTAATTTTTTCAGGAGTTCTATATATTTATCGGCTGGTAACGGTGGGCTCCAAAAATATCCCTGTCCGTAATCAACACCCATATCGGTTAATTTTTTCAATTGCTCAGCCGTTTCAATGCCTTCAGCAACCAGCTTTAAGCCTAAGCCCCGCGCTAAACCATAAATAGCATTTACAATTGCGATGTCATCAGGGTCATGCATTATGCCGTCGGTAAAAGATCGATCAATTTTTAGTATATCAATAGGTAAGTGTTTTAAATAGCTTAATGAAGCATAGCCAGTACCAAAGTCATCAATAGAAATTGTGATGCCCATATCATGTAGCTGACCTAATGTTTTTTCTGCTTTATCTTCATTTTTAAGTAAGGTGCTTTCAGTTAGTTCTAGTTCAATATTTTCAGCATTCAACTGATATTTATTTAGCGTGTCTTCTAATATGCTAACCAGATCTTGTTCCCTAAATTGCCTGGCAGAGACATTGATCGAAATATTTGTAACTGGGATGCCAGCATCTAACCATTGCTTAAATTGTGCGCAGGATTTTTCAATAACTTGCTGGCCTAGTTGAATAATTAAGCCGGTCTCTTCTGCAACAGAAATAAATTCATCAGGTGGAATAATGCCTTGCTCTGGATGATTCCAGCGAACTAATGCTTCCATGCCACTGGCAATACCGGTGGAAAGATTAATCTTTGGCTGGTAATAAACAACCAGATGATCATTTTCTAGTGCTTTGCGTAAATTATTTTCCAGGCTTAAGCGGCGATTTGCTTTTTTGCTTAGCTCGGGTAAATAGAACTCATAAGCGTTACCGCCTTTATCTTTAGCTCGATAAAGAGCCGCATCGGCATGGCTAAGCAGGCTTCCAATAGTTGTGCCATCCTGCGGATAAACACTGATGCCGATACTCGCCTTGATATGTATTTCCTGGTCCTGAATTGTCAATTTGTGCTCAATGGCATCGAAAAATTTTGCCGCTATAGCGCCGATATCTTCCAGTTTATGAATGTTTTCAATGACTACGTTGAATTCATCACCGCCACTACGTGAAAGTGTGTCTGTATCACGAATTATTTTATTTAAGCGAGAGGCAACTGATTGTATTATCTTGTCGCCATTATGATGTCCTAATGTTTTATTGATGAGTTTTAGGTTGTCTATATCAACCATCAACAGCGCTATCATATCCTTGTTACGATTTGCTCTTGATATAGCGGACTCTAACCTATCCAACAACAACGAACGGTTTGGTAAGCCAGTGAGGGTGTCGTGGTATTCAAGCAGGCGTACTTTTTGCCTGTACTGTTCCCCGGAAACAATGCGTTTTACTCGTTGTTTAAAGACTGACCAGTTAATTGGTTTTGTAATGTAGTCAACGGCGCCGGCATCAAATGCATGGTTTACAGATGCATCATCGTCCAGAGAGGTGATAATGAGTACCGGAGGAGGCTCTGATACTTGAAAGGTGATTTCTTTACAGGCCGTTATGCCATCGACATTCGGCATTACAAAATCGAGAATAGCAAGGTCGTAGGAGAATTCCCGGCATAATTCTATCGCTTCGAGGCCTGAGCGTGCCTCTGTAACATCGTAATTGTCTTCAGTAAGTATATGCCGCAGCAGCAATAGTATTGATGGGTCATCATCTGCTATTAATACTCTGCCTACTCGTGAGAGTTCATTTTCCATAACAAGTAATTGGATGTCCATAATGCAAGTTTAAGTGTAAATAATAGTAGCACAGGGATTTCAACTCGTAGGTGAAATACCCGGCAATTTTGTATTCTTGTCCGTGTTATGTCCGATTTTTCAGCGTGTATTAGTGGGTGCCAGGCTATTAAGTGTTTTTATCAGTTTGTGATCCTGGTGCATTTTCGTGAATATTGTTTTGAAAGGTAATAATGGCACTTGGTTGAAATGTCATTGCAGGGTATCATTACCATCTTAAATCTTTGCCATGCCGCTAATTTAGGGCGAACTATTAGTAATATTTAGTATGAATCCAAACTTCCTGGAATTTGAACAGCCAATTGCCGAATTAGAGGCGAAAATCGAAGAGCTCCGCTATGTTGGAGACGATACCGAAGTTAATATCGGCGAAGAAATTATTCGTCTACAAGACAAGTGCCAGGGCCTAACAGCGACTATTTTCAACAAGTTGAGCTCATGGCAAACGTCTCAGTTAGCCAGACATCCACAAAGACCTCACACGCAAGATTATATTGATCGTATCTTTACCGATTTTGAAGAGTTACATGGTGATCGTGCTTTTGCAGATGATAAAGCCATTATCGGTGGTATTGGTCGTATCGATGGCAAACCTGTGATGGTAATTGGCCACCAGAAAGGCCGTGACACCAAAGAAAAAATACGCCGTAATTTTGGTATGCCTCGCCCAGAGGGTTATCGTAAAGCCTTACGCTTAATGAAAATGGCCGAGCGTTTTAAAATGCCTGTCTTTACATTTATTGATACACCGGGTGCATATCCGGGTATTGGTGCCGAAGAACGCGGGCAATCTGAAGCTATTGCACGCAACCTGTTTGAAATGTCAGCATTGAAAACACCTATCATCTGCACCGTTATTGGTGAAGGTGGTTCAGGTGGCGCACTTGCTATAGGCGTGGGTGATAAGGTAATGATGCTGAAATACAGTACTTACTCCGTTATTTCTCCCGAAGGCTGTGCCTCCATTTTATGGAAGAGTGCAGATCGTGCTCAGGATGCCGCTGAAGCTTTGGGTATTACAGCACCTAAACTTAAAGAGCTTGGTTTGATTGATCAAATCATTGACGAGCCACTAGGCAGCGCTTACCGTGATATCGATGCAACTGCACGAAATTTGCGTCAGGCCCTGAAAGAAAGCCTGGATAACTTAAATCAGATGGGCCTGGATAAGCTGCTAGAGGCAAGATACCAACGTCTGATGAGCTATGGTCAATTCACTGAATAGTTCAGATCTTACTGCTGAGCATTTAGCTCAGCAGCTAAAGCAACTCGCAAAAAACTATAATATTAAAACCTGGTGTCTGGCCTACAGTGGTGGGGTAGATTCCCAGGTTTTACTGCATCTGCTATACCTTACTAAGCTTGATGTTATGGCGGTCTATATTGACCATGGCTTGCAAGCAATCTCAACTGAGTGGGCCAAACACTGCGCCTATCAATGCCAGCAATTCGATATTCCATTTCAAATTATCAGTGTAGATGCCCAACCTAAGAAAGGTGAAGGCCCAGAGGCAGCGGCACGCACGGCACGCTACTCGGCATTAAAACAGCTTATGCAAAAAGATATGTGCTTACTCACAGCACAGCATCAAGATGATCAGTCTGAGACGGTTTTGTTGCAGCTATTTCGTGGCGCAGGTGCGGCAGGGCTATCGGCTATGCCAGACCTAAGTGAATTTTCGGCGGGGTGGCATTATCGACCATTGTTAGGTAATACCCAGCAGCATATTTTAGAGTATGCCGCGCAGAATAATCTCACCTGGATTGAAGACCCGACTAATCAACAGCAAGACTATTACCGAAATTACCTGCGGCATACCGTTATACCCGCTATAAAAGAACGCTGGCCATCGCTGGATAAAACCTTATCCGTATTCGCACAACAGCAGGCAGAAAACACAGAACTACTTACGGTGCTTGGTAATATGGATTTGCAAACCGCACTGCTTGAAGATGATTGCCTTGATATTGCCGCACTAAAAAGCTTTGATGATGCGCGTTTAAGAAACCTGTTACGTTGTTGGGCGAAACGCTCAGAATACAGCTCGCCTTCACGCGCGGTTTTGATGCAAATTGTTCGGCAGCTACAAAGTGAATCGCATGACACACATAGCCTGGTGAGTTGGGCGGGGGTTGAAGTAAGGCGTTTTCGTGATCGTTTATTTATTTTGAAAACCCTTAATCATGACCCGGCTCAGGTATTTGAATTGCCCGTTGATAAGCCATTAATTATTTCTTCTATTGAAAAAACAGTCATCATTGAACAGCGAGTTGATAGCGAAAAATTTTATTTACTGTCAAAAGATATTATGTCTTTACCATTAAGTATTCGTTTCCGACAGGGTGGTGAAAAATTAAAGCCCGCTGGGAGAAACGGTAGTCATACCTTGAAATCTCTTTTTCAGGAAGCGGCAACACCTTCATGGCAGCGCGACAGAATTCCATTGTTATACGCTGGTGATGAGTTAGTCGCTGTTATAGGGCATTACCTGGCCGATGAATTTGCCGTTAAAGGAGAGGGCGTTTTACCTGTTACTTTTTGAGAGTTTTCAAATATAAAGTGCAACACCTTAAGCCGAATTAATAGAGAAAATAAAAATAGACTTATAAATATCCAGCACAAATATAATTAAAAACTGGAAAGTAGCATTTTACTTGTGCTTACAAAATATACCTATCTTAAAACATATGCTGCGAAGTCAAAAACTAGAGCAGTAAAAATTTAAAGTCGGAAACAATATTTCAATAATAGCTGATGTACATTGGCCAGCCGTTAGAAGCTCGCAAGTCTCAGAAGCAGTCAGTCATAAACGTTGTTATTAACTACCTCTAAATCCGACAAGCAGACGTGTTATCTAAATTTTTAATACGCAATTAACGACCCAAAGCTCGCTGGTAAGACTGTCTGTGAGAGTCAGCCTGCCCACATAGCCGACATACGTAGTATTGTAAGAAATCACTCCCAAAAGCACATATTGGCATCTATGATTTGTGTATATCACAGTCTATCAAATGGACTATGAATATTATGTTCATCCCTGGTTATTGTGCATAAACCATCTTTGTCTGAATATTCCTATAACCAATTAAGGTTTGAATAGTCCGGTGATCAATTCCTTTTTTAATAGATGAGTTGCAAAACAATGAAGTAATGTATGAACGCAGTCATATTTCAAAATAGATGTTTGATTTAGAGCCTGTCTAAATGCTCGTTATTGTGTGATTGCAGGGCAGTACTTCCATCTTGCGCAATAATATCTCTCTTACTCCATTGAGACTAGAGGCTAAGTACAGCGGACAGGCGTTTATCTGCGTTTTGCTTTAGTAAAATTATCAAGTTAAGCCGTCATTGTAAGATAACTCCCAGTTATCTTTATACCTTAAATATGAAAGAAGCTTTTTGTCACATGCGATGAGTTTGTTTTGGCCTATGTGAAGTAGACAATGGTGTGAAAGCTTACTTAGTTGAAACACAACCACTTGTGGTGTTTTGCTGAAATCATCTATGACTCAAATGTTGATTATATCAATCAGTTATGTTTTACGAGTGCTGTATGAACTGCTGTTTTTATTTGTCTGCTATTAAGTAGGTGTTGTGGCGGATGTTGGCACAGGTCTGCATGGTTCTATATTTATGCCGAATCGGCTTTCGCCTGGTGTAGGCGCTAAACTTTGGTATATCTAACATGAGACAGTATGCATTCACCTGAAAAGGTACTTTTCAGGACTTGATGTCATATATTATGGGCATCAAACGCTTCATTTCTAAATCCCAACGGCAGTGATAGATTGTGCTTTGAAGACGCGTTGCATTTTTCTATTGCGGCTCATCTGATCCAGCGTGTTTTGCATTTTACCGTTGCAATAATTCACTAAATATAAGCTATATCATTGAAAGTATTGACATTAATAGATGTGGCATGGAGGGTGCTTTATGTTAGGAAATATAATTAAAGGGATGGCTATGTTTTTAGGCAATCTATTTCACTGGAAGGACCAAGAAGCTTCGGCTCAGCGTCATCGCAGTGTAACCCGTATTAATGAATCAGTTGAGTTGCCAGGTTACGGCCTGGTGCAGATTGGTTGCCGGGTAGAGTGCGAGAGCGAAGGGTGTCCCAGGCCGCAGCTACTGACTCTAAAAGCGCTTAATGAGGTTGATAGAGGCGTAGTGGTTGAAGTGGTGACCGACAATCTTTCGGTGGTTGAGACCATGCCATCGATGATGGATATCTATGAAGGAGTGCATTTGGGCACAGTTCAGGGAAAGGACAACTGGTGTATTTATGTGCGCCGCGAAATATAACACGCTAAAAATTTGAACCTCAGAGCAAGAGAGTAAACAACAATTATGGCTATTGATTCTACACAGGTAATGAGCAAACCAGGCCTGCTGGCACACAAGGGTGGATACAAGGCGATGGCATTGGTCGCGTTGATCACAATTTTTTCGCTGGGGTTACTGGCCGATGATACGCGGTGGATTTATCTACTGGTGTATTTGTGGTTTGGTGTGGCTTATGGCGTATTTTTGCAGTATGGCCGTTTTTGCATGGCATCGGCGATCCGCGATCTATTTGCGATTAAGGTACCGCGCATGGCGGTGGGGGTGATGATAGCCACCGTGCTGTTTTCGATTACTGCAGGTCTGGTTACCGTCAGTGGTTACAGTACTTTTTACCCGCATCCCTTGGGCTGGCACATTATCATTGGTGGCCTGATCTTCGGCTTCGGGATGATTTTTACTGGCGGTTGTGCATCCGGTTCATTGTATAAAACCGGCGAAGGCAATATGGGTTCGATGCTGGTGTTGCTTAGCATTTCATTTTCTATGGCCCTGTTTGCCGATCTTGGTAGCTGGTCTAACAGTCTTGCGCCTGCGAGCTGGACAGCGTCGGCGCTAGAAAAAGGCATGCCGGAGTCATTGAGTGTAACCGATGGCTGGTTCGATCTGTTCACGGCGGGCTATGTGTGGAACCTGTCAGGTGGCAGCGTGGCCGACATGATTGGCACAGGTAATGTGTGGGTCGATGTGTTTGTCGGCAACGTATTACTGACCGCTATTTTACCCACTCTGGTGATTCTAGTAATTCTCTACATGAGTACTTACCGTAAAGGTTTTATCCGCCGTAACAAGCTGGAGTCCTTAAGCCTTGGTGATGAGATGCGTGGTATCTGGGGGATGATTACGACCTCTAAAAACACCGCGATTGCGGGTTTAGGCCTGGGCATTTTCGCCGGTCTGCAGATGTGGGCAACCGGTGCACTACGCGAACATTATGATATTTTCAATTTTGGCGAACTGCTAATGAAAATGGGCTACACCGAAGGCCTGTCAATTCAGCAAACGGTATTCGACCCTGGTTACTGGTACATCACTACACAGGAAGCACAGTTGGGTGGCTGGGTAATGAACCAGTTTGGCAGAGATGTAACCGACAATATTTTCTTCGGCTTGCAGAATGGTATTCCTAATCCACTGATTAATGCGCCATTGCTAATGTCGTTCGGGATTATCGTGGGTGCCGCCATCCTCGCGCTGTCACGTCGTGAATTTAAATGGAAAGTACCTAGTGTAGAAACTGCCGTGTTTGCAATCGTCGGTGGTGCCTTAATGGGTGTAGGTGCACGCCTCGGTATGGGCTGTAACGTGGGGGCCTTCTTTGCAGCGGTTACTAATGGCGACCTGACTGGCTGGATTTTCCTCGCCGGAATGTTAATTGGTGGCCTGCTGGGTGTTAAGGCTTTCAATGTCTGGCTGAACAGAAAGTCGGCAGGTGATGAGTTTGATATTTAAATAATTCGCAGCAGCCGATGCAAAAATATCGGCTGCATAAATAAAACTGAATAGAAAAGTTAAGAGTAAAGAGCAGGAGATATTATATGGCGATTAAATTCGACAAGGTCAGCGATGGCCACTACCAGCTGGATGTAAGTGGCTACGTGTGCCCGCATCCACAAATGTACACCAAAAAAGCGCTGCAAAAATTACAGAGCGGCGACGAGTTGGCATTGATCTTTGATAACCCATCATCTGGTGAATCCATTATTGCTATGTGTGAAACCGAAGGCGATGAAATTTTCGAACGTGAAGAAGGCAATGGCTCAACCACATGGAAAATCCGTAAGGGGTAAATATGATTCTGGGTGTTGTGGTAACTGATTATAAATATGCAAAAAACGCATGCAAGGTGATGCGAGAAGCGCTGAATCGGAAGTGGAGTGTAAAGGTCTTTTTAACTGACGACGGCGTACACATGATTGAAGATGATGAGTTTCTGGAGATGGCAAAAAATGAAGAGGCACATAGTGCTTTTGTCTGCGAGCACTCTGTAGAACGCTTCTGTAAGAATGTTGATCTGACAAAGCTTGAAGAGTTTATGGTGATTGGCGGGCAGTATCAGAATGCCGAGCTGGTGCATAACTCTGAACGTGTACTGGTCTTTTAACGGAGAGCTAAATGAGTAGTAAAAATGTATTAATGATTGCCCGCCATAAAAAGATAGAAGCGCTACGCATGGCTGCGGGTTTAACCCTGCTGGATGACATTATCAAAGTGGCGATCGTGGGCAGAATGGATCGAGATGCAGACGATGCCAGCCTGCAACTGGAGTCACTGGATTTTGCCGATGTGCCGGTGATTGATGTTGATGACAGCAATGCGGCCGAGTTTGCAGAAATGGTAATTAATTCTGATGTGGTGTTTGTCGTATGAGTAATAAAAATAAGGTTCATCTTTTTATCACCGGAGGTGGTGACCCGGAGCTGGAGAAGCTTCTCGAAAAAGGCCTGACAGAAATTGGCCAGGGTTTTGACAAAACATTCATCGATGCAGCCCCGGCCGCAATGCTGGATGCTTTAAACAATGAGCAGGTGCCCATTGTAATAAAACCTGTTTGAAGCAGAGGACAGCGTGAGGGGGTGTCATCTCATAGCTGAATTATTAACGCTAACAATGCAAATGAAAACGCAAATAGGCTAATGGGTGACTGGTAGCAGCTGTGCCGAACTCTAAGGCTGAATGATCCTAGGAGGAGAATTATGAGTAAAATTAATAAAGTAAAATACACCAGAGAGGCTCTATTGGCTCTTATGGGTGGAACAGTGCTCTTGATATCTGGTTGTACGGGTTCGGAGGATTCAACAACTGCCGCTGATTTGAATCAGGTTACTGCAAACGAGGGTTTGTTGATGTCGACTGCCTCACCATGGCGTACAGATACAGACAGATGGAGCGCAACTCGGCTGCTGAAGGCTGCACTAGTTGATAAACCTGTTGAAGGTGAAGCAGGTTATATTACCGATGCATTCGCTGCTTCGGCCAACAAGATCATTGAAGCTGACATGGCATATAAAGGTGCTTTAGCCTCACTGACACCGCTTCAGATAGCCAGCACGCAGTCGGATGATGATTATAACTGGAATGAGTATGGCCTGATAACAGGGGATACATTAGCAGGCTGGATAGATAACTGGACTACAAGTAAAAGTGCTCTGGCCACACCTTTAACCGGCAAGCTGGTTATTTTACAGACAGGAAGTGGTCCTGCAGGTTATGAATATATTAAGCCAGATGGTATTAATGTGGTTACCTATAAGGCTACAGAGTGGGTGCAGACACGTGATAATGGCGTAGTGCTAACCAAGAGTATGGTGCCTGATGGTCGTTCAATGGATACTTTTCTGAAAAAATATGATATCGATCCAGTGAATGACATGATTGTTTGTGCCATGGGTACAGGTGGTGCCGGTCAGGCGATGCGTGCAGGTCGTTGCTGGTATATGTTCCGTTACTGGGGCGTTAAAGCCGCGAATCTGGCAGTGTTAAATGGTGGTAATGACTGGGTTGCTACAAACACTGCGCTTGATATCTCTTACTTCGATACAACTGCAAGCACACCAACATGGGGCGGTACCGATACGATAGCAACCCTGCCTGACCATAACTTTGCGTTACAGGCAACACTGGAAGATATGATGAATGTCGTGCCTGACACAGATACTAATCTGCTGTCTGACGGCGTATTTATCTGGGATGCGCGTAGCACCAATCAGTACAGCCCAACAGGTGATAGCGATTTCCAGAGTGGCGCTGTACAGGGGCATCCAAATGGCGCGCTGGTACTGCCATTTAATAATCTGCTGAATAGTGCTGAGGGTTATACCTATAAGACAAAAGCAGAGCTTGATGGCTATATGACAGGTGCTACTAATGGCTTTATGGATAGCACATTAGGCTATGTTGGTGCTAACGGCTATCAGGTTGGCGACGTAATTTATACTTACTGTGAAACCACCTATCGTGCAATGATTACCGGCTTTGCAAGTGCGTCGATTCTGGGTTTACCCACGCGTTATTATGACGGCGCGATGACGGAGTGGCACTCAGTTTCTGCTGCGCCAGCAATTACTTCGTATACCACGGTTTCTTCAGGTGGTTCTTCAGGTGGAGCCTCAATCCCGGCTAACCCATGTGGTTAAACCTGAGGTCATACC
>CAWUSX010000020.1:0-45229 GCA_963924875.1 uncultured Gammaproteobacteria bacterium
TTTATCAGTCACAAGCTGTCATTACCAGACAACCTAAAGCCGCTTTCTGCCAGTTTTTCTCTGCAGTTACCGAATAACGATACCTTGCAACAGATGATCAGGGCGGAGGCGCAACTATGGCAGAGCAGCCAAAATAAAAAAGTTCGCACCGATCGAGATACCCTGGAACGACTTACTCAAAATCTAAGCGGATTAACTCATCGCGATGCCAAACGCCTAATCAGAAATGCCATTATTGATGATGGTGCAATAACCGAATCTGATTTGCCCGATGTCATGCAAGCCAAATACAAATTACTCAATAAAGACGACATACTTTCATTTGAATATGAAACCGCACATTTCTCTGACCTCGGGGGAATGAGAAAATTAAAAACATGGTTAGATCAGCGAGGCGTTATTTTTTAATCAAGATGCCGGGTTGCACGCCAAAAAGTTTGATATCCCAAAAGGTATCTTATTACTTGGCGTACAAGGCTGCGGCAAAAGTCTGGCCGCTAAAGCCGTCGCAGGAATATGGGGCTTACCCTTACTTCGCCTGGATTTTTCTCGTCTCTATGACAAATATATTGGGGAGACAGAAAAAAATCTGCAACAGGCACTCCACACGGCTAAAGTTATGTCTCCCTGCGTTCTATGGATTGACGAACTGGAAAAAGGTATTTCTTCAGGCAGTGATGACAATGGTACATCTAAGCGACTGCTCGGTTCATTACTTACCTGGATGGCCGAAAAAACATCGCGTGTTTTTATAGTTGCTACGGCCAATCAAATTGAGGCACTGCCACCTGAATTAATTCGTAAAGGACGCCTAGATGAAATCTTTTTTGTAGACCTTCCGAAACAGCAGAGCAGAACAGATATTTTTAAAATACATTTTGATAAACGAGATATAGATCATAACGAGATTGATCTGCATAAGCTGGCTATAGCCAGTGAAGGTTTTTCGGGTGCAGAAATTGAACAGGCCATTGCCTCCGCGATTTACACAAGCTATAGCAAAAAAGAAAATATAAACACCCAGATCATGTTAAACGAACTGGGTTATACCAGCCCCCTCTCTACGGTAATGTCTGAGCAGGTAGAACGCCTGCGTCAATGGGCGCAATCCAGAACGGTACCCGTCGATTAAACGCACAAATAAAAATGCTTATTTAAAAATCATGTGACACGGTAAATTTATGCTGCAGGCTACGCAAAATCAAATACACCCAGGGCCATATTATGGCACCTATTAAACTGGGTAAAAAATACAATTGTAAACTCGGCGCATGACCAACTAAGCCATATACCCATAGCACCATAATCTGTTTAATAAGCAACAGTACAAATACAACAAGCGCCTGTTGAACCAATGAAAAAACACGAATTCGCTGGTATTCAAGCTGCAGAATGTACGTCACCAGAACAAGACCCAGTGCGTGCTGTCCTAAGATAGCGCCTTGCGTTACATCCAGTAATAAACCCACGCACCAGGCCATTGTTACACCAACTCGTTCTGGCATTACCAGCACCCAGTACATCACAACCAAAGTAACAAAATCAGGTCGCACAAAGTCCAACCAGTCAGGCAAAGGCATCATTTGTAACATTAAGGCAAGCACCATTGTTGGCACTACAGTCTTAAAACTACTTTTAGTGCGCATCAGATTTTTCATCCTCAGTGATCACCGAGCTTTGCCCAATCTTCAACGCATCTTTAACTGGAGGATTATGCCATACCAACAAAACTTCACGGCTACGATCAAGATGAGCCACCGGTTCAGCTAACACCGTTGAAAAAGATTCGCCTGCTGGTCTCTCAATAGAAACAATACGCCCAACGGGATAATTTGGCGGGAAGCGCCCTCCCAGGCCAGATGAAAAAATTTGGTCGCCTACTTTGATATCTGCATTGTGAGGAATATAACGTAGTTCTAGTAGCTGCGAATTTCCTGTTCCAAATGCCGTACTTCGTAAACCACTACGGTTTACCTGAACAGGAATAGCATGACTCGGATCAGACACCAGTAATGCTGTCGACGAATACTCGCCCAGATGCACTATTTGCCCCATCACTCCATGCGCATCAATAATTGACTGGCCAATATATACTTCGTGCTTACGTCCCTTATTTAAAATGACCTGCTGCTTATATGGATCAAGATCGATGGCTAAAATTTCAGCGACTAAAACCAGTTCGCCAACTTTAGTCTGCGCGCTCAGCATTTCTCGCAAGCGCGCATTTTCTTTTTCCAGCACGCTGAGTTTTTGTAAGTTTACTCGCGCGCGTAGCTGATACTCTTCAAGCTTGTGTTTTTCTGCTAATAAATTTTCGCGCGATGTAAGGGCTTCGTCGCTCCAGCGAAAAAACTGCGACGGCAAATTAATTGTGTATCGCAGGGGATAAATGATATAGCTTTCGATATTGCCGCGCACCGTTTCCAGATGATGCCAACGGTGATCAGCCACCATAACAACAACAGACACCACCACCAGAAGGACGGCGCGCAATGTAACAGATGGACCCTGTAAAAATAACGGCTGCATTAGTGGTTCACAAGAGCAAATACATTCAACAAAATATAAGCGGGCATGGTGCCCACCTATCTATTCGACTGCGAAGAAATCGCCGCCATGCTCATCAATAAGCTCAAGTACACGACCGCCGCCACGCGCAACACATGTTAATGGCTCTTCGGCCATAATAACGGGCAAGCCGGTTTCTTCCATTAATAAACGATCTAAATCTCTTAACAAAGAACCACCACCGGTTAGCACAATGCCGCGTTCTGCAACATCGGCACCCAACTCAGGCGGTGTTTGCTCCAGCGCAGTTTTTACCGCACTCACTATGCCGTGTAGCGGCTCTTGCAATGCCTCGAGAATTTCATTGCTGTTTAAAGTAAAGCTACGTGGAATACCTTCAGAAAGGTTGCGCCCCTTCACTTCTATTTCTAATAAATCTTTACCTGGGTAAGCCGAACCGATTTGATGCTTAATTCTCTCTGCAGTGGCCTCACCTATTAATGTGCCGTAGTTACGGCGCACATAAGAGATAATGCCCTCATCAAAGGTATCTCCACCAATACGTACTGAAGCAGAATAAACGATACCGTTTAAAGAAATGACGGCAACTTCAGACGTGCCACCACCGATATCCAGCACCATAGAACCCCGTGGTTCATCAACCGGCATACCGGCACCTATCGCAGCGGCCATCGGCTCTTCAATCAAATACACTTTACGTGCACCCGCTCCGGCAGCAGATTCTTTTATAGCTCGACGCTCAACCTGAGTGGCGCCACAAGGCACGCAAATAAGCACTCGTGGGCTGGGACGAAACATCGCACTCTCATGTACCTTACGTATAAAGTGCTGAAGCATTTTCTCTGTTATATGGAAATCTGCAATCACACCGTCACGCATGGGGCGAATAGCCGTAATATTTTGTGGCGTACGCCCAAGCATACGCTTGGCCTCATGACCATAAGCTTCTATAGCTTTTGCCCCATTACCACTACGATTCTGTCGTATTGCTACAACGGAGGGTTCATCAAGAACTATGCCTTTCTCTCGGGCGTATATCAGTGTATTAGCTGTTCCGAGGTCAATAGAAAGGTCGTTGGAAAACATGCCGCGAAAGCGTTTAAGAAACATTCGTGTATTTGCTCATCGTATTTGTTGTAAATAGCGTTCAAGGTTCGGATATTACCCGCAACCCCGACCACTTTAGATTAATTAGCGGTACTCTAACAACGCGTGCAGTTTAGAGCAAGCATACAGGTGGCTTCAAATCGCATAATATGCTAATTTTGCGCGGTTTTTAACGCTTTTGGCGGCTTCGGAAATAAATTCCTGTTACTCTTGCAATTAGTTGGGCACTGAAGGCAGGTAAGCACCGAATAAATGCCCAATAAAATCGACACCGATGCCACACCCTGGCAACAATACTCGCGGAGAAATATATGTCATTGGGACCCGATGATGTGAAGAACATTGCGCACCTTGCGCGCCTTGATATCGACGAAAAGAATATCGAGGGATACACCACTAGCTTATCCAGTATTTTAGATTTGGTTGAGCAGATGAATGAAGTTGATACCAACAACGTAAAACCAATGGCTCACCCTATGGATGTTAGCCAACGCTTACGCGCCGATGAAGTTCTGGAAGTAAATCAACGCGAAGCCTTCCAAAAAATAGCCCCTAAAACTGAAGACGGCCTATATCTGGTACCTCAGGTTATTGAGTGATTTTTAGGCCTCTCAAGTACTGAGACATATAGATAAATATACGACCGAATTTAAGAGACACAAATATGTATCACACTAAAACACTGAGCGAATTAAGCGCCATGCTCGAATCTGGTGATGTCACCTCAGTGCAGCTCACCAAACATTTTTTACAGCGCATCAAAGATTATGACACCGAGCTGAATAGCTTTGTCACGGTAACGGAAGAGCAGGCATTGAAAGCGGCCGCCGCCGCAGATGCACAACGCAAAGCAGGCAATGCTGGTCCATTGACGGGCATTCCATTTGCGCACAAAGATATTTTCTGCACCAAGGACGTAAAAACCAGCTGCGGCTCCAAGATGCTGGATAATTTTATATCACCTTATGATGCAAGCGTTGTCGAAAAAATGCAGCAGGCCGGCATTGTTATGTTGGGTAAAACCAATATGGATGAGTTCGCTATGGGCTCATCCAATGAAACCAGTTTTTATGGTGCTGTGAAAAACCCATGGAATACAAAAGCGGTTCCCGGCGGTTCATCGGGCGGTTCTGCTGCGTCTGTTGCAGCACGTTTAACACCTGCTTCGAGCGGTACAGATACCGGCGGCTCTATTCGACAACCTGCATCCTTTTGCGGCATCACAGGCCTCAAGCCGACTTATGGGCGCGTATCACGCTATGGCATGATCGCCTTTGCATCTAGCCTGGATCAGGCGGGGCCTATGGCACAAAGCGCCGAAGACTGCGCGCTGCTATTAAATGTCATGTCTGGTTTTGACCCGAAAGACTCCACCTCACTTGAAAAAGACGTGCCCGACTACACCGCAGATTTAAACAAGCCTCTAAATGGCTTACGCATTGGTTTGCCCAAAGAATATTTTGGTGAAGGCCTAAGCGATGAAATCAATACTGTTGTGCAAAAGGCCATTGAGGAATATAAGTCACTGGGTGCAGAGATCATAGATATCAGCCTGCCTAATACGCATCTCGCTGTACCTGTTTATTATGTAGTAGCCCCGGCGGAATGCTCATCAAATTTGTCTCGTTTTGACGGCGTACGTTTTGGTCATCGCTGTGAAGACCCTAAAGATTTGGAAGACTTATACAAGCGCTCACGCGGTGAAGGCTTTGGTGAAGAGGTTAAGCGACGAATTCTGGTTGGTACCTATGCTTTATCCGCCGGCTACTACGATGCCTATTACATCAAGGCGCAACAATTACGCCGTATGATTTCTGATGATTTCACACAGGCATTCGAAAAAGTTGATGTCATTATGGGGCCTGCCGCACCAGAAACCGCATTTAATATTGGTGAAAAAACCGACGATCCGATTTCTATGTACCTGTCAGATATTTACACCATTGCGGTGAATCTGGCCGGCCTACCTGGGATGAGCGTTCCCGCTGGTTTTAGCAATAATATGCCGGTTGGTCTGCAAATTATTGCTAACCACTTTGATGAGAGTCGACTGCTGAATGTCGCGCATCAATACCAGCAACAAACGGATTGGCACACGCAAATACCTGAAGCTTACAAATAGACTAAACAAAATTCATGAATAGTTTTTGCGTCAAGAATAATATTTAAGAGGCATTCTTATGGAATGGGAAACCGTAATCGGTTTAGAAATACACGCACAGCTGCGTACCAAAAGTAAAATATTTTCATCTGCATCTACCGCGTATGGCGCAGAACCAAATACGCAAGCCTGTGCAGTCGACTTAGGCCTGCCTGGCGTTTTGCCTGTATTAAATGCAGAGGCCGTTCGCATGGCAGCAAAATTTGGTTTGGCGACTAACTCTCATGTTAGCAAACACTCCGTATTCGCAAGAAAAAATTACTTCTATCC
The DNA here is from genome assembly GCA_963924875.1 of uncultured Gammaproteobacteria bacterium. Taxonomy (GTDB): domain Bacteria; phylum Pseudomonadota; class Gammaproteobacteria; order SZUA-229; family SZUA-229; genus SZUA-229. Next base: position 6,068 of record CAWUSX010000020.1, read on the forward strand.
AGACCTTCCTAAAGGTTATCAGATATCACAAATGGATTTGCCCATTGTCGGCGAAGGCAAGCTTGATATTGAGCTAGAAGATGGTACAAAAAAGACCATTGGTATTACCCGCGCCCACCTCGAAGAAGATGCGGGTAAGTCTTTGCATGAAGACTACCAGGGCATGACCGGGATTGATTTGAATCGCGCAGGCACACCTTTATTAGAAATAGTTTCTGAACCCGACATGCGTTCCGCCAAAGAAGCCGTCGCTTACATGCGAAAGATTCATTCACTGGTTCAGTACCTGGAAATATGTGATGGCAATATGGCTGAGGGATCTTTCCGCTGCGACGCCAATGTCTCTGTAAGACCCAAAGGTCAGAAAGAATACGGTACACGTGCAGAGCTCAAAAACATTAATTCATTCCGTTTTGTTGAACGCGCTATTAATATTGAAGTAGAACGTCAAATTGATTTAATTGAAGACGGTGGAAAAGTTGTTCAGGAAACGCGTCTTTACGATGCAGACAAAAATGAAACTCGCTCAATGCGCTCTAAAGAAGAAGCCAATGATTATCGCTACTTCCCGGACCCGGATTTACTCCCCGTTGTGATTGATGATGCCTATCTGGAAGAAGTGCGTAAAACATTACCTGAACTACCCGCTGAAAAAGCCGCACGTTTTGTAAGCGACTTAGGCCTTAATGATTATGACGCTGCTGTGCTTACTGCATCTCGTCAATTGGCAGATTATTTTGAAGCCGTTGTTAAAGAATCTGTGGACGCAAAAATGGCGGCCAACTGGATGCTCGGTGACGTTTCTGCACGTTTAAATAAAGATGATTTAAACATTGAACAATGTCCTGTCCCAGCAGCGAATTTAGCTGGCATGCTAAAACGTATTGCTGATAACACAATCTCAGGAAAAATCGCCAAAGATGTTTTTAATGCCATGTGGTCAGGTGAAGGCGATGCCGATACTGTTATTGAGAAAAAAGGCTTAAAGCAAATCACCGATGACTCTGCCATTGAAGCCATTATCGATGAAGTCATTGCCAGTAGCCCCAATCAACTCGAGCAGTACCGTTCTGGCAAGGATAAATTATTTGGTTATTTTGTAGGCCAGGTAATGAAAGTTTCGCAGGGTAAAGCAAATCCTGCGCAGGTTAATAAAATGCTTAAAGACAAACTCAACGGCTAACACTTTATGTCCGACGATGATTTACTACACCGTTTTGTTATTGAAAATACCCGCGTACGCGGCGAAATGGTTCACCTTAAAAAAAGCTGGAAAGCGGTACTTGAACGCTATGATTACCCTGAAAATGTAAAAAATATTTTAGGCGATGCCTTTGCCGCCTGCGCCTTATTATCTGCCACGATAAAATATGACGGCTCATTAATTTTGCAAATTCGTGGTGATGGCCCTCTGCATTTACTGGTTGTACAGGCAACTTCAAATGGAGAATTGCGTGGCCTGGCGCGCTGGCAAGGCGACGTACCGACACAGGGACTAAATGATATTTTTGGCAAGGGCCAGATGGTCATCACCATCGAGCCACCCAAAGGTGAACCATACCAGGGCATTATCGGTTTACAGGGCACGCATATTAATGATGCTATAGAAAATTATTTTTCCCAGTCTGAACAATTAAATACCCGCCTTTGGCTGGCAGCTAACAATGAAACCTGTACGGGTTTTTTATTGCAGGAGCTACCAGAAACCAGCCATCAAGAAAATAGTTTAAATGAAGACACGGATTCCTGGAATCATGCAGTACATTTAGCCAGCACCCTGAAAAAAGACGAGCTATTATCTTTATCTACAACAGAAATTTTACATCGCCTGTTTCATGAAGATGATATTCGTTTATTTGCACCGACACCACTAAGCTTCAAATGCGGATGTTCGACTGAACGCATAAATAAGGTGATTATTTCTCTAGGCCTTGATGAGGCAAGAAGCATTATTCGTGAACAGGGAAAAATTCAGGTTGATTGTGAATTCTGCAATGCACAATATATTTATAGCCTCGTGGATGTTGAGCTACTATTCGCAGAAAATACACAACCACCATCAACAACACAGCATTAAAAACAAATCCAAATGTCAGCACATTACAGGCCTGATCCTGCATAAAAAAGGCCTATAGTTTTATACTAAACTACAGGCCTTTACTCTTAATTTTCTTCAATTTAACTAATCGTTAATAATTGGAATCTTTAAATAATGCGCTCCATTAGATTCTGCTTTGGGTAATTTACCCGCAGTCAGGTTCACCTGTACACCTTGATAAATCAATCGAGGCAACTGCAACTTTGCATCACGATTATTCATAAACGATACGTAATCTTTCTCACTTCTGGAAGCAGGTAAATCAACATTTGAAAGCTTGCTTTCACCAATAGTCGTAAAGGTTTGCAAGTCACGTTTCCCCGGATAATCATGCCCCGGAAAAACCTTTGTCTCATCTGGCTGGGTGTATAATTTTTTCGTCACCGAGGCATACAAATTAGTCGCACTACCCTTAGGAAAATCACATCGCCCTGTTCCAATACTTGGCACAAACAGAGCATCACCCGTAAATAAATTGTCTTCAATTTTATAAGTAGTACAGGCAGGCGTATGTCCTGGTGTATGCAAAACTTCAATATTAATTGTACCCGCCGTTAAATGATCGCCATCACTCACTAGCACATCAAAATCACTGCCACTGGTATCAAAATCATCTGCAAAGTTAAACACATCCTTAAATGTTGATTGCACCGTTTTAATCGCAGAGTTAATAACCAACGGTACCTTATACTTTTCTTTTAAGTGCTGCATGCCACTAATATGATCGGCGTGTATATGTGTATCCAGGACATAATGTAGTTGCAGGTCGTTTTCTGTTATAAATGCATCCAGTATCTGCAGGCTACTGGTATAGGTTCTCCAGCCTATCGTATCTAAATCTAATACGGCATCAAAAACCACAGCATCTTTTGACGACGGGTCATACACAAGATGCGTAAGGGTAGATGTTTGCTCATCAAAAAATGTTTTTACTTCAACCATAGCTGCGCCCTAAAAATGTCATCTGGTGAAAATGGATTCAACAAAACATGGGTATAGACATAAATTCACTACTTTCATGCCACTGATAACCTGGATTATTAATGTCTAAGCTGAGTAACCCAACCAATTTAATATTGCTAACTCTAATTGTGCAGCATGGTCTCGATTACTAAACAAATGATCCGCTTTTTCGATATCAAGCAGACATTTTTCGCCCTGCGTATATTCAAGTATCTGTTCTGCTGCCTCAGAACTAACCAGCTCATCTTTGCCTGCTCTTGCTGCTAATAGTCGATGACGAAAGCCCGACATTTGTTGAAGCATGTCGTATGACCGCACATCCTCCACAAAACTGGGCTTAACCGAATACAACTTTCCCGCCACATTAATTTCCGCATTCTGCCCTTTATCCAACAAGGGCATTGCCGCGCCAAAATGATGCAATACATGCGCAGGGCTTGAAGGTGAAGCCAGTGTTATGACGCTATTTATACTGGATAAAGCCGCATCACTTACCTGAGATGCAGCAAGACTAGCGGTTCCACCCATACTGTGACCGATCAGCAGTTTGGGTGGTTCAAAATATTTAGATAAAAAGTCAGCCGCACACACAATATCTTTTACCATGCTGCGAAAGTGGGTGTCCGCGAACAGGCCCTCACTGTCTCCTAGACCGGTGAAATCAAACCTCAATACAGCCAGGCCCGCACCTGCCAGGCTACGGCTCAAACGCGCCGTTGTGAGCGTTTGCCGAGTACAGGTAAAACAATGACTCATTACGGCATACTGAATCGGTTCAATTTCCTGAGGATAATCCAGTGTGCCGGCCAACAAGCCTCCACTAAACCCCGGGAACTGAACTTGTCTGGACTGAACCTTATAATTGCGCGACATATCGACTCATTAGCTTTATTTATGGCCTCATCTAAATTAATCGATGAATGGTGAGTTAAATCTTAACATCAAAATAGACATTCAGTATTATCAATTCAATAATTTACCATTTAAAAACAAAGACTTATAATTAATCTGCCCGTACAATATTAATCATCGCTAAAATAAGGTGAATTTATTCACAAATTCATCCTGTTAGGGGTTTTATTGAGGCATAAGTTTATTATATAATCCCGCCAAATTGAGGATAGGTAAATATATGCCTACCCCAAAAATTCTATATCTGTAACCGTCCATATAATTCAAACGACAAGGATGGTTAGAAATGCAGATTTTATTACTTTTAAGGAAAACCTATGTCTAACCCAGCAAAAGATGCAGATTGCGGCAAATATGCCTACGCAATCACTCAAACAGGCTTCAAAGTCGGAATGATCATTGATGATAACGGTGATGTTGTACAGATCACTGAAGCTCACGTTAAAAACGCAATGGATCAGGTACATGCAGCCTGGGACGCTAACCGCGAAACAAAACAGTCTATCCTACGCTAGCCAGCATTTAGCAGTCTAGCCAGGAAAGTATTCATGTAAGTGAATACACCAAAAGCCTCCTGCGGAGGTTTTTTTATGCCGCTAATAAAAACACACCAAAAGCATTAAACATCCAGCTTTGCTTCAACCCTATGCTTTGCCTGTAAAAAGTCTTTATGCGACACATGAATCAAATCGCTGATACGCCGCACCATATGCTCTTCATGTTTATCTAACTCATTATCTGCATAGGCCACCACCCAAAGAGACTCAATTAATTTAATTTTCTGTGACTGTGAGTAATGCTGTGTAATCAGCGCTGTAAATTGATGATAATCTGTAGCCTGATGTTTTTCTTCTTCCGCTAGTTCATAAAGCTCACTAATTTCCGCTTCAGACAATCCCAATTGCCTGATTAACGTCTGTTTGACGGCATCTACTTCAGATTTATTAACCTCGTCATCCTGAAAAGCCATTTCAATGAGCAAGGCTGCTAGCGCCAAATTTAGCTGATGCTCGAGCATGCCATTATCATCACTCACAGGCATAAAATTCTTTTCAAAAAATGATTGTATTTTTTTTAACATATCTTAAATCTCTGTATTTCTATCTAAATAATTTGTCTTTCAATAAAAACAGACTCGTCAGGTCAAAATTGATACTAACTTAAAGCCCCAGCAATAATTAAACCCATACAAATTAGATTAGGACAAGTCAAACACCACAATGACTCAAACCTATATTGCTATTTAACACAATTGTCATATTTTACAAACAAATCCGCAACAAAACCAAACTAAGATTTGCAGCTGTTAATTTAGGTATATCAATCTGGAGAGCTTTTTAATGAAGACGAAAAAATTTATAACAAATTCCACATGTTTAATGATTGTTGCAGCTGCAGCAATTCCAGGCATCGCTAATGCTGGCATCACTTACAAAGATGGTGATAAGTACCTGAAAATTGGTGGTCGTATCCAAATGCAATATCACACAGCCAACCCGGACGGTGGCCAAAAAACAGATGATATTTTTTTCCGTCGCTTACGCCCATACATTGAAGGCAGTCTGTACAAGAACTGGAAGGGAAAAATCCAGTGGGATATGGGTAAAGCTGACGGCTCTAACGAACTTGCCATTAAAGATGCCTACATGCAGTACAAAACTGAATCAGGCACTAAAATCAGTATTGGTAACAAGCTATTCCCATTCTCTCGCGAGCAACTAACTTCATCTAAAAAGCAACAGCTTGTAGAACGTACTTTTGTTGGCGACCACAACTATGGCACACCAGATCGCAACATGGGTGTTCATTTGGAAGGCACTAGCTCAGACAAGCTATTTACCTGGGGCGCAGCAATCACTCAAGCCAATATAGATCCAGATAAAGATAAGCTAGATTTTGATTCCCCCGCTAATGCAAATAGTGACTTTAATGAAGGCTTCATGGTTGGTGGCCGTGCAGAAATGAGCTTTGGCGGTAAGGTAGGTTTTGATCAGGGTGATTTTAGTGGTAAGTCAAGATCAAGCATCGGTATTGGCGCATACAGCTGGAGCAATGATAATGATAACAACACAGCCACTGCAGGCAAGCCTGACATCGATTCTGTAACTGGCTTAGAAGTATCTGCTGCTTACCGTGGAAACGGCCTGTCTGTTGATGCACAGCTTAACTCTTTTGATACGGACACCGTTCTACCAGCATTCACTGGTGGTATGTACAAAAATGGCACGACCAAGCTAACATCAGCATCTGTTGAAGCGGGCTATATGGTTTCACCTAAAACACTAGAACTTGTATTAGGCTACCAGACTCAAGACGCTGATAATTATGCCGATGCCTGGAACCGTACATCGATTGGCGCAAACTGGTTTATAGAAAAACATAAAATCAAGGTACAGCTGGCATACCGTATGGGTGAAAACCTGAAAGGTACTACTGGCAATGATGAAGATGAACTATTCATTCAGACTCAATATGTATTCTAATTAAAAATAAGATACATCCTGCTTTTGTCATAGCATTTTCTTGCCCCCACTTCATTCCTGGAAGAAAGGGGGCAAGATTTTTTTACTCACAACGCAATCAGCATAGCTCACACAATTAGACTGAAACAGTCTAAACACGATATATTGAAAACAGTCGCCCTGAGCTTAATTCAATAAAATAGTTCATAACAACGCTATACCCCAAAGCTTTCCAGCTTACTCCCTGAAAACCAGAACTCGACATTTTTATCTAGAAATTCATCGACTGGTATATAGTGAGAGCCGTCACAGGAAAAATTCAACCCGACTAGCCCGTTCATTATGTTTAATGAAGCCGAACGTAAATAGATAGTTTCATCAGTTACTCGCAACTCTTTAAACACACTGAAAACTTTCGAAATCATTGAAGCACTCACTGCTGCATCAGCAGGGTAATCTGTTTTCGTATATAACAAACTTATCTCTGGACTTATTAGCTCTTTTAAAAGATGTACTCTGTATCTATAAGGGTCTGTGTAAGACCATAGACTAGCTCGAGAACTCGAAAAATGCAGCTTTGCATGAAACACACCCTGTTTAACAAAAAGCATTTCAGTTGTTTTTAACACCTTATCGATATTTACATCCATTAAACTTTGACTTCGTGTTTGCTGAAACAACCCTCCTCTAATCGAAGGATCGCCTTTCATCTGCATCCAGGCTTGAATCTGGTTTCCACCTATATGTTGTAGAGGAAGATCTTTTAAGTCAAAATCAGCTGCGATATACCCAACAAGCTCATTATTAATTTTCACACTATGCAGCGCCGTTACACAGTGTGTATTCATTACTTTATCAACATAAACTTTACTCAATACAAAATCGCTACTTACTCCTTTGTGAATAAAATTCAAATAGGGTCTTCTCGATAGATCCTGGCCGACGATTGTTTCATCGGTATACCGTTTAGAAATATTACCGCTATATTGCTGACCATATTTATTAATTGCATATAACAATCGATAATTCTGATCATCCTCTCTCCTCGATACAGCTAAATATTTTACTAGCGCACTATCCAGGTGAGCACGATCACTCCAGTTTAGTGCACAAAGTTGTGCCAACCTGCTCAATCTCTCTAACAATATATTTTCAATCAGGTTGCGTTGCTGATTTATTGCGCTTTCCAGCCACCCCATCATCTGTTCACTATAAATTTTATGATATGTAATATTAAATGAGCACATTACATGCCAAACATTAAGGCAGGTTAACAAATGAATAATACATTGTATTGATTATCCCTCGCATCTACCGGCCTCTTTTTAGTGCATAGACAAACTCTTTGCACACTAATGATCTTTCAAACACTACTTAAATCACCTGAGTTCATTTTATAAACACATATTTAAATATCAAGGTCTAACAATCCCTTGATTTTTTATTTGCCTGGCATGATTCATGCTAATATCCATTGTAGATAAACAATTATGATCACATTTGGCAAAAGCATTTTTCCAAAAATTTATTATTATTTGTTGCGAAGAAAATATTATGAATGCAGAAAAAATTAAATTAGTACAGGACTCGTGGGTAAAGGTTATTCCCATTTCTGAAACAGCTGCCGAACTATTCTATGGAAAATTATTTGAACTCGATCCTTCCGTTAGAGCCATGTTCAAAGGCGATATGAAGGAACAAGGCCGTAAGTTAATGACTATATTAAACACCGCCGTTAATGCCTTAACTAAACTTGATACTATCGTACCAGCCATACAGGATATGGGGCGACGCCATGTCGATTACGGTGTTAAGGATGAACATTACGATACAGTAGGTGAGGCTTTAATCTGGACTTTAGGAGCTGCTTTAAAAGATGATTTTACCGAGGAAACAAAGGGCGCATGGATTACTGTTTACACCTTAGTCGCAAACACAATGAAAGAAGCCGCTACCGAAGCAGCCTAAAAGACATCTCCCGTTCATTGCATAAATAAACGCCCGCACAAAGCGACTGTTTATTATATTGAAAAGACTTTATCCCGAACTTTATTCCATGCTTCATCACCAAACTCATATTTAATTACCAGTGGTAATGCGCATGAGCCAACCGACAACAATCGATCATGAAATGTCTTTAGTGTAAATCCTTCTTTCTGCGATTCCACTTCCCTTAGCGCCTTTATTAAAGCCCATCCGACTGCATAACCCATCGGTACCGTTGGTGATTGCGTATACCAACTTAAGTCAGCCTTTGCCTGATCAATATCAAAACCCAGATCATCACACATTCTCTGCGCCGCACTTTCAATATCTAAATTTCGAGTATGCAATTCAACATCTAATATAATGCGTAATGCTCTCCATAAACGATCTCGCAACATAATAAACTTATGTTCTGGCTTATCTAAAAAACCCTGCTCCTGCATTAAGTCTTCGCAGTAAAGCGCCCAACCTTCATAGAAGGTTGCTGATGCATTTAACATTTTTGGCAAACTGTTTACTGGATTTTGATTAGCGGTAACAAACTGCAAATGGTGACCAGGAAAGGCCTCATGTACGCAGGTTAAATCTATAGATGTCCAGTTATGCTCTAGTAAACTGCCTTCGGATCTGGCGGGTGTTACATAATAATAACCTTGTTGTGCTTCATCTTTATATGATGGTTCATCGTATGCAGCAAACGGAATTTCATGTCTTAAAAACAACGGTGTTTCCACCACTTTTAATGCCTGTCTCTCTGGCACTGTTACTAAATCTTTTTCAAGCACAAAAGCATGTGCCGCCTGTATTCGGTCACGATAAGCATTCATTAATGCCTGCTCATCATTCGCAGGATGTTGTTGACGAATAATATCTAGTTGTGCATCAACATCATTATCTCCAACAAGGCCACTTGTTAATTCTTCAAGCTCAATGGATATTTCTTTAAATAATTTCTCACCAAATGCATGCAACTGGTCTGCGTTTATATTTAATCCGTGCGCTTTATTTAATAGATTATTAAAATGCGTTTTCCCGCATGCAAAATCACCTTTAGCCTGCGGCAAAATATCCTGACGTATGTACTTCGAAAAATCCTCTATCGCATGCGCCGCAGCATCACAAACTGGCTGTAATCGAACAGGATTTTCAAATTTATGGAGTATCATTGGATTATTAAGCAAATGACGAAAGTATTCCGCACCCGAGTCACAAGCCTGCACGGTGTCTTTTGCCCAACTTGGAGGAATGATTTCTGCCCGCTGACTTAAAAATGTTTTTGCGAAACGCAAATATTCTGGAATTTTTTCAAGCCTGTGCTTCAATGCCTTGTGTACATTTTCTACCGGCCGGTTAACCAGCTGGTGTATTGCCTCTAATGGCAAAAACCTTTGTGGGCTAAAAAAGCGCCAATCGCGCTCCTGTAATTCGCTTAGTTCAATATTTGCCGCATTATTCAAAATAGTATAATCAAGCTGTTGCGCAGCTGTTAACTCTGAAAAGTTCAACTCATCAAGCGATGACAATATTTTACGACTAAGCGAGACTAGCGCACCAATTGCCTCATCATCAAAAGGCCTCAGGCTTTCTTCATAACCACTAATACCAACATGTACCGCCAGTTCTGGATGAAATCTAAACCATGCATTGTAATATTGCGTCAGCAGGCTATCGAATAACTCCTGAGTTGTACTATTTTGCATCTTTTCTATAGGCTCTTCTTTGCTATATTTTCTTACACTATTCTTCGATAATTTCAAAATCATGGGTCACATCTGCGGTTGCGGCCAACATGATAGATACCGAGCAATATTTTTCTGCGGTTAAATTAACTGCTTTTTCAACCTGCTTTTCACTCAGGCCTTTACCTTTAATGACATAATGAGCATGAATCTTTGTAAATACCCTGGGCACCTCTTCAGCTCTCTCGGCTGATATTTCAACGATACAGTCCTCAATAGGCTGTCGTGCCTTTTTCAAAATCATAACCACATCGAATGCCGTGCAGCCGCCCATGCCTATGAGCACCATTTCCATTGGTCTGGCGGCTAGATTACGCCCCCCAGAGTCTGGCGCACCATCCATCACAACGGAATGACCACTACCCGATTCCCCAACAAAAGACATATTATCCAACCATTTAACTCTGGCTTTCATACACTGCACCTAAATATAACTTGATGATTAATTGATAATTTGAGTTAATAATACAAATATACGTGGTCATTTGTAAGAATTGACTATAATTTAGTCGCTCCATTTAATACGAAACGGAAACCATGAGCCTGCTGCCTAAAATTGACAAATCAAATCCTTCATTAGAATTATTTCTAAATCATTGCCATCGTAAGACCTATTCGGCAAAGAAAAAAATCATCCATGAAGGCGATAACCCGCACAGCCTGTACTATATCATTAAGGGCTCAGTTAGCGTACAAACGGAAAACGAGGAAGGTGCAGAAATCATCCTCGCCTACCTGAATAGTGGTGACTTCTTCGGTGAAGCAGGGCTATTTAAAGAGGATCTTGACCGTAGCGCCATGGTTGTCGCCAAGTCTGACTGTGAAATAGCTGAGATATCTTATGTACAATTCCGCAGCCTGGTTAAAGAAGACCCTGAAATACTGTTTATCTTGTCTGGTCAGGTGTTCGATCGTCTGATCAAAACTAGCCAGAAAGTGCGTGACCTTATTTTCCTTGATGTTTCCGGCAGAATTGCACGAACCTTGTTAGATCTAAGCCAGCAACCCGATGCCATGACTCACCCTGATGGTATGCAAATTAAAATAACACGTCAGGATATTGCAAAAATTGTCGGCTGTTCAAGGGAAATGGCTGGGCGTGTGTTAAAAGAACTGGAAGTAGATGGCTTAATTAGCGCACATGGCAAAACTATTGTGGTTATTGGTTCCCATCGAGCTTAGGCGAATAGCTCTGCTAGCTTATTGCCCGGGATGTCGGCTCGCATAAATGCCTCGCCAACCAGGAAGGCATTTACATTATTGTCTCGCATTAGCTTCACATCTTCAGGCGTATGAATACCGCTCTCGGTGACTAAAATCCGATCCTCTGGCAGCATATCTAGCATATCCAGCGTGGTGTTCAAGCTAAGCTCAAATGTACGCAGGTTTCGGTTATTTACGCCTATCAGTCTGGCACCGGTTTGAATCGCGCGCTGCATTTCCTCTCGATCATGCACTTCCATTAATACATCCATGCCTAGATGGTGAGCCAGACCCAATAATTCATTAAGCATGGCATCACCAAGCGCAGAAACAATTAACAGAATACAGTCGGCATTCATCGCCCGCGCTTCGTATACCTGGTATGGATCAATAATAAAATCTTTACGAATCACCGGAAGCTGTGTCGCCGCACGAGCCTGCATCAAATAGTCTGTAGAGCCCTGAAAAAAATCACGATCCGTTAATATAGATAAACAGGCAGCACCTGCAGATTCATAGCTTTTTGCAATGTCCGCGGGAATAAAATTTTCGCGCATCACACCTTTGCTGGGTGAAGCCTTTTTAATTTCGGCAATAACACCCGCCTGTCCTGCAGCTATTTTATTTTCTATTGACTGAATAAATCCCCGTACGGGCAAGCCTGCTTCAGCACGCTTACTTAAATCCGCTAATGATTCCTTTGCAACGGCGGCTGTTATCTCTTCTACTTTTCGCTTAAGGATTTTTTGCAATATATCGGGTGTATTACTCATAATTTTCACTTCGTTTGTAGGTATTGAAACTAAAGCTCAGCGCCTACAATAATATTTAAAACTTATTTGTGTATTCAACTAATAAGTCAAATTTTTGCCTGGCCTTACCATCCGCAATAGCCGCTTTAGCCGCTTCGATACCTTGCGCCAATGAATCGGTTAAACCCGAAACATAAATGGCCGCTCCCGCATTCAAACACACTATATCCTTTGCCGGGCCTGCTTTATTATCTAACACCGATTTAATAATCTGTAAGCTATCGGTCGAATCCGCAGCTTTTATTGCCGATAAATCGGCTTTCTTCATAGCAAAATCTTCTGGCTTAATTGTATAGGTTTTTATTTCACCATCTTTCAACTCCGCCACAGATGTGGCGCTGCCGATGCTGATCTCATCCATTCCATCATCGGCATGTACAATCATTACATGACGACTGCCAAGCTGCTTTAATACTTCAGCTAATGGCTCCAGCCAGTCTTTGCTGAATACGCCAATCACCTGATTTGGCGCTCCCGCAGGATTGGTTAACGGCCCCAGCACATTAAATATGGTACGTACCGCCATTTCTTTTCTTGCGCCAATTGCATGCTTCATTGCACCATGATGCTTAACTGCAAATAAAAAGCCCGCACCAACATGCTTAATGCAATCGGCAACCTGCTCCGGCGTAATATTTAAATTCACACCGGCGGATTCTAAAACATCCGCACTACCCGACTTACTGGATACTGAACGATTGCCATGCTTCGCCACATGCGCACCCGCCGCCGCTGCAACAAATACTGATGCTGTAGAAATATTGAAGCTACCAGAAGAATCACCCCCTGTGCCACAGGTATCAACCAGGTATTCATCCGGTGCAGATACTTTAGTAGACAGCTCACGCATAACAGAAGCCGCTGCTACAACCTCATCAACCGTTTCACCTTTCATGCGCAGGCCAATTAAAAACCCGCCGATTTGTGCATCAGTCGCCTGGCCTGTCATAATTAACCGCATTACCTCGGTCATTTGTGAACGGCTAAGATCTTTCTTTTCAGCTACCAATTTAATCGCAAATTGCATATCCATTTTAGGATCCTGTTTTTTTCTCAATAAACAATAAGTTTTAAAGTATTACATTTCTAAAAAATTTTTCAGCAAGGCATGGCCGTGCTGCGTAAGAATGGATTCCGGATGAAACTGCACTCCCTCAATCGCTAATTCTTTATGCCGAACACCCATAATTTCATCCATGCTGCCATCGGCATTTTCTGTCCATGCGGTTATTTCCAGGCAATCTGGAAGGCTCTCTTTCTCTATTACCAATGAATGATAGCGAGTTGCCTCATAAGGATTTTCCAGGCCTTTAAATACGCCATGATCATTATGGTGAATCATCGACGTTTTACCGTGCATAATTTTTTTCGCGTGAATAATCTTTCCACCAAACACCTGGCCAATACTTTGATGCCCCAGGCACACACCCAATATAGGCAATTTACCTGCAAAGTGTTCGATAGTTTGCATAGACACACCGGCTTCATTCGGCGTACATGGGCCAGGTGAAATCATAATACGCTCTGGATTCAACTTCTCGATTTCATCCACAGTGATTTGATCATTACGATGCACAACAACGTCCGCACCCAGCTCACCCAGGTATTGCACCAGGTTATATGTGAAGGAGTCATAGTTATCTATCATTATCATCATAACGACGTATTCTCTACTTTGGCCTGCAACTGTTGCAGCATTAACTGAGTTTGTTTTAATTCTTTTAACAGATCATTTTTACTGGTTGGTTTCTGCAACTCTAGTAAGCTTTCCTGTTTAGCCTCTTCCAGATTATTTAATACAACCGCTATAAAGAGATTAATAATTACAAAGGTACCCACTACAACAAAACTAACAAAGAAAATCCAGCTATATGGGTTCATCTCCATTGCGGTATACATAACATCTGTCCAGTCTTCCAGTGTCACCACTCTAAATAATGTTAGCAATGACAACCCTAATGTTCCCCATAATTCAGGATCATGTTCATTGTATAGATGGAAACCTGCTACTGCGTAAATATAAAAAATCACAGCCATCAATAAAATAACATGCATCATGCCGGGCAATGAACGCATTAGCGTTGTCACAATTAATCTTAATTCAGGTATGGTTGAAATCAGACGCATCACTCGCAATAATCGAGCCAGGCGAGCAATCATTGCAAATTCCCCTGTACTTGGTAGCAAGGAAAAAACAACCACTGAAAAATCAAACACATTCCAACCAGAACCAAAATAGCGATTAAGCTGTGGAGCAACCGCTATAATTTTCATTGACGCCTCTAGAATAAACGCTAATAAAATCACATGGCTGGTCATTTCCATTATTGAACCATATTGCTCAACTAATGAACGGGATGTTTCTAAACCTAAAATCACACCATTTAATAAAATCAATCCAATGATTGTTTTCTCAAATAGTGGATGATTTACTGTATTGTCGCAAAATGCTTTCATGCATAGCGCCTCATAAAAAGCGTTAATTCAAATAAATAACAGCTCAACGATGCGAACCGTCTAATCCTGCTTCGGCCATCGCGACTGCGCGAAATACTGCGCGCCCTTTATTCATGGTTTCATCCCATTCATTTTGCGGCACAGAATCATAAACAATACCGGCACCGGCCTGAATATTTAGCGTTTTGTTTTTTATAACCGCCGTACGTATTGCGATCGCTGTATCCATATTGCCATTCCACGAAAGATAACCCACTGCCCCGGAATAAATGCCTCGCTTAACGGGTTCAAGCTCATCAATAATTTCCATGGCGCGAACTTTTGGTGCACCACTTACGGTTCCTGCCGGAAAAGTTGCACGTAACACGTCCATTGCACTCAAGTTTTCTTTTAGCTGCCCGGTAACATTTGAAACAATATGCATAACATGTGAATAACGCTCAACAATCATTTTATCGGTCAGTTCTACACTGCCAATTTTACTGACTCGGCCTGCATCATTGCGCCCTAAGTCGATGAGCATTAAATGCTCTGCTAATTCTTTTGGATCAGCAAGCAGCTCTTTTTCCAGTGCTATATCATCTGCTTCATTTGCACCACGTGGACGCGTGCCTGCAATAGGTCGCACTGTCACTTCATTATCTTCTAGTCGAACTAAAATTTCTGGCGATGAGCCCACCACATGATGATCGTCCAGATTAAGAAAATACATATATGGCGACGGATTTAGACTGCGCAATGAACGATATAAATCCAGTGGTTCTGCGCTGAAAGGAATCGTCATGCGTTGCGACAACACGACCTGCATCACATCACCATCAACAATGTACTGTTTAGCTTTAGCTACTGCAGATTTAAAACCATCCTCAGTAAAACCTGAAACAAAATCTTCCTCGTTAACTTTTATACTTTTTGCCGAGGGACGATAAGTTGGCACAGTCTGGTGTAACTGCCGTTCTAGTTGAGTTAAACGCAACTGTCCCTTTTCGTATGCGTCGTCCTGTGCCGGATTAGCCATCACAATAAAATAAAGCTTGCCACTTAAGTTATCAAATACCACCACTTCTTCAGAGAGCATTAATAAAATATCTGGCGTTTCCAGGCTATCGGGCTTTGTAATGTCTGCTAGCTTTGGTTCAATATAGCGAATGGTTTCATAACCAAAATAACCGACTAAACCACCGGTAAATTTTGGTAAGCCTTCAATATCCGGCACGTTAAACTGTTGTTGATAATTTTCTATCCATGCCAATGGATCTTCAACTTTAAAGCTTTCTGAGTTTGCGTAAGCATTTTCTATTATGATTGTTTTGCCAAATACCTTAATGCGTTTTACGCAGGGCAAACCAATAATAGAATAACGTCCCCATTTTTCACCGCCATGAACAGATTCAAATAAATAGGAATAAGGCGCATTGGCCAATTTTAGATAGGTACTTAAAGGCGTATCCAGATCAGCCAGTACTTCATGTACTAGCGGGATATGACTATAATTCTGTTTTTTAAGTTCGTTAAATTTTTCTAGCGTTACTTTTAAAGGCGTCATGATTATTTTCCAGACAATTTATATACACGGGGTTAGGCCAATCGATGTTTTACCATCGCCAATGTGTGTATAAACGCATGTCTATTTGCCTGAAATAACTCATCATTATTATCTTTTTTAGTAACGTGGTTTAAGCTTTGTTTGAGCCACGTGTTTTTAAATTATATTTACGTCCAATCAATCAAGCTTTTAATTTCTGCCATTGAATCAACCACCGCATCGGGATTGTAATCACGGATATCTTCGCCGTGATTATAACCATATGACATGCAAATAATATTAAAACCAGCCGCACGCGCCGCCTTAACATCAGACATTGAGTCACCTAGCATTAATGACTCTTGCGGTTTTGCGCCTAACTGTTCGGCTGAGTGCAATAAAGGCAATGGATCCGGCTTTTTCTTCGCCAATGTATCACCACAAACAATGATTTCAAAATCATCTTTAATACCCAGCTTCTCAAGAATCGGCAAGGTAAACTGTGCGTCTTTATTGGTTACACAACCTATTTTCACACCGGTTGATTTTAAAAAATCCAGAGCTTCACGCACGCCGTCATACAGACAGCTACGTTCGCACACATTCTTGTCATATAAATCGAGGAAGATTGGATAGGCTTTTTCAAACAATGCTTCATCTGGCTCGCCATCCAGCTGGCCAATGAGTGCGCGACGTGTCAAACGCTCTACCCCATTACCTACCCAGTTGCGCACCCTGGTTTCACCATGCACAGGCATCCCAAGCTGCTTCATCATTTCATCAACACAATAAGCCAGGTCGGGTACACTATCGACTAAAGTACCGTCAACATCTATCAGTACCATTTTCGGTTTATTTAACATTTTAAATCTCTACTAATTTCTATCTACAAAGGGGGTGTTTGTAATTAAGTCATGGTTCAAGCTCATAAGCTTTTCCATGACTCAACAACCAGGCCTGGAAAGCCTTACGCTTTTGCTAGCTCGTCGCGCATCTTGCCAATAACTGTGTCATATACATTCGCATCATCGGCATTCTTCGCACCGAAGATTGCCGAGCCTGCAACAAACATATCTGCACCTGCTGCTGCAACTTCACGGATGTTGTCAACTTTTACACCACCATCAACTTCAAGACGAATATCGAAACCAGACTCATCAATTAACTTACGTGCTTCACGTAGTTTATTTAATGTTTCAGGGATAAATGACTGACCGCCAAAACCCGGATTAACCGACATTAATAAAATCACGTCTACTTTATCCATAACGTGCCGCAGGCAATCTAATGGCGTTGCTGGGTTAAATACCAGGCCAGACTTACAACCCAATTCGCGAATCATCTGCAATGTACGGTCAATGTGCTCAGATGCTTCGGGGTGGAATGTAATATAAGTTGCACCCGCCTCAGCAAAGTCAGGAATAATGCGATCCACTGGCTTAACCATCAAATGCACATCAATTTCTGCTGTAACACCGTGCTTACGCAACGCATCACACACCAAAGGACCTATGGTCAGGTTTGGCACGTAATGGTTATCCATAACGTCGAAGTGAACGACATCCGCGCCCGATTTAATTACATTGTCCACTTCTTCGCCTAAACGCGCGAAATCAGCAGAAAGAATAGAAGGTGCGATTTTAAAATCAGCCATGTTTGTGTCCTCACCATTTAAGGGAATTCATACCGAGGCCCTAACTAGGGCGCGCTTCAGATATGCACTAAAAGATTCAATAAGCGGCGCATTTTACCTGAGTCTGTAATGATTTTCAGCTTTATCTATTTACTCAAATAGCTATGCAAATACACGCCAATGGGCATGAATTCGACATCAAGTCTACACTTAACAAACAATTAACAATCACCCAAGCAATTGAAATAACTGAACTTTTTGGCCCTATAAACGCTCTAACGGGCAACATCAGAAAATCTTAATTTACATCCAGCGCATGCTCTGCGAAAATCCTACTGCTAAATTAATAATCGTGTCTTTAAACACGACCTGGAGAAATCAATGAAAAAGCAAATCTTATCTCTGCTAGCAACATCAGTTCTAGCCCTTAGTGCTTCTTCTGCCATTGCAGCCGGTGACGCAGCAGCAGGCAAAGCAAAAGCAGCAACTTGTGCAGCTTGCCACGGTGCCAGCGGTGTAAGTAGTGTTCCTATGTTTCCAAACCTGAAAGGCCAGAAAGATGCTTACATCGTAAAGCAACTTAAAGCGTTTAAAGATGGTACTCGTAAAGACCCAAGCATGAACGGCATGGCTAAGCCTCTGTCAGATGCTGACATGGCTAACCTTGCTGCGTACTACTCAGGTCTAAAATAAGACTTGTTAAGTTACCGCTATAAAAAGCCTGCTGCTTGTATAATCAGCGGGTTTTTTTTGTGCTTTTCTTTAGTGTTTTGCAATTTAAGCAATGCACGGCCGGGCAGCCCATTTACAACGCGCAACCAAAGCCCGTTATCGCTTATCTATGGTATCCCAACGGCCACACCTGCGCGCCTGCTAGAAGAAAATAACAGCCGCTGGATTAGTTCACTCAATATCAGCAATACCTTAATCGCGCAAAACGGCGAAAATGACCATCTATTTGTTGACCTTGAAACCTGGCAACTTAATCTTTTTTATGACTATGGGCTTAAGCAAAACTGGATGCTCCGAGTTCACCTTCCCGTCGTCGCACACACTGGCGGCATATTAGACTCAGCAATCGACAGCTACCATAAAGCCCTTGGTTTACCACAAGGCTTGCAACCGGGACTTCCTTACAATCAAATTTCTATCGATTACACGCGGAACAATACAAACCTATTAAATATAAGTAGCGACCAGAAAGATATCGGTGACATTGCTTTTCAACTTGCCTGGCAAATAAAAAAATCAAACGATATAGCGATCAGTTATTGGACTAGCTTGAAACTACCCACCGGCGACTACAAAAAATTAACCGGAAGTGGCGGCACAGATATTGCTGCATGGACGGCGATGGATTATCGGCTCAATGACAGCCGCTGGTTATTTGCACAGGCGGGCCTGCTGTATATGCACAACAATAAAGTACTGCCGGAAATTCATAATAACTGGGGGACATTTGCCATGGCAGGCATCAAATTTCAACCATGGAAGCCGCTAGAATTAAAGGCTCAACTTGAATTCCATAGCGCGCTTTTTGATACGAATATTAAATTTATGCAGCAGTCTTATCAACTTACCTTTGGTGGTAGCTATCTGATAAATACACAGCAAAAATTAGATTTCTCAGTTGGCGAAGACATCAAATCCGGCACATCACCAGACGTTAGTTTTAATATTAGCTGGTGGATAAGTCTTTAGACTACAAAACCAGTAAATCATACTCTTAAAAAAGTGATAACTGTTCACCACGCTTATATGCATTACCCTCAAGCAAATTTGAAAAAGACACCCCAAGCAAGCGTACTTTTTTTGTTTTTGCCTCTGTTTTACCTAATAAAATAGGCAGCAATTCAAATACAATATTTGATACGGAGACAACACTGGTACTGGTGTAGCTTCTAGTGATTTGTTTAAAATCTGCATACTTAACTTTAATGGTTATTGAATAAGCCATTAAATCTCGCCGGCTTAAACTGTCGAGTGTTTCTATACTTAATAATTTTAACTGTTCAAGCATCTCTGCAAAATCATCTAAATCTTTTTGAAAGGTATTTTCAGCACCCAGTGATTTTCTTATTCGGTGACTTACAACTTCTCGTTCATCTATTCCCCGCGCAATATCATAATAATACTCCGCAGAATTACCAAATAACTGCAACAATTCCTGTAGGCTTTTTTGCTTAAGGTCTGCACCGGTATTAATGCCATTTAATTGCATTTTCTTTTCTGTGACTTTACCCACGCCATAAAATTTCCCAATTGGGAAATTGCAAAGAAATTTTTCCGCCTGACCTGGCCGAATTAAAAATTGCCCGCAGGGTTTATTAATATCGGAAGCCAGTTTGGCGAGAAACTTATTATACGAAATACCCGCAGATGCGGTAAGTTGTGTTTTTTGAAAAATTCGCTGACGAATTTCTTTGGCCATTAAACTTGCAGAGCCTTCACATAAATCCACATGGCTTACATCCAGATAGGCCTCATCTAATGACAATGGCTCTATCATGTCAGTAAATTCTTTAAATACACTATGAATTTGTTCTGATGCCTGTTTGTAAGCCGAAAATCGAGGCTTTACAAACACACCTTGTGGACACAATTGATATGCACGAGAACAGGGCATAGCCGAATGAATGCCAAATTTTCTCGCCTCGTAACTGCAGGTAGCGACAACCCCTCGGCTATCGGGTTGACCACCGACAATGACGGGCTGCCCCTTAAGCTCTGGAAAATCACGCTGCTCAACAGCTGCATAAAATGCATCCATATCAACGTGAATTATTTTCCGGCTCATTTTCTTTCCATTTGGCTTAAACTATTTTTACGCTACCATTTTTCCAGCGAACCAATATGTAAAAAACCCTGCCTCAATACATCAAGTCCAACATCAACACCGGCATCTGCTCGGGGTGCATTTTCGGAAATATAACGACGCCATTTACGCGCTCCCGGCAGGCCATTAAACAAACCCAATATATGCCGACTCATTGAATGCAAACGCGTCCCCTTTGCAAGCTCACGTTCAACATAAAGTAGAAACGCCGCAAAAATTTCATCCCGGGATAACACGGGTGCTGTTGACTGATACAACAACTGATCGACTTCAGCCAGGATATAAGGATTATGATAAACCTCACGCCCCATCATCACCCCGTCAACATGCTCTAGTTGTTGTTGCGCTGTTGGCAAGTCATTAATGCCACCATTAATGATAATATCTAACTGTGGCATGGTTTTTTTTAATTGATATACCACGTCATAGCGCAACGGTGGAATGTGCCGATTTTCTTTTGGGCTCAAACCATTAAGCCAGGCTTTTCGTGCGTGCACTATAAATGTTTTACATCCGGCTGCCGCAACCACCTCTACAAATTCGAAGAGTTCTTCAACACTATCATTTTCATCTATGCCTATGCGGTGTTTTACAGTCACCGGGATATCCACAACAGATTGCATGGCATGAACACATTCTGCCACGAGTTGTGGTTTAGCCATTAAACAGGCGCCAAACATACCGGATTTCACTCGATCACTGGGGCAACCAACATTTAAGTTCACCTCATCGTAACCTTGTTGCTCAGCCATTTTTGCGCACTCAGCAAGATCAGCGGGATTACTACCGCCTAACTGTAGAGCGACCGGGTGCTCCTCGGTATTGAATTCAAGAAAACGCGCACGCTCACCATGAATGATTGCACCGGTGGTAACCATCTCCGTATATAACAGGGTATTTTTTGAAATGAGGCGTAGAAAAAAGCGCTCGTGTCGGTCTGTCCAGTCCAACATTGGGGCTACTGAGAAGGTTCGATTCATTACTATCAGGGGATTATTTAGCTGTAGAGCCGCTTATTATAGCAAAATAATCAAGCTCGCCCGCAGCAAAGGAGGGGTATTGTGTGTGTGAAAGTTTGTGCGTTGATGCTCATGCAGCGCATTAAGCGCTGCATGAATGCGATGATTCAAAGCAATTTACTAATAATGTCCAGTAGATCTTTTTCTGTTGCCGGTTTAATAATATAGCCACTAGCACCCTGGCGTTCTGCCCAAACCTTATCGGTTTCCTGATCTTTACTGCTCAGCATTACCACGGGTATATGCTGGGTGCCTTCCGTTTTAGTAATGTGTCGAGTTGCCTGAAAACCATTTAAACCCGGCATCACCACATCCATGAGGATTAAATCCGGTAGCTCACTACGCGCAAGAGAAACTGCGGCATCGCCATCTTCTGCAACAATAGTTTCATGACCATTTTTTTGTAAAATTTTAGTGATGCTCTGTATCTGTGTTTGTGAGTCATCAACAACCAATATTTTTGCCATGTAACTGTCCTGATTTTTTTGTAAGTATATTCGTTCTGTGCAGAATGCTTCTCAGATTCTGCCTCATATAAGAGATTAGCCTATTTTCAAAATAAATAAACAACATTAATGTCTTATGTCTTACTAAAAAGACCAGTCTTGTAGAATATCAACTCGAAACACAATGTCATTAAAGCGAAATATCACGCCTCTGGGGGTTATTTGCTCAATATTCATACCCTGCATAAGCATTTCACCTTCAGACATTGCACGGCCATTAATGATAACTGAACGACTGGCAGCATCCGAAGAATATACATGTCCGGCAAAGTTCATATCCGGCACCAATTGCTGTTGATAGTCATCCAGCTCTTGTAAATAAGGTATTTCGTTAATATCTGATAACTGTTGTTTTTGTGCTGCCTTATTCGATTTCGCTTCAACAGGTGGCTTTTTCTGTTGCAGTAACTCTAATTTCTTTTCTGATTGTTGCGTAGTTGCCACAGAAGTTTCGGGTTCAACAATAGCTGCATCCACCTTCTCACTTTTAGCATTATTTCCAGTAACTTCATTCTTTTTATCTATATGCAGCAAAGGCACCTGCTTATCATCAAGCGTCAAATCAGCACCTTCCTTCTGCAGCACCATGACACCGATTAATATTGCCAACGCCATCAGTAAAAAGAGTATTACCGCATACATGACCCATGGTTTTTTTAGTTCGGGAGCAACCGCTACATGCACGGTTTGTAAATTAGGCACATCACCCTGTTTACGCTCCTGATCAGACTTTTTCAATGCATCTAATATATACGACATTAGTTAGCTGACTCTAAAACTGGAGCAACTAGACCAAGCACCTGATTAATTAGAATTATTGTTTTAGCGCCCACCACTCCATCATCATTCAAACCTTGTGCTACCTGGAACTTTTTCACTCGTGCCAATAGACCCCTATCATAAACATTACTTGCCATTCTTTGCGTGCCCCCATCTATTTTGCTCATTGTTTCACTTAGCCATATCACGGCTTTACTTATAGACCAGGGGCGAATTAAATCTTCATA
Source organism: uncultured Gammaproteobacteria bacterium (assembly GCA_963924875.1). Lineage (GTDB taxonomy): Bacteria > Pseudomonadota > Gammaproteobacteria > SZUA-229 > SZUA-229 > SZUA-229. The sequence continues at coordinate 29,226 of CAWUSX010000020.1, forward strand.
ATCTGCTGGTGTTTTCCAAAACAGGGAAAACTCACCCTGCCAGTGTAATTCTAATTGCTCTAATGATATTGTTTGTAACTTTTCACCCAATTGAATTTTTGCTGTTGCGGCACCCAACTCTAGTAGCGCTGCATAATGTGGCTCTTCAAAATCATCATAAAGTTTCAATACCGCTGGACGATTTAATTTCCGTAGCTCCTGAATATTTGCCTGATCTTGAAAACAGGAAAGCCCCTGTGTTTTGGCATAAAAGCACGGCGTACTATTGGTGATTAATTGATAATTCAGTTGCCAGCGTTTAAATAGTGAACGATATGCCTGTGTATTACTACGCATACGCAGATCATGTTCCGGCCATTCTATATAGGTATCTTTTTTTACAGAATTATTTAATTCCGCATTAATAGCCATCGCAGGTTGAGGTTTTTCTGCGGATGAAACATCCGGCTTATATGATGCCTGCGCATCCGATTTTATATTTTGCTGAAAATATCCCGCGAAATAAATAACGCCTGCCAGTACCACCAATAATGCACCAACTATAATGAGCTTAGGCTTAAATAGTTTATTTTTTGATTTTGCTCTAGCGGCTTTATTTTCACCCAGAACCTCTTTTGCTGCCTGGGCCAGAGTTGCCTTGTCTATCTGGTATTTACCCTGCACATAAACACCCAGTAAGGCCCGATCACAAATAACATTAATTAAACGCGGCACGCCACCACTGTAATTATATAACTGCTTAAGCACACCAAATGCAAATAACGGACGCCGGCAACCAGCCACCGCCAAACGGTGCCCGATGTATTCTTCTAATTCATTAAAACTAAGTGGTGTTAAATGAAATCGCGCGGTAATACGTTGCGCTAACTGAGATAGTTCGGGTCTGTCTAAAACATCTAAAAACTCAGGCTGGCCCAACAAAATAACCTGTAATAATTTACGTTCGTTGGTTTCCAGATTTGTTAATAAACGTAATTGTTCCAGCACATCCAAATCCAGATTTTGTGCCTCTTCTATTAACACAACCGTTTTCTTTCCCATTGCATGGGCAGCCAATAAGTAATGATTAATATCATCTACTAGTGATTTAACACTCACGTCTGCCGTTAAACGCTTGATATGCAATTCATCACAAATAACTTGCAGCAACTCAATGGCTGTTAGCTTGGGATTTAATACCAGTGCAATGTTTATATTCTCAGGCACCTGTTCAAGCAGGCAACGACTCACCGTTGTTTTACCTGTGCCCACATCACCTGTTAATAAAATAAACGCGCCGTCCGACTCCATCCCATAAAGCAGGTGCGCCAAAGCCTCTCGATGACGCTCACTCATATAAAGATAGCGAGGATCAGGGGCAATCGAAAATGGCGCGGCTAATAAACCAAAGTGTTCAAGATACATGCGCGGTATTATAGGCAAAGCATTAAGCTAAGCCTATCTCCATTTAATAGTACACCATGCACGTTATTTGCCCGCCTGTTTTGCGTCTTGCCACAACTGTTCCAGCTGATCCAGAGAACGGCTGTCAAATGATTGCTGTTTTGATTTAAGCGTTTCTTCGATATATGAAAAGCGCCGTTCAAACTTTTGATTGCAAGATCTCAATGATTCTTCTGAATCCACGCCTAAGTGACGAGAAAGATTCACGCAACTAAATAACACATCACCCATTTCTTCATGCACCAGGGCCTTGTCTGTTTGTTGCATGGCCTCTCTAAGCTCCTGTATTTCTTCTTCAATTTTCGCAAATACCGGCTCTATTTCTGGCCAGTCGAAACCAGCTCGCGCGGCACGTTTTTGTAGCTTCTGCGCCCGTTTTAATGCCGGTAGGGCCATTGCCACACCATCCAGAATAGAGGCCTTTTCTACCTTGGATTCCTCATCTCGTTCCGCCGCTTTAGCCTTCTCCCATTCTTCATTCAATACGCCCTCATCAGAATATTGCGCATCTGCAAATACGTGCGGATGACGCCTGATCAGTTTTTCACTAATTCCATCGACTACATCGTTAAATGCAAACTCGCCCTGTTCCTGTGCAATTTGCGCATAAAACACCACCTGAAATAATAAATCGCCCAGTTCAGACTTTAATGCCGCCATGTCGTCCTGCTCAATGGCATCCGCTACTTCATAAGCCTCTTCCAATGTATAAGGAATAATACTTTTTAGAGTTTGTTTAACATCCCAGGGGCAGCCGCCGTCTGGATCACGCAAAGCCGCCATTACATCTAATAATTTTTTCATTATCATAACTATCTATATCAATACAGGCGCAGCTTAGCATTAAGCTGCTCTCCGCGAGCACACTCACAACTCTACTTAATGCACTAATCTTATCAAGTGATATAATTAAGCGTGGATGATGATGTAGGCGGCATTTAAAATATGCCAACTGGTATTGCAATAAGTCGATGACTACAGGTATCATGCGCCACTTCACAGAGTTGGCAAAGATCAACCTGTCACTAATTTCATTATGTGCATTTATTTTCATGCCATACACAAGTCACTGTCATGATTTGTGAGGAAACATCATCAGCCTGTTTTGCAAGTGCATAACTTACGATCAATAGATTGTATGGTTAGCCACAGATGCGCCTTATGCATGGCTTTCCCTGCTCCTACGATCCAGATTGTTTTTTCGCGAGGTATACCATGATATTTGAAGATTTTTCATCCGCACACCTAACCGTATTGCTTACAATATTGGGCATCGCATTTCTGATGGGCGCAGTCGCCAATAAGACCAATTTTTGCACTATGGGTGCCGTTTCAGATCTGGTTAACATCGGTGATTATGGTCGCATACGCGCCTGGATGCTTGCCATGGCAGTTGCAATTATCGGTGTGGTTATCCTCGAAGCCGGCGGCTTTGCCTCATTGGATTCTACCCTGCCTCCCTACCGAGGCAGTAACTTTGCCTGGTTAGAGTATATTATTGGCGGAATACTGTTCGGCATAGGTATGACTCTGGGCAGTGGCTGCGGCAACAAAACACTTATCCGTATTGGTGGTGGAAATATAAAATCGGTTGTTCTGTTTATAGTCATTTCGATTTGCGCCTACTTTATGATCAACCCATTCCCGGGTTCTGATAGCACGATTTATTCACTGTTATTCTATTCGTGGACTAACCCATTTTCAGCCAGCCTTACCACTCACCAGGATCTTGGTAGCGTGATGGGTAAAGTCCTGGGCACCAGCATTGATACAACGCGTACCACTATTGGTTTGTTAGCAGCCGCTATATTGCTTTGGTTTATTTTTAAGTCTAAAGATTTTCGTAGCAGCTTTGACAATAAGCTGGGTGGCTTCACAATTGGTGCTGCGGTACTTGCTGCATGGTTTGTAACCACTAGCATGGTGATTATCTCTGCCGATGGAGAGGAACTGAACTGGCAAGAATATGCCAGCCCATCCTCGTGGGATATGATTGAAGATGATGCATCTGCTCGTCCACGTGATGTGGGTCCGCAATCATTTACCTTTATCAACCCTATTGGCCAAACACTGCGTTATGCCCTTAAAGACTTCGATAATGCCTACTTAAGCTTTGGCATTGTTGCGGTACTGGGTGTTATTCTGGGTTCTCTAGCGTGGTCATTAATTTCTAAATCATTCCGCATCGAATGGTTCGCCAGTGCAAAAGATTTTATAACACACGTCATTGGCGGCATATTAATGGGCGTTGGTGGCGTGTTAGCGCTTGGTTGCACAATTGGCCAGGGTGTTACTGGTGTCTCCACTCTTTCAATGGGCTCAATAGTTGCACTACTGTCGATTATTTTTGGCAGCGCACTAACCATGAAAATACAGTACTACAAAATGGTTCATGAAGATGAAGCCACTTTTTTAAAAGCCCTGGTGAGTTCATTAGTAGACTTTAAACTGCTACCTGAAAAGCTTCGCTCTTTAGAAAACTATTAATCGTAAAAATAGTAGGCGGCTATTCAGCGGCCTACTATTCCTGCCTATTACAGTCCTGCCGTTAGCGTACAACCGACTCAATATTCAATCGATGATACAATCCTGAAATGGATGTATTCAAACTCTTCAACCTGGCTTCCGCCACTTTTACCGGCGCCACTATGGGCAGCTATTTACTCGTCGTTTTACTCTATAGCGCACTCCTCAAACACCCCACTAACTTGACCGATAGCCTGTATATTTATCGTCGACTATACCGTCTAAATTCTGTTTTTTGTTTATTGGGCGGTATCTGTGCCGCGCTGGTTAATAATCGGCCTGCCGCATTCATGCTCGCTATATTGGCGGCCAGCTATGTATTTAACCACGCACATATTTTAAAAGGCCTAATCAAGGCCTGTGATGGAAATTTCTGTATTGTTAATACCAATAATTATCGAGCCTTGAGCAGCCTGCAAAACCTGTTACATTTCTTTCAATTTATTGGTGCCGCTTATGTCATTTATCTGTTAGCCATCGGCAATTAACATTCATACTAAAATTGACTTACCATTAGTCAGATTTTTTTCTACAGACTTCACACGGTCATTTTTTAGCCAGCACTCAGAGCCTTTCACACTCTAAAATTGGGCGACTTATCCACAGAATTTAAGTATTTGCTTATTTTCTAACAGACACATCTATTAGTTATTGACCACTCTGAATACACAATATATAGTGTTTATAGCTTTAAATAACGAGCGAATGTGGTTCAAAACCATGTGACAATGAGTGGTGATATCGCCACAAAGCCTTACTTGGTAAACTTCAATAAGGCATCCGTTAAGGTACGGCGAACACTGAAGGATCAGATTTTTTATGGCGAATTCGATTACCACTATAAATTCTCTACTCGTAGGCTTAAAAACAGCAAACAACCACCTGCTGCTAAAGCTTCAACAGCTAGGCTTCGATACCAGCCTCACTCTGGGCCCTGAGCAAGAGTACACGGTAAAAACACTCATCCAGAGCATCAACAACCTGTCTATACAGTTTCTTACGATCACCGCTAAGCGTACTCAGTTTGTGCAAAGAACCAGTTTCAGCGAGCGCAAAGAAATTGAATCCTGCCTCAACTATTTGCACGACTGTCTGCAACAGACACAACAGGAACTTAGTGAATTCAATACCGAAAAAAATCAATGCAATGGAGCATTGGCCCTATCCTACACAAATGATCACGGCCAGAACATCAGCCTAAAGTTACTTGATGCAGTGCACTACATTGACTTACTAAAGCCATATAGCCGCATGCTAGAAATGGTTACCGCACAAGAGCGTATTCATGCACTATCTGCGGTACTAGAGACCCTGTTAAGTAAAGAGACATCGGCAAAGGCGGAATATGACGATGCCGAACTAACCGATGAGCAATCGGGTGCTTTGCAACTATCTCAATACCTAATAAGGCAAGCCCTGTAGTAATTTACAGCGTATTGTCACACAGCTTAATACGTGTTTCATAAACCTGCTCACAACCATAGGCACTCTGACCTTCGCGGTAGCAGTTATTACGCTTAATTAACGCAAAATCTCGACATTCACCCCAACTCGCTTTTTGAACAGGCTGCTGAGCTTTCTGTTTCTTCTTTTCCCATGGATTAGACGATCGATTAATTTCTGGTGCAGACTTCGCGGCAAATCTCATCTTGTGTTCAATGCTCAATCGATTAGTCTCAGCGCCACTTAAAGCGTGATTCGCCTTTTGGCGATTTTCAAAAACACCTTCTGCAAATAATGCTTGAGAGAAGGCCGATAAAAAAATCACCGAGAATAATAGAAACGAATAAAAGACAGCGCGCGATGGCTTACGTAAATGTGTAGCTTGAATCATAAATACCCCATAGTTAATAAAGTACTTATACCAGCAAATAAGCACTTGTAAAAGCACACATCTGATTTTGTACGCTTTTAACGCTATTTAATGCATTATTTAGTCTATTGAAGGATTTTATTTGTATGGGTTATTTTGCATTTGCAAAAAATGGAAACAGAAAATTACGCACTCTGGGTACAACTAAAATCAATAAAACAATCGCACTAAACAAACTTAATTCATAGGGCAGCATAGTCTCTGCCTGCTGAGAACTGACAATAATATGTAAGTCATATACCCGCAATCCCCACTCAAGCAGCAAGCCCATCAGCACACTACATATTGTAATGCCGCCCAAATAAATCAGTGTAACCTTAGCGCCCAATTCCTGTTTCACTAACATCAAACTGGCAATATTAGTGGCGGGCCCTACCAATAAAAATACCAGAACGGCTCCGGGAGAAACACCTGCCAATAACAAACCGGCAGCAACCGGCGTAGAAGCAGTCGCACATATATACATGGGAATACCCACAAGCAACATAACTAACATTGCCGTTAAACCCTGCCCCCATTGCGCCAACCAACCGTCAGGGATCAGCGTCATCATAACCCCCGCAAGCACAATACCAAAAGCCAGCCACTTAGAAATATCATCCAGCAAATCCGCCCCGGCAAAGCGTAAGGCCTGTACAAATTTATTATCCTCTTGTTTATTAGAGACTGCTGCGCAACAACTGCTCACATCCTCTTTCACTTCTTCGCAGCAAGATGTTTTTGCGGGCGCACTAGAACAACAACTTTCACTCTTAAGCGTTAGCACTTCGTCTTCGTCATCATCCACCCACGCGGTCGCAAAACCGGTGACTAAAGCCGTTAGCAGCGCAGAAACAGGGCGATAGACCGCCATCACCGGCCCCATTAATGCGTAGGTCACGGCAACTGAATCGATACTGGTTTCCGGCGTAGAGATTAAAAAGGACACCGTTGCCTCTTTTGAGGCGCCTGCTCTACGTAGACCTAGTGCCGCAGGCAACACACCGCAGGAACACAAAGGCAAGGGCGCACCAAACAATGCTGCGCGGCCTACTGCTGCAAAGCCTTTACCACCCAACCAGCGCTGCATTGCATCCGCAGGTATATACGCCTTCACCAGGCCTGCCGAAATCAAACCTACTATCAACCAAACCGCGGTATCGAGGTAAACTAACCAGATATTATTTAATAAATCAATCATGCAAGCAGTTTAACCGAAACACCTAAATAAGGTAAAATACGTCAATTTAATCACCCTGAAATATTTTAAGGCTGAATATGGCAACGACAGAATTACTTTCACCCGCAGGCACTCTAAAGAATATGCGTTATGCATTTGCATATGGAGCCGATGCCGTTTACGCCGGGCAGCCTCGTTACAGTCTGCGCGTTAGAAACAATGATTTTCTGGAAGACAATTTGGCCATTGGTATTCATGAGGCACATCAGCTAGGCAAAAAGTTTTACCTCACCTCGAATTTAATGCCACATAACAGCAAGATAAAAACCTACATTGAACATATGCGCCCGGTAATTGAAATGGGACCTGATGCATTGATCATGGCCGATCCCGGGTTAATTATGATGGTAAGGGAAACCTGGCCAGACATGCCGGTACATTTATCTGTGCAGGCGAATACCGTTAACTATGCAGCAGTAAAATTCTGGCAATCGGTTGGTGTAGAACGCATTATCTTATCCCGTGAATTATCCCTCGATGAAATAAAAGAAATTCGTCAGGAATGCCCGGATATGCAGCTGGAAGTTTTTGTGCACGGCGCACTGTGCATTGCTTACTCCGGGAGATGCCTGCTCTCCGGCTACTTTAATCACCGCGACCCCAATCAGGGAACCTGCACCAATGCCTGTCGCTGGGAATACAGTTCAACACCTTCAACAGAAAATGCCGAAGGTGTATACAAACCACAGGAAACCGCACAAGCCCCGAGCATGTCCGATATGGGTGCTGTGCGTCACCCGGCGGCCGATGACGTAATGTTCCTCGAAGAAAGCAATCGTCCCGGCGAACAAATGCCAATCGAAGAAGATGAACACGGCACCTACATCATGAACTCAAAAGATTTACGTGCCATCGAACATGTAAAACAACTAGTGGATATTGGTATTGATAGCTTAAAAATTGAAGGCCGCACCAAGTCTCACTACTACGTTGCACGCACCGCACAAACCTATAAGCAGGCTATTTTAGATGCAACTGCTGGCAAGGAGTTTGATCCCGAATTAATCGGCGTTCTGGAAAACCTGGCTAACCGTGGTTATACCGATGGTTTTTATAAACGCCACCACACCAAAGACTATCAAAATTATATGCAAGGCAACTCACTTAGTCACCAGCAACAGTTTGTTGGTGAAGTTATTGCCTATAACACAGACACAGGTATGGCAGATATTGATGTGAAAAACAAAATTACCGTGGGCGATAAACTGGAACTTATTAAACCATCTGGTAATGAAGATATAATTTTAAGCCGTATGGAAGACCTGCATGGCAAGCCCATGAATGAAGCCAAAGGCGGTGGATATAAAATCCGCATCCCATTGGATAAAAACATGGCCGAAAAAGGCCTTATCGCTCGTTACCTGGATACGCCCTCAATTTAATTTTATTTATTAATAAAGAACAACACTATGAAACTTGCCGTACTGGATTTTGATTCAACCGTTATGGATGGTGAAACCATCGATTTTTTAGCCCGGGAAACAGGCCAGGAAGAAGCCGTTACCAAACTAACGGAGGCCGCAATGCGCGGTGAGATGGATTTTTTTGGCGCACTGCAACAGCGGGTTAAATTACTTAAAGGTTTAAAAGAAAGTCGCCTTAATGAAATATGCCAGAATCTACCCTTAATGCCAGGTGCGAAAGAACTGGTTAGTGCATTAAAAGAAAAGGGATATATGGTTGCCATTTTTAGCGGTGGCTTCCGCAACGCCACACGTCACTTTAAAGATATTGTTGGCTATGATGTTGAGTTTAGTAACACCCTGCATTCAGTTGACGGCATATTAACCGGTCTGGTGGGTGGAGAGATGATGTTCGACACATCTAAAGGTGAGTTACTTACCCGTCTACAAAGTTTAATGGGAATAGACAGAAGCAACACTTTAGTGTGCGGTGATGGTGCCAATGACTTAAGCATGTTTAAACACGCGGATACACGCATTGCCTTTTGCGCGAAACCGGTATTAAAAGAACAGGCCACAATTGTGGTTGAAGAGAAAGACCTGCGAAATATCATCCCTAAAATATAAGTGCGACATTTATAACCAATAAAAAAGACTTAACTATGAATATTAACGACTATTTAAACAAGCTAAAATCAACACCTGAAAGCATCACATTTGAAGATACTATTTCGACTATTGACGAAAACTATAATTTTATTCCCAGCGCATTTACAAATGGCGAAACAAAAAACAACGCCAATGAAAACAATGGCTCATGTAAAATATTTTTCTTTGCAAAAGAACAAGCGCTTTCTAAGGAACTAACACTTCATTGCTTTGGCGACTATTACCGTAAAGATGTTTTACAAAACCCACATGCAGCAGACCATCAAAACATTCGCAACTTTACAATCTCAGGCTGGCCTGCTGTGGCATTTGAATCGACGGCACTTATAGCCAAATAATTTTCAATGCCTTATTAACGCACTAAAATGCATTCCTGCTACCGAAAGAGAACTTATAATCCGAATCCGTGATCCCGTAACCAAAATCTGCACGCAAGTCTAAATTAACGAATGCTCTTATTTTCCAACGCAAGCCAACACCTACACCCAAATTTAATGGCCGATGAAATATTTCACTAATTTCATCATAGGTATTACCAATATCTACAAAGCCTACGTATCTGATTATCGGGTATTTATCATGTGGAAACATATACTCAATATTTGTTAATAGCATTGTGTTCCCGGCAAAGCGATCATTCTCATAACCACGTAAATCATGCCCGCCGCCAAGTTTAAAAGCCGACTCTCCCATAATATCATTATTGGCATGACCTAATAAGGTTTGCACATTTAAATTGGCCAATGGGAGACTGTCGAATCGATAGTAACTTCTATAATAAAGATAGTGTTTTATATAAAAATTATCACTGCCAAGACTTTCATGTGACACGTCAAACTTATAACCATAAGATTTTCCGCCGCGATTATATTCATAATCACTAACACTCACAAAACCTGTCTCAGCACCTAAGACCACCGCATCTATCTCACCCGATAATTCATCCCCCTCAAATACCTGGTTATTTCTGTGTTGATATAAAACACTGCCTTGCACAAACCAGCCGCGATTTCTTCCTTTATCGTTTAACCAACGAGAAAGACTTAAGGCATATATTTCATCTTGCCTATTTACGACTCCCTCGAATTCATCAATCGAATTACTATCCTGTAAACTTAGTCCAATATTATAAGCACTATTATTTACATTCGGATAAAAATAACGGAATCTATTGTTTCTCTCACGGAGATTTTGGGTGACACCTCTGTTCTGAAATAAAACATCCATTTTATGATTAACACCACCTACATTATCCCAGCGGAATTGAAGACCATAATACACTTCATTGTCATCTATTTTTAAACGAGGAAGCACAATCATGTAGTACTTTTCCTCTACAACAAAAACCACATCAACTAGTGAATTATTAACGTCATCTTGTTCAACTTCACTGTCTTGCAAATAAAATGTAACCGTTTTAAACAGCCCAAGATTCATTACAGCCTGTCTGGATTTTTCAATTAATTTATCATCCAGCACATCACCTTTCTTTATATAGATTTCTCTATTAAGAAGCGAGACCTGGGTGACGTCATTACCTTCATAACGAATATCATTGATAGTGGCAGCTGTTGAAGAAAAACCCCAACAGCACAGTATTAAGCCAAGTAGATATTTAATTTCTTGCATATTTTCTTTAACATGGCATCACCCCATTGGTGCAAACCTAAACCCAGCAACACAAACATTGTGCCCGCGTATACATTCACGCTAACAATCTCACCATTGAATACATAGCCAATCCATAATGCCACAACAGGTGTAATCAGAGTAATTAATGCCACCGTTGATGTTGCAAGACGCCTTAGCAGATAGTAATAACAAACAAAACCTATTACTGAACCTACTATACCTAAATATACAATTGACCATATCGCTCTAGCCGGGATACTTTCTGGCAAGGCTGGTGCGTTTATAATATATGTCATCATAAATAAAGGCATTGAAAATAACAAACCCCCAGCCACTAAAGTAAGAGGCGGCACATCAACTTGAATACTTTTAACCCATACCGCACTAACAGAGTGCAATGAAACAGCCAATAGAACAGCACACACACCATAGATATAGCCCTCTGATGTTTGGCCATTTTCAAAAAAGATAAAAAGCAAACCCGCTACGCCAGCCATCGCAGCAAATATTTTCATCGCAGTAAAGCTTTGCTCATGTATAAAGCGCCACGCCAAATAACCCGTGACTATAGGCGACAAGCCAAAAATAACTGATATTAATCCCGATGACATATATTGCGCACCCCAGTAAACTGGCATCATTCCGCCAAACAAGGCCAGTGCAGATGCAGAATAGGCCTTACAGGCCGTTCTATGTAGCGGAAATTTTCTATAGTAAACAAGTACCAGCAGCAACGACACTATCGCGCCCAACGCCATTCTTATAGAGACACCAAATATAGGTCCAACTCCCTCACTACTCCATTTTATGGCAATAGGCGTCGTCGACCATATCATTATCACCAGGCTATAGGCCGTTACAATCAACCATTTTGGTGTCGAATATAAATTTTTACCTGTCACTTAAATTTCTTCTTTATTAATTTTTAACTAACGATTATTTTTAAAGTGCGCATAACGAAAAAAGGCCACAAACAATAATATCTGTAGCCTTTTTTTGAATTTTTTAGATTCTAAATTTACAAACAAAGCTCACAGACAATCCGACCACACCAAATTCGGCGCAGTAGAACAGGAGTTCGTTTAACTTGTAACTTAGCATTCATGTAAAATAGATTGTGTTAAATAAGACTTCATGTCAAGGTATTATTTCATGCATAATTCATACTAATATTTTACGCTTCATGGGTCTCAATACAATGCGCTATAAATCAGTTTGCCTACTTGGTGGCAGTGGCTTTGTTGGCAAGCACATCGCTAGTCGACTTACTGCAAAAGGCTATCACGTGCTTATTCTTACTAGCCGTGCATCACATTGTAATGAGCTACGCGTATTGCCTAACCTGAACATTATTGAAATTGATATTCACAATCAATCTCAACTCAATACCGCCACCGCCAATGTAGATATGATAATAAATCTGGTCGGCATCTTAAATGAAAAACAACATAATGGTGACGGCTTTCGTCGCGCCCACATTCAACTTGTGCATAAAATAATTAGCGCATGTCATTACAATAAAATCACTCGCCTTATACAGATGAGCGCACTTAATGCAGATGCATCACACGGAACCAGCCACTACTTACGCACTAAAGGTGAAGCAGAAAATCTGATTCACTCATTTTCTACTGACATAGACGTTACCAGCTTTAGACCATCCGTTATTTTCGGCACCGATGATAGCTTCTTCAATCGCTTCGCATCAATCCTAAAACTAAGCCCGCTGATCTTTCCTCTGGCCTGTGCGCAGGCAAAATTCGCACCTATACATGTAGAGGAGGTTGCCGAATTTTTTGTTGATGCAATAAGCAATAAAGCATCATTTGGAAAACGCATTGACCTTTGCGGCCCTGAAACGTACACGCTTAAAGAACTGGTGTGTTTTACCAGCCAGCAAATCGGCCGAAAACACTGGATTATTTCCTTGCCTGATAGCATCTCAAAATTACAGGCCAATCTACTTGAGTACGTGCCAGGCAAGCCATTTTCTGTAGACAACTACAACTCGTTGAAAGTAGATAGCACCTGCCATCAGAGACAACTATATACAGCCAGGAATTCTATACAATCAATTGTTCCGGGCTATTTGGGGCAGAAGAATAAATTTTATAGAGACGATCAATTTAGGCAACACTCTAGAAGAAATTTACTCTACCGCTAATTTTATACCTTGTGCTATGATTCGACTTCTATGAAATTTTTTGGCAATGGCTATGGATAAGCTTAAAAACAGCGAATTTATACAATCTATAATTCGTCTATGCATAGGGGCCCTCACCTTCTTCTACATTTCTGCCGGTATAGATAGCGGCTATTTTAATGTCTCATATGAAACACTTAACACCTTTACTATTATATTCTTTAGTATAAGCACTGCTAATATTCTGAGTATATTCTGGAAAACAGAATCAACCCCTCGGCGTTATATTGCACTTATATTTGATATAACGAGCACCACGTTTTCATCCTATTTAACCGGTGGCATCAACAGCGTATATGTGCTCGTATATTTATGGATTTACATTGGCTACGGTACGCGTTACGGCCTGCGTTTTTTAGGTGCAGCCGTTGCCCTTACATTAATTGGCTACAACCTGCTATTGCTCACGGAAGATGCCTGGCATTTACTCACACTTGAAGCCATCGCCTTTTTACTCCTGATCATTGCACTACCGGCCTATTTATATTCCTTACAAAAACGCCTGATGCTTAGCGCCGATATCGCCAATCAGGCAAACGATGCAAAAACCGAATTTTTATCCAATATGACCCATCAGATACGCACCCCTATTGGTGGTATCGTTGGAATGGTTAATGTTTTAAACAAAACAAAATTAGACCATCAACAAAGGCAATATATACAAGCGCTTAGTCAATCTAGTCACGCCTTGCAGGACATCATTGATGATGTAATCGATTTTTCCAGCATCGAAAAAGGCAATGTTTCATTTAACCAGTCACCCACCAACCCTCGCTTACTTATTGATAGCTTGATTCACAGCCTGGCACCACTTGGTTATGAAAAAGACCTTGAACTCTCCTGTTATATTGACAAATCCATACCCGATGAAATTAATCTAGACTCTCAACGTTTCCGCCAACTACTCTCAAACTTAATTCGCTATGCGATTGAACACAGCAACCAGCAGGATATTTACGTTAGTGCATATTCTAGTGAACCAGGGTCTAATAACAGCGTTAATAGCTGCATTGAAATCCAGTTTATCCAAAACTTAAATATACAGCACCTAACATCAAACAAGATACCCGAAACAAACGATGCTCTGCCGTTACGTATTAGTTACCAGTTAACACGGCTAATGGATGGTCTGTTTGAAATCAATTACAGTAGCAAAGCTGATATTAAATTTAATTTACGCTTCAACTGGAAACAGTTACATTCAAATATTGCTTTGGACTCAAGCTTCGCTGGAAAACGTGTTTTAATATTTGAACCCAACGAAAACAATAAAAATATACTTGAGAAGTATTGTCATCAACTCGGCATGGATGTTTATGCAACAACCGGCCATGACAATCTAATTGCACACATTATTTGGAGCCAGCAAAAAAATAAACCTTTCGATGTACTTATTTTAGGCGAAAATCGTAAGCAGCGATGCTGCTACAAACTCGTACTACGCATTCGTGGTGAAGCTAGCTGTAACACACCTATATTGTATGCCTCCTATTTGCAAAATATTGAGCAAATCGAAATTGAACCCTCACCTTCAGTTGATGAAAACATTATTAAACCAATCTCCTTAAATAATTTGAAAAAGGCACTTCACAATATACTTAGTGAACAACCACTCGCCATTGAATCTACTAATTCAAAACACAGCAATCTCAATATCCTGGTCGCAGAAGATAACGAAGTTAATGCAAGCGTAATCTATAGCCATCTTACCGATTTAGGACACAATGTTGATATCGCCACCGATGGCAACACCGCCTTATACGCCATGCATAAGCACCCATATAATCTGGTATTTATGGACTTAAACATGCCCAATATGGATGGCCTGGAGACTACACGCCAATGGCGAAAACTGGAGAAAAGGCACTCCCATCTGCCTATCATTGCATTAACCGCAAAGGCCACAGAAGAAGATCGTAAACACTGTTTTAAGGCTGGCATGGATGATTTCATGGCAAAACCCGTACAGGAAGATCAATTGATTTCCGTTATACAAAAGATCTTCCCCTAATTTTTTTCTTTGCTCGATTAATTCACTCATAAAACTGGGAGTTTTTCCTGCGTTTTTATGGCATTATCCCCATCTTTAGATCGTCCGGCCCGCCGATGCGCCCGACACTAGCCCCCCAGATTTTTTTTAAAAATAGACACCCAGGATTTCGTTTATGAGCATTACATCGTTTTTACCTCCAGTACGCACACTCATGGGGCCTGGCCCTTCAGACGTACACCCTAGAATTTTAAGCGCCCTTGCCCGTCCAACAATCGGTCACCTGGACCCTATGTTTGTTGACATGATGGACGAAGTAAAAACACTGCTGCAATACGCGTTTAAAACTCAAAACAAATTAACGCTGCCTATATCTGCACCTGGTTCTGCGGGTATGGAGGCCTGTTTTGTTAACCTAATTGAAGCGGGCGACACCGTAATCGTTTGCCAAAACGGCGTATTCGGTGGCCGTATGAAAGAAAATGTTGAGCGCATGGGCGCAATCGCGGTAATGGTTGAAGACGAATGGGGTCGCGCGGTAGATTGCAACAAGGTTGAAGACGCACTAAAAGCCAATCCAGGCGCTAAGGCACTGGCCTTTGTACACGCTGAGACATCAACCGGTGCGGTATCTGATGCAAAAACCCTGTGTGAGCTGGCACGTAAATATGACTGTCTATCCATCGTAGATGCCGTCACCTCACTGGGTGGCTCAGAGCTGCGTGTAGATGACTGGGGTATTGATGCCATTTACTCTGGTACACAAAAATGCCTGTCTTGTACGCCGGGTATTTCACCTGTGAGCTTTAGTGAAAAGGCCACGGCAGTTATCAAATCACGTAAAACACCTGTACAAAGCTGGTTCCTCGATATGAACCTGATTATGGGTTACTGGGGTGCCAACACAAAACGTGCTTATCACCACACAGCACCGGTTAATGCGATGTACTCGTTACACGAATCATTGGTCATGCTACAGGACGAAGGCCTGGAAAATTCGTGGCAGCGTCATTACAACAACCACCTGGCATTACGTGCAGGCATAG
>CAWUSX010000021.1:0-19773 GCA_963924875.1 uncultured Gammaproteobacteria bacterium
GCACCTTTTATTTGCTCTATTAAATCCATGCCTTTTAAACCGCGCGGAGTATCTATTATTAATCGCTCAGTGCCTAACGGCAGGCGCAACTGCCAGCTCATGGTGACCGCTTTGGCTGAATTTTTATGCGCAACGACAGCGTATATATTTGCTGCAGCTTCATTTCTCAACTTAAGCCAGCGCATACATGAACCTTGTGGATCATAATCAAACAGTGCGGCATAGTAACTAGCAATATTTGTAGAAACCGTTGTTTTGCCACATCCACCTTTTGTATTTATGACGACAATTCGTTTCATACTTTGTAAATACACCTTTATATAGCGTTAATACGGCCGACTGTTACAGCGTTTTACTTCTAGCCCCATATTCATGACGCCCTTGCTGCAGTCGCTTATACTTTCGTATCATAAGTATAGTCCGCTCTAAAGCTGCCTTATCGATTATTGGAATATTTAACCCAACCTGTAAAAAGCAAACATCATTATCCACACCAATCTCAATAAACTGCAACGGGTCATCTGCAACTTTATAATGCTGCGCATAATCATCAATCGTTCTGATACAGGCATTCCAAACTACTAGCTCACCATGAAACATACCGATAAATTTTAAATATGCTTTGGCTACTGGTAAATCACTTTCAAGGAGGTAGTCCTGCTTGCATTCAAGTAAATAGTTACTTAAATTCGAGACATTTGAAACTGCTTTTATAGACTTTTGCTTGTTCATACTAAATACTGAACAGCTGTATGTGACAAAGGTTAAAACAAATGAATTTAGACAAAAAAGCTCTCATAGCCTGCTCTCCAGCTTCTAATGCCCTTTCTGAACACGAGATAAACCAACTGCTCAATGAACTAAACGCCTGGTATTTGACACCTGAAAACGGTACTCAAAAAATAACCAGGCAATTTGAATTTAGCAATTACTCATCTGCTCAAAAATTTGCAAATGCTATTGCACTGCTTGCAGAACAAGAAAATCACCATCCTCGTGTTTGCATTGAATGGGGCAAGCTTACTGTTAGCTGGTGGACGCACATCATTAACGGGCTTTTTATTAATGATTTTATTATGGCCGCACGCTGTGACATTATTTTTAGCGAATTAAAAAAGTAGTATCTACCCTATGATTTTTTAATATAGAAATGATACTCACCGCCACCTTCAGAACTATCAATCAAGGCATCATCGAGCGATTCAAGCAAAATACTAATATCTACCACTGACGCTGGATCTGTCGCAACAACATGCAACACTTCCCCTGCAGACATATCACGAAGCATTTTTTTTGTCTGCATAACAGGTATCGGGCAATTCATGTTTTTAACATCTAGCTCTTTTTGAAACTCAGGCATTTTATAATCCGAAACAATAGAAAACGGTGTTTTCATATTTAATTAACATTAACTATAAATTATAGTTTTATGAAATATTTCTACTTAGCCTGGGAACCACTTAATTCCCATGCATAGCTACAATCAAGTTCTGCCAAAACCGTATTTACGCCGGTATTCCCTTCTTCCAGCATAACCTGTAACGGCGTACGATTTTGAAACCGACGATGTGGAGACTTCATCCAACGACCACCCATTGATGCATTTTTAGGGTAACTCGTACGTAAAGCATCAATAATACCCAGTAGACGAACCGCTCTAAACTCTACATTGTCATCTTTAGGCAACGCCGTATTTTCATGGAAAGCACGCAATTTTCGCGTTCTAACATCATCAGGCAAATTTAACACCATAACCTGATCTGCGGCCGAAAGGCCCCATTCGTCCAAACTGGACATGATTTTTTGAGTTAGCAGAATCTGCCGCTCTTCACTTAAATGAAACATAATGGAACCTCAATTCTTAGTAGCCATTGCTACTCGCAGTTATTACCTGCACTCACACAGGGGGAGAGTTAATAATAAATTACAAAGCGCTCATAATTAGTTCGTCTCGCCCTGTATATCTGTGCCAATTATAACATGCCCTTCGCGCGCATACTAAGCCCATATAACTTCATATTTATCAATGAGTTAATATTTTTTATATTTCTCTTTTTATTCCTCATCCAGTACTCTATTGCATGGTATGATTTATGCCTTTAGCGACACCAGACATTATTAACGTAATATTTTTTCTTATAAGCGAAACACCTACCCTTGAACATGAGCACCAAAATAGATAATACGAATTCACAAGCATCTCTACCGAGCACAGAGAAAAAATTTAAAATTCGTATCCCAATTGCCGTCAAATTGGCACTTGCTATCACTCTACTCATTGTTAGTGGCATGGCTACTCTCGGCTTTATTATCTTAGAAAACCAAAAGATTGTACTTACTCAACAAGCAAATGATATGGGTTCAACTATTGCCCGCCAATTTGCAAACAGTGCAGCCGAAATGGTTCTTTCTGATGACAGCCTTGGTTTGCATACACTGACAAGTAATTTACTTGATAGCCAGCAGGTAAAAGGCGCAGTGATCGCTTCCGACAAAGGTGTAATACTTATCAGTAAAGGTATTTACCCCGCCTTACCCATAATAAAGCAGCGTCTTAATGTTTCTTTGAAAGCAAAATCAAACTCTTTTGAATGGAGCAACAGCACATCATCTGATGAAATATTTATCGCCTATGGCAGCACTATAAAATTCAAACAACTTACCGCAGGTTATGTATTTATCACGATTAGTAAGACGAACATGATTCGCTCTCTAAATAATCTACGCTTTGTCATTATCATGATTACCGCATTTATGTCATTAATTGCTATTTTTCTAGCCTTTGTAATGAGCAAGCACTTGTCCAAACCCATTTATAATTTAGTCGATGCAAGCAAAGCCATTGATGATGGTGACTATAAGTTTCGCCTAAACGAAAGACGCAATGATGAAATTGGCGAGCTGGCACACGCTTTTAATCATATGGCACATGGTTTATTTCAAAAATCACAGGTTGAGGATGCTTTCTCACGTTACGTATCGAGCAATGTCGCGCAAAAAGTTTTACAGAATTTAGATACCGTTGAACTCGGCGGAATACATGTAACGGCATCTGTTCTGTTTGCCGACATTGTTGGTTTTACCAGCATCTCTGAAAAATTACCGCCAAATGAAATTGCCAATCTGCTAAATGAATACTTCACGCAAATTTCAAATATTACACAAGCCCACAATGGTCATATAGATAAATTTATGGGTGACTGTGCGATGGCTGTATTTGGTGTTCCTGAACTAACTAGCGACCATAGCTATAATGCAGTTTCATGTGCTATAGCCATTCAAGAAGCCGTTAAGCAATTAAATATAAAACGCCTGAAAGAAAATAAAATGCCAGTTCACTTTAGAATAGGTGTTAATACCGGTGTCATGATAGCAGGCAATTTAGGCTCAAATGACCGAATGGAATATACCGTAATAGGTGACCCTGTAAACCTCGCCTCTCGTCTGGCAGGCATAGCTAAAGGTGATCAAATAATTGTGTTAGAAGAATTTTATAAACAAGAAAACATTGAGCGCCGTATTAATGCCACTAAACACAAAATAATTCGTGTCCGTGGGATCAAAGATGAAGTTTCAACCTGGTTAGTTCAGGATATAAAAAATATATCCAATGTAACCACAGGCGAAGAAAATACTCTATAATCAGTTCTATCTGACCCTTCTCGCCACTTGACACAAAATGTATATACGCATTGCTTTAATATCACTTCTACTTAGCCTAATGCAGGCCTGTGCGCTTATTAAGCCTGCCCCTGCGGATTTAAACAACAGTATCAATTTATGGCTTAGCGAGAATAGCTATGACAATATTGATAATGCATTGAATTCCATTGATAAAAACGATGCGGGTTACAGTGAATTAATTTCCCGGAAAACTGAAATAGGTAAAAAAAAGCAGGCTTATATAGCTAATGTATTAAACATTGCTAATAAACATAAAGCCAATAATCAATGGCCATCAGCCATTGCAACATACCGCGAAGCATTAGATAAAATTTCCAATAATAAACAATTAAACACTGGGTTTTATGAATTATTAAAAGAAAGAAATCAAAACGCACGCATAATAAAAAATAAGCTCCTGGTTAACCGCACCACCAATTTACTCTCGTACAAAAAACCATATGACCAGTTAAATTTATTATTGCCTAACGATCGCGCCACACAATACGAAATACGCCTTTATAAATCCGAATTAGAAAAAGCCAACAGACAACTGATTATTTGTGCAGAAAGTGCAGAAAAATCCGAGCAATATTCCTTAGCTAAAGATTGTTATACCCAGGCTTACCGCATTGCCCCCTTGCCTTCACAACTCATAAAAATAAAAAATCTTGAGACGGAAGTCAAAAACAACACTAACCAGAAAACATATTCCACTTTATTAAAATCTTATCAAGATGCACACAAAAACAAAAAATATATTGATGCAAGAAACACTCTCGACAAAATACTTAATCTTAGCCCGGACCATCAACAGGCAAAAAAGCTACGCACAGCGTTAAATCTTGAAATAAATAACGTTGTAACATCTAAAATTAATTTAGGCAAAGAACTATACAGCCAGAAAAAAGTACAAGCGGCACTTACTATCTGGAAACAAGCTAAAGAACTGTCACCAAATAACAGTGAACTTAATCAGTTGATCACACGGGCAGAGAAAGTCAGTAAAAAAATTGAGAGCCTGGAACTCAATCAATAAAAGCTTAAGAAACCTTTATACGCACCACGTTCATAACTTCCACCTCTATTCCAACAACAAGCTCGCTGGATGAGTAGTAGGTTAGATTTACTCGCTGCCCCTGTAAGTTTTTATAGCGTTTTTTTCTTTTATATTTAAATGGCACATCAATTCCTTCCAGCATCAAGGTATTAAGGAACCATTCAGCGGATTCACGCTGCACATGCGACTCAACTTTCATCATGTCGCTATGTGTTAACTGTTGATGTTTACCTAACAGGGTTTTTACTGGATCTTTCATTATTTCAATTTAAAAGGTTTCTTATTATGTGTATTTTGACATGACAATCGACACTTTGAAAAACACTAATTATACTTTCTATATATCAACACTTCTAAAGCAGATAAACAAAAAAGCCCCGTAGCTTTCGCTACAGGGCTTTTTTGTTGAATATGGCGGACCGGACGGGACTCGAACCCGCGACCTCCGGCGTGACAGGCCGGCATTCTAACCAGCTGAACTACCGGTCCGTGGTGGGTGGTGAGGGAGTCGAACCCCCGACATTCGCCTTGTAAGGGCGACGCTCTACCAGCTGAGCTAACCACCCACAATTAGCTCTTCTTGCAAAGAGGCGCGAATCTTATATTAAGAACGCCTGATTTACCATTAGATTTTGAAAAAAAGTTACATTTGTTTCATTTTTTCTGATAATTACGCTGATAGGTATCATCACCCATCTTTTCAATTTGAAAATCAACCATTTCAACAAACAGGTCCAGTAGGCCCTGATAGGCCTGTGGGCTATTTTCTATAATACGTAGCGCAAATACAATTGATTCAAGCGTAGATAGGCAGCCAATCTCTGGCTCTTTACGGATACGGTAATTAGACGATAGCGCTTCATTAAAGGTTATGACCTGTAGATGATGTAATTGCGGATTCAACTGCCATATTTTACTGGCCTTACGCCAGGTTCCATCGATAACAATTAAAACCTCTATTTCACTTGTTACTTGCGCACTCTTTTGAGCATTCAACTTTTGTGCATCTTCGGCCGGATAAAGTATCGCGATCTTTCCCGCCTTATTCTGCAACAACTGATTAAGGGCTTCATACTCAGTAAAATCCTCGCCCACCCAGCGCTGATACTGCTGCAGGCCTAGTTCTGCTATGATTGCCGTAGCTTTTTTATTGCTCGCCTCATCTGAGTGCTGCAATACAATAAGCTTTACCTGATTCGGCTGCGGCTCTATCCGCCCACACAGGCAAGCAACTTTAGCGCGATGACACTGGTAACAAAATGCACGGGACATTCTTCGATCAACTGATGATTAAACAGGCTGAACATTATAGCCTGCCGCTGGTAAAACAATTTTATAAAAAAAATGGTATGCGCGCACAAGCCCCCAGAGGTGAAACAATTTTTGTTGCCACTAAAGGCACTCAACTTATTGCCGCGCTACGACTAAGCCCTGCTGGAAATGATTATTTGTTACGTAGCATGTGTGTAAATGCAGAACTCCGCCAACAAGGCATCGGCTCTTACCTGCTACAGCAAATCCAGGGCGAATTGAACGCCATAGAGTGCTACTGCTTTCCTTATTCTCACCTTGTTAGCTTTTATGCCGCCTCTGGCTTTGCATTAGTTGATATAGACACAGCCCCTGCTGCCATCAGAGATAAGTTCCAACGCTATCTAAACAATGGCAAGGACATCTGCCTGATGAAGCACCAGCAGTCCGTGGTAGAATAATCGCGCTTTTTAATCTTTTTATGAGTTTTTACTATGTTTGATGTTAACGAATACTTTGACGGCAATGTTAAGTCACTGGCCTTTACGGCTGGCGAAGACAAGGCAACCATTGGCGTTATGGCCGCAGGTGAATATGAATTTGGCACCAATATGATTGAGCATATGACGCTTATCAGTGGTGAAATGTCGGTTAAGCTACCGGATGAAAATAGCTGGCGTGATATTGCTATCAATGAAACATTCATTGTTGCCGCTGACACTTCATTTTTGGTTAAGCTAGCATGCGATAGCGCCTACCTGTGCCTGTACAAATAAGCACATAACAACCTTAAAGTTTTATACCCATGAAATATAAAGACCTCCGTGATTTTATTGCACAACTCGAACAGCAAGGCGAGCTAAAACGCATTTCGCTAGAGGTTGACCCTAATCTTGAAATGACGGAAATCTGTGATCGCACACTTCGCGCTCAGGGCCCTGCGCTATTATTTGAGAATGTGAAAAACTCAAATGTTCCAGTACTCGCCAATTTATTTGGCACACCCAGGCGCGTCGCCATGGGCATGGGGGAAGACTCGGTTGAGGCACTGCATGAAATAGGCGAGCTGCTGGCCTTTCTGAAAGAACCAGAGCCGCCCAAAGGCATGAAAGATGCCTGGGACAAACTGCCTATCTTTAAGCAAGTGCTGAATATGGCGCCTAAGGTAATTAACAAGGCCCCATGCCAGGCAAATATTATTGAAAAAGATGATGTCGATTTGGCGAGTATTCCGGTGCAAACCTGTTGGCCGAAAGACGCCGCACCTTTAATCACCTGGGGGCTCGTCGTGACTAAAGGCCCTAATAAGGATCGACAAAATTTAGGCATCTATCGCCAGCAGGTTATCGGTAAAAATCGCGTGATTATGCGTTGGCTATCTCACCGTGGTGGCGCACTTGATTTTAAAGAATGGCAACAGGCTCATCCCGGCGAACCATTTCCCATTGCAGTCGCATTAGGTGCTGATCCCGCAACTATATTAGGTGCAGTTACACCGGTACCAGACAACTTGTCTGAATATGCCTTTGCCGGGCTATTGCGTGGCAGTAAAACGGAAGTTACACAATGCAAGCTAAGTGACTTGCAGGTGCCTGCATCTGCTGAATATGTATTAGAAGGCTATATTTACCCGGATGATATGGCACCCGAAGGCCCTTATGGTGATCACACGGGTTATTACAATGAAGTAGAAAGCTTCCCTGTATTCACCATCGAAAAAATTACGCATCGCAATGAACCGATTTATCATACAACCTATACTGGTCGCCCACCGGATGAACCGGCTATCTTAGGTGTCGCACTGAATGAAGTTTTTGTACCTATTTTAAAAAAACAATTTCCGGAAATTGTGGATTTTTATTTACCCCCTGAGGGATGCTCTTACCGCCTTGCGATTGTAAGTATGAAAAAACAATATCCGGGCCATGCAAAGCGCGTGATGATGGGCGTGTGGTCTTTTTTACGTCAGTTTATGTACACCAAGTTTGTGATAGTTGTGGATGACGATATAAACACGCGCGACTGGAATGATGTTATCTGGGCCATGACTACTCGTATGGACCCTGCGCGAGATACAACCTTGATTGAAAATACACCTATTGATTATCTGGATTTCGCTTCGCCTGTTTCCGGCCTTGGCTCAAAAATGGGTATGGATGCTACCAATAAATTACCTGGTGAGACGGATCGTGAGTGGGGTGAACCGATTGAAATGGATGAGACAATAAAACAAAGAGTTGATGATATTTGGGATCAACTAAATATCTTTGACGAAAAATAATTTCGCAGCTATGACTAAAACTTTATACATCGTTAAAGAAAGCGCTATACATGGCAAGGGATTATTCGCTGCACAAAAAATACAATGCGGAGATTTAATCGGCGCCATCGAATATAAACCCGTAACTGATGATGGCCCTTATGTCTTATGGATTGATGCAGAAACCGGGATATTGGTTGATAGTGATTTAAAATATATTAACCACAATGCAAATCCTAATGCCTGTTATTGCGAAGATCTGGACGTTGTTGCCCTTAGAGACATTAATGAAGGGGAAGAAATAACCCATGATTACGGCGATGACTGGATATAATTATATTATATATTCTGGTTTTACAAAATAGCCTATGCTTAATTTTAAAGCGCTTTCTATTGGCATAGCTCTCATTATATTTTTTGGGCTGTTGTTTCAATTATTTTTTATACTTGCCGCAACAGGTTTCACCGTCATAATTCAAGATCATCCAGAATGGCAAACAGCAAGCCAGATATTCTCATATATTATTGGTGGCATAAGTTACTTCTTTATTATGTCTGGCAGTGGCTATATCACCGCTAGTTTTGCGGAAAAAAATATACATCTACACACTTTTCTTATCGCCTTACTAACCACGAGCATTTCATTAATTACATCCATACGCGAAGATAGTTATACTTTAAACAGTATTTTATTTGTTGTTGCGGGCATACTATTTTCAATAATTGGAGGTCACATCTGGATGCGACATCAAAATAGTGAAGTACCATCCTAAAACGGATAAGTCAGTATAGTATCCCGCCAATCACCCACAAGCTTGCCTTGTAGCAATTTCACATTTTGCCCTAACTCATTTTCATACCAGCCACGGTGATTTTGCAAGGGATCAACAGAGTACCCCCACCAACTACCGTCTGAATCCTGTGCGATAAACCGCACCCACTCAGGCACCTTCACCGCAGAAAGATCAGGCCTCGACGAGTTCATCTAACTCATCGTCCATATGCATCATGGTCAGTTCAGAAAAACCGCCAATCCATTTTCCATCAATTGCTATTTGTGGAACAGTACGCGCACCTTCTGTTAATTCTGACATTTCCCGCAATGCGCTATGATCAGCATCAACACGCGCTTCTTCATAAGGAATATTCCACTTTGTAAGTAGGTTTTTTGTTTTGTCGCACATTGGGCAACGCCCTGTACTATAAATTTTTACCCGCGCCATTTTTAATTCTCCAGGATTAAGTATGGCATTATAGCGTAAGACTTTAATTACCCTGTAGTAATAAGCTTTACTTTGTTTTTACATCGTGCAAAATAACCTGTTTAGACGTGTTGTATTAAGGATAAAAATGCCATTCACCGTAACCATTCACCCATCTGAACACCAATTCAACGTTGAAGAAGGTGAATCTATCTTAGATGCAGCCATGAGACAAGATATCGATCTTCCTTATGGGTGCCGTGGTGGAGCATGTGGAAGCTGTGCAGGCTACATTGTAAAAGGCGAAGTTTATTACGATGAGGAGCCTATCGCACTTGATGATGACATGAAGGCAAATCGACAAGCTTTATTTTGCAGTGCAAAAACCAGGGCCGACCTCGAAATTAGTATTGAAGAAATTGAGGATCTGTCTCAAATACAAGTCAAGACACTTGGCTGTCATGTAAGCTCTAAAAATAAACTTTGTCATGATGTTATCTCGCTGCAAATAACCCTGGATAACAATGAGCGCCTTCAATACCTTGCTGGTCAATATATCGAATTTATTCTTGAAGATGGTAAACGCCGTACTTTTTCCATTGCCAATGCGCCACATAAAGACAATAAACTGGAGCTACATATACGTCACGTAGATGGCGGACTATTTACTGACTTTTTATTTCAAGGCATGCCCGAAAACTCTAGCTTACAAATGCAAGGACCTCTCGGTAGCTTCTATTTACGTGAAGAACGAAACCGGCCTATTATTATGATGGGTGGCGGCACGGGTTTTGGCCCGCTAAAAGCAATGCTTGAACATATTGAATACGTAAGCTTTGATCAGAAAATATATTTATTTATGGGAGTACGCGCGTTACGCGATTTATACATGCATGAAATGGTCACACAATGGATAGCTAAAAACTCTAATTTAAGCTTTATACCCGTACTGTCCGAACCCATGAGCGAAGACGCCTGGCAAGGAGAAACCGGCTTTGTGCATCAAGCCGTCAGCAAACAATTCTCTGATTTATCGGCATTTGATATTTATATGAGCGGGCCGCCACCCATGGTGAATGCCGCAGTCGATGCGTTTATTAAGCAAGGTGCAGCAAAGGAAAACATGTTCTCTGATGCGTTCGAATATTCTGCTGATGCATTACAGGCCATTGCCGCTAGGAAATAATTAATAACACTCTACTGGATCATTTTAAGAAACGGCTTCTGATGTTTTTCTGATTTCAACTGTCGGGTATATAAGTGATTCTCAGAGTTTCTACCCACTGAATTAATTAATCCAAGCCGATAAAGTTTCTGCGCATCTTTTGGCGAATCCATCTTTTCGTCCAGCAATTCTGCTAGTACCAGATATGCTTCATCCAGTGGTTGCAGACCAATACTGGTCTCAAGATAATTTTTTGCTTTACCCCAAAACTCACACTTAATACTGAGTTTCCCCAGAACCAGTAATAAATTTTCATTTCTTGCATGACTATGCAACCAGGTCTCTGCTGTCTCCAATTGTTTTTTACTATTAGACACATTAAGATCTGCATACAGCATAGCCAATTCATCATCCCAGCCATCACTCAGAAAACTTCTTATTAATGATTCGGCTTCATCATCTTTATCATGCATATGCAAATAATCCGCATACAGATAAGCTAATTCCGCATTGCGTTTCAAGTTTTTAGGTAATTGTTTCCATATCTGCTCAGACTTATCACCATCCACCTGTTTAATACTTGCTTTCAACATGCCCGTAAAAGCTGCAACTTCTATTTTTTCTATTTCATCAGCATTCATGACTTTATACTTTTTAATGCCACTTATCGCTAAACTTAAATGTTCCCAGTCTTCAAGCTGCTGATAAGCCCGTGCTTGTAATTTTTTTACATAACCATGTTTTGGAGAGACACTTGATAAACGATTTAAGGTAGCCAAGGCCTGCTCAAATTGCCGATGACTTAACTGGAGTTCTGCTTGCGTTAAACCTATGGCAATATCAGCAGAAGGCGTAGATTCATGTGCCAGCCTTAAATATTCATCTCTTCTATCATACGCGGCCAATTGCTGCGCAGACCTTGCTGCCATTAAATAATTCAATAATGATGTATCACTTTGTTCTGCATGTTTGATTAATATTTTTTCTGCCTGCTCAAATCTCCCCTCAGACATTTCAATCAAGCCTTTAGTCAGGGCATTTTTTGAGCGCTCACTTTTTCTATAAAAATGCCTGTCACTCATATAGCTCGGCAATGAGAAAATACGCGACAAAATACGCATTACATAATAAAAAACAAAAAAGCTAAGCGCTGCTATTCCAGCAGCAAAAATAAAGGATGTCTCCAGAGTATACTCAGCAAAACTGAATACCACATAACCTGGACCACTGTAATGGGCTGTCACACCAATTATCACCGCTAGCGTGGTTGCAATTAAAATCGCCAGAATTAATTTTTTCATTACTTAGACTCCTGCTGAATTTTATTCACAGGCCTTGATAGCTCTTCTTGTAACATCACCCATGCTTGCGTTAGTTCAGGCAATAAAGGCAAGAGCTGTATTTCTTTATAATTATTTAAGCTTTCTTTGAACTGTTTGATGCTATTACTATCTGTTTCATAATATTTAGTTAGTAAATCATTTGTCTGGTCAATTTCATATGTAAAACTTTTCTGGTCATAACTTAGAGCAGCTAATCTAAGTGCTATTAAGTGGTTATAGAGTAACTGTTCAACTTGTTTCTGTTGTATTCCGCTATCAGTAATATTTAAACTCCGTTGATGTATTTTGATATCGCCAATCTGTTTTACCGTTTCAATTACTGAATCAACAAATGTCTTATCCGTCTCAGGCTTTGTCTGTTCTGGCGCATCGTCGGGTGTGCGACTTTCTAATTTCGCCTGAATGTTTGACTGAACGGATTTAAAAGGTAATTCAGTTGCATGTTCCAACATTTGATCGACTGCTAAGACCACTCCATTCACATCGGCCTGTTTTACAGCATTTAAACTTGCAATATCTTTTGCCAATTGTTTGCGAATTTTAAATAATTTTAAATCGCCCAGTTCCTCGATCCGTGAATCCGCACCTTTTAGTGCGGCAACAGCGCCTGCAACATCTCTGGCGACTTCCAGGCGCCTATGTGCCATGCGTAATAAATAATCAACTTCTGCTAACGCCCATCCGCGTTGCGTTCTGTTTACCAACTCTGTTGCTTGCTGTGATGTTTTTATAGCTTCATCGGTATTTGCAATAGCTAGTTGCAGTTGTTGATTATTTTGCGCTATCGCTTCATCCCTTGATTTATTTTTATTATCATTATCATTTATTTTTTGACCAAGCATTAACAACTCATTATCTTGTTGCTTAAACATAGCCTGCTGGTTTTTTTGCTCTTGAAAATAATAATATGCCGCAGCAACAAGCACTGCAATAATGATTAATAGCAGAAAATAGATTAAGCCTTGCCCCGTCGGCTTTTTTTCTTTTTTCTGTTTTTTTTCTTTTTGTAGCTTTGGCTCATCTGTTTGCACAGAAGCAGATACTTCTTCTGAGATGGTTTCTTCTACTTTATCTTTATCTTCATTTGGCATAATGGACTTCATTTTAATTTTTTAGTTTAAATTTTATTGTTTATAGCTTCCAACATATGCAGATTATTTGCTGAATGCGCAACACTAAATGTTTTAAAGCCAAGCTGTTTGGCAAGTTGCGCACAACGTTGCGACGGAACAATTAGATGTGTGTTTAACATTTCATTCCTTGCAGGAACTTCTAGCATCTCATATAGGTTTTGCAACGATTCATTACTGGTCACTGTAATATCACTAATTCCCAGCTCCGTCCAATTCTGACTTAGCTGTTGACGCTTAAGCTGCACATCGTAATCAGGGATCTTACGCACATATACTTGTGCAATAGAAACCTCCGCGCCTCTTTCAGTTAACGTATCAGTTAATTGCTCTAAACCCCCACGGCCTCGCACAATTAATATACGTTTTGCTTGTAGCTGATCACCTTGCAACACGGGTAACGCCAATAAGGCATCACTATTAAAACCACTGTCTGATTGTATGCTTACAACAAATCCCGCTGCTGTTGCTGCAGTTCCTGTTGCTTTGCCAATAACCGCCACCTTTGCTGTTATTTCCTGAGGACTAATTTTAAGCTTCTGCAACAAGCTTACACAATGGCTAACTGCGTTGGCACTAATAAAGACTAGCATGTCATAACTATTTATATTCGTTAATACACTCGCTAGCGAGCTATCTAAGTCTATCTGCTGAATTTCTATGCTTGGAAATGACAGCGCCTTTCCGCCATGCTGCTCTATTTGCTGCATAAACTCGAGCGCCTGATGTTGTGGCCTGGTCACCAACACGATCTTATTTGCCAAATTCACAATGGCGTTTCCGCTCAACTAATCATGCCCATTTCACGCAATATCACATCTGCACCATCATTTAGTAATTGATCTGCTAGCTCAGTGCCCAGTGCTTCTGCCTGATCTCTTGGCCCACGTATTTGCGCACGCACCACTTCACTACCATCAGGGCGACCTACCAGCCCTCGCAAATAAATTTCATCACCTTCAAGCTCTGCAAAACCCGCTATAGGCACCTGACAACCACCGTGCAAACGATGATTCATAGCTCGCTCAGCAGCTAAACGTGTGCATGTATCCGGGTGATTCAATGGCGCTATCAGTGCTTCAATCCGCGCATCACCCACCCGACATTCAATGCCTACCGCGCCCTGCCCAACAGATGGCAAGCTTTGCTCGGGGGCAATTCTATCGGCAATGCGTGCATCAAATTTAAGCCGGATTAAACCCGCGCTGGCCAATATGATTGCGTCAAATTGACCGTCATCGAGTTTTTGTAAGCGGCTATTAACATTACCGCGCAAATTTAACATTTCTGCGTCTGGCATCATTTCTTTTATCTGCAGCTGACGGCGTAAGCTAGAGGAGCCAATACGCGCATTTTCTGGCAAGTCCTGGAGATTTTTATATTTATTAGAAACAAAGGCATCTGTTGGGTCTTCACGTTCCATAATGACAGGCAGGTGCAGGCCTTCTGGAAACTCCATTGGCACATCTTTCATTGAATGCACGGCAATATCTGCTTCTCCGTCTAGCATCGCCTGCTCTAACTCTTTCACGAACAGACCTTTGCCACCTATCTTTGCGAGTGGTGCATCCAAAAACTTATCGCCCTTGGACATTATTTTTACCAGCTCAATTTCTAGCTCTGGATGATGTTTTTTTAACTGGCGTGACACCTCTTCTGCCTGCCAAAGGGCAAGGGGACTTTTACGGGTGGCAATGCGAATACGTTGTGGCTGTGTCATAGACTATCCTGAAGCGTGTACCCATGGGGCATCTAACTAATAAAGAGGCATTTTACCTTAGAATCATACCCATGGCAGCTAATGCCTTTTTCTTTATGCCAAAGCATAAAATTGATAGCGCATGCAGTATTGAATATGACCCGGTAATATGTCACTGGTGAGTTGCGAGCTGAACCTTAGATAAAGGCACAACAGGCTCAAAGGAAACCTCATACACCTTTTGATGAATACTTTTTAGTACAGCTTAAACGCGTATAAGCTGCAAACTTACTTATAAGTAACCAGATTTTTGATTTTTTTTCTAACATGCGGTAAATGACGTCGACTAATTTCCAGTCGGTCATCAATACCCTCAATTGTAATCACGCAATGCCCTTCATTATTTTTTTCCAGACCTGTCATATAGCGATCCGCTATCAATGCGTTTCTGTGAATGCGGGTAAATAGATGACTAAATTCACTTTCTAATGACTTAAGCGACTCCTCAATCAGACATTCGTGATCATCTGTACGCAAGGTGACGTATTTATGGTCTGCCAGGAAATAGCGAATGGATTCAATGGGCACTAACTCAAGATTACCTCTGGTTTTTACGCAAATATGCGTGCGTACTTTAGGCTCTTCATCGATCAGCTTAATCTGTTCGAGCTGCGGTTTAGTCAATCTTGCCGCTGCCTGTAGCGCCTCTGCTAAACGCTCTTGCTTAATTGGCTTTAACAAATAATCAACCGCATGCGTTTCAAATGCATTGAGTGCGTGCTCACTAAACGCCGTAGTAAAAATGATTGCAGGGGGTTTGCTTAGGCGATTCATATGGTGTGCGGTTTCTATACCATCCATGCCTGGCATGCGAATATCCAGCAATACCACATCAGGTTTTAATTCCTGCGCCAAACGTAATGCATCTTTACCATTAGAGGCATTACCGCACACTTCGAAATCATTTAGTTCTTGCACTAAGCCTATCAAACGCTGTCTGGCTAGTGGCTCATCATCGACTATAAGTATATTCATATTTTAGATTGGTATCCCTATAGAAACCGTATATAGGCTTGGCTCCGCATTAATCGTAAATTCAGCCTCATCCCCATACATTAATTTAAGCCGGGTTTGAATATTCGACTGAGCCATATGGTTTCCCTGATGCTGGCTCATAGAATTTTGCTCTTTCACCGGATTACTTACACTTAAGCATAGTCGATTGTTTTCGAGTTGCGCTGAAATTTTTATCTCTCCACCTTCTGTAACCGGCTCTATACCGTGATAAATCGCATTCTCCGCCAGAGGCTGTATACAAAATAATGGAACCTCTATATCCATTGCCATTTCATCTAGCTGCCATTTAGCCGATAATCGCTCACCCAGGCGTAAATGCTCAATATCTAAATAACTGGCCGTCAGATCTAATTCATCTTTTAAGGTGTGGCTGGTGTTTTCCTGCAGACTCGCCCTAAATAAATCAGATAAATCTTCTACCGCTTTTTCTGCTTTATCCGCATCTATATGCACAAGACAGGCAATGGTATTCATACTATTAAATAGAAAGTGCGGCCGTATACGCGCTTTTAAGGCCTGTATTTGCGCATGACTTTGCGCCTGTAGGTTTGAGCGCCACTGATGTTGCACATAAAAATAGCGCAGAATTACCGCATAAATAATGCCGCTGATGGCCAAATTGCGCAGCACAAAATACACTATGTCATGCTCACTCAACTTGCCTAAACCTATATAATCACCAAAATAGATAACTACACCACTTAAGCCTAACGTAATAGACAGCATTAAAGTGAGGCTAATAACGCTGCATACCTCCACCGCTTGCTTATTTAACCAGGTCTTCAAGGTACATAGCAGACTGGCATTAATCAGCGCCAACCATTGAGCAAACATCGAAATAAGCGCTAAGCGATCCCAAAAACCACTGCTACTCGATGGCGCCATTGCAAGCAGCAGTGATAACAACTCAACCAGCAACACCAGCATAAACACCACGGTGACGTCACAAAAGTTCGGGATAAAACCCCGATTTCCATTCAATTCTGTATTCATGCCCCCAGTTTAGTCGATCTAATGCCGATTGTGAGAATCAGCAACCTTCATCAACATATTTGTTATAATTCGCCATTCTTTTCCTTACTAGCAGCATTATTTGCAGGACTCCGCAAAACTTATGAGCAAATCATCTGAGCAAAATAAATTATGGGGCGGCCGCTTCACTGAACCTACCGATGCCTTCGTTGAAGCATTTACTGCTTCAGTACAATTTGATCAACGTATGTACAGGCAAGATATCGAAGGTTCTCGCGCCCATGCGCGTATGCTGACCAAAGTTGGCGTGCTCACAGAAGATGATTTAAACAATCTATTGAAGGGCCTGGACCAGGTAGAGCAAGAAATTGCCGAAGGTCGATTTGAATGGTCTATTGCACGCGAAGATGTACACATGAACATAGAAGCGCGCCTGACAGAGCTTATTGGTGATGCCGGAAAACGTCTACACACCGGGCGTTCACGAAACGATCAGGTTGCCACCGACATTCGCCTCTATTTGCGTGAACAGATTGCCTATGCAATTGCCGAGATTCGTCGCTTACAAACGGGTTTGCTTGATTTAGCCGAGCGCGAAGCCAGCACCATTATGCCGGGCTTTACTCACCTGCAGGTTGCACAGCCAGTAACTTTTGGTCACCACATGTTGGCCTGGTTTGAAAATATGCAGCGCGATGCCTCTCGTTTACAAGACTGTGTGAGACGTTTGAATGTATCACCTTTAGGTGCCGCTGCCCTGGCGGGGACCACTTTCCCAATTGATCGATATTTAACCGCAGAGCTACTTCATTTCGACGACGTTTGCCGCAATTCGCTAGATGCTGTTAGTGATCGTGATTTTGCCATCGAATTCTGTGCGGCTTCAGCCATACTCACCACGCACCTGTCACGCTTCTCTGAAGAGTTGATTTTGTGGGCATCTGCTCAGTTTGATTTTATTGATTTGCCCGACCGCTTCTGCACCGGCTCGTCCATTATGCCGCAAAAGAAAAATCCCGATGTCCCCGAGCTGGTACGTGGTAAAACCGGCCGTGTTAATGGCAACCTCATCTCTTTACTCACCATAATGAAATCTCAACCGCTGGCTTACAACAAAGACAATCAGGAAGACAAAGAACCTTTATTCGACACGATCGATACTGTTTTAGGTTGTTTACGCGCATTTGCCGACATGATACCCGCTATTACACCCAAAAAGGAAAACATGTACAAGGCCGCAAAACAGGGGTTTTCAACGGCAACTGATTTAGCCGATTACCTTGTTGTTAAGGGCCTACCTTTCCGTGATGCCCATGAAGTAGTGGGTAAAGCCGTGGCTTTAGGCGTTGAAACCAGGCGTGACTTAAGCGAAATGGAGCTAACGGAACTGCAGTCATTCTCAGATATCATTCAGCAGGATGTTTTTGATGTTTTAACTCTGGAAGGATCGGTGGCAGCACGTAATCACATCGGTGGAACAGCCCCTGAACAGGTGCTTTTAGCGGTAGCTGATGGTCGACAGCGGATCAAAGACTAAATAAACTTTTGCTCTGCCTGTACCGCTCAAGCGATACGGACGGAGCGCAGGCTATTATAAATGCTCTTTTAACTCCGTTTCCGCCGTTCCATAAGCATTTTTTAACTCAATAAACAGCGCACCCAACTGGGCTCCCGTATCGCCCTCCTTAGCCACATCCTCCATCTGCTTAGCTATCTGGAATACCTGCATGGCACCGATGCTTCCACTCCCGCCTTTTAACTGGTGAGCATTTTGAAAAACACTCTCTGAATCACCTGTTGGAACGGCTTGCTCCAGCAGTTCAATTAATTTCTGCGTATTTTCTAAATAGGTCTCAATAAAGATAGGTAACGAGTCCTCCATAAGAACGCTTATTTCACTAAAAATGATGGGATCTATTGCCGCCTGACTCATTATTTCTACTTAACTTTATTATTTAAATTCGTATATAAATCATTTTTAGTAGCCCGCATCACCAACCAGCATAGCTTCAGGCACATACTGGCGTATGGCCGAGGTTAACTCGCGGCAGAGGCCAGGCTTATGCTTGTGTGATATCCATAAACAATTTATTTTTAAATCCATATTGGCAAATACTACGTCGTTTTTATATCGATTTAAGACCATTTGAATGTCTTTTAATGTTCGATCAATGTAGTCCTGCGGCTTCTTTTTCAATTTGGGGATAATTAGCATAAAATCGACAAAAGATTTACCATTTTCATCGCGAGTAGGTGCCAGCTTATACAGCGGCTCTCCAGGCATTATGCCCTTGAACATATCAATTTTTTGATCAGACATATGTCCCTCCTCGATTGCAATCTTCACTGAAGCCTTATAAAAAACATCACCATTTTCAGAATATCACCAACCTAGACAACTGTCTAACAAACAGAAATATAAGTATTTGCCTATTAGCCCAATTTAATGGATAATACCCGACTAAATTACTCAAGTTTATTTTATTTCAATCCCATGGATAAGCCCGCTAAATTAGCATTACTTATTCAGTGATTATCAAGTTTATATAAGAGGTGTACCAATGGAAGCCGTTGTTAATGGTAAAACAATCGAGTTAAGTGAAGCAGGCTGGTTACTTAACCTTGATGAGTGGAGTGAAGAACTGGCTGCTCAAATTGCTATCACAGAAAACGTTGGCGATCTTACTGAAGAGCACTGGAACATTATCAATATGGCGCGTACATACTTCCAGGAAAATGGAACAGTATGTGAGCCACGTGCATTTTCTAAGTTAATGAAGAAAGAGTATGGCAAAGATAAGAGTGACCAGAAGTACATTTACTCTCTGTTCCCAACAGGTCTAATTAAGTGTGCAAACAAAATTGCTGGCCTACCTCGTCCTAAGGGATGTAGCTAAGTTATAGCTTTTTGGTTTGTTGAAAAAGGGGCGGCTATTTAGTCGCCCTTTTTT